>JAZOWX010000052.1:0-38409 GCA_045659405.1 Eubacteriales bacterium | reverse complement strand
GGCTCATCACATCCTGGGGCTTGGAGAAGGTCCCAAGGGTTCGGCTGTCCGCCGATTAAAGTGGTACGCGAGCTGGGTTCAGAACGTCGTGAGACAGTTCGGTCCCTATCTGTCGTGGGCGTTGGATATTTGAGAGGAGCTTACCTTAGTACGAGAGGACCGGGTAGGACGTACCTCCGGTGCATCGGTTGTTCCGCCAGGGGCATAGCCGGGTAGCCGCGTACGGATGTAATAAACGCTGAAAGCATCTAAGCGTGAAGTACACCTCAAGATGAGATATCCCTTCATTTTAAATGAGTAAGGTCACTTGTAGACTACGAGTTTGATAGGTCGCAGATGTAAGTGCAGTAATGTATTCAGTTGAGCGATACTAATTGACCGAGGGCTTGAACTGCTGTTTTAACAGAGTTCGGCTAATCCAATTTGATTTGAGCTTCGTTTTGATCTCTTGTTCGGTTTTTAATGAGCATATGCCACAGGGCAATCATCCGCTTTTGCGGATTTTATATTCGGTCTTGCCAGATGGCAAGGCTTTTTTGTTTGTGTATTTTTAAAAAACTTGCTCTTTTCCTATTTAAAAGCTTCCGTTAATAACAGTAAAAGATAAGATAGCGCGTGGTATTAAGATGTAATAATAAATGCAAAAAGCACCCGAAAAGCATAACGCTTTCGGGTGCTTTTTGCTCTAAAAGTCAAAATATGAAAATATTTGTTTGTAAAATCATCTTACGTCAAGCTCGAGCCAGCTTATAACAACTTTGTTTGCCGTAGTCTTTTTAATTGTTATATTCTGTGTATCGGAATCAAACGACACGATAGCATCATAGCACATAGCGCCATCGGTATAAGCAGAAAATTCAGGCTCGGGTGCGACACATGATGTGAGTGCCCCCACACTATTTCCGTTTATAGACACCTCTACGTCTTCGGGTTTACCCTCGTCAAATGCGAGTATAAGTCTTACCGTTTTGTCTTTGGGGAGCTTTCCTGTTTTTATGGTTATTGTCTTTTCGTCCTCGGGGATAATCGGAAGCTGCTGCCAACGTTTGCAGCCGACAGGGCAGATATCATCGTCCTCATCAATTATGACAAAACGGATCGGATGCTTGACGATATCGTCATAACTTCCGATTGTGCACTGAATTTCCTTATCACGTGCCTTTCTTCTTTCACCGAAGAGGTTGTACAGGTATATATCGTCAGCACCCATAGCAAGAAAGCTTGCCGCATTTCCTCTCGCAGTTTCGGCATTCATTACCAGATGTCTTGAGTGAAGCACGTTCATAAGCGTCTCAATACATCCGTATATTTCAACCTCGGGAAGCTCACGTTTCCATTCGTCAATAGGAATTGCGCTGTCGCTTCCGCGGAATCTCGGTGAGGGAATAATGATATCGACAAGTCCCTCTTTTGCAAATGTACGAGCATCAAAACCAAAACGCAGGCTTTTTTCAATATCACGTGTGAGTCTTATGGCAATTTTGATTTTGTGTCCCTTTTTCGCTTCCTCTGCGGTGACGATTTTCTTTACCTCACGCATAAAGTCGTTCATAATGCTAACGCATAAATCGTGGTCGTCATCTATATAGTCGAAGCAGTAAATCTCACGCATAAAATCAAGCTCTATACCCGAAACGTCATATCTTTCGAGCTGTTCTTTTATGTAACCGAGAAATTTTTCTCTGATCGTCGGATACTTGTAGTTATACGTAATTCTGTAATATCCGTATTTTTCACCGTTCATAAGGCCGTTTTTCTGAGCCTCGTAGAAATAACTGTCACGTAACCAACAGGTTGGTGCGTCGGGCAGATGACAATCGTTCATTCTGAATGACAACCAGGGATTCATGCCAACCTCTCTCGTGCGCTTAATCCATATAGCGAACGGATCTACCTTGTACTTGTATTTTGCAAGATAGTAAGCTTTAATTGTTGATTTACCGCTGTAATCAACGGGTATACCGTTTTCAATTTTTTTGAAAATATTTATCTGCAAAGGTGTCAAAGTATTCTGTATCGGTTGCAGATGACTGACCGTTTATGTTAAAGAGGATATCTGTAACCTTCGTGTCAATAAATTCATCAACGAAAGGATAGAAATCGGCCTCTGTCAAATTTTCTTTGTTTTCAAGCGAATTAAGGAAAGGGTCTGTGGTAGAATTAACGTCAATATTAAGCAGCATATATTTTCTCCTTTTTTTGTTTTAAATCTATTTTTTAAACAGCTTTGCAAAAAATCTCTTTTTCTCGTAAGGCTCAACTTCGATATTCAATACCTTGTAGCCCTCTTTTTTGATGGCAAACGTCAAGGCTTCCTTGTCAATCTTTTCTGCGATGACAACCGTACGTTTTTCCTTATGAGAAGAGCTGACCTCGCAGCCCGGGATAGCCGCCTTTACGGCTTCGTTTGCGTGTGATTCACACATAGGGCACATCATACCCTCTACGCTTACTGTTGCTTTTAACATGTCTGTTTCCTCGGTCTTGTATTGGGAGCAAATGCTACCTAGAATATTATATCTCTATGTTTGCATTTTGTAAAGTGCAATTCAAGACATAAAGTTTTAAAAAATGTCCAAAAATGACTCTTTTTTGAGGATAAAGAAATTTTATAAAAAAGGAAAAGCTCTTGAAAAGCGGCGGGAGGTATGTTAGAATATGACAAAGATAAACGGATTCTCTCTTATGGAGGTTAATGCTATGCATATTACTGAAAAGCAGTTTTTTCAAGAAGAGCTAGATCATTCTATCCCCGAGCTTGCCGAGGCGGCACGCGTATTTGCCACGGGTGACGAGGCAGGGGCGGAGCATATATTCGCCGAATACATCAAAAAGACACTGAAGCCCGAGTGTCTTTTCAAAATCCCGAATATACATCCCACCGGTGATGCTGCGATGAAAATGGCGAACGATACACTTGAAAACAAATACACCGTCCTTGGTGTGTCTATGGATTTCGGCAAAGAAAACAAGATTGATTGGTTCGCAAACCCGACGGTTAACAAATACGTGGAGTGGGAATATCATTTTCACTACCATACCGAGTGGAGTGCGCTCGCCTACGCTTATTTGGAAACCGCTGACGAGAAGTATGCAAAAAAATACGACGAGCTCGTTTATTCCTGGATAACCGAGGCGCATCAGCGTCCGCTTCCGGGTGAGCCGGGCAACAATCATTGGAGAACACTTGAATGCGGAATTCGTCTTCGTGGGTGGACTTATCCTATTCACGCATTTTTGGGTTCGCCTTCTGTCAGCGACAAGGTCTGGACGCTTCTGTTTATGTCCATTTGGGAGCAGGCGGAGCATATTTTCCCGAAAAACATAGGATTTAACTGGCTTTTGACCGAAAAAACAGGACTGCTCTTTGCCGCTAAGATTTATCCGTTTATGGCGCAGTCAAAGCGTTGGGGCGATTGGGCGTACGCTACGTTTTGCGGCTTTGCGAGGAGTACGTTTACCCTGACAACTTCGAAATAGAGCTTTCGACGGGATATCACGGAGCTATGATAAGCGAGTTCCTTCGTTCCCTTGACCTTGCTGATGCCTACGGCTTTGAAACTCCCGAAAATGTTTCGTATAATGTTCGCAGACTGTTTTATATGTATCCTCAACTTGCGAATCCTGAAATGCGCACTCCCCCTATGAACGACGGATCCTACGTAAACGTTGTGGATGCCTGCAAAAGAGGTGCAAGGTATTTCCCTGACGACGAGCTGCTTAAATATTTCGCAAGTGGATTTACAGAGGGTAAGCATCCGGATTACACGTCGATAATTATGCCTTATTCGGGCATGATGGTAATGCGCACGGGATTTAACCCCGACGATATGTGGGCATTTTTTGAGTCAGCACCCTTTGGCGCTGACCATCAGCACGAGGATAAGCTCAATTTTATGCTTTATGCATACGGTGTAGAGATGCTTCCGAATGAGGGCAATTTCCATTACGACGGCTCAAAAATGCGTCAGTACGTCCTTTCGTCACGTGCGCACAATACGGGACTTGTTGACGGACTTTCGCAAAACAGAAGAAAAACACACGTCCGTATGACCGGCGCAGATGCTAAGAAAAAATCCGACCTTAAGGCAAGAATCGGAGAGGATTTCGAGGCTTGTGAGGGAATTTACAATCAAGGCTACGGCTCCGAGCTTACAGACGTTACTCACGTAAGAAAGGTTATCTGGTTCAAAAAAGGATGTAGTGGTTCGAAGCCGTTCTTCGTTGTTATAGATAAATTCTCTTCAAATGACGAAAACGAGCACCTCTTCGAAAGCTCCTGGCAGCTCACCACAGCTCCGATTTCGGTAAAATCGAATAAAATAAGCGCAACCTATGAAAACGGTGCTGTGCTGAATATGATATCCTCGTCCTGCCCGAGAATCTTTATAGCGCAGGATGAGCCGTTTATGGGCTGGCGACCTGACGGCACTCCCGGGGCAAAGGTTCATTTCCCGGCACCGCTTGTGTCCTATGCGAAAAAGGGAATTGAAGCAGAATTTGTAACCGTGCTTTATCCCGCACCCGACGGTGAGTGTCCGATAACCGACGTTAATCTCTCTGATGGCGGCTTTGATATAAGCTTCGGTGAGAGCGTTGAGCATTTTGATTTTTCGGATTTGCGTTTTGCGGCTGACACCCTTTAATTTCAATATGTCCGCAGTGCATTTATGGCGCTGCGGACGTTTTTTATAAAACTGATAAGATTTAAAAATAAAAATATTGCTAAACTATTGAAATAGATTGCCTTTTGTGGTATACTATGCAGAGTACGTGTAAAATTGATCAGCTTTACAATCGGAGGATGATATAAATGAAAAGAGTGCTTGTAAGAAACATTTACGAGGATATGAAGAAATACGACGGCAAATCGGTTACTGTTGGCGGTTGGGTGCGCAATTTGCGTGATTCAAAGGCTTTTGGCTTCATTGACCTTAACGACGGCTCGTATTTCAAGAGCGTTCAGGTAGTTTTCGAGCGTGACAAGATAGATAATTACGATGAGATAGCTTCGCAGAACGTCGGTGCGGCACTTATAGTAACGGGTACTCTCGTTCTTACCCCCGAGGCTAAACAACCGTTTGAGCTTAAGGCTGAAAAAATAGAGGTGGAGGGAACTTCAACTCCCGATTATCCGCTTCAGCCCAAGCGCCATACCGTTGAATTCTTGCGTGAGCAGGCTTATCTTCGTCCGAGAACAAATCTCTTCTCGGCTGTGTTCAGAGTAAGAAGCGAGGTTGCTTACGCTATACATTCATTCTTCCACGAAAGAGGCTTCGTTTACGTTCACACTCCTATTATCACAGCTTCTGACTGCGAGGGTGCCGGTGAAATGTTCCGTGTAACAACGCTTGATATGAACAACCCGCCAAAGCTTGAGAGTGGAGAGATTGATTTTTCACAGGATTTCTTCGGAAAGAGTGCGAACCTTACCGTTTCCGGACAGCTTGAGGGTGAAACCTATGCTATGGCATTCGGAAACATATATACCTTCGGCCCTACCTTCAGAGCCGAAAACTCCAACACCGCACGTCACGCAGCAGAATTCTGGATGATAGAGCCTGAAATTGCATTTGCTGACCTTGACGATAATATGCAGCTCGCTTGGGATATGATAAAATATATCGTGAAGCACGTTATGAAGAACTGCTCCGAGGAGCTTGATTTCTTCAACAAATTCGTTGATAAAACTCTTCTTGAGCGCCTTACAGCATTGGTTAATTCCGATTATGCCAAGGTAACATATACCGAGGCTGTTGATATCCTTATGAAGTCGGGTGAGAGCTTCAAATATCCCGTATACTGGGGTGTTGACCTTCAGACCGAGCACGAAAGATATCTTACCGAAAAGGTATACAAGATGCCGATATTCCTTGTAGACTATCCGAAGGAAATTAAGGCTTTCTATATGCGTCAGAATGATGACGGAAAGACTGTTGCGGCAATGGATCTTCTTGTTCCCGGAGTCGGTGAGATTATCGGTGGCTCGCAGCGTGAGGAAAGACTTGACATTCTCCGCAAGAGAATGGCGGAGCTCGACCTTAAGGAAGAGGACTATTGGTGGTATCTCAATCTTCGCAAATACGGCGGAACAAAGCACGCAGGCTACGGTCTTGGCTTTGAGAGAATCATAATGTATATCACCGGTGTGTCCAACATTCGTGACGTTCTCCCCTATCCGAGAACTGTTGGAAATGCTGAATATTGATTGTAAGTGACAAAAAACAAGTCCTGCATTTTTGCAGGACTTGTTTCTATTATGAAAAGTTTCATTTACATATTTGTATATTTGTCACCTGTATAGATTTGTCTTTTACCTTGAAATTCACATTCTTATTCTTGAAGCTCATGCCGTATTCTGCATCGCCATCCTCCTTGTAATGCGGCCTTGGGTCTTGGGATAGAAGAGAGGTAAGCTCTGTCAGCTCATCGGCTGTAAGCTGTTCTTTTATATTGTCCGGGATGATGACCTCAAGCGAATATTCCGCAGCCTCGTCAGCAAATCCACAGATCGCCTCGGGGTGACTGTCGGTAAAGGCGAGATACGGCTTTATATCATAAATGGGTGTGCCACTCAGCATATCAGCGCCCTCGACAAAAAGAACCGTACCCTCGTTTTGGGTCTTCTTTATTTCAACAAGCTTTACAGAGGACAGACCTATCGGATTCGGTCTATACGGTGAGCGTGTTGCAAATACACCCATTCTGCGGTTTCCGCCAAGCCTTGGCGGTCTTACTGTCGGTGACCATTCTTTGCGCTTTATATCAGAAAAAAGCCAGATAAGCCATATATGCGAATACCCCTCAAGTCCTCGCAGAGCGTCAGCGTTACGGTATTTTTCTTCGAATATTATTTTCCCTATATTTGATGATAGGCCGCTCTGACGCGGTATCCCGAATTTTTCAGAAAAATCCGTGTATATTCTTGCGATTATTTCCATATAACCCCCGTAGCTGATAAACGTCGTACAATTATGCTTTTATGATACACCATTTTTCGCAAGAAGTCAATTACAAGTGCATTTTCCACTCAAAACAAAAAATACAAAATATTCCCAGAATGGGTATTTTTGGTGTATATAATTGCTATAAACGGCTTCTTCTGGCAATATTTTTTTGTTTTACTTGTTATAATTGTGAATAAAGTGTTAAAAAGGTGATAAATGCTTGACAATGCCTTTTAATATGTTAAAATAGTAGTGGTTAATGCTTTGTCGGATGCGGAAAATACGGCGAGCTTTTTTTATGTTTTTCGTACGTCGGCAAAACCGAAAAAATTAGAAAAGAGGAAAACAAATGAAGAAACAACTTCAACTTGACGAAAACGGCAAGCGTAAGTTTGGTATGCTTGACAAGGTTGCGTATGCTGCGGGCGACTTCGGTTGTAATATGAGCTTTGCTCTTAAGGGCACCGTACAGACCTTCTGGCTCGTTTACATGTATATGGAAATCGGCCTGCTTTCTGCGCTCGTTTTGGTCACACAGATTTGGGACGCTATTAACGACCCGCTTATCGGCTCTATGATCGATAACGACAAGAGAAAGTATAAGCTTGGTAAATTCAAGTCCTACATATTTATCGGTGCGTGCGGTCTGCTTCTTGCGGGATCGCTGGTATTCCTGCCGCTGCCCGAATCTATCAGACTTAGCCAGGAAACCTTCCAGGTAGTTGTGAAATCCATAGTATTCATTCTTGCTTATGTTATCTGGGATGCTTGCTATACGGTTGCAAACGTGCCCTACGGCTCTATGCTTTCGCTCGTAACCGACAGCAAAACAGAACAGGCGGAGCTTTCCACCTGGCGTTCTATCGGCTCGATGGTTGGAAATATGATTCCCGGCATTATTCTTCCTATGCTTATCTGGAAAAACATTACTTATGATGGTTCGGGTAAAATTCCCGACCTCGACGGTGTATATCACAATAACCCCCTGACAGGCGATGCCTACGAGATTGGCGATCAGATGCTTAACCCCCTGACAGGTGCAAAGGTACAGGAGCTTCTCGGTGAGCGTGTGTTCTTGGCGGCGCTTATAATGGGAGTTCTCGGATTTATCGCATTCCTGTTTATGATTAAGAAGATAACCGTTCGTGTTGACGAAAACTCTATCAAGACAAACGATGGCGGCGAAAAATTCAACGTTGTAAGTTCGTTTGGTAAGTTTATTAAGAACCGTCCCGCAGTAGGCGCTACCATAGCTGCTATGGGTATGTTCCTCGGTATGCAGTCGGCAACAACAGCGAACACCATTATGTTTGCTACGTATTTCGGTATGGCTGAGCTTTCGGGTGTTGTACAGCTTATAGGCTTCTTACCTATGTTCTTGTTTATGCCTTTCATCAAGAAGATTGTTGAAAAGTACGGTAAAAAGGAAGCTTCTGTTGCAGGAACTCTTGCTTCTATCGTAGGCGGTCTTGTAATGCTTCTGTTCCCGCTGTTCTCGAATGAAACTATGCTTCCCCTTGTGGTTTATATGATAGGTCTTATCATCTTCGGTATAGGTATGGGTATTTACACCTGCGTATCCTGGGCAATGATTGGTGACGCTATTGATTATAACGAGTGGAAGTTCGGAACCAGAGAAGAGGGTACTGTTTACTCGATTCACTCCTTCTTCAGAAAGCTTGCACAGGGTGTTGGTCCCTCTCTCGTGCTTCTTATGATGGGCGCACTTGGATATGTTTCGGAGCTCGGAACTATCGGTCAGTCGCCCGAGACGGCATACAATATGTGCTGGCTCGTTGCAGGTCTTTACCTCTTCAGCGCAGTTCTCCAGTTCGTTGGTCTTGCAGTCGTTTATAACGTTGACAAAAAGACTCTTGAAATTATGAACAAAGAGCTTGAGGAAAGACGTGCTAATGCAGAGGCTGATTCAAAGGTAGTTGACACCGTAACCGAATAAGCCGATAGATATTAACAAAGCTAAAACAAGCAATGCGGTATGGAAAATCCATACCGCATTGCTTGTTTTTTATAAGAAATCAATAAAGTGACTTGACTGATTAAAATCAGTAGCCTACCTTTTCCCAACAGTCAAACGGAGCTGCAAGCTCGTCGGAAACGTAAACTTGAGTATCCATGAGCTGAAGCATCGAGCTCGGAATAAGCGGAGTTACAGGACCGTGAAGAACAAGGCGAGAGGTCATTCTCTGCCAAGAAGAGAATGTGCTATTGGTCAGGAGTGCGTGAACCTCAATTCTTTCTCTGGCGTTTTTAACGTCAACAGGGCCGATTGTTGTGGCTTTCGGAGGAACGTCAGCGATATTCCCGACTGACCGAATACACCGTGAAGCGAGTTCTGTGCAACAGTAAGAGGATGAAGGTCAACAATTCTTGCTTTCATATTGAGCCATTCGTCAATTTGAGCCTTGGTGGGTTCAACCTTAGGGTCGAAGCCCGCGGGGAAGAAATCATTAACGGGGTCAATAAACGCCATGTGTCCTGTCCAACCGGGGGAAGAGGAGCAAATGTCTGCGCCGCCCTCACCGCAATCGGTAATCATATCCGAATAGCTGTTGATGTTCTTGTTGGTGGGGTAATGAACGTTCTTGAGGGGCATACGGAGCTTTTCGTCAATCTGATATACGAGATACTTCAGCATCGAGTGTGCAAAGCCCGCCTTGTATGTTTCGGGTGCAATGTTGCCGTCCTGGTCAGCCCATTCGTCCATTGCAAAAAGATGAACGTTTCTGCAATCAACCTTAAAGTAGTTGATAAGCTGTGCCAGAGGAATATAAGTATCCGGTTCGGGGTTGCCTAAAATCAGAGTAATCTTCTTGCCGTTTTCGGATGCTTCCTTGATTCTTGAAAACAGCGTTGCGATAAGAACGGGATGAGGGTTCATCATAACTTTAATTTTAAAGTTAGGGTTAGAGTGCTTTTCGAGATCTGTACCGCTCATTTTACGAAGCTTCTCGCAAAGCTCTCTGTCCTTAAACGGAACAAAATCCGCAGGTGTAAATTTAAAATCTGTTGCTGGTTCGAATAAATTATTCATATCTTTTCTCCTTTTAGAATTACGGTTTTTACATCAAAGAATTGATCTACAATTATTAAATCGGCTAACGTTCCTTTGGCGATATATCCACGGTCCCACAAGCCCAAAACTCGAGCAGGGTTGGTTGAGGCAAACCTGAATGCATCACAGACCGAGCAGCCCATATGGAACAGCACGTTTTTACACGCAAGGTCTAATGTCATAGCAGAGCCTGCTATTTCTCCCGAATGGTCAAAATTGATGTCGGTTGCCTCTTCAAAGCCCGGTGGAATCGGACCGTCATCAACAAACTGGTCGGAGATAAGAATGATTCTGTCGTCTCCTTTGACCCGTCTTACAAGTCTTTGCATATACGGAACAACGTGTGCGCCTATTCTGTCACAGATAAGCTCGGCATAAATTTCCTTGTTATAGTTAACCGCCTCGTCAACGCAAACACCCCGACATTCGGAGTAATGCTCAATAGTACCGGTTGCGTTTGTGTGATGCGTTGCAATCTTCAAGCCGAGGGGGATAAACCGCTCTACCTGCTCGGGTGTTGCCGCACTGTGGGCAACTGCAAACACACAGTTCGGAATTGAGCTTTTAACGTCCCGAACAAATTGCTCGATACCCTCTCTTTCGGGCGCAAAACACCAAACTTTAGCATAATTTTTTGCGGCATCTATAACGGGTTGATACTGTTCCTTTAAAATACCGAAGCGCCATGCGTTTTTCTCTTGATTACAGCCAAATCCGGGATTGAGATACGGTCCTTCCATATAAAAGCCAAGGAAATTCGGAAAATCTCCGCATTCATAAGCCGAAGCTATCTTTTCGATAGCGCTTATAAACATTTCTTGGTTAAGGCTGTAATAGAGTGCGGGAAGAACGCTTGTTACACCGTGCTTTAAAAGGTTTTCGCTGCACCGCTTCGGGTCATCGGCAAAGTAGGTTTTATCCGCTGCGTGCGTATGAATATCTATAAGGCCCGGACCTACGTAATTGTTTTCGGCATCAATAATTTCAGCGCCTTCGGGAATGATAACCTCCCGTACCTTGCCAAAATCGGTGATTTTTCCGTCGTCAATTAAGATAACGCCACCCGGAATGACGTGATCTGTCATTATTATATTTGCATTAACTATCGCTTTCATAATATCCTCTCGAAACAATGCTGTATTTCGTTGAAAATATATTCGGTAATTGTATCAAACGAACGGCATAAATTGCAAAAGAGCCGTTAAATGTAAAGCATTATTGTCATTAATCCTGCTTGAGCGAAACTGCTGTTTCTATAAGCTTTTCTAGAATAGATTCTGCCGTACCCTCGGCATAGCTTGAGCTGTTCGCCTCATACGCGCCCTGTTTATAGGCATCTTTTGTCGGGAAATATCCCACACAACCGTTTGTCAAAGAGTTCGGCAAAGCCAAGGTGAATTTCGTTCCGCTTTTGAACATGCGACCTATTTGTGAGAAAGGCTCGCTGGGGATACCGCCAAAAACGACATCTCCAACCGCAACGGCATACACCGTAAGCTCGGTATAGTCAGGCATATCCATAAGGCGCACGATTCTCGTAGCCTTTGCAAGCATCTGCGTTCTTCTCATTCCAACCAAGCCGGGAACTGCGGCTTCGCTGCCCTGTTCGTTATAAATTTTTGAAATCGTAAGTGCCTCTTCGAGTTCCTCGGGAGCGCCCTTATGATATTTTATTTTGACCTTTGCGCTGCCAAATCTTACCTTATCACCGTCTATCTTCTTTGCAAGCTCGTAATTTGAGATAAGACTCATTGCGATCTTTTTGCCCATATACTTAGATCTCTCGTAACCCCAAGCACAATCCACATCGGGATTAAGTCTTACGTCTATGTGGTTAAGGTCGCCCTAGCTCCGTTGATAAACATACAAAGCGAATTAGGTATATTTGCCTCATAAGTATCGCGGACAAACTTCGGAAAATCGGCGGAATATTTCGTTCCGGTAATGACGTCGGGATGCACCTGAAAATGAACTATTCCTATCTCCGCTTTATTTTCACGCTTGATTATAAGAAGCGATGCTCCGTCATCACCGTCACCGAGCGGACAGTCGATTTCGGGATTCTGCCAACCCGGATTAGTCGTAACAGTTCCGTCCTTAAGTCTGAATCGGCGGACGAAAGAAACGTCCTTAACATCGGCTTTCGTAAACGAAAGAGTCGCAGGCGCAATATCATCAGCCGCAAGCTTTGCAACGTCTACAAGTCTTTTTTCAACCCAATCCGTAACCGAGTCAGGTTTGCTTTCCTCGACTACACTTTTGCCAAATGATGCAACGAGTGATAAACCCTTAATTTCAGGGGCGGTGTGCGTATGGGTGCAGGTTAAATAAACGGCATCCGTGCTCGTGCCGATAGCCTTCGCTATTTTTTCTCTGAGCGCAGCTAACCCCTGTCCCGTAAAGCCTATATTGTCTACGCTCATAACGACAGCACGTCTTTCACCGTCATCAAACACTACGGCGCTTGCTGGCGGGCGAAGCGTACTTCCATAAGCCGGGCGAGGCACACAGTATAAAAGCTGTCAATGCGTCGATAACGGTGTTTTTCATTTCCTTTTATTCTTCGAGCAAGATTATGACAATTTTCGAAGATTTGAAAATCTCTTTGTCCGCAGAGCAAAAAAAGCTTATCTATAAAATGTATGCCGAGGCAAGAAATATTTTTGAAAGCAGCGTTCGGCCTACCGACCTTCAGGCATTTGTAGCTAAATCGCTTCTTCCGAATCCCCCGCTTGGCTCACAGCAACTTTATAAGCTGCATCTGGAAGAGCTGCTCTTAACCTCGGCAATAGAGGCGGAAAAGGGCAAAAATATAGTCACGTACGACTCGAAGGAAAAGCTTGAAAAAATCATTCTTGAGAGAATTATAACGATGCTTTCTGAAAACATCTATTCCTCGGTATCAATAGATCAAATTTCCAAAAGCTTGAATTACAGTAGGACGTACGTATCCACTCTTTTCAAAAAGCATAGAAAGACCTCAATTATAAGCTATTACAACTCTCTTAAGATAAAAGAAGCGAAAAAGCTTTTGCGGGATAATTCGGTTTGTGAGGTTTCCGTGCGCTTGGGATTTAATAATCCATACTATTTTTCAAAGGTATTCAAGAAGTACGAGGAAATTTCGCCCTCCGAATATAAAGTTAAGCTTAAGGAATAGTATCGGTTTTTTATTATAATGCTTCTATTGACACCGCCCGGATTCGTGTGATAGAATGTAGTGTAATATTTTAAAAGGAAATATGATATGGAATCGTTTATATTTGCAATAAATGCCGTTATGCCTCTGATACTTATGGTGGCTCTCGGATACATACTGAAGCGAGTCGGTATGATAAAGCCGGATTTTGCCAAGGCGGCAAACAAGCTTGTCTTTCGTGTATTTTTGCCGTCAACGCTGTTTTTGAACGTCTATAAAATACAAAATGCCGAAGATATAGATATCGGATACGTTGTTTATGCTCTTGTAGCGGTTGTTGCGGTGTTTCTGATAGTATCCCCCCTGGCATGTCTTATCACAAAGGATGCAAGACGTCGCGGTGTTATTCTTCAGGCATCATTTCGCTCAAACTTTGCGCTTGTCGGTGTAGCCTTGGCTTCGGCTCTTTTCGGTGAGCGCGGTGTTGCGGCGGCGGCTCTGCTTTCGGCTATAATAATTCCTGCTTATAACGTGCTGGCTGTTCTCTCGCTCTCAATCTTTTCAAACCGCGATGCTGAAAAATCAGCATCTAAAGGTGCGGTAAAAGCAAAGCTTAAGAAAATGGCTATGGCGCTTATCAAAAACCCGCTTATCATCAGTACGCTGCTTGGACTTTTATGTGTACTTGTGCGAGGACCTTTCTCAAGCTTTGGATTTACGTTCCGACTTTCCGACGTAACTATTGTCTATAAGGTGCTTGAATATCTTTCCCAAATGTCAACCCCTCTTGCGCTGATAATTCTCGGCGCTCAGTTCGAGTTTTCGCAGGTGGGACGGATGAAGAGGGAGATTATATCGGCTACGCTGATACGCTCGTTTATAGTCCCTACACTTGCCCTCGGAGCAGCCTACTTAATCTTCGCTGATAAATTCGCTCCGGAGCAGTTTGCCGCACTCGTTGCAATGTTCGCTACTCCGGTAGCCGTGTCAACAGTGCCTATGGTTCAGGAGATGGACGGTGATACCGAGCTTGCAGGCCAGCTTGTAGTATGGGCAACGCTTCTTTCAACCGTGACGCTTGTCGGCGCATCCTTCTTTTTCAAGGCGGTTGGCATATTCTGATAATGGCGGTTGCTCTTAACCGCTGTAATTTATCATCTTTAATTGCTGTCATATACTGTTGAAATTCAAAGTGGTTTCGGATTGAATATCAAATAATGCAAATATAAGTTTGCAAAAAAAACAAACTTAAGCGTTGGTTTTGGATTTTCTTGCACTATTCTTTTGCTCACTTGCAGCTTGGTGCAATTCGTGTTTTTTGCATTTTGCTTTGGAATATCCGATTTCGTGCCGGACTATATAGACGCAAAAAATATATTAAAAAGGCCTACGTCTGAAATAAAAAAAGACCGCTGACTTGATGCTATACAGCACTCGTCAGACGGTCTTTTTTTATTTAATTAAATGCTGTGGAAGCCCTTGCCGTAAACCTCATTGGCATCGCAAACTATTACGAAAGCGCCCTCGTCAAGCTGCTTTATCATTCCTTTGAGAGCAACTATTTGAGTTGGCTTAACGCAGGTAATAAGAACTCCCTTTTCGGTTTTTGAATACATTCCCTCACCACGGAGCAGAGTGACACCTCTTGGGCTGTGAGATATAAGAAAATCGGATATCTCCACGGCTTTTGTGGTTATTATGTAGCAAAGCTTTGCCTTTGAAAATCCGAAGATAATAAGGTCGCTGACCTTTGCACTTGCATAAATAAGTATAAGCGCATAAAGCACGTTTTCAAGACTTGCAAGGAATATTGCACCCATAAGCACAACCATACCGTCAAGCAGTGCGGTGTGCGTTGCAATTGAGCCGAATGGCAATAAAAGATGTGTAAGTCTGCCGAGCAGCTCTGTGCCGCCGCTTGAAGTTTCGTACTTGATGAAAAGGCCTATTCCGACGCCTTGTAAAACTCCGCCGTAAAGAGAGGCGAGAATTTTGTTTTCGGTAGCGCCGCTGAAATTAAATAGCGCAAGAATCGGGTCCCAAAGGTCGGTTATCGTACTTAAAACTACCGTAGTGATAAAGCATCTGATAATAAATTTCAAGCCGTTTGTCTTGAATGCGGGTATCAGTATAAGCACGTTAATAATCGCTATGAAAACACCGACAGGGAAGCCTGTTTTGATATTAACGAGTGATGCCGCACCCGAAACGCCGCCGCCGACAATTTCGCAAGGAATGAGAAATGCCTTAAGGCTGAGCGAATAGCAAATGCAACCTAGAACCATAAATGCGTAGCGCTGTGCTTCGCTTAAAAGCGTTTTTTGCTTATTGTCAGCTTGATAGCTTTTTTAGCTGTTTGTTTTTGTCTGTCCTTCATAAAATTCCTTAAACCAAAAATGAATTTTGCAAAAAGTGTCAGTTGTTTTTGTGGGTACTTGTGTCAAAATCGGTTTCCGCCTGCGGTAAGCTTAATCAGAAGCTCGGTGTCGTCAGGCTGCACCTTTGCCTCGTGCGCCGAACGATTTCGCACAACAGCACCGCAACGCTCGCATCTGTGGATTATTATATATCCTCTTTTGCTGTCAGGGAGCGCTTGAATCGGGCGCAAGATACCGCCGCAGGTGTTTTGTCTGTCCCCGGGGTTTATATCAACGTGTAGCGAGCATAAGCAAAATGGGCAGTGGTTTCTCGATGTGTATCCGAGAGGTAGCACTTCTTTGCCACAGCTTTTGCATATAAATCCGCTGTCGTTTTTAGAAAAAAGCTTTGTTTGCATAATATCACCACTGAATCTATTTTCCAACACAGAATTTCGAGAAAATATCGGCAACAATCGCCTCCGAAACCTCACGTGAGTCGTGCTCCGAAATAGCTCCGAGCGCACGCTCTATATCAGATGACACAGCATCTTGCGAAAAACCGTCACGAAGCCCCGAAATTGCAAGCTTCAGGTAATCGTACGTTCTGGAGAGCTGTGCGTGTTGTCTTGCGCTTGATACAATTGCAGTGTCCGAGGTGTTTATTTTTTCGTCGGTCATAAGTCTGTTGACAGTACTTGAAAGCTTTCTGTAAAGTGTCTCCGGCTCTTTTGCCGAAACCAGCTCGACTGCATCGAAAGCGTTACCGTAGGCAAAAGCATCCTCCTGGTAGGATTCTGAAATGTCGGATTTGTTAAGAATAGCTATCTTTGTAGCGGAGCTTTCTTTTATCTTCTCAATCACTTCAATATCCTGAGCATCAAGCGGTGCTGAAATATCAAACACTGCGAGTATCAGCTCTGCTGAGTCTATGCTTGCAAGCGAACGCTCAATTCCGATTTTCTCTACCTCATCACGTATTCCGCTCTCACGTATTCCCGCAGTATCACGGAGTCGGAGCGCAACTCTGCCAAGCGTCGCTGTGCTCTCAAGAACGTCTCTCGTTGTTCCCGCAAGGCTTGTAACGATTGCGGCATCCTTACCGAGAATAGCGTTATAGACCGAGCTTTTTCCGACGTTTGGCTTTCCGCAAAGGACGGTGGAGATACCCTCCGAAATAGCGCGGCCCGTCCTGTATGTTGAAATAAGCTCTGCGAGCGTTTCGGATATCTCGGTCAGTCTTTCAAGAAGCTCGTCGTCACCGTAGTCACCAAGCTCCTCGTCGGGGTAATCAATTCTTGCGTATATAGAGCTCATTACGTCGGTTATACCCGATTTTATGGCTTCTATGCGTAAATTGAGCCGTTCTCTTGCTGTAGCAGAGGATAGCGCAAGCTCGTCTGTGCTTTTCGCTTCAAGAAGCTTTCCGATAAGCTCTGCATCTGTAAGCGTGAGCTTTCCGTTTATAAAGGCGCGCTTTGTGAATTCACCCGCTTCAGCGGGAACTGCGCCATGCCTGAAGAGCAGCTCTAGCACCGTACGAGTCACAAGCGCACCGCCGTGACAGTATATTTCTACCGTTTCTTCACCTGTATATGATGAAGTTGAGGCGAAACGGCATACTAAAACGTCGTCTATTACGGTGTCGCCATCCTTGATATATCCGTATATTTGCCGTCTTGGCTCACAAGATGAGAGGGAAGTGCCGTATTTTGCCGAAAATACCTTATCTGCGATAAGTACCGCACCGTCACCGCTCATTCTGATAACGGCAACCCCACCCTTGCCGGGTGGGGTTGAAACCGCTGCTATTACGTCTGTAAAAGCATTCATTTTATTCAGCGGCCTCTTCGGTTGCAGCTGTAAGCTCTACCGCAACGGTTTCGCTCGATGCTTCATCTTCGGTAAGCTCTGCCGTAGCGAGTGAATCAATAGCACCTATATTAAGTACGTCATCCTCTGTAGCGGTAACAGCGGTCTGTTCTTTTATAGTGTTAGTGTTGGTATCCTCATCGAAAAGCTCACGGGGCTTCTTTTCGGTAAGATAAATAACTATCTTACGGTTGTTGTCCGAGCCTACCGAATTTGTGGAAACACCCTCGATATTCTGTACCTCGGAGTGTATTATTCTTCTCTCATAAGCACTCATAGGCTCAAGCATAACGCTGCGTCTGTTGCGAAGCGCTTTAGCCGCCATTCTTCTTGCGAGTGCACGCAGAGTTTCTTCTCTTTTTGCACGGTAGCCTTCAATGTCGATTGTAACACGGCTCTTATCACGCTCGCCGTTTGCGTTTTTCTTTGCCGAAGCAAGGTTTGCAAGATACTGAAGCGCATCCAGAGTATCTCCGTGATGACCGATAAGAGTAGAAGCGTCGTCACCTGTAATTGTGATTCTTCTTGTTCCGTCTTCTACCGAATAAAGAGTAGCCTCTGCGTTAAGACCGATGTTTGCGATGAGAGTGTTTACAAAGTCGAACGACATATCTTCACCGGCAGAAACCTCTCTTTTTTCCAACTTAAGGTTACATTCGGGTATTACTTCTGCGCTTTTTTCTGCTTTTTCGGGCTTTTCAGCCTTGGGCTTTTTGTTTTCGTTTTTCTGCTGATTGTTGTTCTGGTTTCCCTTGCGTCTGTCACGCTTCTGCTGACGGTCACGGCGACGCTCTGTGGGATTCTTTTCTTCTTTTTCCGCAGATTCAATATAAGCTCTTACTTGAGCCGGCTTGGACATAAATCCAAGGAAGCCTTTTTTACCTGCGTAAATAACCTCGTACTGTACGTCGTCAAGCGGACCTGCGCCAAGTGCCGCTCTGGCATTTTCCTGTGCTTCGGTAACGTCCTTACCCGAAGCAATAACTTCTTTCTTCATCTATTAATTCTTCCTTATGTCAATCTTTAATTTCGGGTGTATTCAAATCTGCTTTCTTTGCTTCGGTGTCACTTTCATTCTTAAGCGTGGGAAGCTCGTCGTAATCGTCATCATCTATATAATGAAGCGATTTGTACTTTGGCTGTGACTTAAGCGCTGCACGTTGAGCCTTTTCAGCCTCCTTCTGCGCCTTTTTCATAGCCTTAAGCTCCTCGGGTGTATATTTGGGAAGCGGCATAGCCTTTGCGAGTATGAATGACTGAACAATAGAAAGCGCCGATTGATATATCCAGTAAAGTCCGAGCATAGCAGAGAAGCTGAATGCAAGGAATACTGTCATAACAGGCATAACAAGATCCATCATCTTCATTGATGCTGCGGTTTGAGCATCCTGTGCTGCTGCCATACCGTTGCCGTTCCACCTGCGGACAAGTACCATGGAAAGCCATGAAACAAATGCCGCAATAAAGGGGATAAGAACGAGCCAGGATATGCTGGTAAATGAGGGGGTTGCTGCAAGGTCAAGTCCGAACAGCTTGAAGTTGGGAAGCGTTGATACGTCAAATGTGCCACCCTCGTAGACAATGCTGTCAAGTCCTGATGAGTGTATCTGGTTTACAAGAGTTATCTGGTCTATTTTGCTGAATGATACAGCTTCAGAGAGATTGTTTACGGCAGTATTGATAGCAACTACCGCATCATCGCCAAGCTTGCATATATAGGAGAGGGGATTGCGTATTACGTTATAAAGGAAAATAATAAGGGGCATCTGCAAGAGAAGCGGAAGACATCCTGAAAGGGGATTGTAACCCTCTTTTTGCTGAAGCTCGAGGATTTCCTCCTGCTGCTTACGCATTGTGACCTGGTCGGTTCTGCCTCTGTATTTTGCCTTGATAAGTTCTATTTTAGGGGTAAGCTTTGCCATAGCTATCTGGTTTTTCTGCTGCTTTATGGAAAAGGGCAGGAAAACAATCTTGAAAACTAAAGCATAGATAAGCAGCGCAAGAGCGTAGCTGCCTGTAATGCTGTTGAACCATGAGAGCATAGTTCCAAACAGACTGTAAAGCCAATCGAACATATTGCTTTATTCCTTTTCTTTTTCGTAATTCTCGGTAAGGTTTTCGGGCTTCGGATTTCGAAAGCCGCGTTCGGGAACAGGGTCGTATCCGCCTCGACAAAACGGATTGCATCTGAGTACACGCCAAACTGTCAGAATGAGTCCTGCAAAAAAGCCGCGCTTCGCAAAAGCCTCAATCGCATAGGATGAGCAGGTAGGAGTGAAGCGACAACACGGTGTTTTAAGCGGCGAGATATACTTTTGATAAAGGCGTAAAAGCCAGATCATCACGTGTTTCATAGTTGTTTGAACATACCGAGTTTTGTAAACGCCGATTCAAGCTCACGCTTGATGTCGGTGCTTTTTAATTCTATGGCGGCGCTGCGTGCTGCAATTACAATGAGAAAGCCCGTTTTAAGTTCTCTTTCTTTCTCGAGCGCCAAAAGTCCTTCACGCATAATACGGCGGCATCTCGAACGGACAACCGCCCCGCCAAGCTTTGTTGATGTGGTAAGCCCTATTCTGTTTACCACACGCTTCATAGGATGTGCCTTCGCAAGTCTTGCTGCCGCATAATCGGCAAGCACGTAAACGGCAAGAGCCGATGTCACTGCTCTTTTGCCCTTTGAATACGCTTTCGAAAACAGATGATTTTCACATATAGAAATAAACTTCATAAAAATCACCTCTAAAAAAATAGTCTTTTCAAACAAAAACCCCGATAAAGACGCAATTGGCGATTTATCGGAGGTTTTGTACGCCACGCTACGTGGCTTAATGCGCTTTTAATCAATAGGTGAGGCGAGCTCTACCCTTGGCGCGTCTTCTCTTGAGAACTTTTCTACCGTTAGCGGTTGCCATTCTTTTTCTGAAACCATGTTCCTTTTTTCTCTGCAGTTTCTTAGGCTGATAGGTTCTTTTCATGATTTGCACCTCCTTAAAAAGTAATAAACATCACAGGCAAATAATATGCCTACTTGTGCGTATTCATACGAAAGCAGAATATATTATAGCCGAAACTTTCGAAAATGTCAAGCGGTTTTTCAAATATTTCTTGTTTATATATATTAAAGTGCGTGTCATATCTTGACTTTGTCTTATGTTTCTGTTAAAATAAACAGGTAGGTTTGCTCTTATAAGCCGAAAAGCGACGGGCTTCCTAAAAAATCAGGGCTTGTATCCCCGATTGATGTAAGATGTAAAATATATTCGGAGGGGACTTATGTATACTGTGGCGCTATATACACTCGGCTGTAAGGTTTCGCAGTATGAAACCGAGGCTGTGGCTGAGTCCTTTTCCGATTCGGGCTTTACCGTATGTGAGTTTGATTCGGTGGCGGACGTGTACGTAATAAACACCTGCACAGTTACCGAGGAAAGCGATAGAAAATCAAGACAGTTTATACGCCGTGCCATAAGAAAAAATCCTGAAGCTAAAATAATAGTTATGGGATGTTATTCCGAGCGTGATGCCGAAAGCGTTGCAAAAATTCCGGGTGTCGGCGCTGTTATAGGCACTGACGGTAAGCTTCGTGCGGTATCACTTGCCAAGGGGCTGTTGTCGGGCGAGATTACGCCTCCGCATATTTCCTTGCTTCCGCTATCCGAAAGCGGCTTTGAACCTATGAGCGTAAGGAGTGCTCCGAGGACACGTGCGTACGTCAAGATAGAGGACGGCTGTGACTCAAAATGTACATACTGCGCTATCAAAGAGGCGAGAGGGCGCGTGCGCTCAAAGCCAAAGGAAGACGTGATACGTGAGGTCGAAGCGTTATCCGAGAGCGGTATTTGCGAGATAGTTTTAACAGGTATCGAGGTTGCCGCATACGGCAAGGATTTTTCTGACAGCTACGGACTTTGCGACCTGCTTTGCGAGCTTGACCGTCGCAAAAGCTGTAAGAGAATAAGGCTCGGTTCGTTAGCCCCCGAGCTTATAGGCGAAAGGTTTGCAAATACCGTATCAAGCCTTTCTATACTTGTTCCGCACTTTCACGTTTCGCTCCAAAGCGGCTCTGACAGCGTGCTTGCAAATATGAAAAGAAGATATAACAGCACACGGGCGCTCGAAAACATAGAAAGACTGAAAAGGCTTATACCCGATGCGGAATTTACAGCTGATATAATGGTTGGATTTCCCGCAGAGAGCGAGGAGAATTTCGAAGAAACGATAGCCTTTGTAAAGAAAGCAGGACTGCTTGATGCTCACGTCTTTACTTTTTCAAGAAGGGTAGGGACTCCTGCATACGATATGTCGGGGCAAATCCCCGAAAACGTCAAGCGTGACAGGACCCGCCGTATGATAACCGCAAAAAATGAGGTGCGGGAGCGTACTATTGATAAAATTGTAAGAAGCGAAAGATTGCTTCCTTCAATATTCGAAAGCTTTGACGGTAGGAACTATATAGCTCATTCGGATACTTTTGCAGAGGTCAGATGTCCTGCCAAAAGAGATGTCAGAGGCGAGCTTTTGTATGTAAGGCCTATATCTCACAAGGATGGCGTTATATACGGAGAGATAGTAGAAAACATTATAAAATGCAAATAATAATTAGCAAAATGGAGATAAAACAGATGGAAAACTCAAAAAAGACAATGGAAAAAGTCGTTGCTCTTTGCAAAACACGCGGTTTTATATTCCCCGGCTCGGAGATATACGGCGGACTTGCAAATTCCTGGGATTACGGCCCTCTCGGTGTCGAATTCAAGAACAACGTAAAACGTGCATGGTGGAAAAAGTTCGTGCAGGAGTCAAGATACAACGTAGGCCTTGATTCCGCTATCATAATGAACCCCCAGGCTTGGGTGGCTTCGGGTCACGTTGGCGGATACTCCGACCCGCTTATGGATTGTAAGCAGTGTAAGGCACGTCACAGAGCTGACAAGCTTATCGAGGAGTATGCGTTTGAACACGGCACAAACGACAATCCCGCAGGCTGGAGCTTTGATGAAATGGCAACCTTTATAAAAGAAAAGGGAATTGCCTGCCCCGATTGCGGCGGTCACGAGTTTACCGACATCAAGAAATTCAACCTTATGTTCAAAACCTTTATAGGTGTTACAGAGGATTCTACGAATACCGTTTATCTTCGTCCCGAAACAGCGCAGGGTATATTCGTTAACTTCCCCGCTGTACAGCGTTCTACAAGAAAGAAGCTGCCCTTCGGTGTTGCGCAGATAGGTAAGTCCTTCAGAAACGAAATCACCCCCGGTAACTTCACCTTCCGTACCCGTGAGTTTGAGCAGATGGAGCTTGAGTTCTTCTGCAAGCCCGGAACAGACCTTGAGTGGTTTGCTTACTGGAAGGATTACTGCCACAAGTTCTTGATAGACCTCGGTATGCGCCCTGAAAATCTTCGTCTTCGCGATCACGATCCCGAGGAGCTTTGCTTCTATTCCAAAGCAACAACCGACTTCGAGTATCTCTTCCCGTTTGGATGGGGCGAGCTTTGGGGCGTAGCTGACAGAACAGATTACGACCTCAGCCAGCACCAGAATCATTCGGGCAAGGATATGACATATTTCGATCCCGAAACAAACGAGCATTATATTCCTTACGTTATAGAGCCCTCTCTCGGAGCTGACAGAGTTGCTCTTGCATTCCTTGTTGATGCATACGATGAGGAGGTTATTGCCGAGGGTGACGTGCGTACAGTTCTTCACCTTCATCCCGCACTTGCTCCCGTTAAGTGTGCTGTTCTTCCGCTTTCCAAGAAGCTTTCCGAAAAGGCGCTTGAGCTTTACGACACACTCGCACGTGAGTTCCCGACTGATTTTGACGAAACAGGCTCTATCGGTAAGAGATATCGCCGTGAGGACGAAATAGGAACTCCCTTCTGCATTACCTACGACTTTGACAGCGAAAATGACGGTTGCGTAACCGTTCGTGACAGAGATACGATGGAGCAGGTAAGAATTCCGATGGGCGAGGTTGTTTCTTATATCAAAGAGCGTCTTGCTTTCTGATTTTTGAGTAATTTTCAAATAAAGGTTTAAAACGTGTATGAATGAGCCCGCAAAAATCGCATCCTTTACGGTTGACCACGATATAATTGATGAGGGAATTTATATTTCCCGTCGTGACGGAGATATAACCACGTACGATATGCGTACAAGACGTCCGAATATGGGCGATTATATGGATAATCTTACGATGCATTCTCTTGAGCATATGTTTGCGACTTATATCCGCTCGTCCGTAATAGGCGCAGACGTCATATATTTCGGCCCCATGGGCTGTCAGACGGGATTTTATCTGCTTGTCAGAAATGCCGATGATGCGACTGTTGTTAATACGGTTATAGAAACGCTTGACAGGATAGCTTACAAAAGCGATACTATGTTTGGTGCGGAGCGCCGTGAGTGCGGAAACTATAAAAATCTTGACCTCGGTGCTGCACAGCGTGAAGCTTGCCGCTATCTTAAGGTTTTGAAAAATAAAAAGAACACTCTCGTATACGGAGAGTGACGGTGGAGTCTTATGAGCTGTAAGGTTGATATTGGAGTAATAGGTGCGCTTGATGCGGAGGTTTCCTCTCTTATAAATAAGCTTTCCGAAAAACAGTGTATAAGGGTTGGCGGAATCGAGCTTCATATAGGTAATCTTTTTGGTCGCAGAATAGCCGTTGCACGATCCGGCGTGGGAAAGGTGTTTGCCGCTATGTGCGCACAGGCGATGATAGTTGAAACAAATCCTTCATTGATAGTAAATACGGGTGTCGGTGGAGCGCTTCGCGGCGGATTGAAAACAGCCGATACAGCCATAGCAAAAAGACTTGTTCAGCACGATATGGACACATCCGCTATCGGAGACCCGGTTGGACTTATTTCGGGTATAAATAAAGTATATTTTGATGCTGACGAAAGAGCGGTGGATATTCTTCTTCGCGGCGCTTCGTCTATCGGAATAAATGCAACCGCAGCCACGGTAGCTTCGGGTGATAAATTCATAGCAAGCAAAGAGGATAAAGCAAGAATTATAGATGCATTTTCCGCAGACGTTTGTGAAATGGAGGGCGCTGCAATAGCGCAGGTGGCTTATGTAAATGAAACGCCATTTGCCGTTATACGTGCTATATCCGATTCGGCTGACGAGGGCGCTACGATGGATTATCTTGAATTTCTCCCGATTGCCGCTAAAAATTCCGCAGCGCTTACAGAATACCTTATAGAAAATTATTAAGCATCATATACGTACAAAAACTTATAAAAGAAACAAATAAAAAAGACGTTCGATATGCGAAGATATAAAAATCGCAAAAAATCGGACGTCTTTTTGACACTCACAAATCTATTTTATCATATTTTCGGCGCTTTGTAAAGAGAAATATGCGCATATTGAACAATTTCTGCTATTTAAACAAAAAATAATTGTGATGTTTTCACAATTTGCCTATTGAAATAATCGCAAATCTGTGTTATACTATAGACACAGAAAGGAAGGTACAGTCCAATGGCAAAGTAAAACTAGACCTTATGAAGCAAACGGTTTGAGCTTGTGTGTGATGAATATAAAAACAAAAAACAAACAGCAAAACCCAAACCAAAACAAAAAAGTAAGACGCACATGACGGTGTAGCGCTTTACAATCCTTTCCGGTAAGGTTAATATAGAATTGCTAACATAGTATACGGTGATAGCAAATTGTTCCGAAGGCTGCGTGTGAGGTCAATAAAAGATTTCTATCGCGGGTGTGATAAGGTTCAAGTCGGAAAAAGCTTCATAAAAGGTTACGGGCGCACTCGTTTTGAATGTAAGCTACACGAAAATCAGGGGTGGTCTCACTTAGAGAAATTGAAGGTTGAGAGTTTTTGGTGTGATTTATGAAACATTACGGGTAGCAATACGGAAGTGAGGATTAAGAAAGATGTTAGATACTAAGAGTGAACAGAAATAGCCCTCGTTTGTATGATAAATAAGTACAACCGAGGGCTATTTCAATTTTTTTATGCGGGGTTGATTGATTTTTTTGGGGTATATTTTGTGCGGGCGAAAGCTCGCTTTTTTCTTTTTGCGGCTTCTTCGGTGAATCTGCATAATGAAATTGTTCGTGCCGCATTTTATTTCTCACACAAGTGTGTGTCTCCATAAAATGCTTTAAATGTCAACTATGTGTTGCTTTTTTTGTCGTTTTATGCTTTGTTGTCGCTTTTTGCTCTGCCTACGTAGAGAGGGATTGTATAGCTATCTAAAAATAGCTCACGGCAATCGCTGACGCTGATATTCCTGTTGCGCAGTGTATTGCAATCCTCAAGCGTGCGGGATATGACGGCTACGTTTCGATAGAATTTGAGGGAGAGGAAGACTGCATTACAGCCATTGCAAGAGGCAAGGAAAGGCTTGATTCTTACGTAAAAATGTGCTAGCTGAAAGCTTCAAGTAAAGAATTAATATAGCTTCGGGCAGGGTTGGAGCTTCGGCTTTTAACCTTGCCCGATTTTGCTTATGATGCGACTTTCTGTTTGCGTATTGTCTGTTGACTTTTCAATAGAGAAGCTGTTGCATCTTTTGTAAGATTTCCCAAAAAATCCGCTGTTTTTCCCGATCTTTATTATCTTTCTTTTATTGTTAGATTTTTTGTTGCATTTTTTTATTAGTTGTGCTAAAATAACTCTTGGTTGTTTTTTTGTAGTCATAAAAGTCGCTTTTGTGAAAATACTTCTATAAAAAAGGATTTACAAATATGGATGCTATAAATGCAGCGCTTTCTTTCGTTTATGACAATATTTTGAGCATTACGATGCTCGTTTTGTTGATAGCAACGGGTATCTACCTATCGGTACGAACGAAATTTTTCCAGTTCCGCCGTCTTGGATACGTGATGAAAAACACGGTTGGAAGCCTTTTTGATAAAAGTCAGCATAAAAAGGATGATTCAAGCATAAGCCCTTTTCAGGCGGTTACCAATGCGCTTGCGGGTACTATAGGAACCGGCAGTATTGCAGGAGTTGCAACTGCGCTGGTGCTTGGCGGCCCGGGTGCTATATTCTGGATGTGGATAAGCGCACTCGTGGGAATGATTACCAAATACTCTGAAATCGTACTTGCTCTTAAGTATAGGGAGAAAAACGAAAAGGGCGCTCTGGTTGGCGGCCCGATGTATTATATATCCCGTGGTGCAGGTCAGAAGTGGCTTGCCGTAGTCTTTGCGATTTTTGCAATGATTGCCTGCATAGGTACGGGAAATGCGACGCAGTCAAATTCGATTTCGGGTATTGTTAATACAAGCTTGAATGTTCCTACTTGGGTGACAGGCTTGGTTCTTACGCTACTTGTCGGCTTTGTTATAATAGGCGGCGTTAAAAGAATAGCCAAAATAAACGAAAAGCTTGTGCCGTTTATGGCTGTATTCTTTATACTTACCTCTGTCGTTGCGATTTTTGTCAATATCGGCAAAATCCCGTCAGCATTTGCAACAATCTTTTCTGAAGCATTTAATTTCAAGCCTCTTTTTGGCGGAGTATCCGGTTACGGTGTGCTTACGGCAATGCGATACGGTGTTGGACGCGGAGTATTTTCAAATGAGGCAGGTCTCGGAAGTGCGCCGATAGCCCATTCCGCTTCAAGTACGGAAGACCCTGTGAAGCAGGGACTTTGGGGAGTGTTCGAGGTATTTATAACTACTATTATCATCTGTACTATATCAGCACTCATAATTCTTACCTCTGACGTTTATCTTGATGCGTATAATTTGGGTACAGCGCCCGGTGTTAACGGAGCATCGCTCAGCAGTGCGGCACTTAACGAAGCAATTCCTTACGTTGGCAATATAGTAATAACCGTTTCTACTGTATTTTTTGCGCTGTCCACAATTCTCGGCTGGGCATATTACGGCGAGGTTTGTGCAGGATATCTTTTCAAAAAGCATTCAACTGTTGCCGTTTACGTTTACAGATTTATATACGTTGCATTCGTATTTGTGGGTGCGGTTGCGGAAATAAACCTGGTATGGCTTATTGCCGATTGCTTCAATGCGCTAATGGCTCTGCCCAACCTGATTGCGCTTATAGCTCTTTCAAAGGTCGTGGTAGCGGCAACCAAGGAGCATTTTGCTAAAAAGAATGAATTGCGCATAGAAAAATAAAATTTGTCTATTTTTAAAAACAGAGGCAGCCTCAACTTTTTTCGGTTGAGGCTGCCTCTGTTATATTAAATAAAACACTACCGCTTAATACCGAATACGGTCTTGCGGAAGATATCCATACTCCTCTTTTTGAAGCAAATCGAGAAATCCTTTTCACTCGTTCCAAGAAGGCTTGGTAATCATTTGGACTTCCGAAATGTGATGTTTTGACTTCTTAAGTTTACTTTATTGAGCTTTCGATCTGATTATATATCTGTTCCATACCGAGAATCGTTGGGTGGTCGCTCTCCTTATCAATGTCCGAAAGCTCGATATAAGACGTACCGAAATGCTCCGATGCGTGCTTTATTGCATTTGTGATTTTTTCGTCAAGATCGGTGTTGATGATGAAAACGATATTGCCAAATGGTAACTCCTCTTTGAGCTTTGCTATAAGGTAGCTGATGGCGGGTAGGGTAGAGTACAAATCATTCTCGCACCAGTCGGTGAGCATTTCTTCGCCCTTTGGCGTTGTTTCAAGCCAAGAGTCATTTGTACCGCCAAAGATGAATACCGTGTCAATCTCGTTTTTTTTGGAAGAAATCATCTTTTTTCATAAGGTGAAATCTGTTGACAAACGAAGAGCGGTATCCATATTCGGGGCTTACCCTTCCTGTATAGCAAACAGTAGAGCCTGACCAGCTGTCATTCAGTATAAGGTTGGCACCCGTATTTTTTATAAATCTGTGCCACCAGGTATGCTCAACGCACCTGACGTTTGTTCCCGTTTCGCTTGAGTAATAAAAAGCGTATCCATCGGGGATATATCCCTTAAACGTAGAGTAACTGTCGCCGATTATAAGCAAACTTTTTATTGGTTGATTAAGCTTTACAGTATTCTTCATAATTCCTCCGATGTATTTATAAATCTTACAACAAATTACCCGAGAAGCCGTAACTGTTTACTATACCGTCAACGTTTTTACCGGCCTTGCAAAGCGGACATTCGTGTGCGGGAACGCAATAATATCCGTCAAGGTCGTTAGCATCAAATGCCGATATAACAGGAACGCCATAGCATTCGTTAACAGCCGAATAGATAGATGCAAGTCCCGAAACCGTTCCGCCATAATATTTTACAGCATCCATAGCAACGCTCGTTGTTCTGCCCGTCGCAACCGACGAGGTAAGAATCAGCACGTTCTTGCCTGCAATCATAGGAACGGATTCCTCTCGGAAGATAAAGCGTCCTGCTGAAATTTTCTCCGGCGTAAGTATATAAATCGTCTTATTAGAGTTGAGATTCGCAAATCCCGAGCTTGTGAGCTTTTCCGCCATACAGGTAGCGATAACCTGCATCTCATCAAGACAAAGAATTGTGTCGATTATCATATTGTTGTTGCAGTGTGAAACAAGCTCGTCTGCAACGGCGTGCGCCTCCGAGAGCCTGCATTTTTGCATAGTTACGTCGATGTAATAATTCATATGACCGTTGGTTTTCATAAAGTGACCCTTAACTACACGAAGAAAAAGGTTCTTTCCTTTAGTCCTGATTTTGTAAGAATTTTCAATAGCCATATAGAACTCCGTTCTGCCGTCACAAAAGACGGCTGATAAATTAAAAGCATCTGCCTTTATTCCATTTTAACATATTTTCAGTGATATATCAAGAGTTTTTTGCTTGTTGAAAAAACAAAAACCATGTTCTTAATAAAAATTTGAAATATTGAGGAGTTTTTGATATAATATATGGGAATAACAGTATATTCTCGCGTTTCGGGAGTAATTCCTTCTTGTCGGGGTGGTATTCCTACTGACGAAATGATAGAATGTAAGCAAAGAACATTTCCAAATGCTAGGAGGCATTACTATGGAAAAGAAAACGATAGGTAAATTCATATCGGCTCTGCGAAAAGCAAGCGGTATGACACAAAAGGAACTTGGCGAAAAGCTCTTTGTTTCAGATAAAACGGTTAGCCGATGGGAGTGCGACGAGTGTACGCCGGAGCTATCCTTAATACCTTCGATAGCGGAAATTTTCGGTATCACCACCGACGAGCTTCTGCGCGGAGAACGAAACAACCCCTACCGAGAAGCAACCGTCTCGGAAGATGTTGCGAGCAAACAGAAGGCGAAAAGCGACAAGCAATTCAAGCTGATGCTGCACAGCAGAAAGAAGAAGTTTACCAACCTCTCCTTAATCTCGATAGGTCTTATCATTATAGGACTTATAGCCGCTATGATATGTAATCTAGGCTTCTCAAAAGGTCTGCTTGGTTTCTGCCTTGCAAGCGTATTTTTCGTAGCAGCTACGATATGTCAGATATGCTTCACCGTGAGCTTTAGATTGCTCATCGACGAGGATGAAGCAGAACACACTGAGAAAATTAAAAAAGCGAACACGGATATGGTGTTCAGCTCGGTGAAGATATTCTTCGGAATACTTTTGACATTTGCATTTTGTCTGCCGATAGCAACGATGATAAACGGCGCAAACTATGGCTTGGTGTTTGAATATTGGCTTGGATATGGACTATTGGCAGCCGCACTTGTGTTCCTTATCGCATTTTGCTTATATAAAATTTTTGTACGTAAAGCACTTATAGACAAAGAGATAGTGTGGCTCGACGAACAGTCGGTTAGCAAAGCAAATGAAGACAGCAAACTTCTCGAAAAAATCTGTATCATATTTACGTTTGTATTCGCAATTATTATGCTTGCGACATATATTGTCGCTTCTTGCGTTAGTGAATCTACCTTCATAGAACGCGAAAGATTTGATGATCCCGATAAATTTATCGAGTATATGCAGAGTGAGTATGATGCTTGGTATGAAGAAGGCTACGGCGATTCGCCTGCTCCACCTCATATAGACCCCGAATTCAGCTACCCGAACAAAAAATGGGCAGAAATTGACGGTAAAGAATATTACTACAATCCCATTTTGTATGAGTCGATACGTATTCTCAGGCACGAGAACGGAGAATGGGAAATCGTAGTCACAACCGATGAAGCTGACCAAAACGGTGAAGTCATGTATTCAATACTAATTGCAGGCTTGTTGTCCTTACACGTTATCAATCTTGCAGTATGTGCGGTTTGGTATCTCGTAAAAACAAAGAAACACAAAACAGTATTAAATCAGCATTGCGAGAGTCATACAACCTACGGTTGATGATATACCATTGTTTTCGCAATGGATAAAAAAATCCAAGTCAAAAGACTTGGATTTTTTTGGTGCGTGCGACAGGAAGCCCCCAGCCTTGCAGCCATAAGAACCTGATGGTAACGTCACCTCGGTAAAAGGTTTTCTGAACCTTTCTTATATCAGTTATTTATATTGGGAAGGCTTGCAGCTGCAATAGACTGACCTACACGACGGCTGCTTTCGTCAGGGAGGTGAATCGTTATCTTTTCAGCGAGTTCGGGGAATTCCTTAGCGAGAACCTTCTGTGCATTCTTGTGAAGAATGCTTCCGCCATCACCGGACGATACACGTCCCATAAGGAGAACGTGCTTTATATCGTAGAATATAGAGTAATAAGCAACGGCATATCCAAAATATGCGCCAATGGTCTCGTATATCTTTGCCGCACGCTCGTCGCCCTGCGCCATAAGTCCCTGAACTACCTTGAGCTTTTCAGCGGGAGATGCGCTCTCATCAAGCTCGATTCCTGCTGCGGGAGCAAGCTTGATTACAGAATCCTGCGAGAAATACTTAACTCCGCAACCGTAGTCGCCCGACCACTCGTCAAGCATTGCCTCTTTATTGTAGTCAGCGGGTACGAACGCAAGCTCGTTGAGCCAGCCTGTGATATTACCGTTTCCGTCAACGTATCCGCCTGCCTCACTCGTTCCCATAGCAACACCTAAAACGTTGGTGTCGTTGAGATCCATAGCGCCTGCAAGAGCTGTAACGTCACCGTCATTAGCTACCTCTATCGGAACATCTCCAAGCTCTTTAGCGATATTGGTATAGATATTCTTAACTACCTTCTCAAAAGCCTCCGGATTCTCGTTCTTTACCTTGAGGAAGAGCGAAGATGTCATAATACGGTTTCCTATAACAACGCCTGCGGTGGATACACCGATAGCGTCAACTCTCGGCATCTTGGAAGCCGCCGTCTTCATAGCATCCATAATTCCCTCATAATGATACTGGGGATCGTTCTGCAATTTCGGGAACCAAACAACTTCCTCGGAATATGTAGCCTCACCTTCAACGACTGCGCTTACCTTACGGTCGCTTCCGCCCGCATCAAAGCCAATACGGTAACCTTCAAGATGACGACCGACGGGTGCGGTTGTTTCGTTAGCAACAGGAGCCTGTTCAAATGGAACGTGAATAACCTCAAACGGAGCTTCATAAACTCCAGACATAAACTCGCGGTCAAACGCGCGGATTCCTGTTTCGGAGTAATCAGCCTTTATATGATCTGCTATAACCTTAGAGCCTGCGATGATTATCTTATAACCGCCGCGTGTCCAAAGAAGAGTTTTTACTATTCTTTCAACGAACTCGTGATTCTCCTCGTCGTGTCCGGTACCGTCCTTAAATATTTCGAGGGTGAATACAGAGGTAAGACCATCGTTTCTCTCGAGTCCGATAGTAAGCTTCTGTCCACCCGCGGCCTTTACTGATGCTTCAAAATCGCGGTATACTACAGCCATCGGCATAAATCCGGGATCGAGTGGTGCATTAACTTTAAGCTTCATAAATTGTGTTTCCTTTCTTTATGGTTCTTATTATATTTATGTTTTCATCCGCAATAATAATGTCTGCATCCTTGCCCTCTTCAAGTGAACCTATGCGTTCTTGGCAACGGATAGCTCTTGCAGGGTTGAGAGATGCCATTTTGAAAACTTCATATACAGGAAGATCCGTGTAGTCGAGAACGTTTTTTACCGCGTTGTTGAGCTTCAAAACGCTTCCCGCGATTGTACCGTCAGCAAGGCGGCACTCGATTCCCTTGAGGAATATCGGTTGTCCGCCAAGGTCATATTCTCCGTCGGGCATACCTCCCGCACGTGTGCAGTCGGTTATTAGTACCATCTTATCTCCCTTAATTTTGGCAATTATCGAGTAAAGTCCGGGATTGATATGGAAGGTATCCGCAATTACCTCAACCGAAACATTATCTGATGCGAGTGCTGCACCGACAACTCCGGGATTTCTGTGAGCCAACGCCGACATCGCGTTGAAGAGGTGAGTTGCGTGGTTAACTCCGTCCTTTGCTGCGCTCATAGCTTCCTCAAATTTAGCATCCGTATGTCCCATAGAAATGAGCACATCAGTTTCTGCCGCAAGCTTTTTTATGCACTTGTGTCCTTCATCCATCTCGGGCGCAAGAGTAACAGAAGTGATGATATCCGAATTTTCAATTATAAAATCCGAATCGGGTGCGAGAATATTCTCCTCTGCCTGAGCACCCTTTTTCGAAGGATTGATAAACGGACCTTCCGCATGAACTCCGATGATTTCTGCTCCGCCCCAAGTCTTGCTTTCTTCCTTGACAGAACGTACTGCGTTAAGTGCTGCGATGATCTCGTCCTTGGAAACAGTCATTGTTGTGGGAAGAAACGCCGTAACACCGTTTTGCGCAACACCGTAAGCCATCTTTTTGATGCCCTCGGGATTAGCGTCGCAGGTGTCCTCTCCAAGATATCCGTGGATATGGATATCAACGAGTCCGGGCGCGACGTAATTACCTGCTGCATCAATGATATGCGCATCAGCGGGCAGATCGTCGACCATACCGCATATCTTTCCACTATTGCTGTCAAATGCAAGAGATTTGCCGCACACAACCGAATCCGGAAGAATTATCTTACCATTGGTTATGTATGTAAATGCCATAACATATAACTCCTTATAAGTAGTTTTCATTAGTATATAGTATATCAAATATTGACAGTTTTTTTGTTAACTTTTTGTGAACTTCCTGTCTTGAAAGCTTATTTTTTAAAAATTATTTTCGTATACTAATGATTTCCAAGAGACTATACCTTATAGATAAAACTTAAGTCCTTATGGACAAAAGTCCAAAATCACGATTTAGATTTTGGTATAGTAAATAAAAAATCCGCCCCCAGCATCGTATGATAAGGTCGGGATTTCTGCTGCCGCCACACGATAATTGGGGGCGTCAACTTGCCGCCGGTGCGGTTAACAGGACTTGAACCTGCACAGCCTAACGGCCATAAGAACCTGATGGTAACGACACCTCGGTGGAAACTCCCGTATCCGTGTTAAGTTTATTTACGTACTTAGTATACCATAGAAACCGAATTTAATCAAGCGATTTCAATAGTTTTATTGTGTTTTCTCACCAATTATTGCCTAAAGTAAAAATGCAAAATAGGCTGAAATTCACCGCGTGTCGCAAATAAGCGTGCTCTAAGGCAAGTATCACTCGAATAGTTTTTCGGGCGATTGTAGCGAGTTTTCGTCCGCGAAAACCCGCCTTTTTGCGTCTGTTTTTGATAGGGATAATGCAAAAAATTACGCAGCCTTAAACAAAGAAAGGATTGTCAAGAGAAAAATTTTTTCCGAACTTTTACTAGCGGTCACAAATCTAACCAATTGTCTATTGATTAACAAAACAGTCGTGCTATAATACAAGGTAAATGTAACTTGATTGATAACTAAACGATTTTGCTCTGGATATTACCAAAACATTAGAGTATTGTGTATATACCATCTCAATGAAAGGAGAATGTGATGATGCAAAAGAAGTATTTATTAGATGAGGATTTTGGAGAGGTCATCTTGTACGCGATAAGGGGTGCTATTAACATACCCGGAAATGCAATAGATGTTGTATACTCCTTCATATCGAAGTATCTTCGGTATATTGATTCGGTTACCTTAGAGCACATCAAACAGTATGTTTGGGAGTGCGACACCGAGATAAGCAATAAACTGTTGGAGAAAATCAGAGAAATACAAAGAAAGGCTGAAGGTTAATTATGATTTACGTAATGTCGGATATTCACGGCAGAAAAGACCGCTTTGACGATGTCTTAAAGCAAATACAATTAACCACCCAAGATACACTTTATATTCTCGGAGATGTAATAGACCGCAACTCAGACGGTATAGCTATACTCAAATATATCATGGATAAACCCAACATCAAAATGCTGCTCGGCAATCACGAATATATGATGCTTAACGCACTCAAATCAAAAAGCGAAATGAGTATTTGGTATCGCAACGGTGGCAATGTTACACATAACCGCTGGAAGAAGCAACGCATATCAACACGAGAACAAATTTTAAACTATATCGAATCTCTTCCCATAATGCATGAGTTTGAATTGAATAGTAAGAGATACCGCCTTGTTCACGGCGAAAGTCCTAACACAAAGCAACTTGCATACTTGAGTACGGAAGAACTGAAAGATGAAATCCTTTGGGGTCGAGTTAATGCTAGAGATACCAGATTCGATGATGTAACAGTCATATTCGGACACACTCCAACGATTTACTACCAATATGATATGCCGTTGAAAATTTGGTACAGAGAGAATCTTGTAGGCATAGACTGCGGAGCAGCATACCTATATGGGCGTCTGGCCTGTCTGCGACTTGATGATATGAAGGAGTTTTATTCCAATTGCTAAGGCGGCTCGTGATATAAAACAATATTGTTACTAAGAGAATAATTCAACAACCAAGTCGGCAAAAGCGATAAATGATTCTATAATCCTTAATAATTGAATTGCTCTAGTAAGGAGGTCGTTCCCTTGTGGAGCGACCTTTTAAAGTGCAAAATTTGCGTCACTGTAATCAAAGTGAAGGAACTCGTATAAGTTTTCCGGAAATCGACAAAAAGATTGATTTTGCTCTTTAAACATGCTATAATGATTATAAAAATTGCAGTGCTGAAAGGATGATAAAATGGCTGCGAAAAAATGGGTTACAATAATAACATTTGTGATTTCGGCAATTTCTGGTATTGTCGCAATTCCGGCACATTGCAATGGCTGTGCATTGTTGTTTAACTTTTCTATGGCGATATTCGGAAGTGCTCTTTTGGGTTTTGTTATGTCTCTTGTGGAGTATTTTGCCGAGCGTAGAAAAGCCATGGAGTTGTTTTACAAAGAAAGTTTTGCTATTCTTACGCAATTTAGACGTATGAAGTACATAGATACCGACATTCCGCGCAAGAAAATTATTGATTGCTTGGCAGAGGAAAAAAAGAACGATTTTGTTTCTGGATTTAGCGATGAAATAAGAAACGATCTGGAAATGGAGTACTCATACTCAGCTCGTGAAAGTTTGATTTCTTGGTTAGAAGAAAACGAACCTATTACAATCGTAAACGAAGAAGAGCTTGAAGAAAAATACGACGAAGCACTGCGAATTGCATATTTATCAAAGATCAATTCTATAAAAAAACAGCTTCATGAAGCTATGGATAGATATGTAGAAATTGCAGATATAGAATTAGGCGAACTCTCCACCGCTTATGGAAATCTTAACTTTTTATTTGGAAACAGTGGTGCAAGAAAAAATGCATACGAATTAATTTATAACAAGTTCAAGGAGTATCGAGATAAGATTTTGCAAGAAAGATTTCACTTCAATATGTACAAAACAGGGAAAGGCAATTTTGTTGTATGCACCGGAAAACTTTTCGATTTAAACAATTATTTCTTCGATATTAAAAGAAATTCAACCGAAGACTCGGCACACACAGCTGTTCATCAGACAAAATTCTATGAAATATCGGATGCACTAGAAGATTTCCGAGCTCAAATCTATTTTAAGAGAAGTAAGGAGTATGAAAAAAGGATTTCTGTTTTCTCAAAAATGAGAAGATTACATGTTGTTAAAAATACAGAAGAATAATATCAGTGGTAAAGGAGCGAATAATGACACATATTTTCGTTGTTAATGAAAAAACATTCAAGATACACCTCGAATATATGTTTGCAGGCACAGGGTACTCTACATATGAACCCGATTTTATTGACACGTCAAAGGAGTCTATTTCCGACTCAATCGAAAAAACATTTGTAGGAATGATCGCAGACATTTCTAGAGTTAGAGAAAATGATTTAGTTGCCTTTTATGTTACGGGATGTAAGAAAATCTTCGGTTTTTTCAAAATAGCAGGAGAACCATACTTTGAGTCTAAAAGCAGAAATTATTTAGGAGGGAAAGAAGAACTTGATAGGTATCTTCCTTTTAGAGTTAAAATAAAACCTCATATCGTTTTTAGCGAAGGAATAACCGAACATCAAGCATTGGATGATATATATAATGTTGAGCATCCATATGAGATGTGTTGGAGCCTAATTTATAGAAAATTAACAGGAATGAGGGGATGTTCTTTTGTTACAGATTATGAAAGCTCAAGATTGAATCTCTTAATTTCATTAGAAAATAAAAACAAGCCCTTGGTTTCGAATTCTTATTCATATGATTCAATAAACAAACGAATTATTGCAATTCAAGACTCTTACACATATGACCGTGCTTCAAAAACAAGTTTAGATATAACGCACCGCCTTTTAAACGTATCAAATTCATTTGAAGCTCATCTGCAAGCATATGTAATGCAGAATCATGACAAAGGGGCTTTGCGTACATTGATTTACCCAATCGCGCCTATAAGAAGTTGGATTGGAAACGAGGTTATCTGTAGTGTCGGGGAACAAAGAATCGATGTTTTGACTATTGTAGAAACAAAGGAAAATTACACTGTTAAGGTCATAGAATTAAAACAAACTACACCGTACAAAGAAATCGTGGAAATTCAGATAAGATGGTATATAAAGTGGGTTCTGCAATATCTTGTTCCTTTTATGGATGATAAGGAAGTGGTTATCATTCCGACGATTATTGCAAATCGTTTCAAAAAGAAGAGTAAACGAAAAATAGAGTTTTATTCTTCTTGTGAAGATTTCAATGTAACAAAAACCGGAAAGCGTTTTGGTGCTATAATTAAGCCGGTTGAATATATTGCTTTTGACAGAAAAGAAAAATTAATATCCTTCGAAAAAATATTTTAATTTGCTGGACTTTTCGCTTTAGATGTGATATAATCTTAATCAAGAAAGGGGTGATGAAGTGAACTACATAGGCTCAAAATATTCCTTGATGAATTTTCTCACGGAAACTATCACAACTGTAGCTGGAACAGACACCAACAAAACCTTTGCTGACTTGTTCGCTGGAACTGGTATAGTAGGCAGAACATTTAAGCAAAATGGTTATAGAGTGATAGCTAACGACATTCAACATTATAGTTATGTAACAAACAAACACTTTATAGAAAACGTCCCTCCTCTTGATGCATCTATAGTTGAGTATCTTAATGCTCTAAAAGGGACGGAAGGATTTATATACAAGAATTACTGTGCTGGTTCGGGAAGCGGAAGAAACTACTTCACCGATCAAAACGGAATGAAATGCGACTCAATAAGGATCGAACTTGAAAGACTTAAAAACTCGGGTGAAATTAATGAGGCACAATACTACTACTTACTCGCAAGTTTAATCAACTCGATTGACAAGTACGCAAATACAGCATCGGTGTATGGAGCATTCCTTAAGCACGTAAAAAAGTCTGCACAAAAAGAGTTTGAATTAGAACTTCTCCCCATAATAGATGGAGATAGAAGAAGCAAGGTTTATAATGAAGACATCGCAGAGCTTATCACAAGAATCAGTGGCGATATCCTCTATCTCGATCCCCCCTATAACGAGAGACAATACTGTGCTAATTACCACGTGCTAGAAACCATATCGAGATACGATTCTCCCGAACTCAAAGGAAAGACGGGACTTAGAGATTACAAATCACAAAAGAGTGACTTCTGCTCCTCGAAAACAGTTGTAGATGCATTCGAGCACGTAATCAAACACGCAGATTTCCAATACATATTCCTCAGCTA
>JAZOWX010000051.1:0-18639 GCA_045659405.1 Eubacteriales bacterium | reverse complement strand
TATGAAAAAAACAATTTGCGCATTTTTAACTTTATTGCTGCTTTTCGGGTTAAATATTACAGCTTTTGCTGAAAACGATATTAAAAGCGAAGCAGAATACAACATTGATACCGACGAAGAGCTTGAGATAAATGCAAAAAGCGCAATACTTATGGATGCTAAAACAGGCACTGTGCTTTATGAAAAGAATGCCGACGAGGCGCTTCCGCCCGCATCGGTTACCAAGGTTATGACGCTCTTACTTGTATGCGAAGCGCTTTATAACGGCAATTTTACGCTTGATGACGTAGTGCTTGTCAGCGATTATGCCGCATCTATGGGCGGAAGTCAGGTTTTCTTGAGCGAGGGGGAGGAAATCACAGTCCGTGACCTTTTAAAAAGCACCGTGATAGCAAGCGGAAACGATGCGGCAGTAGCACTTGCCGAGCTTACCGCAGGCTCGGAGGCTCTTTTTGTTGCAAAAATGAATGCAAAAGCACGTGAAATGCAGCTTTCAGCCTCTTCGTTTGAAAACGTAACCGGGCTTGACGACACGGTGACAAATCACGTAATGTCGGCACGTGATATAGCTAAAATTTCACGTGAGCTTATCAAATATCCCGAAATTACAGAATTTGCGAGTATATGGCAGGACACTATCAGAGGGGGCGAATTTACACTCACCAACACCAACAGACTTGTGCGTTATTATTCTGGCTGCAACGGCCTTAAAACAGGCTCTACAGACAAGGCGGGTTATTGCATCAGCGCCACAGCAAAGCGTGACAATATGCAGCTTATATCCGTCATAATGGGAGCCCAAACCAAGGACTCACGAAACAGTGATGCAAAAACTCTGCTTGACTTTGGCTTTTCAGGCTTTTCTCTTTATGAAAATCAGGAGTGTATGCTTGAGACAGCACCCGTTCATTTTGGAAAAACAACCCGGGTTTCGCTTATCAAGGACGGCTTTTTCAGCATTATCAAAAAGTCGGATATAAAAAACGTTGAAGCTATCTACGATATTCCGGAGTACATCAGCGCACCGACAGCCACTTCCGAGCCTGTGGGAAGCGTAACCTACAAGGTCGGGGATGCTGTTCTTGGAAAATGCAATATATACGTCGAAGAAGACGTGGAAAAGCTGGATTTCCTTACGCTTTTTATCACTTTTGTTAAAAGTATTATCATCGGATAATTATTAACTACTTGAAAAGCGAAAAATAAGGTGTATAATTATAAAAGAAAATAAAATTTGGAGGAAAATATGAGCGTTAAGTTAAATGACAAATTTATCGGTGGCTTTGTTACCGATGATGAAATAAAGGGCATTCAGGCACAAGCTGAGCTCGCTTACAAAACTGTTATGACAAAAAGCGGAGCGGGAAATGATTTTCTCGGCTGGGTTGAGCTGCCCGAAAATTATGATAAAGAAGAGTTTGCAAGGATTAAGCTTGCTGCAGAAAAAATCAAAAAGAGCTGTGATATGCTTGTCGTTATCGGCATCGGCGGCTCTTATCTCGGAGCAAGGGCTGCAATCGAATTTATAAAAAGTCCGCTCTATAACAATTTGAAAAAGGATACACCGGATATTTATTTTGCCGGCAACAACATATCCTCGACGGCTCTTACAGAGCTTCTGTCGTTAGCAGAGGGACGTGACGTTTGCATCAACGTAATATCAAAGTCAGGAACAACCACAGAGCCTGCGATAGCATTCAGAGTCTTTAAAAAGCTCTTGAATGAAAAGTACGGCGAGGAGGGCGCAAGAGAGCGCATATTCGTAACAACAGACTGCGCGCGCGGAACTCTTAAGGAATTTTCGGACAAAGCGGGATATGAAACCTTCGTTGTTCCCGATGACATCGGCGGACGCTATTCCGTGCTTACCGCTGTCGGACTTTTGCCAATAGCTGCAGCAGGTATAGATATTGATGAGCTTATGTGCGGTGCAGCTGATGCTATGCGTGCATTTTCATCATACGACGTATACAGCAACGATGCGCTTAAGTATGCGGCAATACGCAACATCCTTCTTCGCCGCGGTAAAACAACCGAAATACTCGTTGGTTACGAGCCTTATATGCTTATGCTCAACGAATGGTGGAAGCAGCTTTACGGTGAAAGCGAGGGTAAGGACGGCAAGGGAATTTTTCCGGCTTCGGTTATATTCTCAACAGATCTTCATTCGCTCGGACAATTCATCCAGGACGGCAATAGAAATATATTCGAAACTGTTATAAACGTTAAGGATTCGGGAAGCGAATTCGTTATTCCGAACGATCCTGCAAACGTTGACGGACTTAATTTCATTTCGGGAAAGAAGCTCTCGTACGTCAACGATACCGCTATGCTTGCAACGCTTCTTGCACACGTTGACGGCGGTGTACCCAACATTGTACTTGACATAGAAGACAAGAGCGCACGCTCCTTTGGTTATCTCGTTTATTTCTTCGAGCTTGCTTGCGCTATATCCGGTTATCTGCTCGGTGTAAATCCGTTCAATCAGCCCGGTGTTGAAGCATATAAGAAAAATATGTTTGCGCTTCTCGGCAAGCCCGGATACGAAGCAATGACCGCAGCGCTCAACGAACGAATCAACAAGAACTGATATAAAAGAAATATAAAGCTCCGCTTAACAAGAAAGAATTCTATCATCTTCAACAAGTTAAGCGGAGCATATATATTAAAAACGTAAAAAATGCATAGAATAACACATTTTTAGTATAAAACCTATTGCAATTTTATCCGATTTAGTGTAAAATATAGACAAGGGAGAGATCCCATTAAAAAACGGAGGGATTTATAATGATCAAATTATTCATTGGCGGCAAAGGCTCAGGAAAAACCAAGGCTCTCATCGAGCTTGTTAACGGTGCGGCTAACAGTTCTACCGGCTCTGTGGTATGCATTGAGAAAGGTACTCATCTTAAGCTTGATATTACATACAAGGCCAGACTTATAGATTCCGATAATTATGATGTTGCAAGTGCAGAGGCTCTTTTCGGATTCGTATCCGGAATACTCGCTTCTAATAACGATATTACCGACATCTTTGTTGACGGTGTGCTTAAGATCTGCGACGTGGCAGGCTTTGTATCCATTCTTCCGAAGCTTGAAAAAATAGCAAAGGACGTTAAGCTTGTTATGACAGCTTCGATACCCGTTGACGAGTGCCCTGAAGAAATTAAAAAATTCGCATAATTCTTAAAAGCTAACAAAAAGCAGCTCGAATAAATCGAGCTGCTTTTGTATTTTTATAAACCGAGTGCCACAGATGCAAGACGCTTGGCAGAGCGGGGAAGAGATGCAACGTATGCGTATTCCTTTGTAGAGTGCAACCACGCACCCTCTGTACCCAAGGAATCAACAGACGGTATACCGTAACGTGACATATCAGCCGCATCAGAGCCACCGTTACTACGTCCCGAGGGAACTCTTGGCAGTCCTGCATCGGCAAAAATTTGCTCAATTTTGTTATACAAATTCTGATTTTTTTCCGAAAGCGGCATATTTACTCTGTATCCGAATTTTTTAACCTTGCAGGAGCTGCCCTCAATATACGACGTGTTGGCAACTCTTTCTACAAGCTCCTCGGCGATACGAAGATCTTCATCCGTCAGAAAGCGTATATTCACTTTAAAGGAGCATTTTTCGGGAACGGTATTTACGGTTGTTCCACCGTTTATCATACCGCAGTTGCAGGTAATTCCACCACGGTCTTTGTAACGCTCAAGCTCTAAAATTTTATGCGCTGCTTCAGCTACCGCATTAACACCGGCATAGCAAAGCGAGGAATGAACGGCTAATCCTGTAATTTCAAACTCGTATGTAACAATACCTTTTCGCTCGATTACAATGCTGTTTTTGTGTCCCTCTGTATTAAGAAAGGCTATGGCATCCTTTGCCATCTGTGCCATAAATGCAACGGTGCGCTTTTCACTGTACAGGCTTCCGCCCTCCTCGTCACTCTGAAGAATGAGATAGACGGGGCGTTTTTTATAACCAACATTGTAGAGCGCCTCCATAGCCATCATTGATGCAACGACGCCGCCCTTACAGTCAAGTACACCCGGCCCGTAAATTTTTCTTTCGAAAAAAGGAACGCTCTCATCGTCAAATCTTACAGGCGGTGTGCCAAAAGCGCCGATTGGATGAACAGTATCCATATGACCCGAAAAACAAACAGGCTCTACCAAAACGTCCTCATTCATTTTAATGCAGATAGCATTTCCCGAGATTTTTTCCTCGTGTACGGTAACCGAAAAACCGAATTTTTGCATATAATCTATGATATATCTGCCAACAGCATCTACACCCTCTTTATTGGAGGTCGGACTTTCAATATTACAAATATCCTCGAGTATTCCGATATATTTTTCGGTAAGAGAATCTATTTCGGAAAAAAGTCTTTGATAATCCATAAAAAACCTCAAAACATCCCCAGAGTTTAAATTATTTTAACATAAATAATTATAAAACATACCGCTATAAAAGTCAATAACTCCGTAGCAACAAAACGGCTCCGGCATACAATAATAACGAGGTATAGGATTTCCTTACCCAGAAAATAAATGAGGAGAAGTTACAATGCAAGATAACAGAAATACATCTTCGTTTTCCTGCGATGGTAAAGGTACTGTTTGCATAGACACTATGCGTGTTCTTGACGGATGCCGTGACAGAGATTGCTTTGAAGATGTACGGGTATATCTTACCGAGTTCGGAGAGGAAACAACAGCAGCCGCAACAAATATCAGAGCGAGAAATTGCAAGCTGCTTTGCGCCTTTGTCGGTGTTGACGAAGTTCCCTTCAACAGAGGATTTTATAAGATTACCGTAAGATACTATATAGAAATTGAATTCGAAGCTTGCATCGGAATTGGCAGAAGTCAGTCCTTCAAGGGTCTTGCTATTGCCGAAAAGGATGTCATTCTTTATGGCGGAGAGGGCAGAGTGCTCAGCTTTGAATCAGGCACAAGAGGTTATTGCGAAGGCTGTAAAAATACCAAGATGTCTACAAATGACCCCAAAGCTATCGTTGAAGCGGTAGAGCCTGTAATTCTCAACACAAAAATCGCAGAATGCGGCTGCTCACCTTGTAACTGCGGCTGTGACTGCGGTGATATCCCCGAAAGTGTACGCTGCTGCATCGACGGAGAGCTTGTGATGGGCAACGATTCCCCAAGACTGCTTGTTTCCTTTGGAATATTCTCGGTTATAAGAATTGTACGCCCCGTACAGCTTCTTGTTCAGGCAACCGATTATACCGTTCCCGACAAGGAATGTGTAGTAGGCGAAGCTAACGATAACCCCTGCGCACTTTTCAGAACAATAGCATTTCCCGTATCCGAGTTCCGCGGTGTGAACTGCTGTAACGAGGAGTCGGAAAACGCAAATATAGGCAGAAATTGCGGTTGCCACGGACGCAACAGTTAAAAGTAAAAACAACCGAAATTAAGCGAGGCGCAATTTGCACCTCGCTTATAATATATATCAGTTTTGTCTCATTATTTCATAGGCAAACATTGTGGTTGCTGATGCCGCTGACAGGGAAGCGTTAAAATCCCTTTTGTAATCTATTTTAACCTTTATATCCGCCATATCTATTATTGATCTGGAAATACCGCGCTTTTCACCGCCAACGATCAGCAGAAGCGGTTTTTTCAGCTCACATTTGCCGAGTGTGTTTTCGGTGCGCTCATCAGCGCAAACAATGCTGTACCCCAAAGATTTAAATATCTCAACAGCCTCGCAGGGTTCGGCGCTGTACATTTCAAAAAGCTCTGATGCACCTGCCGAGCTTCTTGCTACAACACCCGCAGCGCTCATCCAGTTTCTACCGGGAAGAATAATACCCGTACATCCGCACGCATAGAGCGAGCGAAGCGCATACCCGAAATTATATGGATCTTCTATCCCTTGTATCATAGCATAAAATCCCGCATTTTCAATTTTTTCTGCGGTAAGGCGGGGAAGCGTTCTCTCTCCCGCAATCGCAACAATGCCTCCGTGCGAGTCGCCGAGCGTTATAGACTCAAGCTCCAGGGAATCGCTTTCACGAAGTTCAAAACCATATTTATCCGATACTGCCTTAAAATATCCTACCTCTTTCGAAATTTTTGCAAGTTTATTCTTATCATAAAGGATAGTTTTAATTTTTCTGTCATTAATTTTCGCATCGTTTGATTTGATGATAGCACGTATAGAGGTCATCCCCTCAAACACCGTTGAATCAACGAATTTATTTGTTTCTTTTTGCATTTTACGAGTCCTTTTTTCATATATTTTAACAAACCCAAAGGAGGTCACTGTTTATAATGCTGTGGAGTGATTGTGAAAAACGAGTTGAAATTTTAGCTGAATACGTGATAAATACAGGGGCTACGGTCAGGGCCGCCGCCCGTCATTTTGGCATAAGCAAAAGCACGATACATAAGGATCTTACACAAAAGCTCCCAAAAATAAACAAAGGACTTTTTATGAAGGTAAAAGAGGTTCTTGAATTGAACAAATCAGAGCGCCATCTTCGCGGCGGAGAAGCTACGAAGAAAAAATACCTAAAAATACGCTCTAACAAGCGAAGTATTGTGCTGGAATCAAAGCATAACCGTTAAAAATCCAAAAAAGCAGGGAAGAGTCCCCTACTCCGTTTTTTTGATTTCCGGTCATCCGATATTCTTTAACTAAATTTATATAAAATCATTTTTCAAGGCTTTCTTACTATTTATCAAAAAAGCCGTGATATTTGTGGATAATTTATTAGCGTAAATCATAGCTGTATATATTATAAATTAATTATCGCTTATTTTCAAGTATTTTTAATATTTTAGGAACACGTTTTAAATTTTGATGCGTTTTAAACCGTACTAAATTACAAAAACGCTTCGTACAAGCTATAAGACTTTTTTTGAACAGACGGTTTAAAATACTCTGTATAGAGCTTTTTAATCAAAAAACAAGCTATACAGCAAAAACAAAAGCCGACACGAATAAATAACACAAAAATCAAAGCAGAACCGAGCTTTTAGCTATTATTTTCTCGCTTTTGCTTCCCTAAATTATACAAAATTTGTATTTTGTATAATTGTTGATATTCCGACAAAGGGGTTTTATACGAGCTTTCCCAATAGGCCGCAAGGGAGAAAGTTAAGAGTAGCGAGCTTTTAAAAATAGAATAATAGAGTGCTATTCAAAAATAGAGTACCATGCCAAGCCGTTGTTATTTGAGCAGGGCGGTAATCCCCTGCTTTCTTCTGCCCTTTATGCTCTCCCCTACAAGCTTGCTCGGCTATTCGCTTTTTCGCTTCCCTGCTTTATCTTTTTAATCTTTGCTTTTACACCGCAGTAAAAATTCAATTTTACCCTAAAATACATATTTCTACTTAATTTACAATTTATGCTTGTATTTTAGCTTTTTATATGGTATACTCTATTACGGAAATCAAAAAAATGTTTTACGGAGGATACATTTCATTATGAGAATGAGAGTATTGACACAGACAAGCAAGGGTAAGCTTCTTGCAATCGCAGACGAGGTTACCAAGCTTATAGAGGCAGACAAGGCAACCGACGTTATTATGCCTGCATATCCCTGCGACGGCGAAAGACTTATCGTTATCGTTGCTACCGCAAAGTCCAGCATGCCTGACAGCTTCTGCCGCTTTATGCGTTCGCTCAAGCGCAGCGTAACTGCTAACATTGCATTTATTATCGACGGTACACCCGAAAATGCAGCAAAGATTGTAGAAATGGCAAAGACTAACAACGCTAACGTTATCGAGGATAACATCCTCTATATCCAGGGCGGTCTTCCCTTCAAGTTCCTCAGAAAGGTTTCTGATGAGGAAATGAACACCGTTAAAGAGTGGGTTGCTAAAATCAGAGCTTCGCTTGCATAAGCTACTCTTCCATGCGTTTGATACAGTTGTAAAAACGTGAATACAATAAAGGTGACGTGCTTTTGCACGTCACCTTTATTTATATGAAGAAATTCTTACGAAAGCTTTACTTTACAAATTCATGATATATCGCATTAAGCGCTGTGAGATAATCGTTAGCATCAATACCAACAATTATATTAAGCTCACAAGAGCCCTGGTCGATCATACGGATATTCACGCCCGCATCTGCAAGTGCTGTGAATATTCTTGCAGCTGTTCCCTTCGCTTTTACCATACCGCGTCCAACGATAGCTATAAGCGCAAGGTTTTCTTCTACAAAGATGTTTTCGGGGTCTACGGCCTTGCAAATTCCCGACATTACGTCAGCTCTTTTTGACTGAAGCTCCTTGGTAGAAACAACAACGGTCATTGTGTCGATACCCGAGGGGAAATGCTCGAAGGATATTCCGTTTTCCTCAATAACCTGCAAAACCTTTCTTCCGAAGCCAAGCTCTGCGTTCATCATATCCTTCTCTATTCTTATTGTAGAGAATCCTGTTTTGCCTGCTATACCTGTTATTACGTCTTCGCTGACATCATCCGTCTGATAAACGATAAACGTACCCTTATCTTCAGGCTTATTTGTATTACGGATGTTAATCGGAATTTTCGAATATCTCACAGGGAAAATAGCATCCTCATGAAGTACCGTAGCACCCATATAAGAGAGCTCACGAAGCTCCTTGTATGTTATCGTATCAATAACCTTGGGATTATCTATGCATCTGGGGTCAGCCATAAGGAAGCCGGATACGTCTGTCCAGTTTTCGTATACCGTAGCATTTACTGCACGAGCAACGATTGAGCCTGTAATATCAGAGCCGCCACGAGAAAACGTTTTTATTGTTCCGTTGGGCATAGAGCCGTAAAATCCGGGAACTACCGCATATTCGAGCTTTGAAAGATAGCTTCTCATAGTATCGTTTGTCTTCTCTGCATCAAAGCTACCGTCTTCTTTAAAGAAGATAACCTTTTTAGCATCCACAAAATCAAAGCCGAGATAAGCTGCAAGAATTTTTGCATTAAGATATTCACCACGTGATGCTACGTAGTCTCTGCCCGAATTGTGAATAACAGAAAGCTTGATTTTTTCGAAGGAATCGCTAAGGTCAAGGTCAATTCCAAGCTCCGAAATAATGTCATTATAACGGCCTTTTATTTCTTCAAAAACGTCTGTTATATCTTCTTCGTTCGCAGCAAGCTCATAGCACTTGTAAAGAAGGTCTGTGATTTTTGTATCAGCGCTAAAACGCTTTCCGGGCGCTGACGCAACAACGTAGCGTCTTTCCGGCTCACTTTTTATAATATCGGCAACAGCACGAAAATGCTCTGCATCAGCGAGAGATGTACCGCCAAACTTGAGAACCTTTAAACTCATTTCTCTTTTCTCCTGATTGTTTGTTAAATTTATATTATTTTACATTAACATTATATTTAAAGTAATATGTTTTGTCAAGGAAAATCGAAACAAAAAGAAAAAGTTTTTTATTTTGCACAAAAATCTCTTGACTTTTGAAATTTTATTTGCTATAATTAGTAGGTCTTTGGAGAGATGGCCGAGTTGGTCTAAGGCGCACGACTGGAAATCGTGTAAACCCTAACCGGTTTCATGGGTTCGAATCCCATTCTCTCCGCCATAAATAAAGCACCTCAATTATGAGGTGCTTTATTTATGGCGGAGAGAGTGAGGATCCGAAGCCATCTTCTCGCCAAGGCGAGAATTGGGTTCGCATTTGAACCAAAGCCATCCGAGAGCTCGCTCTCGAGGGGCGTGGCGAAAAATCTTCGCCAAGGCGAATATCCCGTACACCCTAAATATAGGGTGTTTTTTCTATCTATGACGAAGCAAATGAGGATTTTATTTTATAGATTTTTCATATAGACTCGGTGACATTTTTTCTTTGGTTTTAAATATCCTTGTAAAATGGTGAAGACTTGTATATCCGAGTTTTTCCGAAATTTGAGTAAAGTTATACTTCCCTTCTCTGATTAAAAGTTTAGCTTCTTTGATTTTCAAGCCGATGTAATAATTAATGATACTTGAACCGGTTTCGTTTTTAAAAAGCTGACAAATATACGACTTGCTCATACTGAATTTAGTGCAAATATCATCAAGCGAGATAGACGAATATATGTTCTCCTCCAAATAACCCTTTATCGAATCAACCAAAGCGTTCTCTACGTTTTTCTTTGCAAGGCTATTGATTTTCTCGGTGCGCTTTACAGCTTCACTCTCACGCATAAGCTCGAGCAAAAAGCACTCAAGGTATTCTATCCCAATCTGATATGCCCACAGCTGTTCACGGGAAAATTTTACATCTTTATCTTTATCGCTAAAAAAATTCATTCCGACAGAGTTTTTCATTTCTTCAAGTAAATATGAAAGAAGCTTTCTTTGGCGCGAATTTAGCGTGAAAATCTTTTTTGTGAAAAACTCGATTGCAGGACTTTTTGTTTCAAACGTTACAACAATAACGTTATGCGGCTTGTTTTTAACCGAAGTCATTCCGTGAAATTCCATAGGTTTATGAAAAATCACATCTCCTTGCGAGAGCACAAAGCCATCATTGTCAGAGACGGCATAAATTTCGCCGCTGTCTACGTAAACAAATTCCCAAAAATCGTGTTTTTCACCTATGTAATGAAAATCTTTTGAATGTTCAAAATAAAAGAACGTATATAATCCTTGGATATCTATCGTCTTTTCAATTTTCAGAAAATTATACATCAAACCGCATCCGTGGAAGATTAGTTAAATTTATCATTAAAAAAGCTAAAGACAAACCGATGGGTTTTAATATATCATAATCATAGCACTATATATAGAAAAAATCAACGTTTTGAGGTAAAAATATGTTAAAATTCGCAATTATAGGATTTGGCGGTCTTGGAAAATTACATTTTCATAATGTGGAAGAAGTGGCAAATCGCGTGGGAGATATAAAGCTCGTTGCCCTGTGCGATATCAACGAGAAAGCTTTTTCTACCCAAACAACAATTAATCTTTCCGAGAAACAAAAGCATTTAGACCTTTCTCCTTACAATCTTTACTGTGATGCAGAAGAAATGTTTCAAAAAGAAAAGCTCGATTTCATTATCACAGCACTCCCTACGCATCTTCACGAAAAAATCGCAGTTTTAGCAATGGAGCACGGTATTCACGTGTTTTCTGAAAAACCTATGGCAATAAGTTGTGCAGAAGCGCAGAATATGATAGCCACGGCGAAAGCAAACAACGTAAAGCTAATGATAGGTCAATGCCTTCGTTTCTTCCCTGAATACGTCAGGCTAAAGAATATAATCGACAGTCGGCTCTACGGTGAGGTTGTTCGTGCGGAATTCACAAGATTAAGCAAAACTCCGGATTGGTCCTGGCAAGACTGGATGCTTGACGAGTCAAAAAGCGGAACCGCCATATTTGACCTTCACGTTCATGACGTAGATTTTATACATTGGACTTTTGGTATGCCAAAAGCGGTAACATCATTTACAACAAGCCATAAATTAAAGCACGAATCAATAATGACCGTCTACGATTTCGGTGATGAAAAGGTCGTTACCTCTAAAGCTGACTGGGCACTCCCACGGTCGTATCCTTTTACAGCAGATTTCTCGGTAAGATTTGAAAAAGCCACCGTTGAATTAAGAAGAGGCGAGTTGTGGTTATACCCCGAATCCGGAGTGGCGCAAAAGCTTGACGTTCCGAATGATAACGGATACGTGCTTGAAATAGTTGAGTTTGTTAACTGTATAAAAGAGAATAAAGCTTCAGAAATTAATCCTCCCGAGTCTTCCTTGCTCTCGATTGATATCGCTACAGCAGAAAGAAAATCTGCCGAAACCAAAACAACTGTATTTTTATGAGGAGAAGAAAAAATGAAGTTAGGTGTATTATTACTGCTTACAAAGAATACCGAAGTGGCAGAAGAAATAAAAAAAGTGCACGATTTAGGTTTACAATCCTGCCAGATTTGCTGTTGGGACACAAGTCTTATGTCAGATGAAAATGCCAGACTCATCAACGAATACAAGGAAAAATACGATGTAGAAATCTCAACCTTTTGGTGTGGATGGTCAGGACCGTCCGTATGGAATTTCTACGACGGACCGCACACACTCGGTCTTGTACCTGTAACTTACAGGTATTCAAGAATGCGTGAGCTTATGGTGGGCTCTGATTTTGCTAAAAAAATAGGCGTTGAAAACATCGCCACTCACGTCGGATTTCTGCCCGAAAACCCAGCCACAAGCGAATATCAGTCATTGATATGCTGTCTTCGGGATCTTGCAAACTATGTAAAAGGAAACGGTCAATATTTTCTTTTCGAAACAGGTCAGGAAACACCCGTTACCCTGCGCCGCACAATCGAGGATATCGGCACAGACAATCTCGGTATAAACCTCGACCCTGCAAACTTAATTCTTTACGGCAAAGCTAATCCCGTTGACGCGCTTGACGTATTCGGTGAATTTGTACGTGATATTCACGGCAAGGACGGCTGTTATCCCACCGACGGCAAAAATCTCGGTATAGAAACTCCGCTTGGCGAAGGAAAGGTTGAATATCCAAGATTTATCGCACGTCTTAAAGAGCTAGGTTACGATAGATACATTACGATTGAGCGTGAAATTTCGGGTGACGAGCAGATTGAAGATATTAAAAAGGCAAAGGAGCTGCTTGATGCTTTACTCTAAAATTATAAAAGAGGACACGAGCTATTAAAAACAGCCGTGTCCTTTTCGTTTTTTAATTCGCTCTGCCCCCACTCGTTTATAGTGTTTGCAATAATTGAATATTCAGCTTTGTGTAAGCTCGTCAAGCGTTCCGAATTCATATCCCATAGAGCGCCACTCATCAATAAGCCTTGGCAAAATTTCCGCATTTGTCGCAGAATTCGGGTGCAGAAGAATTACAGCACCGTTATGGGTGTTCGAGAGTATTTTCTTCATCGCAAATTCCACGCTCGGCTGACGTCGGTTATCCCAATCAGCATAGGCAAAGCTCCAGAATATGGTTTTATAGCCAAGAGCATTCACGCACTTTATTGCTTCCTTTGAATATTTCCCCTCTGGAAATCTGAAGTATTTTGCCATTTCAAGTCCTGTTTTTTCGGTGTAAATCTCTTCAAGCGCAGCGAGGTTTTTAGCTATTTCTTCCTCGGAGCATTTGGTGATGTCCTTGTGATTTTTAGTATGGTTACAAACAAGGTGTCCCGCATCAGCCATTCGCTTTATCAGCTCTGTATTCTTCAAAATCACGTTATCGAGTACAAAAAATGCGGCAGAAACATCTTTTTCGTTTAAAGTATTGAGAATTTTTTCTGCGTTTCCGTTTTCGTATCCGAAATCAAAGGTTAAATAAAGCTTCTTCACATCCGACTCGGGTGTGAGATTTTTGTCTAAATAGTAGCCGCCGTAATCGTATATATATTCTGCCTCTGACGGAATTTTCGGTTGACAGCTTCCGCTGTGCTTTATAAACCAGCACGTAGCGCCGCCCTCTTTTGCAAGTACGTTTATCGGCAAAGAAAGCAAAAGCAGCAGCGAAATCAAAAGGCTGAAGATTCTTTTATGAATTTTCATAACAAGTCCTCCTTTTTTAATTTATTGTCCGCTTCCGAAAATAATTTAATATAGAAGAATGCAGGGAGAAAAAACAAAAATGTGAAAAGGAAGCAATTTTTGGTGCTTTTTGATATTATTTGAAGCATATTTTATGTATTTTGTCGCTAAAAAATGCATTTTGTACCTTATACTTATTGACAAACAAGCCAATTAGTGCTATATTTTAAAATATAGTTATTTTTTTAGCAGTTATGTATTTTTCAGAGCGTCATTCTATCAATCGCTTTTTGATATACACATAGTGCAGAAGGAGCTTTTTAATGATTTGGTCAAAGGAAGAAACAATGCCGAGAGCCGAGCTTGAAAAACTACAGCTTGAGCGTCTTCAGGAAACGGTTAAGAGGGTGTATGAAAAGGTTGCACCTTACAGAAAGAAAATGGATGATGCGGGTGTTAAGCCCGATGATATAAAGTCGCTTTCGGATCTTTCAAAGCTTCCGTTTATAACAAAGCAGGATATGCGTGACAATTATCCTTTCGGACTTTTTGCCGTCGATAAAGACAGTCTCGTCCGTATTCACGCATCAAGCGGAACAACCGGTAAGCCCACAGTCGTAGGCTACACAGAGGGCGACCTTAAAACCTGGACAGAATGCGTTTCGAGAATTGCCTGCATGGGCGGAGCAACACCAAAGGACGTAGCGCAAATATGCTTTGGCTACGGAATGTTTACAGGAGCGCTCGGACTTCATTACGGTCTTGAGAATATCGGAGCTGCTATTGTTCCCTCCTCTACCGGAAACTCGGAAAAGCAGCTTATGTATATGCAGGACTTCGAGACCTCACTACTTGTTGCAACCCCATCTTATGCGCTTCGTCTTGCGGAGGTTGCAAAAGAGCTCGGAATAGACCCGATTAAGGATCTGAAAGTGAAAATAGCGCTTGTAGGCAGCGAGCTTTTAACCGATGCTATGCGTGAGGAAATGCACAAATACTGGGGCAAGGAAATTCTTATTACCTCAAACTACGGTATGAGTGAGCTTATGGGCCCCGGTGTTTCGGGCGAATGTCTTGAACACTGCGGAATGCATATAAACGAGGATTACTTTATTCCCGAAATCATTGACCCAAAGACAGGCGAGGTGCTTCCTATCGGTGAGCAGGGCGAGCTTGTTATCACCTGTATTAAGAAAGAGGGACTGCCTCTCATCCGTTACAGAACAAAGGATATAACCCGTCTGTTCTACGACAAATGCAAATGCGGCAGAACATTCTGCAGAATGGAAAACCTTTCGGGCAGAAGTGACGATATGCTCAAAATACGCGGAGTTAACGTATTCCCGAGCCAGATTGAGGAGGTTATACTCGGCTTTGAGGAGCTTGGCCCTCATTACGAAATAGTGCTTGAGAGAGAGGGATATCTCGACAAGCTTACGGTTAAGGTTGAGCTTGCACAATCAACAGACTCGTTCAAGGAGCTGGAGAGAATTTCGGGCGCTGTTAAGAATAAGCTCAAGGTCATACTCGGTCTTGATGCAAAGGTAATGCTCGAATCCCCGAATACGCTTCAGCGCTTTGAGGGTAAAGCAAAAAGAGTTAAGGATTTAAGGAGTAAATAATATGTCAGAAAAAGTGATAATGCTCGGTAACGAGGCGATAGCAAGAGGTGCATACGAGGCAGGAGTTAAGCTTTCCAGCGCATACCCCGGCACACCCAGCACCGAAATCAGCGAATATCTTGCAGAATATAAAGAGGTTTATACAGAGTGGGCGCCCAACGAAAAGGTTGCTGCCGAGGTTGCAATCGGTGCTTCTGTTTCGGGTGTCAGAAGCCTTGCTTGTATGAAGCACGTAGGTCTCAACGTAGCAAGTGACCCGCTTTATACCTTCTCATATACCGGTGTTGGCGGAGGCTCGGTTTTCGTTGTTGCCGATGACCCCGGACTCGCAAGCTCTCAAAACGAACAGGATACAAGAATGATAGCAAGAGCGGCACACGTGCCGGTGCTTGAGCCCTCGGACAGCCAAGAGGCAAAGGATTTTGTAAAGTACGGCTACGAGATTAGCGAAAAATACGATACTCCTGTAATTTTAAGAACTACCACAAAGCTTGCTCATTCGCAAAGCGCAGTTGAGCTTTGCGAGCGTGTTGAGGTTGCGGATAAAGAGTATGAACGCCAGGTTGCAAAATACGTAATGATGCCCGCATCCGCTATCGGAAGACACGTAGTGGTTGAAAAACGAGAAGCACAGATGGCAAAGGATGCCGCACACTTCCTCGTGAACAAAATGGAAATAAACGACACCAAGATAGGCTTTATCACCTGCGGTGTTGCTTATCAGTACGTAAAAGAGGTTTGCCCCACGGCAAGCGTGCTTAAATTCGGTCTTGTAAACCCGATTTCCCGTGAGCTTGTTGATGAGTTTATGTCAAAGGTTGAGACTGTTTACGTATTCGAGGAGCTTGAAACGGTTATCGAGGAGCAGGTTCGCGCTTGGGGTTATAAGGTGCACGGCAAAGAGCTCTTTACAAGACAGGGCGAATATAGCGCAAATCTTTTGCGCCGTGTTCTCTATGGCAATGACGATACCGTTTTTGAAAAGCAGGATGCTCCTGCAAGACCTCCTATTCTCTGCCCCGGCTGTCCCCACAGAAGCGTATTTTCGGTTTTAAACAAGCTCAAAATACACGCATCGGGTGATATCGGTTGCTACACGCTCGGCGCTGTTGCACCGCTTAGCGTTATAGATACAACAATCTGTATGGGCGCTAGTATTTCCGCTCTGCACGGTATGGAAAAGGGCCGCGGAAAGGAATTCATCAAGAACTGGGTTGCAGTTATAGGAGATTCAACCTTCTTACATACCGGTATCAATTCGCTTATTAATATGGTATATAATAAGTCGACAGGTACCGTTCTCATCCTTGACAACCGTACAACCGGTATGACAGGACATCAGGAGCATGCGGCAACCGGTAAAACTCTTAAGGGCGAGGATACGTACGCTATTGATCTTGCACAGCTTTGCCGTACTGTCGGTGTTCCTAACGTTGTTGAAATTAATTCCTTTGACGTTAAGGGACTCGAGGCTGTTATAAAGGAAAGCGTTGCAAGTGATACTCTTACGGTTATAATCACAAAATCTCCCTGCGTACTCATAAAGGGACAGAAATTCCCGAACAGATGCGAGGTAGATGCAGACGCGTGCAGAAAATGCGGCGCTTGTATGAAAATAGGCTGTCCTGCTATGACAAAAGGAAAAGACGGTAAGGTAAAGATAGACGCAACCATGTGTAACGGATGCGGCCTTTGCACTAACTATTGCAAGTTCAATGCTATCAAAACGGTGGTGAAATAATATGACGAAAAATATAATGATAGTCGGAGTTGGCGGTCAGGGTACGCTCCTCACAAGCAGAATTATAGGAAAAACCGCTCTGGCATGCGGATATGACGTAAAAATTTCCGAGGTACACGGCATGGCGCAAAGAGGCGGCAGCGTTGTTACCTTTGTAAGATTCGGTGAAAAAGTATACGAGCCCGTTGTGGAAGAGGGTCAGGCAGACGTTATCATAGCCTTCGAAAGGCTTGAAGCTAAAAGATATTCGCACTTCCTCAAAAAGGACGGAGTTCTCGTTATAAACGATTGCCGTATAGACCCGATGACCGTTGTTATCGGTGCTAAAGAATATCCCGAAGATATAATTGAGGCGCTTTCGGGCGAGCATACGGTTTATGCTATCGACGGACAAAAAACGGCTCTTGAGCTTGGAAACAGCAAGGTGCTCAATTCGGTTGTTCTCGGTTATGCCGCCCCTGCCATAGGCTTTGAATACGACGTATGGCAGTCGGTGATTGAAAAAACAGTTCCCCAGAAAACTATCGAAATAAATAAAAAAGCATTCGAGTCAGGTTATAACGCAAAACGTTGAGAAAGGATATATTATGATTTGGAATGAAACCAAAGAATGCATGAGCAGAGACCAGATGACCGCTCTGCAGAGCAAGCGTCTTGTAAAGCTTGTGGATTACGTATATCACAACGTTGAGTTTTACAGAAAAAAGATGCAGGCAATCGACCTTATGCCCGGTGATATCAAAAGCATCGAAGATATAACCAAGCTCCCCTTTACGACGAAAGACGATTTGAGAGACAATTACCCCTTCGGTTTGTTTGCCGTTCCCAATTCGGAAATAGTCAGAGTTCACGCATCAAGCGGTACGACTGGAAAGGCTACGGTTGTAGGTTATACCAGGTATGACCTTGACATTTGGTCGGAATGTGTTGCCAGATGTCTTACAATGGCAGGTGTCAGCAAGGAGGATATTATTCAGATTGCTTACGGATACGGTCTTTTCACCGGCGGTCTCGGCGCTCATTCGGGTGCTGAAAAAATCGGTGCTACCGTTGTTCCCATGAGCACGGGTAACTCTAAAAAGCTTACCACCATGATGATAGATTTCGGTGCTACCGCTATTGCTTGTACCCCCTCTTACCTCTTACATATATCCGAGGTGCTCGAAAACGAAGGGCTTCTTGACAAAATAAAGCTCAAGGCAGCTATATGCGGCGCAGAGCCCTGGACAGAAAAGATGCGTCACGAGATAGAAAACAAGCTCAATATCAAGGCTTACGACATTTACGGTCTGAGCGAGATTATGGGACCCGGTGTTGCCTGCGATTGTGGCTTCCACAAGGGACTTCACGTTTGCGAAGACCATTTCTACCCCGAAGTTCTTGACACGACAACTCTCTCCCCTGTTTCTGACGGTGTTACAGGCGAGCTTGCATTCACAACGCTTACCAAGGAAGGCATTCCGCTTATCCGTTACAGAACCAAGGATCTCACAAGCATAGATCACTCTATTTGCGAATGCGGAAGAACAAGCGCCAGAATTTCGAGATTCAAAGGCCGTGTTGACGATATGCTTATTATCCGCGGAGTCAACGTGTTCCCGAGCCAAATAGAGGCGGCACTCATCGAGGTCGAAGAGGTAACTCCTCACTATATGATGATAGTTGACAGGGTTAATAATCTTGACACCCTTGAGGTTCAGGTTGAGCTTGACCAAAAATATTATACCGATGAGGTTCGCGCTATTGAGGCACTTACCAAGAAAATCGGTCACGTAATTCAGCAGGCTCTCGG
>JAZOWX010000050.1:0-6770 GCA_045659405.1 Eubacteriales bacterium | reverse complement strand
CTTACCGATCGGGGAGATACGTGAACGCACCCACACTCTTTCATAGCCGCTGCCGTTTGCTCTCCCATCGTGGTCTTTCCGACTATCATTCGCAGCCCCCACTCTTTTACGCTTTTATCTCCCCACTTTTCAAATCTGATGCTTGAAGTGGGCATAAACGACATAAGTTTCCACCTTCCGTCCTCTTTGATAACTATCGGACCGTTGTGGATCAAGATGTTCCTCTCCGATGTGTCAAAGGGAAGAGTATTCCCTTCATCAAAAATATAACGCTGAAGCCTTGAACGGCAGGTAAAAACGTTTCCGCTGAGGTATACCGTATCTCCTATTTTCAGCTTTCTCACGTCTTCTTCACTCAAGGGTGATGTTAAATGATATTCTGCCATAATAGCTCCTATTTGTTAATAATTGTTTGCAAAAAACTTGCATTACCTGTCACCGAACCACATGGGGCTTTGCATTATCGTTACATTTCCGCATGCATCAATCCTGCTTGAAGCTCTGCGCGCGACCATACAGTTCGTGCTGGTAGCGCAGGCAATACCTGCAATATGTGTATAAGCGTATTCAACGTTTACCGCAAGAACCGATGTTTTGCCGCCCGCTCCGAGAATGCCTACCCCGAGGCTGTTAAGTGCTTCGTACAGGTCATCTTCTATTTTTGCGAACATGGGATCGGGATGCTTTGAGCCGACGGTACGCAGGCAAGCCGCCTCTTTTGCGAGATTTGCGGCTACGTTAGCAGTTCCGCCAATACCGATTCCAAGAACGGAGGGTGGGCATACTGCGCCTGCACGTGCCGATGCCACAAAGCTATCAATAACGAATTTTTCTATACCTTTAATGCCGTCAGCGAAAGCAACGATCCTATGTCTTGTTCCGCCAAAGCATTCGCTTCCTCCGCCCTTTGCAGCATAAGACATCTCAATAGAATCGCCATCAACGAACTTGTATGTAAAGTCGGGAATATTCATTCCGATATTGTTTCCGGGGTCGTAACCGGTGAGGGGATGCTTCATTGTAGCGCGAAGATATCCGAGCTTTGTAGCCTTGGCAACCGCTCTACGTGCGGCGTTCTCAAGCTCCACGAAGCCGCCCTCAAGCTCGCATTTGTTACCCACCTTAAAATAGAATATCGGCCAACCGGTATCCACGCAAAGCGGATTCTCTCTGACAGCGGACATATCCATACTTTTAAGAGTCGCCACAAGTCCGTTTTTTGCATCGGGATTCGTTTCTCTTTCAATAGCTCTTTCGAATGCATCTCTTACGTCGGGGGAGATTTCCGTTGCTCCGCGCTTGATTGTTTCAAAGAGTGCCTGTTCGTATATTTCTATTTTAATCACTTTAGTTTCACCTCGATAACTTTGCCGTTAATATTGATAACTGTACCGAACTGCTTGTTGCGCTCGCAAAGATAGTTATATATGATTTTCGTTTCTTCCTCGTCTGCGAGAGCGGGGAAACCTGTATGCATATCAAGTCTGAGCGGATAAAGAGCAATATCGGTAAGCTTACCGTTCTCAAAGGTCATAAACGGCATAAGGGAGCGGAAATTATTTACATCCGCGTGAAGTCCGCCGTTACCTAACTTTGCTCTTTCGGCAATCTGCTCTCTTGCGGTGAGCCCGTAAGGCATTTTATATTTTTCCCTGAAATCATCCGGCATACAGAAAACCATATCGCTTTGGAAAATGAAGTTGCCAAGACTGTAGAAAATCGGTTTTTCCTTATAAATTTCAACCGCTTTCAGCTGATGTGTTCCTGTACCGATTACTGCAGATGCACCCGCATCTATACATTTTCTGCAAAATTCAATAAGAAAATCGTCCGGTTCGTCATCGGTATCGTGTTTAATTTCGTGGGAATGGATATTCACAATTACATTTTCACATTCCGAAAGTGCCTTTTTGATGGTATTTTCCGTTCTCGCCATATCTACAGCGTTTACTTTGGAAAATTTGCCTTCCGTTTCACTTTCACGGAAATTATATTCGCCGAACCCAAAGTATCCCTCGGGCGGCATTGGCGTATAACCGCCCATACGCGAACGGTTTCGTCTGCCGTCAATATGCGTACCGGCTGACATTTCTTTGAGAGCCCTCATATGCTCCGGCGTAATATGGTATTCTATTGAAAATCTTAACGGATTCAGTCCCGGTCTGCCCGGTAAATAATCCGACGGATTACCGGCACGTGCCGCATCGTTAAAAGTTGCACAGATGGAAATAAGCGCACATTTTCCGTTTTCGGTTTCGATTACGGCATAAGCTGCGGCTTCCTCCAAATCCTTTCCCGCTCCGCAGATTGGCAGATCTCTTTTTTTCGCTGCGTTTAAGGTGTCAAAAAGTCCATCGTACGAAAAATCCATCGTGTGATTGTTCGCAAAGGAGCATCCGTTAAAACCAAAGCTTAGCGTATCATCGAGGGTGTCTTCCTTGGCGAGAAGCCACGTTCCTCCGCAATAGCTTGATGCATAAATCGGTCTGTCCGACAGGACGTTTTCAAGGTTGAAAAGTCTTACATCCGCTTTTTCCACAATTCTTTTAATTGGATTTACATCATAACTTTCGGGAAATCTTTCAAGAAGTATCGCATCGCCGACGCTGCAAATTGTCTGTTTCATTATTTTTTCATCCTTTCATCCGAAGCTTCTACTTTTTTCATATCAATCCCGTTCATATTGTCAAGCACAAACTGTACGCAGGTATCACTTCCCGAAACGAATGCATCCTCGTCTATCATAAAGTCGTTATTATGTGGAAGTGTCGTGCAGCCTTTTTCTTCATTTCGCGTTCCGAGTCGGAGAAATACGCCGGGCTTTTTGGTCAAATACTGTGAAAAATCCTCGGAGCTGAGTTTTTCTGGCATCTTGGTTATCTTTTCGTTGCCAAGCGCCTTTTCGGCTGACGCGAGAACTAAATCCGCGATGTGCGGATTGTTGTACAAAACGAACGCCTTCAAGGATGAGTCGATTTCAGCCGTACAGCCAAAGGCTGCAGCGCAGCTTTCCGCGACGTTTTTAATAGCGGTGTCTATATGGTTGTCAAGCTCCATATCAAAAGTGCGAACGGTTATGAGCATTTCGGCATGGTCTGCGATGACGTTTTGCGTCGTGCCCGCCGAGAGCTTGCCTACCGAGCAGACGTATTTCGAAAACGGATTTATCGTTCTCGTAAGCATTGTTTGAATGCCGTTGTAGGTGCTTACCGCCGCCGCGAGCGCGTCGTGACCGGTTTGGGGGAGAGTTGCGTGAGCTGTCCTACCGAAAAATTCAAGCTTGATATTACGGCTTGATGCCATAGAAGCTCCTTTGCAAACACCAATCTTACCCGATTCAAGCCAGTTTTCAACGTGCATACCGATAATAACGTCTATCTCGTCCATCAAGCCGCCGTTTACAAGCTCCCCCGCACCGCTTCTTATACCCTCTTCACTTGGCTGGAATACCAGCATAACTCTGCAAGCAATTTTGTCTTCCATTGATTTGAGAGCCTTTGCCGTACCGAGAAGCATTGCCGTGTGGGCATCGTGACCGCAGGCGTGCATCTGTCCGTCAATTTTAGACTTAAAGGGCAGATCCGTCTTTTCCTGTATCAGAAGCGCATCCATATCCGCGCGGATACCGATTGTGAAATGGCTTTTCTCCGGGTTGATCGTAGCTACAACACTTGACTCGCCGTATTTCTCGGTATATTCAATCCCCAAGCTATCAAGTTCTCTTTTTACTACTGCGATTGTTTTAGGCAAATCGAAGCCGATTTCCGGATATTCGTGAATTTCATGTCTTAAAGAAAGGATATATTCTTTATCTGCGTACATTTTATCTCTCCTTTAGATTTCAATATTCGCAAGCGGCATATGCATTTGACAGCCGTATATGTCATTGTCGCACAAGCTTCCGCTTATGTTCTGACGGGGGAATGTTATCTTTATGGAGTTCACTACCTTGTATGCGATTATATCTACCTCTTTTTCATCTATTCCGTACGCTGTAGCCACGTCGGATTTTGTGAGCTTTTCAAGCACGTAATCCATTTCATCACTTCTGCTGAATATAAGGTCGAAGGTAATAAAGAGCGGTCCTGCATTTTTGCTTCTAAGTATTTTGGTGTAATCTACAAGCTTTTTCATCTCGTTTATATCTCCTCTACTGTGAATTTTGACGTTTCAAGAAGTGAGTCCACTTCTGCGAGATGGAAAACGGAAAATTCATATACCTCACCCACATGTATATCCGAAGGAGAGAAGGGGAAGGCGAGATTTCCTGCCGTTGATTTTCTTCCCGCATAATCGCAATGAAGCATTCTGCTTCTTATCAAGGCGCATACTGTATCGGCAATTTCTTGTGTTTTTCCCACAACGTCAATCACTATGCCAAGCGAGCTTTCAGCACCGCCGCTGGTTTTGTAGTTTACGGTGTAGCTGTTTTCGGGAAGCGTTTTTTTGGTGTTTTCTTTTACAAAGGCGTTTACAGTCTTTACGATCTCGGGAAAATTCTCTACCGTTAATGGATCGTATATCGTGGCGGGACAGATGGTTCTGTATCCCGAGCACTTTACTCCCTCGAGCTTTAACGTTTTCGTCTCGGCTTCTCTGAACGTAGAGCCCGTAACGCTGACCGTGCGCTCATCCTTCTGAACAAACTGTGAGTGTGTAAGGTCGCATACCCCGTCCGGCTCATATATAAGATAGGGATTGGATTGCTCGTAGAGCGTGTGCGCTGCGACTCTGTCAACGGTGCATCTTCGCGCGGGGTTAGCGGGGCAAAGCTCAAAGTGATCGTCGTATATGTAGGCTTGCATAACGTCGGCAGCCGCAACGGGCTCGGAGCACATTGCTCCGCATTCCATAATCTTTGCCATATGGAAGGCAAGTCCTGCGTCGTACCCATTCATAATGCAAGGCGCGGCGTAAATTGCCGTATCGCAGGCTCTGCCCGAAACGATAACGTCAACTCCGTCAGAAAGAAGCTTGATAAACGGAGCTATGCCCACCTGGCTGACTATTCTTTCGCTTTCTTCTACAGCCTCACGTGTAAGCGGGAAGTGTTCGCTGAGATTTTTTATTTTGCCGGAGTCAAGCTTTTGGGTAACGTATTCTTTTGTAACATCGGAATAAATCGTACCCAGCTTAAAATGAAGTCCCTGCTCTGATGCTACCTCTGAAATTATTTCTTTTAGCCACGCAACATGTAGGCTGCTTCCTGCTCCTCCCGCCGTTCCGATAATAAGCGGCGCTTTCTGCTCAAGAGCAAGGGGCAGTGCCAGTGAGATATCTCTTTTTACTGCGGCTCTGTCGGTAAAGGACTTGCCGCTTCCGAGATAAAACGGACCGGGATCCGTAGAGCCTGCATCAACTCCTATAAAATCTACCTTTTCGGAAAAGGCTATTCGCAAAGCTTCTTCGCTATATCCATAACCCAAAAGGCCGCAAAGCGCAACAATTTTCATTGTGTTGTTATTCCTTTCTGTTTTTCAGGCATTCTTCGATGCCTCGTGATTAATTTAATTTTAACATAATTGAAAAAAACAGACAATGCAAATATCCAAAAATATATTGCATTTTGTCCGATTAAATGATAAAATTAAATAAAAACAGAGGATATGTCAATGGATATAAAAAAATTCTTTTTATCGTACTATTCAAATTCAACCGAGGATTTTCACATTAATGAAATAACGAAGCCTCAAGAAGCGCTGTTTCTTCATAATCATGACTATTATCAGATATACTATCTTAAAAACGGTAGACTGATACACCATCTTGAAACCGGCAGTGCGGAATTAAAGGCAGGTGATGTGTTTATTATTCCACCCAATCTTCCTCATTACATAGAAACTGCGTCAAAGGATCTGTGCTTTTATTCAATTTCTTTTATGCCGGTATATGTTGCAGAGAGTATTAAGTCAAACAAATTCGTTGCGGATTTTATACATTGTATCACCGATCTTTCAAGTGAAGGAGTAGAGCCAAGCCTTACTTTAAGGTCGGAGGATATTGCAATTGCAGATATTCTGGTTTTGAAAATTATGAAAGAATTTTCATCGAACATGATGGGCAAGGATGCGTTGATAAGGTCATCGCTGTTGCTTCTTCTTTCAGTTTTTGCTCGCGCATATTTTGATGAACAGCTTGAAAACATGAGATTTGCCTCGGAAAGAGAGGCTATATTACACTGCCTCGGATATATTAAAAACCACCTTTCCGATTCGATGACACTGCGCGAGATGGCGAGAAGGACGGCAATGTCAAAATCTTCATTTTGCGAAAGCTTTCGTAAAATTACGGGTGAAAGCTTCAATAATTACCTAAACAGAGAAAGGGTTCAAGCGGCTGCCGCTTTGATAAAATCCGGGAAAAGTGTAAGTGAGGCTGCTATTGAGATGGGCTACGGTGAGCCCAGCACATTTTACCGAAATTTCAAAAAGCATTTAGGAGTTTCACCAAGCGAATATAAATGATTAAAGAAACCGAAGCGTTGCCTATTGGAAGCTTCCCAAATTTTAGGAGCTGTCTCAATACGCCCTATAAAAACGAAACAGTCCTTGAAAATCAAGGACTTTTCGGGACTATATTTTTTTCGTAGCCGGAACATAGGGTATTCGCCTACGGCGAAGATACCCACACCCTGCGCCTGAAATGTGAACATTTCGATCTTCGGGTGGGGTATGCGAAGCCGAGCATACAAGGTTGCCGTCTTGACACATCGAGTGTCTGCGACAGCAAGGAACTAGGGTTTGGCTGTGCGGGGCGAAGTTTAGCTGAAT
>JAZOWX010000049.1:0-10604 GCA_045659405.1 Eubacteriales bacterium | reverse complement strand
GCCGAGCCTCTCGTGAGCAAGCTCCCGTCGGCTTTCGGCTCAAATGCGAACTTACCCGTTTGCTTTGCAAACGATAAGTCGAATCGAGGACTACGTCTGGCAACAATAAAGACCACCCGCAAGGAGTGGTCTTTATTGTTGGCAGGGGTAGCAAGATTCGAACTTACGAATAAAGGAGTCAAAGTCCTTTGCCTTACCGCTTGGCGATACCCCTTCGTTTAGCTACGCTCAAAAGTATAGCATACTTTTTCTTTTGTGTCAATATTTTTCTCGAACTTTTAAAAGTTTTGAATAAAAGCGCAAGCTTTATAGTCTTTATAGGCAACCGTATACGCACTCGGAAATGAAAATCCTCCGATTTTAAAAGTTTTGGAGCTTTTGTTAATCTCCTCGTTGACAAAAACTGCATAATGTGTTAAACTAGTACGGTAAAAATAATATTACACGTTTTGTGTTACTTTGGAGGAAATATGTTAGTAAATGTTTTTCTGTTTCTGCTGGGCCTTGTGCTTTTGATTAAGGGCGGAGATTGGTTTGTTGACGGTGCTACGGGACTTGCCCGCCGCTTTAAAATTCCCGAGCTTCTTATAGGAGCTACCGTTGTTTCTATCGGTACAACGCTTCCCGAGGTTATGGTTTCGGCAACCTCTGCGGCGCAGGGAATCGGAGGTATAGCCTACGGAAATGCGATAGGCTCTATCATCTGCAACACTTCTCTTATCGCTGCGGTGACAATCGCTGTAAAGCCGTCGAAAATAGATAAAAAAGCGTTGACTCTGCCGGTTATATTCTTCTTTGTGGCTGCGGCATTCTACTGCACCATAGCATACGCATTTGGCAATTTCAGCCGTGTTAGCGGAATAGTTTTGCTTCTTCTTTTCGTTGCGTATATGACACTTACCGTTTTTCAGATGAGAAAAGCGCCTGAAGAGCCAAAACTTGCCGAAGCGAGCGACGAGCCTGTTGATAAATCGACTGACAAGAAGCTGCTTATAAAAGAAATAGCTTTTCTCGTTATAGGTGCGGCTCTGATAGCATTCGGCGCAGATTTGCTTGTTGATAACGGTACTGCAATAGCAGAGGAGCTTGGTGTTCCGTCTGCGGTAATCGGTCTTACGTTCGTAGCGCTCGGAACCTCGCTTCCCGAGCTTGTAACCGCAATCACTTCCTTGGTAAAGGGACACGGTGCGCTCTCGCTCGGTAATATAATCGGAGCAAACCTATTCAATCTCGTTTTCGTAAGCGGAATTTCGACGGTTATAAGACCGTTTGACGTTCCTGCTGAAACACTCGTGTTCGGTGACGTTCCGCTTTCCTTCGTGCTGGATATTCCCGTTATGCTCGGTGTAATGCTGATACTCACAGTTCCCGCATTTATCCGCGGAAAGCTCTCAAGAGTACAGGGAATAGGACTTCTTGCAGTTTATGCCGCATTCACCGTTTTGCAGTTTGTACTTGCTTGATTTTCGATTGTTTTTAAAATAAATCCCACATATTGCAAATAAATATTTGCAAAAAGCAGAACCATACGCACTTTGCGTGGTTCTGCTTTTTGCTTTTTGAAGTTTATTTTGAAGCGGCTTCGGTGAGCTTTTCGCTAAAGCTGCTCATCATTTCGCTGATTTTAATATTTTGCGGACATACTGCCTCGCAACAGCGGCAGGCAATACAAGCGTCGGGGTGCTTGTCGTTTGGCAAAGAGCCTACTGCCGCTACCGCCCGTCCGCCGCTTCCCGAGTATACGTACTCGTTGTAATGCTGTATAAGCCTTGGAATATCAAGCTCCATCGGGCAGTGCGCTGTGCAATAACGGCATGCGGTGCAGGGGAGCGTGTTCTTTTGGCTCATCATTTTGTTTGCAACGTCTAAAATAGCGCTCATTTCGGTGTCGCACAGCGGCTTGTGTTCGCTGAAGGTCGCAATGTTTTCTCGGAGCTGTTTTAGGTTCGACATTCCCGAAAGTGTTACCGTAACACCCTCTATTGACTGCAAAAATCTGAAAGCCCACTCTGGTGCGGTTGCCTCGGGGCGCAGTACTTTGAGTGGCGCCTCACTTTCGTCATCAAACTGTGCAAGTCTTCCGCCACGCACAGGCTCCATAACCCATATCGGTATGCCGTATGAATTGAGAAGCTCAACCTTTTCCTTTGCGCCTTGAAGCTTGTAGTCAAGCCAGTTGAGCTGTATCTGGCAAAATTCCATATGCTCGCCGTAAGCGTCAAGAAAACGCTTCATCGTTTCAACCGTTCCGTGTGTCGAGAAGCCGAGGTGACGGATGCGATTGTTCCTTTTTTGCTCTATGAGATATTCAAACGTGCCGAATTTCGGGTCGAGATATTCTTCAATATTAGATTCGGATACGCTGTGAAACAGATAAAAATCGAAATAATCAACACCGCATTTTTCAAGCTGTTTTTCAAATATTTCCTTGACCTTACCCATATTTGAAACGTCGTAGCCGGGGAATTTGTCAGCAAGATAGAAGCTTTCACGTGGGTATTTCGCTAAAACCTCGCCCATAACGGTTTCGGACGTGCCGTTATGATAAATCCAAGCGGTATCAAAATAATTTATGCCGCCACGAATTGCCTCGTCGACAAGCTCACAAAGGGCTTCTTTATCCACCTTATCCTGGTCATCAGCCAAGGTGGGCAGCCGCATACAGCCAAGTCCAAGGGCGGAAAGCTTTAGGTCTTGAAATGCTTTGTAAATCATATTTATTCTCCCGAAGTTTAAAATAAAGCGGTTTTGGTATCATATATATTTTAACAGCTTGCGCACCCTTTGTCAAGTGAGGGGAACAGCGGTTGAACGGCAAATAAAAAAGCACTGCAGAATGCAGTGTGAGAGGGATATTGAGAAAATGGATATTGCCGCTCGGGTTCAGGTCAGCAAAAGATGAGGAAGAAGCCGAAAAGAAAGCCTAGCGCACCGAGCGTGCAAGATACCGCCGCTGGCGGTATGCGGCCCAGGCGGCTGCGCCGCTACTGTTCGTAGGAACAGCCTCGCTCACCAAATAAAAAAGCACTGCGAAATGCAGAGGGGGAAGCTGGGTATTCGCCTATGGCGAAGATTTTTATGCCGAGCCGCCCGTAAGCGAGCTTCCAGCGTCTTTCGGCATAAATGCGGACCAGGCGGCTGCGCCGCTACTGTTCGTAGGAACAGCCTCGCTCACCAAACAAAAAAACCGTGCACAAGGCACGGTTTTTTTGTTTGGTGGGGGAAGCTGGATTCGGACCAGCGAAGTCAGTGACAACAGATTTACAGTCTGCCCCCTTTGGCCGCTCGGGAATTCCCCCAAATAATGGAGCTGGTGATCGGAGTCGAACCAACAACCTGCTGATTACAAATCAGCTGCTCTGCCATTGAGCCACACCAGCGTCGTTGACGCTATCTATTATAACAGAAGCTTTTTGCTTTGTCAATAGGTTTTTTAAAAATATTTCTCCGCTTTTCGCCTTTTTTTCTTGTCAAATCTTGCATAGGCGAGTTATTTGTGGTATTATATATTTGTCCTTGAACGTCTGGAAATAAATATTCGGAGGATTAACTATGAAGAATACGGGATTATGCCCGAAATGCGGCGGCTATAATATAATCGTGATTCCCGGCAGAGCGGATGCTTACGGGGTCGGGAACAACATTCCCGTCGGTATGACAATCTTCTCTTATGCAAAGGTCAACAGGTATCTTTGCCACACCTGCGGCTACTCCGAAGAATGGGTTGACGTTGAGGATATAGAACGGATAGCTAAAAAATATGGAAAATAAAGCAAATAAAAAGTACAGCCGTGTGTACGTTGAAATAACAAACGTATGTAACAAAAGCTGTAGCTTCTGCCACGGGACGAAAAGAGCGCCTCGATTTATGAGCCGTGCGGAATTTGATACCGTATTGGAGCGGCTTTCGGAATTTACCGAGTATATCTATTTTCACCTTATGGGTGAGCCTCTTTTGCACCCGAATTTGATTGATTTTATAAGTGCGTCAAGAAGCAAAGGGTTCCACCCGATGCTTACTACAAACGGAAGTCTGCTTTCCGAGCTTGGTGAGCAAATAATAGACGCAGGTATATACAAAGTAAACATATCTTTACATAGCTTTGAGGATAACGACAAAAAACGACAAACCCGGTATTTGGAAAGCTGTGTGAATTTTGCAAAGCGTGCGGCGGGGAGCGGCGCTATAATAACTCTGCGGCTCTGGAATGGTGGCAGCGGTGCGGACAATGGCCCGACCCTTGAATTTTTGCGCAGGAGCTTTGTCGGGGAGTGGGTTGCGAACAACCGAGGCGAGCGGCTTTGCGAACGGATTTTTCTCGAGTATGCCGACAGATTCGCCTGGCCTGACATAGAGGGCGAGGAGCTTGGGTGCGAGGTGTACTGTCACGGACTTTCCGACCATTTCGGAATTTTGTCTGACGGCAGTATAGTGCCTTGCTGTCTTGACAGCGACGGAGCTGTCACGCTTGGAAATGTGTTTACGGATGATTTATCCGAAATTCTCCTTGGTGAGCGCTCCCAAAATATACGCGGGGGCTTCAGAAACAGACGTGCCTGTGAGCCGCTTTGCAGAAGATGCCCGTATGCAAGAAGATTTTAAATGCTGATTATAATTAATATGTAAAAAAGGAGGTAGGCTATGCCGAAATATAATATCACTATACCAAACGACGTATATTTTATATTAAACCGTCTTGGCGAGTGCGGCTACACGGCGCATATCGTCGGTGGCTGTGTGCGTGATATGCTTATCGGTATTACACCTACCGATTATGATATTACGACGAGCGCAACACCGCAAGAGATAAAAGAGGTGTTCGGGGATTTTCGCACGGTAGATACGGGAATAAAGCATGGCACGGTGACTCTTATTTACGGCGGCGAGCCGTATGAAATCACAACCTACCGCACTGAGGGGGCGTATACAGATAACAGACACCCCGACAGCGTGAGCTTTACAAAGAATCTTTCGCTCGACCTGTCAAGACGTGATTTCACGGTAAACGCAATGTGCGCTGACAAGGACGGAAAGCTTACCGACATCTTTGGCGGTATCGGGCATTTGGAGTCGGGTATAATTTCGGCTGTCGGGTGTGCCCGTGAGCGCTTTTCTGAAGATGCGCTTCGCATTTTGCGAGCGCTCCGCTTTTCGGCAACGCTTGGCTTCGCTCTTGATTCCGAAACGGCAGATGCCGCCTTGGAGTGCTCGGCTCTGCTTGACAACATAAGCGTTGAGCGCACCTATACCGAGCTTTATAAGCTCTGTATGGGAAAATTTGCCTACCGTGTGATTTCCGAATACAGCGAAATAATAAAAAGGGTGCTTCCCGAGCTTTCGAGCGTCACACTTCCGAGCGAGGACGAGTTTGCGAGGGCGGATGGCGGAGTGCGACTTGCAGCGCTCTTTGCTCTCGGTGCAAATAATCCCGAGGCGGCCTTTGATGTGGCAATGCGGCGACTGCACACCGAAACAAAAACAAGGACGGTTGGCGCTTGTGCGCTGAAATATCTTTCCTACCCGATAAAAAACCGCTCTGATGCCTTAAAGCTTCTTTACCTCATCGGGCAAGAGTGCGCACACTTTACTGCGGCGCTTAAAGCTCTGATTTTTGGTGATGACAGTGCGGCGCAGCTTCTGCTTTTGGCAAAATCATCAGATGTGCCATATAAAATTTCGGATATGGCTGTTGGCGGTGACGTCTTTGTTTTAGCCGGCTTCCGTGGCGAAAATATAGGAAAAGCTATGGAAAAGACGCTCTTTGCAATAATGAGCGGCGAGCTGTCAAATACCGAGGACGACGTAAGACAATATATAAAAGAACTTAAACTTCAGGAGATATGATATGGCATACGATGCCTGTATGATGCGAGCTGTGCTTTCGGAGTACAGAGAGCGCTTTTTGGAAGCTAAAATAGAAAAGGTTGTACAGCCCCAAACCGATGAGGTTGACTTTCTTATACACTCGGGAAAAAATAACTCGCGTCTTGTATTTAACGTCGGCCCGAATTCACCGAGGCTTCAGCTTTCCTCGGTGCAAAAGGAAAATCCGCTCAAAGCGCCGATGTTTTGTATGCTTTTGCGCAAGTATTTTGTCGGTGCTAAAATCACGGGTGTCACCCAGCCGAACTTTGACAGAATTGCCGAGTTTACAGTATCCTGCTATGACGAAATGGGATTTCCCACACAGCGTTACGTCGTGTGCGAAATTATGGGTAAATATGCCAATCTCATCATACTTGACTCCGAGCGCAAAATACTTGCCGCACTGAAAATTATAGATTTTTCGGCAAGCAGCGTGCGTCAGGTTATACCCGGACTTAAATACCAAGTGCCGAAAATGTCTGAAAAGCTTTTGCCGACAGTGATAGATTCGGCTATGTTTTTTGAAAGACTGGCGCAATTCCCAAAGGGTAAAACAGTTGAAAAATTCATCACCGAAAATTATTCGGGAATAGCTACGCAGATAGCGCACGAGCTTTGCTACCGAGCATCGGGCGGTGTTGATACACCAATCGAGCTTGTCGATTTTAACAGGCTTTATGCCGTGTTCGAGGCGTGGCAGCAGCTGCTTATCAGCGAGTCATATCAACCGACTGTCGTTTTTGGCGCTGACGGGAAGCCGCAGGATTATTCCTATATGGATATAACCTATCTTGGTAATGCAAAACGGGAATATTTTGATGATTTTGCCACGCTTTTTGATAAATATTTTTCCGAGCGTGACAGAATAGAGCGAACAAGACAGCGTGCGCACGACCTGATAACGCTTGTCACCACAGCACGGGCAAGGACCGAAAGGAAGCTGGAAATACAAAGGCAGACGCTTTTGGATTCCGAAAGAGGCGAATATTACAGGCGCTGTGCCGACCTTATCACTGCAAATATTTACAGAATTAAAAAGGGTGATGAAATTCTTGTCACCGACGACTATTATGACGAAAATTGCCCAAGGGTTGAGATAGCGCTCGACGGCAAGCTCTCCCCCTCGCAAAATGCACAGAAAATGTATAAGCTTTACAACAAGTGCAAAAAAGCAAAAGAGGTGCTTACTGAGCAGATAGCAATATGGGAGAGGGAGCTTGACTATCTTGACAGTGTCAGCGCATTTATAGAGGCGGCATCAAGCGAGGCTGATATAGCCGAAATCCGTGAGGAGCTTTACCGCTTCGGCTACGCATCAAAGCTTCGTGGCTACAAGCCGACAAAGCCGCAGAAAATGCTTCTTACAGAGTATAAAACAAAAGACGGACTTACGGTGCTGGTCGGTAAAAACAATACCCAAAACGACTATCTGACCTTTAAGGTTGCAAAGCGTGATGATATCTGGTTTCACGTCAAGGATGCGCCCGGCTCTCACGTTATACTCGTAACGGAGGGGGATGAGCCGTCGGACAGCGATTACACCGAGGCTGCCGAGATTGCCGCAAAGCATTCCTCGCTTTCCTCATCGCCTATGGTAGCGGTTGACTATACAAGAGTTCGGAATATAAAAAAGCCGAACGGAGCGAAGCCGGGCTTCGTTATATACAAAACCAACTTTACGGCAAACGTTAAGCCTAAAGAACAAAAATGCAAATATATATTTACAAATAACGGACGGAATGAGTAAATGGTAGACCTTACAGGACTTCACAAGCATTTTGTGCTTGAGCATTTAAAACCGGGTGATACTGCGGTTGATTTTACAATGGGAAACGGAAACGATACGCTCTTTTTATCAAAGGCAGTCGGTGAGTGCGGCAAGGTTTATGCCTTTGATATACAAGAGGAGGCACTCGTATCCACAAGGCGGCATCTTGAGGAAAACGGCGCTCCAGAAAACTACACCTTGATATGCGCCTCTCACCACCTTGTCGGGGATTACGTAAAAGAGCCGATAAAGGCGGGAATGTTCAATCTCGGCTACCTGCCAAGGGCGAACAGAAAAAGCGTTACCACAATGAGAGAAACCACAATCCCCGCAGTTCAGGCGGCAATAGATTTACTTGCGCCCGACGGTGTGCTTATCGTTGCGATATATCCCGGGCATAAGGAGGGCGAGCTTGAGGGCGAGGAGCTGCGTGAATATTTCAAAACGCTCTCAAAATATAAAATATGCGCATCCGAGTTTCACATACTCAACTCCCCGACGTCACCGTATTTCTTCCTCATAGAAACAAAGTAAAATCGGGACTTCCGTATTTAGGCATAACCGAATAAAAAACAAACAGGGCAGAGATGCTAAACAAAGTGCCTCTGCTCTAGTTTATCAAAGGTGAGAAAATCAAGGTCAAAACCTACGGTTTTCTCATTTTTTATTATAGTTTTTTATTCTATCGTCGTTTCCTCGCTCATCGTACGCTTGTACGATTATTGCTCGTCAGCCGACGATTTCTGCTCTAAATCCGTTTGCCCTGGCTTCCGTATCCAGGCTAATCTAATAAAAAACAACTAGGGCAGAGGTGCAAATCAAAGCGCCTCTGCCCTATCTTGTGAAAAAAGGTTTTTAAAAATTATCAAATTCTCTGTGCTCATCAAGGCAGAGAGTTATGTAGGTTTGTCCCGAGTGGTAGCTCATACTTTTCTTTATCTTGTAGCCGAGGCCACGGAGCGAGCGTACCGATTCGTCAAGGCTTTCTAAAAAATGACCAAGGCGCACTGCGGGCAGTTGATGCTCGAATATTCGTGGCAGCTCCGCCTCACGAAGCATATCAACAAGCCCCTCGCACTCGCTGACCGACAAGCCTCTGCTATGCACACGCTCGATTGCCTCAACTCGTGCCCCCTCGTCACGCAGACGTAAAATTGCACGTGCGTGTCGCTCGGTAAGACCGTATTCGGTTATTTTCTTTTCGCATTCGGGTGAATATGATAGCAGACGCAGCTTGTTTGCAATATACGGCTGGCTCACACCAAGCCCCTCGGCAATCTCGCTCTGTGTCATAGAGCGCATTTTAATCATAGCGGATATCGACCTCGCCTCATCAAACATATTCATTTTAAACCTCCAAATTCAGCTTATGCTTTTTCCTTTTGTGTTAAGTTTATCACGGCGGCGGTGAAAAGCTTGTCGCAAAAGCGTAGGTTTTATAGGGAAATTTTTAAAAATGCCGTAATTGACAAAGCCCTCGATTTGTAGTACAATGTATTCAAAACCCCGACGAGCTATTTGGAGGACGAAAATGAGCCTTAACGAAAAAGAATTTATATCCGAGCTTACACGTATTTTCACCGAAAACGGAATGAATAAGCTCTTAAATCAGGATAAATGCAAAAAGCTTTATGCGCTGACGGTTAGAATGCTTGAGGAAAATGAGAAATATAATCTCACCGCCATAACCGAGCCTGCGCAAATAATACTTAACCACTACTGTGACTCGGCAACTCTTTCTGACATTTTGCCAAAGGGAGCTGTGATTATCGACGTCGGCTGTGGGGCAGGCTTCCCAACGCTTCCACTTGCCATTTTGCGAGAGGATTTGAGGATTACAGCGCTTGACTCAACGGCAAAACGTGTAAACTACGTAAAAGAGAGCGCAGAGCTTCTCGGACTTTCTGGGGTGAATGCCGTTTGCATGAGGGCGGAGGAGGGCGCAAAGCTCCCCGAATACCGTGAGAAATTTGACTTTGCCACAGCCCGTGCGGTTGCCGAAATGCGAGTGCTATCCGAGCTTACGCTCCCCTACGTAAAGACGGGCGGTGCGCTTGTGGCAATGAAGGGCAAAAATGCCGAATATGAGCTTTCCGCAGCGGCGCGCGCTATCTCGATTCTTGGCGGCAAGCACAAGTCCACAAAGAGCATAACGCTCAAAAACGGCACAGCCGAGCCATACACCCACCCGCTTATAATAGTAGAGAAAAAAAGCAAAACTCCCGCCGCCTATCCGAGAGTATATGCGCAAATCTCCAAAAAGCCGTTGTAGTCGGCGGGTGCTTTTGGGCAGAAACGAAAACGAAATAGATGTTTTTCGATTTGCTCGGATGCTCAATTAAAACTCAATATATAAACAAACCTTTATGTTGAAAACCTGCCACTTGGCAGGTTTTCTTCGTTTTTATCGGTATTTCGTTTTCTTTTTCCGTTCTCTTACCTCTCGCAGTACGCTTGTACAGCTTCGGGCGAGAACGAAAAATTCTGCACCAAACCCACCTCGCCGAGGCGGGCGCCTCCGGGCATAACCGAACAAAAAACTGGGTGGTGTTAGACAGCAATCCCCGCTGATTTTATATTAAACTTTGGAAAACTGCGGTTGAAAACCTGCGGTTTTCCTCTTTTTATTGAGTTTTTTTGTTCTATCTCCGTTTGCTTCCTCTCGCAGTACGCTTGTACAGCTTCGGGGCGCAAACGAAGATTTCTGCACCAAACCCACCTCGCCGAGGCGGGTGCCTCCCGGCATAACCGAACAAAAACTGGGTGGTGTTAGACAGCAATTCCCGCTGATTTTGTATTAAACTTTGGAAAACTGCGGTTGAAAACCTGCGGTTTTCCTCTTTTTATTGAGTTTTTTGTTCTATCTCCGTTTGCTTCCTCTCGCAGTACGCTTGTACAGCTTCGGGGCGCAAACGAAGATTTCTGCACCAAACCCACCTCGCCGAGGCGGGTGCCTCCCGGCATAACCGA
>JAZOWX010000048.1:0-28076 GCA_045659405.1 Eubacteriales bacterium | reverse complement strand
CGATATGATATCTGCTTCGCAGATTATATACGCTTTGCGTATTAAGGAACGGTAGGTTATTGTGGCTTTTCTTCGCTTTCTTCGCATTGCTGTTTATGCTTTAGCATTTTATTGAGATTTGCTGTATTTTTTTTGATAATTGAATAAATGACAGCCCAAATAATAATAAAGCCAACAACAAAAATTACCGAAAATACTACAATCGGTATTATGCCAAGGTCCAGCCAATCGTTGAGCAAATAAGTAACGAGATAGCTGATATATAAAACACAGCCGTGAATCAAAATTGCTATCATTAGCGGCAAACGCTCAATTTGATAAATAGCATTCATACCGCCCGCAATAAAGGCAAGTGCGGTCAAAGAAAAAATACCGATGCAGACTTGATTTACAGTTAACGTCTGCACGTCGGCAGACTGCTTCAAAATCAAATAAACTATTGCCAAAACAATCGGACCAGCCCCTGTGGCAATTAAGCCACGACGTAAAAACTCCAAAACAAACCTTTTCATATCCCCTCGTACCTCCTTTTGATTTCCGCAAAGCAGCGCCTTGAGACGTATTCACGATAACCGCATAAAAACACGGCATCTATTCCACCGCCAAACACTACATCAAACCTTTGAATACGATGCTCGTTGGCAAGGGTTGATTTATTAATACGGATAAAATAAGAGGGCAAAATATCCTCTAAATCCCGAAGCCTGTCTTTGAGCGAGTAGTGATTGCCTTTGGTATCAATGGCAATTACCTTTCTGTCAAGAACGGTAATACACTCAATTTCCCCAAAGGAGAGCTTACGCATTTCATCATCCCTGTAACCCATAATACTGTCAGCTCCCGAAAAGTCACAAACGAGATCTTCTATCTGCCGTGTCAGAGAGGTGGGGGAGTGAACGATTGCTATTATTTCTTCTTCAGCATCCTTATCAATAATGAGCTTGTATTTCATTTTCTAAAATCCTTACTGTTGTTTCATTTGATGGAGGAAGCAGAATACTGCAACCGCCGTTACCAAAACGCTGTATAGAACAATCGGCAAAATATGTGCCGCCGCAAGTCCAAAATCTCGGTTAAATAACGCTTTTTCCATTTCTACTGCGTGTACGAATGGGAGCGCATTCGCCAATTTTTCAAAAAAGCCGCCAACGAGCGAGAGATCAAACCACACGCCCGAAAGCCACGCAGAAAGATTTGTAAGTAAAGCTCCGCATATACCGCCAACCTGCTTGACACCCAGGATGCTGCCAAACAAAAGTCCGAGTGCAATATAGAAAATCGCCATAGGAATTATACCGATAACGGCATAAATCATATTTACGCTGACAGTCAGTCCGAGGGGAATCGCAAACAGATAGCATATCACCGTTTGTCCGAGGGCGATGGGTAAAAGCGGAAGCATATATCCCATAATAAAATCAAATCCCCCAAGAGGTGTTGTGTACAACCTTTGCAAAAGGGCGCTTTCACGGTCTTTGGCAATCAGCGTTGCCGAAAACAGCGTCATAAACGACAGTCCGAATACGGTAATACCCGGGGTCAGTCTGTCGATTTCAAACAGATTCACAGGCAGGTTCGCCTGTATAGCGCTGAGAAGCAAAAGTAAAATCAACGGGAATCCCAAGCCAAAGCCAAGATTGATAGGGTCACGCAAAATCTCTTTCGTGCATCTTTTGGCAAACGTCATCATTCTCATAGCGCACCCTCCTTTACAATAGAAACAAACGCCGCTTCAAAATCGGTTGTACCGGCAACCGCATTCAGTTCGTCTACAGTTCCCACCGCAAGAAGCTTTCCGTCTTTCATAATGCCTATGCGGTCAGAGAGTGCCTCGGCTTCTTTCATATAATGTGTCGTCAGGATAATCGTGACTCTGCCCTTCAAGGAGCGGATTTTCTCCCAAAGCTCCTGCCTTGCAATGACGTCAAGCCCCAAAGTAGGTTCATCCAAAAACAGAATTTCAGGCTCACCGATCAGCGCCATAGCAATGCTGACACGTCGCCCGTAACCGCCCGATAGCTTTCCGGCTTTTCTTTGCAAAACGGTATCCAAAGCAAAGTCCTTTGAAAGTTCTGCTATTTTGGCCTCTGTTTTTTCTTTTGAAAATCCGTGAATGCCGCAGATAAGCTCCAAATTTTCTTTCACGGAAAGGCCCGGAGCAACAGCCGTTTCTTGGGGTGATACACCGAGCAAACGCTTTACCTTTTTCGGCTCTTTTATGATACTGTAACCGCCCACCACGGCATCTCCTGCGGTAGGCTTTGTCAAGCAGGAAAGCATTTTGATAGTCGTAGTCTTCCCTGCTCCGTTTACTCCAAGCAGAGAAAACAATTCGCCCCCGTGGATTTGTAAATCAAGCTTATCAACGGCAGTTATATTTTTATACCGCTTAACAAGCTGTACCGTTTTTATTGCTTCCATTTGATTTCCCCCTCCGTTTCGTTTGCTTACAAAGATATTATAGCAAATAAAAAAGTAGAGATGGCCATTTTTGTCTGTTCGGTCATTTTCTGTGTTTTATCGGTTTTATTTATTAAAATTCTTAACGTTTTTGCAAAGAATCTTAATATTTTCACCACGAAAGCCGATTATATTATACAATAAAATCAATGCTACATCAAGTAACGAATGTTAACATTATGCTTTGTTAGTATATTTTCTCTATAAGTAAAAAGCCATCGATCCACTTGAGAAGCGATGGCTTTTTGGTTTGTTTTATCTGTGTTTCACTTTCTGATTGTTTTACTTAAAGGTCGGTGAGTGCGTTTCGTTGCTCGCAAAAGTATTCGGGCCTGGGTTTGAGAGGGAGAAATACATTTTCGCCGCTTGAGTCGTGCCGAAATCACGGTTAGAGCCTGTTTCCTGCACCTTATTGAATGCATCTCGGAACATCTGATTATGCGCCTCCTCACGGTTGAGAAGAAAATCTATGGTTTCCTTTACCTTTTTATCATCAATCTGACGGTAAAGGTACTCATATACGACCTTGGCTCTTTGCTCGGACGCAATGTTGGAGAGCAGATCGGCGCACAAGTCACCCGTAACAGTAACATAATCAGCCGTCCAAGAGTAGCCTGATGAATTGATGAGACCGGGATTGAGACCAAGCAGAACGTGTGTCTGCACCTCGCCTGCCTGAATTTTTGTTACGTCCACATCATGACCGTTGAGAAGATTGATAGTCTGCGCTACCATTTCCATATGGCCAAGCTCCTCTGCGGCAATATCAAGAAATAAATCCTTTATTTCGGGGTCTTTGATTCTAAAGCTTTGTGACATATACTGCATCGCAGCCTTTAGCTCACCGTTTCCTCCACCGAGCTGCTCCTGAAGAAGAACCGCATACTGGGGGTTAGGTCTTTCGACCTCTACGGGATGGAATAACATTTTTTCGTGTTTGAACATATACACCTCCGTTTTTTATTCACAGTTAGTATTTCCAAAAGTGAAAGAAATTATATTAACGAAAGTATAAATATATCAAAATAAAGCTTTTTGATATATCGTTCAAAACCGAAAAGCTGCCTCAATTTTATAACGTAAACTTGATTTTGCAGAAAAATCAGGAAGCAAGGTGAGCGAGGATTTGTTCCCAGATTGATATATCCTGCTCTGTCATACGCATCCAATCATACGAGGCAACAAAAGCCGCCTTATCCTCTTTTGTAATATTTTTCCTGCGTAGCAGCTTTGCTCTAGCCTTACCGAATTCACCGAGATATTTTACGGCATCTGCGGTATAATTCGGGTTGTGCCCTTTTCCACTTACAAGCATAAAGCGGATATTATCCTTACCGTCAAGTCCCGATTTTAAAATGTCATAATGCTTAATACGGCACATAGTATCGTTATCCGAGTATATCAACAGCGCTTTTGTATTTGATTTCGAGAGAGTTTGTACCGCATTATATTTAACAAATTCGGGGTTGGACTCGGTTTCGAGCGATAGGACTGCCCCTCTGTATGGCGCAAGAAGTCCAGAGAAGAACGTACCTATCATTTCACCAACCGAAACGAATCCCGAAATAGCAACAATATGCGAAATTTCGGGGTGAAGCGCTGTGATATTAAGAGTCGAAAATGCGCCCCAGCTATGCCCCACAACCGAAATATCAAGCCCCGAAAGTTCAGGGTCTGTTTTGAGTGCGCTGATACAATCGTTAAGGTCGGACAGCGACTGCGCAAGACCGTTTGGCGATTGACCGCCCGACTCCATACAGCCCGTATGGTCGTAGGAAAATACCCTATATCCGTGTTTGCAGAGCATTTCTATTTCTCGCATATAGGCACGGTGGCCGCCACCGAAGCCGTGCTCAAAGATAATCAGCCTATCGGGGTTTGCGTTTTCATACTGATAGAAATATCCGCACAGCATATGCCCTGCCGCGGCTGAAAAGCTGTATGCCTCACGCTGAAGCCCCGGGAAATCCTCGGCGCTAAAGTAAAAAGCCGTTTCTGTATCGTCACACCTTGAATACATCATACTGCGATACATATTAACTATCTGTTTTTCAAAAATCATTTTTTCTCCTCCGCTCCGAAGCCTTTTTATATATTTTAGCACGTTTTTGTAATTATTTCAATAATTTACAGTGTTTTTTTCAAGCATCTCGGAATGTGGCATAATGTAAAAAGATATTGACACAACGGTGTATAAGTGGTATAATAATGTCAAATTTAGTAAAATATAGAGCATTGGAGTTCGTCATGAACGAAAAAAGCAAAAAAAAGAAATCCAAAAAGCATATAGGCAAGGTAAACCGCATATTTTACGCTATTGTTTACGCAGTTCTCAAAAGAGTATACAAAAAGAAATACAACGTTGAAATTGATAACGCTATTGCAAAGGATATAAAGGGCCCGGCTATCGTAGTGGCTACACACACGTCGGATGCAGACCACATTCTTTCGGCTCTGGCGCTTTACCCCGTGCGCCCGACTTATATTGTAAGCGAGCATTTCATACATAACCCCTCAACGGCAAAATATATGAAGCTTATGCACGTTATTACAAAGAAGATGTTCACACCCGATACGTCTACTATAATAAATATAATGCGTGCAAAGCACGAAAACGCTGTAATCGTTATTTTTGCAGAGGGCAGACTTTCCTGCTACGGTCACACGCTTCCCGTTGCGGAAGGAACTGCCGAGCTTATCAAAAAGCTCGGTATAGACCTTTACGCTTGGAAGGCGGAGGGCGCTTATCTGACCTTTCCCAAATGGCGTGAGCACGGACAGGACAGAATAGGTAAGATAAAATCATCTGTAAAGCTTCTTCTTACAGCTGACGAGGTTGCCCAAAAGGACGTATCCGAGATTAAGAAAATCACAGAGGATGCTATCCTTCACGACGACGAGCTTGCAATGGCAGGCGTGGAATACAAGTGCGATGATATGACGCTTGGCGTTGATAAGATACTTTACAAATGCCCGAAGTGCGGAGCTGAAGGTAAAATCACCGCAGGCGGAAACCATATCAGGTGCGAGTGCGGTCTTGATGCAACTCTTGATACCTACTATAAGCTTCACGGCGCACCGTTTGCACGTATAAACGAGTGGTTTGAGTGGCAGCAGAATTCCATAGACACAAGCACAGAATACCTCTCGTCAAAGGTGCGGCTTGGCTGCTGTCGTGAGGACGGATTTATGGACCCCTATGCCGGTGAGGGCGAGGTCCATATGGATAAAGACGAATTCAAGCTCTCGGGTACTATGCACGGTGAGGCTATCGAATTTACCAGAGTTACGCACGAGATTGGCGCATTCCCGATAACTCCCGGTGAACATTTCGACATTTACCACAAGGGTAAGCTTATATACGTTTATCCCGAGCCTGACCCGAGAACAACAGTAAAATGGGTTTGCTATCTTGACAAGCTGAATACAGACAAAAAGGCTTTGGCTCTTGCTGACAAGTAATATTTAGAAATTGCATAAAAAAGGTATAGACAAATTTTGTCTATACCTTTTTTATTATTGAATTTGCGTTATTTGTAAAATTTAGTTGTCTTTTTAGATTAAATTATGCGAAATGTATGCTCCAATACATTGGTGCTTCGCCGAAAATTATGATAGACAGCATCATGTGTAGCGTATCAAGGAATATAGCAACGCCGAGTGTACAGCATATAACCTTTGCTACGATGTAATTAACTTTAGTTCTTATCAAATTCAGGATAGGCTTATATATAAATTTGAATATAAGGAACACACCGCCGCCATAGCCAAGCGTTGTGAATATACTTGTGTACTGAGTTACGGTAAGCGGCATTGAGCTGTAATTCCAAAGCTCCACCCCGAAGAATATATCCCATACGTTTCCGACGACGAGCTCACCGAGGAATACGAAGGTACACATTATGCATACACCCAAAAGATTTGAATAAAGCTTTGAGTGCTTCATATCCTTCGGGAATATACGTTTGCCGAAGAAAACGATATCGTCAGGGTCACGCAGCACAAGATGAAAGGCTAAAATTATCAGCGAATACGGCCATATAAACGGGAGAAGATGAAATCTGCTATCAAACACGTGCAAGCTCGATATGCTTTTTGCTATATTCTCTACAAGCCAGCCGATATGCGCTATTCCTATACCGAAAAGATAAAGATATGCAACCTCAACACCAAGTATACAAAGTCGCTTCTTTGCCTTTTTTTCGTTTTGCTCTATCGGATTATTCAACGAAGCTCACCTCTTTACCAAGCTCGGCTGATTTATAGAGCGCATCTATAAGCTGCATTGTTCCGAGAATATTATCTATGTTGGTAGGACTCTTTACACCCGTGCGGCAGGAGTTCATAAGCTCCTCCGTCTGTGAGCAGAAGAAATTGTTCTTTTCGGGGGTGAGATCGGCAGTTTCAAGAGTTTCACTGTTTGTGAAAACAAGTGATTTCTTACCGTAATCGAATCTGGCACCGCCCTTTGTTCCAAGGAAATCTATGTATCTGTCGCCAATATCAAGGTTCTGTGTCCAGCCACCGTTAAAGGAGATATTAACACCCTTTGCTCTGATATAACCTGTCGCAAACTCATCTACGTCACAAACACCGTTTTCTATATCCGCAGAATCAGCCGACCACATATTATTGTATTTATAGGATTTCATATCCTTTCCTACCGTATTATACGTATCGCAGGTTGCGTTTTTAAACTCAAGTCCACCGAGCACATAATTGATTAAGTCGAGATAATGTATACCGGTATCTATGAGCGCACCGCCGCCCGACTCGTATTTAGAGGTGAACGGGCCCCCAAGACCCGGAACACCGTGGAATGCACGGAATGAACAATATACGTGGTATACGTCACCGAGAAGTCCGTCTGCAATCATTCGCTTAAGCTTGTTTGCCGCATTGCCGAAGCGGTTTACAAGGCCTATGTTGAGGATTCTTTTGCATCTGTCGGCTTCACGTTTCATATCAAGCGACATCTCATAGTTTACGGTAACAGGCTTCTCGCAAAGCACGTGCTTACCTGCACGGAGCGCTTCAAGAGTCATCTGATAGTGGTCGAGGTTATGTGTGAGAATGTAAACCGCCTCAACCTCGGTATCAAGAAGAGCCACTCTGTAATCCTCTGTGACATTTTCGACAAAGGAATACTTCTCTTTCATTTTTTCTGCCTTTGCTCTTATAATATCGCAAGCATATTTTACTCTTACGTTACCAAGCTTTTCAAATGCGGGAAAATGAGAATTCTCCGCAATAGCTCCGCACCCGATTACCGCAACGGTAAATACATTATTCATTTTATTTGTCTCCAGTCTTAAAAAACAATCTTAACAGTTAGCCTTTATAAAGCTCGAAAGCTCGTCCTTTGATGTATATCCGAGGTGAAAATCAACAAGTGTATTGTTCTTTACCACGGCTATCATCGGTATGCTCGAAACCTTGAACATTGCTGCAAGCTCAGGCTCTTTGTCAACGTTTATCTTGCAGAACTTTATATCGGTAAGCTCACCCTCAAGCTCCTCTACGATGGGGGCTAACATCTTGCACGGAGCGCACCAATCGGCATATAAATCTATAACACAAGCGCCTGAATATGCGCCGACCTCAATTTCGAAATTTTCTTTAGTTAAAACAATCATTTTTAACCTCCGTTTTTTATTTATTGTAGCACAAAATAGGGCAAGAAAGCTCAAAAGAACGCAATGTTTACAATTTATTCATAATATGCTGTTTTGCAGTTAACTTTGAGGATTTATCATAAAAGAAAAAAGCCGTAAAGCTCGAATACATAAGCCTGCGGCTAGGGAGAAATTATATGTCATATTACAAAACAGAGCTTCTGGCTGACATTCATGACGTAGATTACAACGGTGTTGCCCGTGCATCGGCAATAATGAAATATATTCAGACCTCGGCACAGCTTCAGCTTACCGAAAACGGACTTTCCTACGACCAACTCAAAAGCAGCAAGCGCGCATTTATTTTAAGCAAAATAAGAATAGATATTTCGGGAAGCGTCAGAGCTTATGACAGACTCTGTGCCGAGACCTTTCCCTGCGAGAGCCGCGGATACAGCTTTTTGCGCTGTTACAGACTCACAAGCGGTGAAAAAATTATAGCCAGAGCCGCTTCGGTATGGGCGCTGATAGACACCGAAAGCCGCTCGCTTGTGCGTGTTAACGACTTCAATCTTAATTTGCCTACCCTGCCACCGCTGGACCTTGCGATAGGTCATATTTCACTCCCGAGCGAGCTTATGCGTGTTGGCGCATACCACGTAAACTATGAGGCAACCGACCAAAACGGACACATGAATAACACGAGATACCCCGATATGTATTCAAACTATCTGCCGCTTGATGGCAAGCGAATAAAGACAATCGCCATAAATTATATGAAGGAAGCTCCAATGGGCGAAAAGCTTGACGTATTCCGTGCAAAGATTGACGGCACGTATTATTTCAAGACCGTAAGGGCCGACGGAGAAATAAACACTATTGCGGAAATAACGCTTGCGGATATTTAAAAATCCGTATAAAGCCCCGAATTTTGCTTTTTGGATGCGGCTATATTGCATTTCTTGCTCACAAGCCACCAAAATATCAGAAAATGTCTTTATTTTCCAAAAAATGCGACAAACAAGCAGAATAATGCCGACGAGGCTGTCACATAAGTTTTTCTGTGACAGCCCGTTTTTTTGTTATTATACATTAATTTTGGCGCAAACAGCAATTTTTGCAATATATTCTATTATTGCGTTTTTTTATTCACTTTAGACCCCACATTTCTTGACACCAAATTTACATTATTTGTGTTAAAATGTAATAAAAACAAAGAGAGGTATCGAAATGAAGGGCGGGAGCAAAATCGCAAAGGTCGCAATAAGAAAAGAGGAAAAATTTGAGGGCGGCTACATATACAGATACATACTAAATATGGAAGAAAGCATACGTGTAGCGAGCTACAAGCTGCCGCTGTATTCGATAACCGTAGAGCTTACCGATAAGGACGGAAACACAACCTCTGCCGACACAAAGGAAATATTTGCCGACGTCGGCAAGGCATTTTCATTTTTTGATATGCTGGTTCGAAACCTTGCGACTCCGATAGATTTGGCATACATTGTCGAGGACGAGATTTCGTAAGCTTTTAAACACAAAAATGCGTGACGTACGAATACATCACGCATTTTTGTGTTATTTCTGTATGTTTATTGGAACAGCTCGCACAGGTATATAAGCGCTCTTGGCAGGTGGAAGGGGTCTTTTACAGGAAGTGCGGCACTCTCTCCGACGTTTCCGTTACAGTCAAGCCAGTTGTGCCAATCGCCGGAGCCTGACGGATAATGGGCGAATGCGTATTCGGACACCTTTTTGTGGGTATCGAGGAACCACTCGTCCTTTGTATGCTTATAGGCATACGCAGTTGCGACGAGAGTTTCAAGCTGTACCCACCAGGGCTTATACGTAGGCTTGCCCCAGAAGCCCGGCTCTTTGCCGTCTATATCAAGCGCTAAAAACATTCCGCCACGCTCCGAGTCCCACGCAAGTTCGAAGTGACGCTTAATGAGTCTGCAACACTTCTTTATGCTCTCGGTGTCGCCGCTTTCCTCAAACATTGTGATAAGAAACCACATGCACTCAATTGCGTGTCCCGGAACGCAGGCACGTCCCTCGGGGGTATCCGAAAAGCTACCGTCACTATTTACAAATTCGAGAATTGCATTCTTTTCTTCTACGTAGAATTTATTCAGCACCTCGTATGCAAGCTCGTATGCGGTGACGTCTATATCGGAGCGGTTTGCAGCTTTTGCAAGATTGTGATAGAAGAATGAGAATATCATATTGACACCGTGGGTTTTCATACCCTCGGGGATTACGTAGGGCGCAACACGGTAGCTACCGGGAGTGTTAAGAAGCTTTTTGGTTATATCATAAATTTTAAGCGCTATATCAAGAGCTTCGCTATTCCCTGTTGCTACGTAATATTCGGTCATACCCGCAAGCACGAAGCCGTCAACGTATATGCTTATATCATCCTCAAGCTTGTTTCCCTCTCCGTCGTAGAGGTAATTCCATCTGCCCGACTCGTTTGTGCCGATAGATTTAAGATAAGAGAATAATCCGTTTGCACGCTCGAGGTATTCCGCATTTTTACCCATACGGTTATACATAGCGGAATACGTCCACAGTGCACGTCCCTGTGACCATATATATCTGTCACGTGAAAGAAGCTTTCCATCCTCGGTGAGGCAGTTATTTATAGCTCCGCTTTCATCAGCCGAGTATTTCATCCAAAAAGGCATTACCTCTTTGGTTAAAGTGTTGTAGTAAAGCTCGTAATACTTTTTAAAATCCATATTACACCTCTGGAATATTTTATAGCAAAAGGCGCAAATCAGCGTAAAATTCAAGCCTCACGCCGATTTGCACCGTTTTATTTAAGCTTCGGTATTATATTCTGCTATGTATGGCAGGTTTCTGAAAAGCTCGGCACAATCAAGACCGTATCCTATAACGAAGAAATCAGGGATTGTGAAAAGAGCGTAATCGGTTTTGAAATCAACAAGACGTCGCTCGGGCTTATCAAGAAGTGTTATAACATGGAGTGAAAGCGGATTTCTCGCTTTAAGAAGCTTAACTACTTCATTAAGCGTTCTTCCCGTATCTATTATATCCTCAACAATTACCACGTGATACTTGCTGATATCAACGTCAATGTCCATTGTAATATTTACAGTTCCCGTGGAAACCGTGCCGCTGAAATAACTCTTTGCGCACATAAACGAAATCTCGCAAGGAACGCTGACAGCACGGCAAATATCCGCCATAAATACAAACGAGCCTTTGAGTATGCTTACAAGCAGGATAGGTCTGCCGTCATAAATTTCATCAATCCAGCGGCCTGCTTTTGCAACCTCTGCCTTTATCTCATCCTCTGAAATGATTACTCTTTTAATCATATTATTATATCTTTCGAGCGAAAGCGTACCGTCCATATTTTAGTCCCCCGACAAAGTCTGCTTTTATTTTCTAAAGTATAACACATAACACGGAATATTTCAAGTAAAAACGACAAAAAAAGGCGAGATTTCTCGCCTTTTTTGTTTTTATTAACCGTAGATAATCGACTCTGCGTACTTTGTAGCTATAACGCCCTCGGGCTCGCCTGTAGCCTTCGACTCGGTGAGAATGTGCTCTATGGAATTGTAGATGTTATCTACCTTTTTGAGAACTGCTTCCTTGTTGTAAGGACCGTCAACCTCTGCTGCAGCATTGATTACGCCGCCGCCGTTGATAACGAAGTCAGGAGCGTAGAAGATGCCGCGAGCCTTGAGTGCAAGTCCGGATTCATCATCAAGAATCTGGTTGTTAGCGCCACCTGCAACAGCCTTGCAGTTAAGAGCCTTGATTGTGGTGGGATTGAGGATAGCGCCCATAGCGTTGGGAGAGAAGATATCGCACTTCTGGCTCATAATTTCCTCGGTGGGAACAACGATAGCACCGAACTCCTCGGCTGCACGTGCTGCAATCTCCTTGTTGGAGCGGTTAGCAACGATAAGCTTAGCTCCGCTTTCGTGAAGCAGACGGCAAAGGTCATAACCAACCTTACCAAGTCCCTGTACGGCAATAGTAAGACCGTCAAGAGAATCTGTGCCAAGCGCTACCTTTGCAGTAGCTCTGATACCCTGCCATACACCTCTTGCGGTGAAGGGCGAGGGGTCGCCGCTGTTCTGGGGAAGACCGCAAAGATACTTTGTCTTGCGGAGCATAACGAGTGCATCGTCGCAGGTGGTGTTTACGTCCTCTGCTGTGATATAGTCACCGCCGAGATTGTTTACAGCCTCTGCAAACGCCTCGAACATAGCCTCTGTTTTCTGCGAGGGATCAGCAATGATAACGCCCTTACCGCCGCCGTGAGGAAGACCTGCAACAGCGTTCTTGTGCGACATACCGCGAGAAAGACGAAGAACGTCAAAGAGTGCATCGTCATAGGATGCGTAGGGGAAAAGACGGCATCCGCCGATAGCGGGACCGAGGTTTGTGTTATGTACAGCGATTATAGCCTTAAGGCCGGCCTTTTCGTTGTTGACAAAAAGCACTTTTTCGTGACGGTATTTGCTCATTTCAGTCATTGCGTTCATAAAATTTATTCTCCTTTTATTAATAGCTGTATTTTCAGCCAAGATTACTTATTGTAGTTCTTACCGAGGTCAAGAGCCTTCATATTAAGCTCTTTAAGAGCAGCCTTTTTCGGCGGTACAAGGCTCTCTACCACCTTATCCGTGCCCATGAATGAAAGCTCGGGGTGATTTTCAAGAAGATGTCCGATAATTATCATATTGGCAAGAGTGCCGATGCCTGCATCCTTTGCCATCTGTGTTGCGGGGATATAGAATACTTCAACATCCTCCCTCTCAACCTTTGCATCTATGAGAGATGAGTCAACGTAAATCTGTCCGCCAGAAGCAACAGAATTCACGTACTTCTGAAGAGACGGCAAATTCATTGCGATAAGCACGTCGGGAACGGTGATAATCGGCGAGCCTACGGGTGTATCCGAAAGAATTACGTTACAGTTTGCCGTACCGCCGCGCATTTCAGGGCCGTATGAGGGAAGCCAGGATACCTGCTGCTCCTCGAGCAGACCTTTATATGCCAAAAACTTTCCCGAGAAGAGTATTCCCTGTCCGCCAAAGCCTGCGATAAGGATTTGAGTTGTTTTCATATTACTTTTCCTCCTTATCTGCGCTTCTGTCCTTATAAACACCGATAGGATAATAAGGAAGCATATCGCTTTCTATCCACTCAAGGGCCGCTTTAGGAGTCATACCCCAGTTGGTAGGACAAGCAGAAACTACCTCAACAAGAGAGAAGCCCTTGCCCTCTATCTGATTCTGGAAAGCCTTTTTGATAGCTTTCTTGGCATTCCTGACGTTCTTTACGTTATTTACAGCCACACGTGTAACGTATTCGGGGCCCTCAAGAGTTGAGAGCATTTCGCAAACACGGATAGGCCAACCGCAGTGATTTACGTCACGTCCGTAGGGAGAGGTCTGCGTAACCTGACCGGGAAGGCTTGTAGGCGCCATCTGACCGCCTGTCATACCGTAAATTGCATTGTTTACGAAGATAACGGTTATATTTTCGTTTCTTGCTGCGGAATGAACCGTTTCAGCCATACCGATTGAAGCAAGGTCTCCGTCACCCTGATACGTAAATACGACGTTTTCGGGGCGGCAACGCTTAATACCCGTAGCAACTGCGGGCGCTCTGCCGTGCGGAGCTTCTATCATATCACAGGAAAAATAGTCATAAGCCATAACAGCACAGCCAACGGGCGCTACACCGATAGCCTTACCCTCTATACCAAGCTCGACGATAACCTCGGCAACAACACGGTGAATAATACCGTGAGGACATCCGGGACAATAATGGAACGGAGCATCCGTCAGGGATTTCGGGTTTTCAAATAGTACTGCCATATCAGAACACTCCTTTCTCTGCCTTGCGAATTGCTTCAAGAACCTCATCGGGGCTGGGAATCATACCGCCCGTGCGGTTGCAAAGCGAAACAGGCTTTTTGGATTTAGTAGCAAGCTTAACGTCCTCAATCATCTGACCCATATTAAGCTCTACCGAGATGAAGCCCTTTACCTTATCTGCCGCTTTGGCGATAGGTGCTGTGGGGAACGGCCAAAGAGTTATAGGACGGATAAGTCCTACCTTGATACCCTCGGCTCTTGCGGCTACAACCGCATTTTTCGCTACACGGGATGCTATTCCGAATGCGACAACGCAATACTCTGCATCATCCATCATATATTCTTCCCACATAGCTTCGGTTTCTTCTATCTTCTTATATCTTTCATAGCGCTCGAAGTTCTTGCGTTCAAGCTCATCCGGCTTAAGATAAAGCGAATTTACAACGTTGTGGGGGCGCTTACACTCTGTTCCTGTGAGAGCCCAGGGCTTTTCGTATGTATTAACCTCTGCATCCTCAAAGGTTATAGGCTCCATCATCTGACCGATAGTACCGTCGGCAAGAATCATAGAGGTCATAAGATATTTGTCGGCAAGATCAAAGCCCTTTATAGTAAGACTTGCCATTTCCTGCACGGATGCGGGAGCAAGAACTATCATACGGTAGTCACCGTGTCCGCCGCCCTTTGTTGCCTGGAAATAGTCGGATTGAGAGGGCTGTATACCGCCAAGACCGGGGCCGCCGCGCTGAACGTTTACGACGAGCGCGGGAACGTCAGAGCCTGCTATATAGCTGAGTCCCTCTGTTTTAAGAGAAATTCCGGGGCTTGACGAGGACGTCATTACACGCATACCTGCTGCCGCTGCGCCGTATACCATATTTATAGATGCGATTTCGCTTTCCGCCTGAAGAAATACACCGCCGATTTTAGGCATTTTCTTTGCCATATATGCGGCAATTTCGGTCTGGGGAGTTATCGGATAACCGAAGTAGTGACGGCAACCTGCACGGATTGCAGCCTCTGCAATCGCCTCATTGCCCTTCATTAAAATTCTATCTGCCATAATAGCCTCCTTACTTTTCAACCGTGATTATGCAATCAGGACACATAGTAGCGCAGAAAGCGCAGCCGATGCATTTTTCCTGATCCTTTATGTAAGCCGGTGAATATCCCTTCTGGTTGAGCTTATCCTCTGCGATTGAAAGACAACCCTTGGGACAAGCGTCTACGCAAAGGCCGCAGCCCTTACACAAATCCGTGTTAAACGTTACTTTTGTCATTTATGTTCCTCCTTATTAAGCCGTAGGCTTCAGCTTTTGGCATCAGCCGGCAGGTCAAAATACTTTTTTTGCAGCGTCAGCGGCATAACAGAAAGCTCGGAAAGCTCCTCTGCCACAGAAGCCTCTGCTGTGTGACACCAGAGCGGAAGTCCCGTCAGCTCACAAAGCTTATCTATGAATCCAAGAGAGTCACGGACCGTTTGTGCCGTCGTTTCCTCTCCGAGATTCGAATTGTTTACAATGCAGGTGAACTTAATGCCGCACGCCTGTTCAATTTCCCTCATTATTTCCACCGTATCATCAGGTGTGCTTGTGAGGGGGCGGTAGCAATTAACCACAAAAGCCATACGGTAATCGCTTTCCGCCTTGATTGCAGGTGCAAATCTGCCGAGTGCATAAGCGCCCCTGTCATCACCGCCGATATCCATAATACCGTAGGTGGATTTATCCTGCACCAGCCGATAGCTCTCGGGTGGGAGCGCCGGCAGGTCCACGTTGGTGTTTGCATACCTCGGAGAAATCAGGCTTATGCCGCACTCTGTCAACTCCTTTTCGCTGTCCTTTGTACGAAAATAGGGATTGACTATATCCAAATCCGCAATGCAAACCTTTTTTCCCGCCTTTGCAAGGCTTATGGCGTAGTTGACGGCAATATTCGTTTTGCCGCTGCCGTAATGCCCCGCAAAGAGAGTTAAGCGTTTATCATTCATAGTTTATTTTCTCTTATGTAAGAATATTTCGGTCTCGTCAAATATGGCATCCGTTGGGATAGGCATATTCAGGCGAGAAGTGTCGTTCTTCCGACCGTGAGCTGTACAGGGGGTACAGCAAGGAAGGAAAACGGCAGTAGAAAAAGTTCATAAAAACGAGGAAATTCGAAGAATTTCGACCTTATTTATTGAACAAACCTCAAATTTAAGGTTAAATATGTCTTAAAAGTGAAGCCCTTAAATAATCCTGAACTTTTTCGGTCTGGTCGAATATGACATCCCAAATTACAGTAATTTTCTTATAATCTTGCCACTTGTTGTTTTCGGCAGACTTTCCTTGAATTCAACGATTCTCGGATATTTATAGGGTGCGGTACGGGATTTGACGTAGTTCTGGATTTCCTTTTTCAGCTCATCAGTTCCCTCGTTGCCCTTCACAAGCACGATACTTGCTTTAACGACCTGACCGCGCACTTCGTCGGGAGCTGCGGAAACACCGCATTCAAGAACGTACGGAAGCTCCATAATTACGTTTTCAATCTCAAACGGACCTATTCTGTAGCCCGAGGACTTAATAACGTCATCTGCACGGCCAACGTACCACAAGAAGCCGTCCTCATCCTGCCATGCAAGGTCGCCCGTGTGATAGAAGCCCTCGCGCCAGGTTTCGGCTGTAACCTCGTCGTTACCCTCGTAGGAATATGCAAGTCCCGGGGGGAGTCCACGTGAAATATTTATGCAGATTTCACCGCTCTCACCACGCTCGACCTCATTACCCTCCGAATCAAGAAGATGCACGTCGTAAAGAGGTACGGGTTTACCCATAGAGCCGATTTTATGACTGCCGCCCGCAAGGTTACCGATGATAAGAGTGCTTTCGGACTGACCGAAGCCTTCCATAATTTTAAGACCCGTGTGCTTTTCAAACTGACGGAACACCTCGGGGTTAAGCGCCTCGCCCGCTGTCGATGCGTGCTGAATGCTCGAAAGGTCAAAGCGGCTGATATCCTGCTTTATGAGCATTCTGTACATAGTAGGCGGCGCACAGAAGGTTGTAATATTGTATTTTGCGAACATCGGCAAAATCTTTTCAGCATCAAATCTGTCAAAGTCGTATACGAAATTGGCAGCCTCGCACAGCCACTGACCGTAGAGCTTACCCCACATTGCCTTTGCCCAACCGGTATCCGAGATGGTAAGGTGCAATCCCTCGGGGTCTACCTGATGCCAATATTTTGCCGTTATGAAATGGCCGAGCGGATATTTATAGTTATGCGCAGCAATCTTGGGATAGCCCGACGTGCCCGACGTGAAATACATCAGCATAGGGTCGCTGCCACAGGGAGCATCCTCTGCTCTTGCAAAGTGACTGCTGAACATAGTATATTCTTCGTTGAAGTTTTTCCAGCCCTCACGCTCGCCGCCGACAAGTATCTTCAGCTCGAGGTTGGGGCTCTTTGCCGCCGCTGCCTCAACTGCTTCTGTAACATCACCGTCGGCAGTACATACGATAGCCTTTACGTTACCTGCGGCAAAGCGGTATACAAAGTCCTTTTCAAGCAGCTGGTTGGTTGCGGGAATTGCGATAGCACCGAGCTTATGTAAGCCGAGTATTGCAAACCAGAATTGGTAATGGCGCTTAAGCACGAGCATAACACGGTCACCGCGCTTGATTCCGAGCGATTTGAAATAGTTTGCGGCTCTTGCCGACTCTTTTTTCATATCCTCGAAGCTAAAGCGTCTTTCTGTGCCATCCTCGCTTATATGAAGCATAGCGAGCTTATTCGGCTTACGTCTGCCGAGCGCATCAACAACGTCAAAGGCGAAGTTAAAGCTCTCCTCGTTTTTGAAATCAATTTTGGTAAGAACACCGTTTTCCTCTGTGGGAATAATGAAGTCGTGATAAACACGGCGCTCCGTATCGTCGCTGCGGCGCTTGGTTGCAACAGAAAGCTCTGCTGCCGCCTCGCCCTCTCTTGCCGCCTGATTGCGGAGCACTATTGCGTAAAACGTACAGTCTGCACCGCCAACGGCTATCATACCGTGAGGTGTACCCGAATCGTAGTATATACAGTCACCGGGATTAAGAATTTCGCTATGGTCGCCTATCTGAATCTTCATCTGACCGCTGATGACGATATCGCACTCCTGCCCCTCGTGGGTTACAAGCTCGATTTTCTCGTTATCCGCACGATAGTTAAGCTTCATATAAAGAGGAAGCGCTATACGGTTGCGGAAGCCTGATGCAAGGTTGAAGCCTATCATATTGTGGGCTTCTTCAATTCTCTGACCCTCACCGCGACGGGTAAGCGCATAAGAGCGAAGCTTCGGGCTCTTACCCTCAAGAAGGTCGCCCATATCTACGCCAAAGCTCAAGGTGCAATGATATAAGAACGCAATGCTTAAATTCCGTTTTCCCTCTTCACACGCCACGTATTCCTCGACACTCGTGCCTGTTTTTTCAGCCATTTCCTCGACGGAAATACCCATTACCAGACGCAATTCCCGAATACGGTCTGCCACCTGCTTTATTTTATATTCCATTGCATTCATGCTTTGTTCCATGCCGGACCTCACTTTTAGGATAATAAAAACAAATTGATAAGATATATTATACTAAATACACGGGCGTGTTGTCAATATTTTTCAATACTTTTAAACTTAAAAAAGTGCGCAAAATTTCGTTAGATAACAGGAATTTTTTTGTGCAAGATAATTAAATATTGGGATTTTTTGAAAAATTCTATTGACAAACTTACACCTTTGTGGTTAAATATATCTATCTGGATATCGAAAGACGTTGACGGAAATCTTACCTTTTTCGGATGCTCACAGAGAGTCGGCGGCAGGTGCGAGCCGATGCGGATGAATTTGGTAGTCTTCTTCCCGAGTCGGTCTTGTCAAAGCGAAAGCGAGTAATGAGACACGGATGCCCCCGTTACAGGGCAGGACCTTGTTAGAGGTTTTTGAGTGATTTCCCTATCTGGGGGATAATCAGGGTGGTACCGTGAGTAATTTCGTCCCTGAAGCCAATCGGCTTCAGAAATTTTTTGTATAAAGGAGAATTGCAGTTATGAAAAACATCAGAATCAGCGATGCGACAATGAAACAGACAAAGGAAGGCTTCTCTTTATCCTTCAAAGAGAAAATTGAGCTTTCCAAGCTACTTGACAAGCTGGGCGCAGACGTTATCGAGCTTGGCGGAATTGAAAACGCACGTATTGATTCGCTGCAGATTAAATCCATTGCCGCAGCGGTAAACGAAAGCTGCGTGGCAGTCCCCGTAGAATTAAATGAAGAAAGCGTAGAAAAGACCTGGGCGGCACTCTCCGGAGCAAAGCACCCGAGACTTCAGGTCATAGCTCCCGTGAGTCCTGTGCAGATAGAATATCTTTACCATAAAAAAGCCGATGCTATGCTCGAAGCCATACGCAACACCGTAGCATCCTGCCGTAAGCTTTGCTGTGATATTGAATTTGTGGCAAACGATGCTACCCGAAGCGAAGAAAGCTTCCTTGCAGAGGCTGTAAGAGCCGCTATTGAGGCAGGCGCTGCAACCGTGACGCTTTGCGATACGGCAGGCACTATGCTCCCCGCAGAATTTGCGGATTTCATTGAAAATCAGTACAAGGAGATTCCCGAACTTAAAGACGTTACGCTCGGCATTGCTTGTGCAAACACAATATCTATGGCTGATGCCTGCGCTATTGCAGCCGTAGCCAAGGGTGCAGGACAAATCCGCGCGGCGGCTTATCCCATAGAGGGCGCAAGTCTTGCCAACGTTGCACGTATTCTTTCGGTAAAGGAAGATGCGCTTGATGCAACCTGCGGCATCCGTGTTACACAGCTTACAAGAGTTAGCGACCTTATCAACCGCGTATGTCAGGCGGGCAAGAAGAACGTTGCGGCAGAAAACGCAGACGGCGCAGATGCCGACCTTTACCTGACCTCTCACGACAGTGAGGAGGCTGTTGCGGCAGCGACAATGAAGCTCGGATACGACCTTTCTGTGGAGGACAGCGCAAGGGTTTACAGCGCTTTCCGTCAAATTGCCGAGAAAAAGGAGCGAGTAAGCTACAAGGAGCTTGACGCTATCGTGGCATCCTCTGCTATGCAGGTGCCCGAGGCCTACAAGCTTGACACTTACGTCATTACGTCGGGAAATACGATTTCCGCAACAGCGCACATCAAGCTCACCAAAAACGGACAGAGTGTTGAGGGTGTTTATATCGGAGACGGCTCGATTGATGCGGCTTTCCAGGCTATTGAAAAAATAACCGGCTGTCACTACGAGCTTGACGATTTCCAGCTTCAGGCTGTTACAGAGGGCCGTGAGGCTATGGGACAAACGGTTGTTAAGCTCCGCTCGGGCGGAAAGGTTTATTCCGGACGTGGCATTTCCACAGACATTGTGGGTGCGGGAATTCGCGCTTACCTGTCTGCGCTTAACAAAATCATTTACGAGGAGGCGGAAGAATGAAGCTTTCATTTTCCACAAGAGGCTGGCCCGGACTTTCCTTTGATGAAATGATGGAAACCGCCGTTGATATGGGATTTTCGGGTATAGAGGTCTATAATCTGCCGAAATTCGACCCGCTGATGGAGCGTGGCGGTCCTTTCCACAAATACAACACAGCCGCAACGGCACGTACGCTTCGTGAAAAGAAGCTTTCAATTCCCTGCTTTGACACCTCGTGTGACATTTCATCCTCCGACAGCTCGGTAACCGAAACGCTGACAGAGCTGATTGAAACAGCGCACAACGCTCACGTTCCCTACGTTGTAGCCTGCGCACTCTCGGATAACGAGGAGGCTGTATTTTCAGCGCTCAACGCACTTTTGCCAACCGCTGAAGCTATGGACGTAACAATCCTTATCAAGACCAGCGGAATTTACTCAAACACAGAAAGACTGCGCTCGATGCTTGACAGATTTGCAAGTGACAGACTTGCCGCCCTTTGGGACGTGCATCACCCCTTCAGGGATAACGGTGAGTCGGGCGATGACACCATTAAAAATCTTGGTAGCTACGTTTGCCACGTTCACATGCGTGACTCGGACGAGCACGGCGCATATCAGCTTATCGGTGAGGGCACGATGCCTATTGATGACGTTATGCGTGCGCTCTCATCGGTTAATTATGACGGCTTTATTTCTCTGGAATGGAAGCCCGAATGGCTTGACGATTTGCAGGACCCCGAGGTTATTTTCCCCTATTTTGTAAACTATATGTCGCGTTTTCACTCTACGCGGGATATGAAAAAGAATCTTTACTTCAACCACGACGGCACAGGTCAGTATATCTGGAAAAAGGACGAGCTGATAGATTTGACGTTTTCTGAGGTGCTTGACAGAGTTGCCGAGGAATTCCCCGACCAGTATTGCTTCAAGTATACAACCCTCGACTACACACGTACGTATGCGCAGTTCAGAGAGGATGTAGACCGCTTTGCAAGGGCGCTCGTTTCGCTCGGTGTAAAGGCAGGCTCAAAGGTGGCAATTTGGGCAACGAACGTACCTGCGTGGTACATAACATTCTGGGCAACAACAAAGCTTGGCGCCGTGCTTGTGACCGTAAATACTGCGTACAAGATTCACGAGGCAGAATATCTGCTTCGTCAGTCGGACACACACACGCTCGTTATGATTGACAGCTGTCTTGACTCCAACTATGCCGAAATTATAAACACGCTCTGCCCTGAGCTTCAGGATACAACCCCCGGTGAGCCGCTTCACGCAAAAAGGCTTCCCTTCTTGCGTAACGTAATTACCGTCGGATTCAAGCAGACGGGTTGTCTCACCTTTGACGAGGCAATGGCAAGATATGACCTTGTAAGCTCGGAGCAGGTAGCGAGAATGGCTGCCGCTGTACGTCCGAGCGACGTATGTAATATGCAGTACACGTCAGGCACTACCGGTTTCCCGAAGGGTGTTATGCTGACACACTACAACGTTGTGAACAACGGTAAATGTATCGGAGACCGTATGGGACTTTCAACAGCGGACAGAATGATGATACACGTGCCTATGTTCCACTGCTTCGGTATGACGCTTTCGATGACCTCATCAATGACACACGGAACGACTATGTGTCCTATGCCCTATTTCTCTGCTAAATCGTCGCTTGCCTGCATAAATCAGGAAAAAATCACCTGCTTTAACGGTGTACCTACGATGTTTATAGCTATGTTCAACCACCCGAACTATCGCAGCACGGATTTCTCGCATATGAGGACGGGTATTATGGCGGGTGCGGGATGTCCGCCCGAGCTTATGAGACGCGCGGCACGTCCTGATGAGATGAACATGACGGGAATTGTCAGCGTTTACGGTCAGACAGAGTGTGCTCCCGGCAACACAATGAGCTCCTGGACGGATTCTCTCGAAGTGCGCACAGAAACCGTCGGTTATGCTTTCCCCCACGTGCGCTGTAAGATTGTGGACCCCGAGACGGGCGAAGAGGTCGGCCCCGGAGTCAACGGTGAATTCTGCGCCAAGGGTTACAACACAATGAAGGGCTATTATAAGATGCCGAAGGCGACCAAGGACACAATTGACGAGGACGGTTGGCTTCATTCGGGTGACCTTGCCTGCCGTGACGAAGACGGCAACTATAAAATCACAGGACGTCTTAAGGATATGATAATCCGCGGCGGTGAAAATATTTACCCCAAAGAAATTGAAGAATTTATTTACACACATCCGTGTACAAAGGACGTTCAGGTAATCGGTGTACCCGACAAGAAGTACGGCGAGGAAATTATGGCTTGTATAATCCTGAAAGAGCCCGGCAGTGTGAGCATTGCCGAGATGACAGACTACATCAAAGCAAGCATGGCTCGACATAAAGTTCCGAAGTATATTGAATTCGTTGACAGATTCCCGATGAATGCGGCAGGAAAGGTACTCAAATACAAGATGCGAGAGGATGCGGCAAAGCGCCTCGGTCTTACAGGAGACGGCTCGGACACCGCAGGCCCGGGCAACAAATAATTTACTTTCACTCAAATAAAAAGCAGCCCATTTCGGTACTAAATGCACCAAAATGGGTTGTTTTGTTTGCATTTTGTTGGGATTTGTTGTTTTTATCTTTACCACAAGTGGCAATATGTAAGGTGTTTGTCGCTTGGTGAGAAGCCTATCCCGTTGCGCCAAACAAAAAGGACTCCACAAAGGAGTGCCACTTGGAGGGGTATTCGCCTTTGGCGAAGATACTCTCACTCTACGCCTGACAAGCGAGCTTGTCGATCTCCGAGTGGAGTATGCAGCATACCGCCTTGTGCGGTATCTTGCCCGGCGAGGAGATGAAATTTGCCAAAGATAATAGGCGGAACAAGCTCCGCAAACTACACCCCGAGCGGCAATACACAAGACGTTCGTCGCTTGGTGAGAAGCCTATCCCGTTGCGCCAAACAAAAAGGACTCCACAAAGGAGTGCCACTTTGAGGGATATTCGCCTTTGGCGAAGATTTTTCGCTCCGCCACTGGTGAGCGAGGTCTCACTGCGGTTCGGTCACGCTCGAGGAAAAACAACACTCAGTTGTTTTCTAACACTCTCGCGCCGCTTCGCTACCCCGATGGCTTACGCTCAAATGCGAACCCTGCGACGTTCGTCGCTTGGTGAGAAGCCTATCCCGTTGCCCCAAACAAAAAGGACTCCACAAAGGAGTCCTTTTGTTTGGCGCAGAGGGAGGGATTCGAACCCTCGTGTGCTTTTGGCACAAACTGATTTCGAGTCAGCCCCGTTATGACCACTTCGATACCTCTGCATATTAAATTTTCACAATTTAATATGCGAGAATCGAAGTGGCTCGCCGAAGCACAAAGCAAAGAGCGACGCACAATGAAAACACATATTAAAATCGTGTGAAAAGCTAAAATAGGCGAATCCGCTTCGCATATCCCACCCGAAGTTCGACAAGCTCGCTTGTCAGGCGGAGGGGGCGGATATATTCACTAGCAGTGAAATACCTCTACCGATTGCTACTATACGCTTTAAATTCGGTGTTTGAGTAAAGGTGGTAAGCACTTTTTGTTCCCCAAACTTCCGCAATGCAACAACGCATTGCCATAGTAGTATATCACACTTTTTCGAAAATTGCAATAGGTTAAACGAAAAAATTTATTGACATCACTTTCAATTTATAGTACAATTATTTTATAAATTCGACAAAGGAATTTTTATTATGAAAAAATATACGGTTGCAAAAATCGAAGGCGAATATGCGACGCTCAAAGACGAGTGCGGCGAGGAGCTTTTTATAGCTATGGCGCTTTTGCCGCTGGGCGTGGATATCGGCACGAAGCTTTGCTATGAATTCCCCGATTTTTCTATTGACGAGGACTAAAAATGCAACACAAAAAAGCTGTCGCAAAAAAGATGCGCTACCACCTGCTTGATACGCTGCGCGGTGTCGGCATTATTTACGTAATATTCTTTCACGCTGTATTCAACTTTGCCTCAATATCAATAGATGCTTATCGCCTCTTAAAATCCCAAGGTATGGAGATTTCGCAATTTATACTCGTCGGAATGCTCATACTTCTTTCGGGAATATGCACACAACTGACACGAAGCAATCTTAAAAGAGGTATTAAGACCGCACTTGCCGCTATGCTTGTAACCGCTGTTACGGCTGTTGCATCGCCTAATATGACAATAATATTTGGCATTTTGCACTTTTTTGGGGCTGCAATGCTGATTTATGCAGCACTCGGTAAGCTTATCGAAAAGATACCGTCGTACATAGGAATCCCGCTTTTTACCCTGCTTTGGATTTTCACGTATGACATATATTCATATGCACCGAAAATGCCAAAATCTATACTTCTTTTCATTCTCGGATTCAAAACAGGGCATATTTCGGGCGACTATTATCCCCTGATGCCGCACCTGTTTCTCTTTCTTGCCGGCGCATTTATTGGCAGAATTTTCAAGTCGGGCAAAGCACCAAAATGCTTTTGCGCAAATCCGATACCTCCGCTTTCGTTTATAGGTCGGCACACCCTCCTCATTTATCTTATACATCAGCCGATACTGTACGCCATTATGTGGCTGATTACGACGTTTGGCGGATAGCCAACCGTAACCGAAAGACTATCTTTTTCTTGACTATCTTTAAAATTTATGATAATATATTGCTATAAATTGCTTTAGGAGAAACAAAGTGTCTGAAAACAAAAATATGGAAGTTACGAAATGCTCCTGTGAAAAGCGCGGTAACGCAATATCCGCTATACACTTTTACTACGGCATTTTCCTTGCCGCAGTTGTGGTTATGATAGCGATATGCTTCGCTGTTTCCTGTGTTAACATCTACAAAGAGGGAGGCTCGTCGCCCTTTACCCCTCAAAGCATTTCAACGCATTTTGATAAAATTGCAATACCGACGTATATTTCGATTGCGGCTTTGATAATAGGTGCTATTATTTCGGTTGTTATGCCGATGGAAGGCGCGGCGCAGGAGAAGATATACAACCCCTATATACCGCTCAAATCGCTTGGTATGCGCCTGAATCTTTCAGAGTGCGACTATGAGCTTGCCGCTGATATTAAGCGAGAGCGAAGACTGCGCCGCCTTATCCGAATATTAGGAGCTGTAATTTGCATAGCTCTTTTCGGTACGGCACTACTCTTCTCTCTTGATTTTTCACGCTTCACGGCAACAGACGTAAACCGTGAGGTGCTTGGCTGTGTACTTATTTCCCTTCCCTTGTCTGTTGGCGCTTTGGTTTTGATTTTCGCAGCTTCTATGATAAATTCAGCTAGTGCTGTGCGTGAATTGGAAATCACAAAATGGGCAATTTCAAGACGCACCTCGGCACTTATGCCGAAAAAAGAGAAAAAAGCATCATCATCTGCTGCGATATTTATCAACGCAACAAGACTCATCGTCCTGTGTGTTGGAATTACGTTTATAATTCTCGGCATAAATAACGGCGGTATGGAGCAGGTGCTCGGAAAGGCGGTCCGTATTTGCACGGAATGTATAGGTCTTGGCTGATATGAAAAGATTTTTTGCTAAACTCAAAAACCTAATCCCGACGAAAAGACGTATAATTCAGCTTTATGCGGCGCTTCTTTTCAATGCAAATATTAAGGGCATCGTTCACGGTGTAATTTATCAAGGTCCTGTAAAAAACATTTGCACACCCGGTCTTAACTGCTATTCCTGCCCCGGTGCTTCGGGCGCTTGTCCGCTCGGTGCTTTGCAGAATGCTATGACCACCTCGGAAAAACGTACTCCTTACTACATTTTCGGTATTCTGATGCTGTGGGGACTTATGCTCGGCAGATTTATCTGCGGCTTTCTCTGTCCTTTCGGTCTTATACAGGACCTCTTACATAAGATAAAGACACCGAAAATAAAGAAAAACAAGCTTACTCGTGCGCTTTCGTATTTCAAGTACGTTATACTTGTTTTCTTCGTGGTGATACTTCCGCTTGCATATATGTTCCGTGATTTACAGCTTCCTGCTTTTTGTAAATATATATGCCCCGCAGGAACGCTTGGCGGTGCGATAGCTCTGCTTATCAACCCAGCTAACGAGGATATGCTCGGTATGCTCGGACCGCTGTTCACCTGGAAATACCTTGTTTTGGTGCTTGTTATTGTCGGCTCGGTGTTTATTTACAGATTCTTCTGCCGATTCTTCTGTCCGCTTGGCGCACTTTACGGTCTGTTTAACAGATTTGCGCTGTTTGGAATTAAGCTTGAAAAGCCGAAATGTGTTGATTGCGGCAAGTGTATTTCAAAGTGTCAGATGGATATCAGAACCGTCGGTGACCGCGAATGTATCAACTGCGGCGAGTGTATTTCGGTATGCCCGACAAAGGCTATTCAGTGGCGTGGCGGCAAGATAATACTGCCTGATAACGAAATTGCCTCTGATGCAACCGAGGAAGAAAAGGCTGTTATCGAGGGTAAGAGAAAAAAGAGAACGCTTATCATAAAAATCGTCTCGGCTGTGCTTATGACGGCACTTCTTGGCGGCGCTCTTTACTACTACAACTTCGTTGATAAAATTCCCGAATCAAACATCATCCCGGGCGAGGATGAGGACGACGGAATCAGAACGGGAAACCGTGTCGGAAACAGATGTCTGGCAACAGACCTTGCTTACGTGAGCGGATACGGTAACGGAACGCTTAACATTAACGACCTGCGAGGTAAGGTTGTAGTTCTTAATTTCTGGGGTACTTGGTGCGCTCCGTGCAAGCAGGAGCTTCCCTATTTCAATCAGGTTGCCTCGGAATATTCGACAGACGACGTTGTTGTTATAACCATACACACAAGCTGGAACGGTGATGAAACACCAAGCAGCTATATAAGCAACAACTACCCGAACTCAAATATGCTGTTCGTTGTGGACTCAAAGCTTTCAGGCTCGGAGGCTGACGCTTATTATACAGCGCTCGGCGGAAAGGGCTCATATCCTATGACTCTTGTGCTTGACGAGCGTGGTGTTATAACCGAAAAGGTTAGCGGCTCTATGGAATATGAGGAACTGAAAGCAGCAGTTGAGGCGGCTCTCGAGGGTTAAAGCGAAAAACGTCTTGCCACAAACTTTTTTACACAAAGCGGACGTAAAGCAAGCTCGCAATACAAGCAACAAAATATTAATTTACAATTTCAGGACGAGGCGCTTTAGCACCTTGTCCTTTTTAATTCTCTCATAAGGCGGCGCTGTCCGAAGCCGCTTTTTATCTCCGAGCGTAGCGGCGCTGTCCGAAGCACACGTATATATACCGTATTTCGGATATGCCTTATCCTGCTGCGTCCTCTGCTATCCATTTTTTAATCGTCTTATATGAATTATATATCTTGAATCCCGAATCCACAACCATAAGCTCAAGCTCCTCTACCATAAAGCTGTAAATCATAAAGTTGCCGAGCATTTTCTGTGTTTTTTTCATATTTCTTTCTCCCCTAAAATTTATTTGCAACCTCATTATAACTCATCAGAAAACAAAAGTAAGTATAGCTTAATTCCAAAATAACTTTTAAAATCAATATGCAATTTGTGCATTTTGACGAAAAAATAGGCAATACACCCCTATATTCCGGCCCGACAAAGCCGTGAGGTATTTATTGCCTTGTTTCTTTTAACCTTTATTTTTGCGCTCTGCGCTATGCGCTTGAG
>JAZOWX010000047.1:0-2813 GCA_045659405.1 Eubacteriales bacterium | reverse complement strand
GAAACAAGATTTTGGGCAAGCTCAAATATCATGGATTGATCAGCGGTAAGCTTTGCCGAGCCAACAATAGTAGCGGTGATATTTCTGCTTTGTGCTTTTTCAGAAAGCCCATCAAGAACCTCTCTCGCAATTTCTTCAAGAGCAACCTCGGAAAGAACCCTCTTTGGTGCATCTCCGCTTTCAATTTTTGAAAGCATAAGCATATCCGAAATAAGAGAACCGAGTCTAAGGCTTTCTTTATAGATTCGTCCGAGCTGTTTCTTGGAAGCATCGTCAATGCCTTCCTTATTCATAAGAACCTCGGCAAATCCCTGCATTACAGTAATAGGTGTTTTAAGCTCGTGAGAAGCGTTGGCAAAGAAATCGCTCTTTTGCTTCTCGATCAGCTTTTCCTTAGTAATATCCGTAATGATAATGATAGCGGAAATATCGTCGCGGATGACCTCGTTTGCTACCTTGGTAATAACTACCGACAGATATTTATCGTCGTAAGCGCAGTTGAAAGCGAAATTCTCCCCGATATGCTCGGTAATCTGCTCGTAAACAGGAAGCTTTTCAATCAAGAACACAAGATCTCTGCCAATATCGTGATGCGTTCCTTTAAACATTTCAAACGCACGCTTATTGGCGAATACGATATGTTTTGATTTATCAAGAGCAATAATGCTTTGCGATACGTTATCGAGCACGGCATTCAGCTTGATCCTCTCCCCGTCTGCGGCACGGATATGACTATGAATGTTTGCATTTAGCTCGTTGATCTGATTCAGCACTCCGAACAGCTCCGGCTCGCTCATATCTGTCTTGATCGGTGCATACTGTCCTTGGTTCAGACTCTTTAAGCTCTCACCGATCTCGGTTACCTTGGAAGAAACGTTACGAGATATAAAGGTTGAGAGAACAAAGGAAAGAACGAGGGATATGGCAAGAACGAGAATAAAAAGCGGAATGATCGCGGTAAAGTAAGGCGTGACTTGGCTGCTTCTTACCGCAAGTCTGAGGATAACCTCCGTGCCGTCCGAAAGCGCGGTCTTGGTTGCATAATAGGTCATATCACACTTAAAGGTTTCCGAATATCTTTCCACGGTATCGCTCTTGCCTTCAAGTGCGTTTTTTATTTCCTCGCGGTCTGCATGATTTTCAAGAGGCGCTTTGGCATCGCTCTCGTAAAGAACGTTACCACCCATATCAAAAATTGTAATACGCAGCTCCGGGCTATCAGAATACTTATTAAAGACAGCAAAGTCGCTCTGCTCATTCATCAGAGTAGCAGCAAGCTCGGTTTCTTCCTTCAACCGTTCATTCACGATATTGTTTGTATTCATATTAACGGCAATGATGCCGAACGCGAACATCAAAAGAACGCAAACGAGGGTTGCGGCAAACACCTTATAAAATATTTTCTTCTTCATTTTGCCTCAAAACGATAGCCGATACCGCGCACGGTAACGATCACGTCGCCGCCTCCACATTCGGTTATTTTGTCGCGGAGCTGAGAGATATGTATATCGAGCGTTCTCGTTTCTCCCATATAGCTTTCTCCCCAAACCTCACGGAATAGTTCTTCACGCTCAATGGTCGTGCCTGCACGTGCAATTAGCATTTTGAGAAGCTTATACTCCTTCAAGGTGAGTCCCAAATCCTGTCCTTCATAAAAGATTTTGTAAACGTTGTTGTCAATTGCAAATCCCTTTTGATTTGTAATGTAAAGATTTGCGCGTCGGATATTGGTTTTTATACGTGCGATAAGCTCAAGCACCGAGAATGGCTTGGTCATATAATCGTCAGCGCCCTTGTTAAGTCCCTTGACCGCACTGATCTCGTCGGATTTTGCGCTCACGATAATGACGGGAATCTTCTCGTCCATTTCCCTGATTTTTGTGAGAATGGTGTATCCGTCCATATCAGGAAGCATGATATCAAGAATAATAAGGCTGGGGCGAGAATTCTTGAAACACGCAAAAAAGTCTTTGCCGTTTTCAAACATTTTGGTAAGGAATACTCCCTCAAATGAGCCTTCGTAAAGTTCTCTTATGCCTTCATCGTCTTCAACAATGTAAATAAGTTCGTCCATTAAGCCTTCTCCGTACGTGTTCAATGCTACAATGATAGTATACCATAAGATATATGTAAAATCAATGTAATTTCGCTTAGATGAATGTAAGGTTTATGTAAAGTCTATTGACGGTGAATTTGAAAAATGTTATACTGCATCGGGTTATGGTAAAACACCGCATTTTTGCGGTTAATACATATAAAATGGAGGAAAATCTATGTTTGACATTTTTGATGCACTTGCCTTAATCGGTGGTCTTTGTCTGTTCCTTTTCGGTATGAACGTTATGGGAGATGGACTTGAAAGACGCGCCGGAAACAGCTTAAAGGCTCTTCTTGGCAAGCTGACAGACAGTAAACTTAAGGGCTTTTTAACGGGTATGGGTGTAACTGGCGTTATACAAAGCTCGTCAGCAACAACCGTTATGGTTGTTGGCTTCGTTAACTCCAAGGTAATGACCTTGAAGCAATCCATCGGCGTTATAATGGGTGCGAATATCGGCACGACCGTTACCTCTTGGCTACTCAGCCTTGGCGGTATATCGAGCGATAATATAATAATGAAGCTTCTCAAGCCGATGTCCTTTACACCAATACTCGCTCTTATCGGTATTGCGTTTACCATGTTCGCAAAGTCCTCAAAGAAGAAGGACGTTGGAACGATACTGCTTGGATTTGCAACTCTTATGTTCGGTATGGACGCTATGAGTGATGCGGTAAAGGGACTTGCAGACGTTCCCGAATTCCAAAACCTCTTC
>JAZOWX010000046.1:0-10540 GCA_045659405.1 Eubacteriales bacterium | reverse complement strand
AGGTGAGCTTTTGATATCTAAAGAAATTATAGACCAGATTCTTATGCGAAATGAGATTTCTGGTGTTATTGGAAATTACATATCATTAAAGCGAGCAGGCTCGAATATGAAGGGCTTGTGTCCTTTTCACAGCGAAAAAACTCCATCGTTTACAGTCTATCCCGCAAGTAACAGCTTTTACTGCTTCGGCTGCGGAGTAGGTGGCGATGCTGTAACATTTATTAAAAACATTGAGCATCTTGATTACGTTGATGCGCTTCGTTTTTTGGCAAAACGTGCAGGACTTACCGTTAACCTCGATTCGGGGGATGAAAAAGCCGAGCGTGCCTTAAAATATGAAAAAGACAGGCTGTATAAAATGAATGCCGATGCGGCAAAATTCTTTCACGCTTGCCTGATGAAAGATAATCCCGATGCAAGGGAAGCATTAGCCTATTTTACCGAAAAACGCAAACTTTCGTTGTCAACAATTAAGCATTTCGGGCTTGGATATGCGCCTAACAGCTTTGACTCACTTCTAAAATATATGCTGAAGCTTGGATATACTTATGATGAGTTGACAGTCGGATTTTTATGCGGCAAAAGTGAACGCGGCAGTTATTACGACGCTTTCAGAAACCGAGTTATGTTTCCGATAATCGACGTTACGGGTAACGTTATTGCATTCGGAGGCAGGGTTATGGATGACTCGAAGCCAAAGTATAAAAACACGTCTGATACTCCGGTGTTCAAAAAGACGAGAAACCTTTTTGCTCTGAATTTTGCTAAAGCCCTGTCATCCGAATCGCTTATTCTTTGTGAGGGGTATATGGACGTTATAGCGCTCCACGCTGCCGGTGTCACAAATGCCGTTGCCACGCTAGGAACGGCTATTACTGCCGATCAGGCAAGGCTTCTGTCACGCTATACCAAACGGGTTATAATTTCCTACGACGCAGATGAAGCGGGACAAAAGGCTGCCAAACGTGCGCTCGAAATACTCGGAGAGGTTGGACTTGACGTAAAAGTGCTCGTTATTCCGGGAGCTAAAGACCCCGATGAGTATATAAAATCATTCGGAGTGGATAAGTTCAGACAGCTTATGTCGGATTCCAAGAGCGAATTCGAGTACAGAATGGACTCGATTTTATCAAAATACGACATAAGTCTTGCCGAGGATAAGGTGAAAGCGCTCAAGGAGCTCGTATCACTTATATGTAACTTTGATTTTTCCGCCGAGCGTGAAATTTATATTCAGATTCTTTCCGAAAAGTTTTCGGTTTCGAAAGAGAGTATACAGCTTGAGGTAAAAAAGATACTCTCAAGAAAAAATTATCTGCAAAGAAAAGAAGAAACAAGAAGAACAAAGCTTGATGCTATGGGATATACCGATAAGGTCAATCCTGATTTTGCAAAAGCTCCCGCTGTGGCAAAAAACGAGGAAAACGTTCTGGCGCTTTTGCTTTTATATCCCGAACATAGGAAAACCGTCTTTGAAGGGCAGCTTTTGTGCGAGGAGGATTTCTTTACCGAGCTTGGCAAGAGATTTTTTGGCAGTATAAAAAGCGGCTATGAAAATGGAAATACGCTTCCTGATTTTAACGAAAGCTATACTGCTGATGAAATCGGAAGAATAACAAAAATGAAGCTTTCCAGAATGCAGCTTACCGATAACGGTACAGAGGTTTTGACCGAAAGCATACAGGCACTTAAAAATGCAGTTCAAAAGAAGAACAGCGCAGTTACCAATACATACGAAGGACTAAACGATCTTCTCAACAAATTAAGAAAAGATTGAGATTTCAAAAGGAAGGTAAAAAATGAGTAGAGAAAAAATTGACCTTAATGGATTTATAGGCTCAAAAACAGACGGAAATATCGCAAATTCGGATATTATGAAGGCTCTTGAGGATATCAATTACGATATATCTCAGGTTGATATCGACACAGCTTCTCCTGATGACCTTGAAAATGATGAATTCAAGGAAATAGAGGAAGACGCAAAATCCTATACCGGTGATGAGATAGGTATCGAAAAAATATTCTCGCAAGAGGGTGTTTCTATCGACGACCCTGTCCGTATGTACCTTAAGGAAATCGGTAAGATATCACTGTTGCCCCCTGAGCGTGAAACTATTCTCGCTGAAAAAATAGCAGAGGGTACAGATCAAGAGGCTAAAGCGGCAAAGGACGAGCTTATCGAAGCTAACCTTCGTCTTGTGGTAAGTATCGCAAAGCGTCACGTCGGTAAGGGCATGTATTTCCTCGACCTTATTCAGGAGGGAAATCTCGGTCTTATGAAGGCTGTTGAGAAATTCGATTACCATAAGGGATACAAGTTCTCAACCTATGCTACCTGGTGGATAAGACAGGCTATAACACGTGCAATTGCGGACCAAGCCCGTACAATACGTATACCCGTGCATATGGTAGAAACAATACACAAGGTATCGAGGACTGCACGTCAGCTGTTGCAGGAATACGGCAGAGAGCCTACTACCGATGAGATAGCAAAAAGACTTGAGATGACTCCCGAAAAGGTGCGTGAAATAATGAAGATAGCGCAGGACCCCGTTTCGCTTGAAACACCTATCGGTGAGGAGGAGGACAGCCATCTTGGCGATTTTGTCGAGGACAGCGAAACTCCCGCTCCTTCGGATACAGCATCCTACTCGCTTTTGCGTGAGCAGCTTTGCAACATTCTTAAAACACTTACTCCCCGTGAGGAGGAGGTAATCAAGCTTCGCTTTGGTCTTGAGGATGGCAGACCCAGGACGCTCGAGGAGGTTGGAAAGCAATTCCAGATTACCCGTGAGCGTATAAGACAGATTGAGGCAAAGGCGCTTCGTAAGTTGAGACATCCGTCTCGTTCAAAGGCTCTTAAAGATTATTTGGCAAATTGATGGAAAAATATTTCTAAATTTAGTCATATATGTATATATTTTTTTAAATATTTGCTTTTACTTGACTTTTTTTAGATAATGATGTATAATAGTGTGGATATAAACCTCGGAGGTTCATTTTAAAATGAAAAAAATTATTTCGCTTCTTGTCGTCGCTGTTATGATGACACTGTGCTTGGCTTCCTGCGAGAGCGGTGTTGGTGATTTCCAGTATGATTACAATCCTGTGAAGACCAAAGAAATCTCGCTTAATATGTACATAATATATGATGATTGCGGCTCTGTTGCATTGACTACCGTAGCTGATGACATTGCAGACTATACTGAAACAAAATTCAAGACAAAGGTTAACGTTATCTATAAGACCGCTTCTGAATATAAGGCGGCTGTAACGGGCGCTATTGCCGCTACTCAGGCGCTTCCTGAAAATGCTACTCAGGAGCAGATTAATCAGGTAAACGAAATAAAGCCCGGAATAGTTCTTATAAACAGCGAAGAGCTTATGGGTGAGCTTATGAATGACGAGGCTTTGCTTGATCTTACCGCAATGTACGCAACTAAAGCTTACGGTACTCTTAACGCACAGATTAATTCGGCGCTTCTTGAGGCTTCTAAACTTACCGTAGAGGGTAGCTCGGATAAAAAGCTTTTCACAGTTCCGAACAACCGTGTTCTTGGTGAGTATACCTATCTTCTGATTAACAAGGAAGCTGCAAAAGCTGACTTTGCTACAAATGAGGGTGATTGGGATCAGATAAAGACCTACGAGGATGCTGTGGAAATACTTCCTGAGGGTTCATATGAAATCGTAAAAGGCAATTACAATTTGCGCTTTGAGTATAAAGATTCCGAGTATTATTTCAATGACTATAAAAACACTCCTCCTATCATAGAATATCCTACTGTAACTGCCGAGGATGCATTTGCTTCCGCTTTTGCTGTTGTTAAGGGCGGTGCAATTCCCAAGACAGCGGGTGATGCTATGGATGATACCGAGTTTGTATCTCGTGCTATGCAGATAATTTATGCTATAAATACAGATACAACCTTCAGAAATATTCTTCAGTACGGACGTTTAAATTCCAATTATGTTGTTGCTGACGGTAGTTACGATGAGCAAGGTGAATTTGTTGAAAACGGTGGCGCGTATGACATAATAGAGGATTCTACCGTACCCGCAGGTCGCGTTCTTCTTCCTGACGGACGCAATTTCGCTATAGAAGATTTAAAAGAGTCTGACGGTTATGATAAAACGAAAGGTTACGTTCTCGTTCCTAACGGTTACTTCATTCCCATAGAATCCGAGACAAGCTATTATAAAATGAATCTTGAATACACAGGTGATGTGTTCAAGGCAGCTAACTCTTATTATCCCACAGAAAACTACGGCTGGGACGCTGACGATTATAATAACGGAATAGAGCAGAACAAGGATGTTTTGGTAGCTGAATAAAATTACGAAACAGGGTTCTTGTCGGAATCCTGTTTTGTATTGTTTCTTATCTTTTTATGAAATTTGAAAAGCATCAGATTTCCTGTTTGCGAAGGCAAACGAAGCATATTTTCGTAAGGTGTTGATTTTTGCTCTTTACTAAAAAACATTGTTCAAGTGAGGTAAGAATGAAAAAGCATAACGATGAATTGACTATAAAAGACCTGTTTGGAATTTTTGTTCCGAAATTGTGGCTGATCGGTTTTATTTCTGTTATCGGCGCAATTGTTTTCGGCATAAGCTCTGAATTCCTGGTAAAGGATACTTATACGTCTACGGTTACAATGTATTCGTATATAGATTCGGTAAATACCGATATTAATGACATAAGTGTTGCCGAGCAGCAGGTAAAGATTTACGAGCAGCTTTTTAAAAGTAAGAAGTTCCTTGAGGCTGTTATTTACGAGTTTGATGAAGAGAGTAAGCAAACATACGCTTCGCTTTCGTCAAAGCCGACGATTACCGTCAGACAAAAGGGATCTACGGCAGTATTTGACGTTGCTGTAACCTCTGTAGACCCGCAGATGGCGTATGCTATGGCAGAGGCGATAAAGGCTGTTTGCGAAAACAACATAATAAAGGATGATTTCATTCCTAACGCCAGCGTTGTGCAGGTGTTTGATGATCCTGTGCTTCCTCGTGTTCATAATTCCAAGAACGTACTTAGAAATGCGATTATAGGCTTTGTCGGCGGAGCGCTTGTTTCTATGATTGCGATATTCATATACAATTTGTTTGACGTTACTGTTCGTGACAGAAAAAAGATAGAGGATAACTTTGAGACACCGATACTCGGAGTAATCCCCAGACACGATCTGAACGTAGGGAAGTATTCCAAGTCTGCCCACGGCACACTTCTCGGAAAGAACGTTGCTCACGACAGCGATGCAAATGATAAGGTCAGATTGATAAGTGACAAGACTCCGTTTGCGATATCCGAGGCATTCAGAACGCTTTATACTAACGTATTATATCTTCCGATTCAGGATAGCTGTAAAAAGATTGCTATAACAAGCGGATTTTCGGGTGAGGGTAAGACTTATATATCAATAAATCTTGCGCTTACTATCGCAAGGAGCGATTCGGAGCATAAGGTGTTGCTTATTGATGCCGATATGAGAAAACCGAGAATATCACATCTGCTCAAAGAAATAAAATCTAATGCGCACGGACTTAGTGAATACCTTGCGGGCATAGATTCTACACCGAATATTCAGCAAACCAATCTTCCTAACCTCTCGGTTTTGACCTCCGGAAGCGAATCGGCAAACGCAACCGCTTTGATAAGCTCTTCCCGTTTTGACAGTATGATGGAGGCGCTGGAGGAAAAATATACGTATATTATATTTGATACGCCCCCCTCTAACGTCGTTTCGGATGCGATTCTTCTTAACGACCATATAAATGGATATTTCGTTGTTGCAAGAGCTGATTACTCTGACGTAAATGAGCTTTCGGATTTGTTCGAGAATCTTTCAGGAATAAATGCGAACGTGTTTGGTATATGTCTTACTGCGGTATCACCCAAGGGATTTAGCAGTAAATACAGCAAATATAAAAAATATTCCAGATACGGTAAATACGCAAAATATGCAAGCTATACCGGCTACGGTAGGTAATTTTTATGGATGATCAAGTTGACGTTGTAGATTTCCATACGCATATTTTACCAATTGACCACGGAAGTGATTCTTTGGAAACCTCTCTCGCGCAGTTAAAGCTTGCCAAGGCTTTCGGTGTTAATCGCATCATACTTACCCCTCATTTTTATCCACACGCAGATGATTTGGGTGCTTTCCTTGAAAAGCGAAGCGAAGCATATTCAGAGCTTCTTTCGGCTATGGGTGATTCTGATGAATATCCCGAAGTCAGGCTCGGTTGTGAGCTTTTGATATGCGAGGGAATATATAAAATGCCCGATATAGATAAGCTTTGTATATCAGGGACAAAAACCTTGCTTCTGGAGCTTCCTTTTTCTGATTTTTCAAGCAGGTACGTGGATGATGTTGAGACCTTGATATCATCGGGATACGACGTGATTTTGGCTCACGCTGACAGATATGTTCCTTATAATATAGAAAAGCTTATATCCGTCGGAGCTAAAATACAGCTCAATGCAGATGCTTTTTGCTCGATTTTTCAAACAAAGGCCATAAAGAGTTGGCTCACCGACGGCTATGTTGTGGCAGTCGGAAGCGACATTCATAACCTCAATAAAGCGTCTTATAATCGCTTCAGGAGGGCTCGCAAGCTTGTTTTGAAAAAATATGCTTCTGTAATTTCGGCTTCTGACCGTATATGGGAAGACTCAATAAAAAAGGATTCTGCGCTTTCTGAAAATAACACGTAATAAATAAGCGAGACACGGATTGTTCTGTGTCTCGCTTTAATTTTTCAGCTTGTAATAATAGTATTTTTAATGCTCGGTAGCGTATATTCGTTTTTGTCTAGTATAATATCTACTATCTTTTTAGCTGCTCCGGGCTTTGATATGCTTTTTGACACACTCGTATTTTGGTATATATCGTTATTTAACATTTCACGTGCCGTATTGTATATAACGTTTTCATCCGTGCCGACAAGTTTTACCGTTTTTGTATTAATAGCTTCGATTCGCTCGGTTGCATTACGCAGGATAAGTGTTGGCTTACCGTAATACGTTGCTTCCTCTTGAACTCCGCCCGAATCGGTAAGAACCATATAGCACCTTGCCAAAATGTTGTGGAAATCTACTGTTTTAAGTGGCTCTGTAAGCAGTATATTATTATTGCCGCCAAGTATGTGCTTGGCGGTTTTTCGTATTTTGGGGTTAGGGTGCACAGGGAAGATAACCCTTATATTTTCTTCGGAGCAGAGTTTTTTAACCGCACAGTAAATGTAAGAAAGCTTTGGGATGTTTTCTCGTCTGTGCGTTGTAAGAAGTATAAGCTTTGTCTGTGGAGCGGAATTCAGAATTGGATGTCTATACTCTTTTTTGTATAACAGCTTTGCTACGTCAAAAATTGTGTTGCCCGTCAGATGAATTTTGCTTTCATCAATGCGCTCGCAAAGAAGATTTTTGATTGCTTCTCGCGTCGGCGAAAAAAGTATGTCCGAAATGCTGTCAATAGCTCTTCGGTTAAATTCTTCGGGGTATGGATTTTCAGTATTATGTGTGCGCAAACCCGCCTCGATATGCGCAATCGGTATTTTTTGATAATATGCTGCAACTGCAGCGGCAAAAGCCGTTGTCGTATCACCGTGTACCAAAACAATATCGGGAGACTCCACTTTTAGTATACCGCTAAAACCTTTAACTACACAGCACGTGATTTCTTCCAGAGATTTACACCTTCTATGAATTTTCAGGTCGTAGTCAATCTTTATAGAAAATTCCCGAAGCACCGAATGGAGTAATTCGTTGTGTTGTCCGCTGATGCATATTTTTGAAGCGTTATTGCGCAATTCAAGCTCTTTTATTATCGGATACATTTTTATAGCTTCGGGACGTGTCCCGAAAACAGACAGTATTCTCATATATTGCTCCGAATATATTTTGTTACAATATATTCTATGCTTGATTTATAAATGCACAAATTCGAATAAAATCAAAATTCCTACAAATACTAATCTCGGCTGAATTTGCAAAAATGAGAATGCAGAAGCACAAAATGCAATTTTTTGCTTACAAATAGCAGTATTTAAGGAGATATAAATGAAAGTCACAGAAATTGTCAGAAGAATATCTGACCTCGGGCGTGTTGTAATTCCAAAAGAAATAAGACGAACAATGCGCATTCGTGAGGGCGACCCACTGCTGACAACATTGACACTGCTTGACAGGTTTTCTGTGGCGATACATAGTGTGGCACAAAGAATAAAAAGCCCCCCGTTTGACGGGGAGATTTTTATTTGTATTATGTGTTCGTTTCAACTTAATGATATTGACCAATCGGCGTATTTGTCGATTTTATTACATAAGCTTGAGATAAAGCTCTTTGATTTCTTCAACACTTGTTGCTCTGGGGTTACCGGGGCGGCAAGCATCATCAAAAGCGGACTGCGCAAGGAAGTCGATATCCTCTACTTTAACGATTTCCTTGAGGTCTGAAGGAATACCAACGTCTGTGGAGAGCTGTTTAACTGCATCAATAGCAGCTTTTCTTGCTTCTTCAAGAGTCATAGCATCAACGCCGCAAACGCCCATTGCCTTTGCGATATCTCTGTATTTTTCGCCGGTTGCGGGTGCATTGTATTCCATAACCGTGGGAAGAATAATTGCATTAGCAACACCGTGGGGTGTATCGTAAAGAGCACCAAGGGGGTGAGCCATTGAGTGAACGATACCAAGACCAACGTTGGAGAAGCCCATACCTGCGATATACTGACCGAGAGCCATTCCTTCTCGTCCTTCGGGAGTGTTGTCAACTGCACCGCGAAGGCTTTTTGCGATGATTTCAATAGCCTTAATGTGGAACATGTCACTCATTTCCCAAGCGCCTGCTGTGATATAGCCCTCAATTGCGTGTGTAAGAGCGTCCATACCTGTAGCTGCAGTAAGTCCGCGGGGCATAGAAGCCATCATGTCGGGGTCAACAACTGCAACAACGGGGATATCGTGAACGTCAACACAAACCATTTTTCTGTTGTTTTGAGCGTCGGTGATTACGTAGTTGATTGTAACTTCTGCAGCAGTACCTGCAGTTGTGGGAACTGCTATAATGGGTGTGCATTTGTTCTTTGTGGGAGCAACGCCCTCAAGAGAGCGAACGTCTGCAAATTCAGGATTTTCAATGATGATACCGATTGCCTTTGCAGTGTCCATTGAAGAACCGCCACCGATTGCTACGATACAGTCAGCGCCGCTTGCCTTAAATGCCTCAACACCGCCCTGAACGTTTTCGATGGTGGGATTGGGCTTGATTTCGGAATAGATGTCGTATGAGATATTTGCTCCGTCAAGAATGTCGGTTACTTTCTTTGTAACACCAAATTTGATAAGGTCGGGGTCTGAGCAAACAAATGCTTTTTTAAAGCCACGAGCTTTGATTTCGGTTGCTATCTCAGCAATAACGCCCTTGCCGTGATAGGATGTTTCGTTAAGTACAAATCTTGCCATTTTTATATTCTCCTTAAAGAAAGTTAAAAATTTATCAATCTTTATTTATTATACAACTTATTCTCGCTCATGTCAATGGAAAATACAAAAATACACACTAGTCGCTCTTCTCTTAGGGATTTTTTAGACATTATAAAAGAGTAGCAAATTTTGCTACTCTTTACTTTTTTGCTCTGCAAAAACACACGACTTTGCTTACAAAGTATAGTGTGCTACACTTTTGAAAATCTTCCCACAAAGATTAACAACTCGATAAATTGGAATTTGTATAGTGGTTTTTTGTTGCTACGTTGCAGATGGAATAATACATCAATACAATCGCTGCGCTAAACAATGCACCGCCAATAATATCGGTAATCCAATGTACACCCGACACAAGCCTGCCTATAACCGTAAAGGCAATAAACACGGCAATCGCAAGCATTATACACCGTCTAAATTTGTCGTTTTTAATACGGGTGCGGAACTGTACTATTGCCGTAGGCATCACACACATCACAAGCATCGTTGTGGACGACGGATATGAGGCTTCAAGATATCCATTGATGAGAGTCGGTCTGTAATTGATAACAACAATTTCAAAGAGAACATACACCGCCATTACGATGATGTAAAATCCACCGAGTGCGAGAATGCTTCGGTCAACTTTTAATAGACTTTTTCTTTTAATCCATTGTACAAGACCGAGAACGGCAAAACCGAATGCAACGCCGATTGGCACAAGACCAAGCCAATCTGTAATCACGTACAAAGACATATTCACACCCGTAATATTGTGTACAAATCCGTTTAACGACGCAAAGCCAACCGATGAGCCTTCGGGGCCGATTGCCCGAACGTCAACGAAGAGAATCAACACCGTCCACAAAACAAACGAGATGAGCAAACTCGTTCCTACTAAAAACAATCTTCCGCTTTTCTTTTTCATAATCCATAAACCTTCTTTTTGCGTATTGGCTCTCACCTGAATACATTATAATGGAAGGTATAAGAATAAGCAAGAAACGGCTCGTCACAAGCATGATACCTTTCGTATCATTGTCGTTTTATGAGTAGGAAAGCCTTAAT
>JAZOWX010000045.1:0-13785 GCA_045659405.1 Eubacteriales bacterium | reverse complement strand
AGAACAAATATCTTGATCACATCGTAAATGAAGAACTGAATACTGCCGCCAATACGGCTCGTTATATCCAAACCGCAAAGAGAAAGAAGCTTTCCAATCAGTTCATTCAGCCATTTCATACCGAGAATTTGCTTCTGAATGAAATCCCATACTTGTTGCATAATGTACCTCCAATTACATTTATATATCTATATCTATCGATATGATATTTTTGTTTATAGGTCAGCACGTAACGCACTGACCTTATAAGCCAATATTATTTCTTGCAACTATCGCATTTCTTGTAGCCGCAAGCCTTGTCGGGTGATAGGGTGTATCTTTCGATCAACTCTCTGACCTGTGCCGAGCCTTCTGCGGAAAGCGAATAGTGCATCCATTTACCTTCCTTGCAGGCATCGACGAGCCCTGCCTCACACAGTATACGCATATGGTGAGAAAGAGTTGACTGTCCGATCTTGAGTTCTTCAAGGAGAGCACAACCGCACTTCTCGCCATTCATCAGAAGCTCCATAATCTCAAGACGGTTATCGTCTGCAAGAGCCTTGAATATCTTTATTCCATCATTGTGCTTAAATGCCATTTTGCAGTTCCTCCTTCCAACACATCGATAAGTGTAGATATATTCTAACACACACTTCGATGTTTGTCAATATGTTTTGAGAAAAAACTTAATACAATTTTATGAGCATAGCAAAAAGAGCCGACCATCATAGCCGACTCTTAATTTGCAAGCGGTCATTACATCATCACCGTTTCCTCGCTACCGTTTGTAAATGTGAACACAAGCCGTCCGTCGTTGTGGACACTGACGCGCTTGACGGTGGCGCGGAATCGGCTTATGCACTATTTCCGCTTCCAAGGCTCATTGTATTAAATTTTGAGCCTTTACACAAAGACTCGTCGAGAGACGAGTCTTCTTTTTTTGCCCCAGGCAAAAATGGTGCGGAGGGGTTTGAGCCTCACGACCTTCGGCCCTTTGAACCGATTTTGTGGTGATAGAAGCACCTCACTCTCCCTTAACGCAAACTTCTAATAGACGGCGTAGCTTCCCCCACAACAGATGCGCCACAAAAGTCGGGGTCAAAGATTGCGTCATTCGTCGTGTCCGCCCGACGAATAGCAAATAACCCGAAGCAAATTTGCACAGAGTAAAAACTGAACAACAAATCCCATCTGTGCAACCATGTTGTGTTGACAAAACAGATGCCAAACGCCAAAATCTCCGTGTGGGTGGGATCTGAACTTAAATAATCAACTTTTTTTATCCCCTATTTTACTTGGAGCGTATCCAAAATAGCTTTTATAAGCTCTGCTAAACGAATATATGGATTGATAGCCTATCAATTCCGAGACTTGTGATACCGAATGAAGCTTTAAGAGATCCTTTGCAAGTTCCATTCTTTTTTTGTTTCTATATTCAATAAGATTTACTCCTAAGGATTCCTTGAATTTTCTTTCTAAATAAAATTTATCGTAAAAGAATGTTCGAGCAAAATCGTCAAGCGTCATTCCCATGCCGTTTCCTGCATCTATATAATCTTTGATCTGATTTACCACGTTTAATTGCTTCTCGCGTTGTAATAGCTCCGGAAAATTATCGTTTATTATGATCGAGAGCAATCCGATCATAAATGATTTTTTCAAAATATCATTTAAATCCCCCGAAACTATCTGATAAAAAACTTCCAAAAATTCTGACTTGTTTTGAATGTTGATTAGCGGTGCTTGACTAAACGAGGGAAAGTAATCTTCGTGTATCCATTCTATCTCCTCATCTGACATTTTATCAATATCCTTAAATGATATCGGTATTATTTCGCTTTGAGGGCGGTGCGTCATATCAAAATGAATGTGGGGCTGAGAAATTTCTCCAAGGTCAAGAATAAAGCTGTGGGGTATTCCCGGGCGAATAAAAATAATATCTCCCGCCTTGCAGTTGTAGGGATTATCGTTGTAAATAAAAGTAAAATCTCCCTTTTCAAGGTATATAAGCTCGTAATCATAAATCACACGCCGCGCAATATTATGCCCCGAAGGAATTCTCGATTCCATAGCCAAACGAATGTAAGGATTGATTAAAGATAAATTCATACAAGCTGCTCCGTTCAATAAATGTTAAATTGATGTCAACATCTGCGATTTACATTATACCATAAATTTGTTATAATTACAATACATTAGTTATGGAGGTGCAACAAATGTTAAACAATCTGACACTCAAAAAGGATATCCGCACATTTTCTGTTTGCCCCGAAAATCCAACAGGAATGAAGGGCGAGGGAGGAAAAGCAACACTTGAAGAAGGAAGCGCAAGAAATGCCGCCCGCGAGCTCGGACAAGGTTGGAAAGTAAATCCTTATATCGTGTTAAACGCAGGGGAAACTGCCGTGATTGCAGATATTAAGGGCGAGGGTGCCATCAAGCATTTTTGGATTACTGACAGCGCAAAATATGGCAGACAACTGTTACTGCGCATATATTTTGACGGTCAGAAAAGCCCCGCCGTTGACGTTACGCTTTCTGACTTTTTTGCGAATGCGGATTACAACGAATACCGTCAGATCAATAGTTTGGCAATGTGCTATAATCCTCGCAAGGGTATGAATTGCTATTTTGAGATGCCTTATTTCAATGGCTTTCGCGTAGAAATTGAGAACACAGGAACAACAAATGCGAATATTTACTATCAAATAGACTGTGAGGAAAAGAAGATATCCCCCGACAGTCTGTATTTTCACGCGCAGTTCAGACGCGTCAATCCCTTGCCCTACAAAGAGGTATATACGATACTCGACAACATCAAGGGCAACGGTCTTTACGTTGGAACATATCTGCATTGGGGCGTGAAATCTAATGGTTGGTGGGGAGAAGGAGAGATAAAGTTTTATATAGACGGAGATACCGATTTCCCTTCTATCTGCGGAACGGGCACCGAAGATTATTTTTGCGGAGCTTACAATTTTGACGTAAACGGTAAATACGAAGAGTTTTCCTCACCGTACAGCGGACTTAGCAAGGTCGGTCATACCGATGAGATCTACCGGTCACAAAGATATTTTGATATGTACCGTTGGCATATCGCGGATCCGATCTATTTCAAGGAAAATATTCGCGTAACTATTCAGGCGCTCGGTTGGAGAAGCGAAGGTAGATATCTACCCTTGCAGGATGATATTTCGTCGGTTGCTTATTGGTATTCAGACAGTTTAGATGATGTATATCCCGAAATGCCTTCCGCAAACGAGCGAGAGCTGACATAAGACTATTGGCATCTATTTTGTCAACAATTAAATTTGCAATCAAATCCCCCAAACCCTTGATTTTATTGACTTTTTCGTCGTGACATCTAAATTGGATGTGCAACACAAAGACTCGTCGAAAGACGAGTCTTCTTTTTTGCCCTTTACCACAAAGACAGTCAAAAAATCAAAAATTTTCCAAACCTATTGACAAACGGGGGATGGGTTGGTATAATTAGCATATATGCAAGTTGCACGTGTGCAAGTTGCGATCGGGTGGCAGACTGCCGGCGTTAAGATAGATCAGGGAGGGACTACGTATGGCGCACATAAATCGAATAAGACCTAATACAAAGCTAGAAATAATAAAGCTGGCGGCGCATTTATTTATAGAGGAAGGGTACTCGAAAACCACCTTCGCAAGAGTAGCGCGCGAGCTTGATCTCAGTACCGGCAATATCACGTTTTACTTTCCGAGTAAGGAGCATCTGCTTGCCGTTTTGGTTGAGGAATTGTTCGACTTTCAGACCTGGCTTATGGAGTATGAGGCAAAGGAGGGCGCAAGCTCGCTTCTGTCATATTGCCTGGAGCTGACGTCGATAGCAGCGGCCTGTGAGGATGACGCAGTGGCGAGAGATTTCTTTGCCTCGTCGTATTCCTCTGCAATGATACTTAATCTGATCCGCGAGAACGACACCGAAAAGACCAAGCAAATATTTGCGCAATACCGCCCGGATTGGTCCGACGAGGAGTGGCGCGCGACAGAAAACATAGTTTCCGGCATCGAGTTCGCCACGATAATGACCTGCGAGCAGGAAACACCCCTCGATAAGCAGATCGAGAAGGCGCTTGACTCAATAATGATGCTTTACGGTGTTCCGAACGAGCTGCGCAGCCAGAAGATCGAAAAGGTCTTGGCAATGGATTACAGAAATATAGGAAAACGCATCCTTAAAGGATTTAAAGAATATATTGACAAGGTAAACGAAGAAAACTTAAAGCAATCACACAAAAACAGGTAAAAACCATCAGGAGAAAAACAACTATGAAGAACCGATTGACAAAGATTTTTGTAATATGCTTGATGCTTGCATCAGTGCTTCTGACATTTGCCATCGTAGCAAGCGCAAGCGAAACCGAAAGCGACACCTTTACCGTAAACGGTGTCGAGATACCGAAATTCGACTTTGTGGATAAGCCATATCTAAACGTTTCCGATATGGGTATCCCGGTCGACAAAATAAGAGAAGCCTTTTACGTCTGGCTTGATATGAAATATGAAAACGGTAGGATCGTGATAAAGGACATCGGTGCTACCAGTGGAGAAATTTACAACACTCGCGACTGGGAACATATTACCCTTACCCTCGAGAACGGCTATTGGGTTGCCGAAATTCCCGAGGCGGATTACAACGATCCCGATCTTTCCTGGTACGTGTACCTTTGCAATGAAATAGACTTTTGGCAAATGTACTATATGGACGGCGAGCCCGACCGACGCTTGCAGTTTGGTACGTCTATGAATGAATATTCCATCGGAATTTACATAACTCCGGGCGAAGATATGTTAGACGCTACTTATGGGGTTTTTGATAGGAGCGCAGCCGATAGTTACAATGAAGGCAAGCTCGAGCTTCACAGAGTTAATTGCTATCCCGAAGAAATAAACGACTGGTTTTCCGTGTGGTACAATCCCGACAAGAGCATCAACTGTATTGAGCTTTGGTACGATGCGGACGCTACCTATTATTACCTCATTCCCGAATACGGCTGGTACAGTATACGCATGGTAGATCCGGGCTATAAGGTGGATACTCCTGCAGGCTACGAGGGGTTGGACGCTGAGTATTTTTCGGCCTTGGCCCCTTGTATGATAGGTTGTACTCACGATAGCAATACCGAAAATGACGGAAAATATTGCAAGGTTTGCGGCAAGGAAATAGTGGTAGTTGACGGTACTGTATTTGAAATCAAGGCTAATATCACTAACACCGGCATCGAGTTCGGTACTGCCGAGAGCATCGGCGCTTACAAGGCGGGATCCGGCTACGTCATTATCAAGGATATCGATACCGTCATACTCAATAACGCAACTATTGATCTGAGATCGAATACGGACGCAGTGCCTCTGCGATCCGGCAAGGGTCAAATCGATAATACCAACATTGTCTTCATCGGCACAAATAACGTATATGCAAGTGTCGGCGGCGAGTCAATAGATTTTATAAACGTGCCTGAAAACAGTCACACGTTCAGCGGTGAGGAGGGAGCTGTGCTTAACCTCTTCGGCGGCTTTCAGGGTGATAGGCTGACATTCCGCGGCGGAGAGGTAAATATCCGCGGCAACTATTCCCATCAGCCGGCGCTCGATGCATCAGCTCTCACCGTAGAGGAAAATACCACACTTACCGTAAATAGCGATGACGGCGCGACGTTCCTGTGCGATTTCATCGGCGCGAGCGAGATGGTGATAAGGGGAACTCTGAATGCCATAGTTGTTGATAGCGAAAGTTTTGTAAATAACGACTTCAACTACGTCGTGATCGGCAACGTGATCGCTGAGCGCAGCATCATCAACAAATTGCCCGATTTCTCCGATCTGACTTATAAGGCGGGCCTTGTGATCCCTGAGGGCGCGTCTCTCACGGTCCCTGAGGGCTACACGATAGACCTGACCTCATTTGAGTCCGTTACCGTTGATGGCACCCTTACCGTCGACGGCACTCTGATCTGCGCTCACACCGGCGGTGTGGCAGATTGCACTTCTCCGGCACTCTGTGATATATGTAATAGCGGTTACGGAGATGCCGACCCCAACAATCACGGAAGCACCGACGTTAAGTACGTTGCAAATCTTGACGGAACGCACGACGAGTTTCGTGCCTGCTGTGACAGCCTTATAAACACCGGCATAGCTTGTGCGGGAGGCTCGGCTACCTGCGAGGCACTTGCTGAATGCTCCGCGTGCGGCGGGGAATACGGTGCTCTTGCCGATCATATTTCCGACGATGGCGACGGTAAGTGTGACGTATGCGGATATGAAATGCCCGGTGATCCTTCAAGCGGCGACCCTTCAAGCGGCGACCCTTCAAGCGGAGACCCTTCAAGCGGCGACCCTTCAAGCGGAGACCCTTCAAGCGGTGATCCTTCAAGCGGTGACCTTTCAGGTGGCGACGAGAGGGAAGGGCTTGGCACGGCTGCAATCGTTATTATCTCGGTTGCATCAACGATAGCGGTCGAGCTTGCCGGCTTCTCACTCTTCTGGCTCGCGATCAGAAAGAAGAGTCTTGCGGAGCTGCTTTCGATATTCAAAGGGTAAATATACAACTAAATAATCACCGACGGTGGACATGCGTTTTTGACGTGTGTCCACCTTTTTTTAGCGCTATTTTGCCGAAAAATAGTAAAAAATCGCAAAAAAGCATAGATTTTTTCGAAAAAACCTATTGACAAACACCGTTTTTTGGTCTATAATCTAAATGAGCCAAACGGCTCAGAAAGAAAAACGACAGAAAAAGGAGGGCAAAATGAGGTCAAAGAATACCACCTATTACTCAACGATCGTCAACTACGTCAACAAGTATTACGACGACATTGGCCGCTCGCCCTCTACCAGAGAAATCGAGGCAGGGACGGGAATTTCCAGACCGACTGTGCAGAGATATCTGCGCGAGCTTTGTGAGCGCGGAGAGCTTGAGTACGACGGACATCGCGGCATCGTTACCGACTATATGCGCGGAGCGACCGAGGGAACAAGTCGGGTCCTGATGGGAAATTCGATTCCTTGCGGAATGCTTAACGAGGTGTGTGATGCCGAGCTTGAAAGCATCCGCATGCCAACGGCCCTGATCGGCAACGGCGATTTCTTTCTTCTGCGTGCAAGAGGTAACTCGATGATCAATGCCGGCATCGACGACGGAGATCTCGTGCTTATCAAAAGATGCGAGAGAGTGCGTGAGGGTAGGATCGCAGCCTTTCTCTACGACAATTCCGAAACAACACTCAAGAGATTCAAGCAGGACAGCAATGCAATCTACCTCATCCCCGAAAACGATGATATGGAGCCGATAGTCATCAGCGGTCGCAACCGCGAGAGGCTCATCATTCAGGGAGAGGCAATAATGGTTATGAAGGATCTTTAAGATCCAAAAGGAGGACTTATGAAAAAGTACATCGTCACCTATACCAAGGATTATGGAATTACCTATGAATGCCGCGAGGTGGAAAGCGAGTCTTTTACCGCCGCGTACGTGATCGTCGACCTGACTCTTCCGGCTTATGCCGCTATCACCAACATCAGTCCGGCCTGATTTGTTAAATCAAAAGCAACATATTTATTATCTCGCAGGGGTACTGTGCAAAAGCGGTACCCCTGCGTTTTTTTTTGATGTCGCGGCGGCTTGACTATTCACACTGCGTGTGATATACTTACCGTAAATGAGTAATCCCCCAAAGGCAGGGAAGTGCTATTATGAATAACCTTATAGTCAAGGAAAACAAAACGAGCATAATATTCACAGGTGATATAGGCTTTGATAAGCATATGTCCGGCAGGTGGGAGGACGAAGAGCTCCTGTCACCGGCGCTGATCGACTTTTTCAAAAGCGGTGATCACGTGTGCATCAACGTGGAGGGCGCAGTGATCGAGGTAGATGATGCCGCCGAGCGCGGGCAGTTCTTTCACGCGATGAATCCCGGTGCGATACGCGTATTTGAAAAAATGGGCGCAGACATTTGGAGCATCGGAAACAACCATACCATGGATGCCGGGGTAGAGGGTGTCGCAAGTACTGTGGAGTATGCGAAAAATAGTGGTGCTATGTGCTTTGGTGCGGGCATGAATCTTGACGAGGCATCGCGCCCGGTGTATCTTGACGAGGCCGGTGGAATCGGCATTTTGGGTGTAAGCTATATGTCGGAAAAAACACCCGCAACCGAGGATGCGGCAGGCTTTTTCAGGTGGGATGATATGACACATATCAAGGCGCGAATAGATGAAATTAAGGCGCGCTGTCGGTGGTGTGTGATCGTCGCTCACGGCGGTGAAGAGTTCGCTCCGATGCCGTTACCCTATACCCGTGTAAGATATTTGCAGTATCTGGATATGGGCGCAGACGTGGTTGTGGGCCATCATCCGCACGTTCCGGAGAACTACGAGGTAACACACGACGGCAAAATGATCTTCTATTCGCTTGGTAACTTTATATTCGATACCGATTACCAAAGGGTGCATCCGTACACCGATACCGGAGTTGTACTGAAGCTCGATTTCTCTGAGGATAAGGTAGACTTCGAAGCAGTAGGAACAAAAATAAACCGAGCGTCCGAAAGGATCGAGCTCGGAGAATTGCCGGCTATTTTCACCGACGTCAACGGTGAGGAATACGAGCTTTTAGCTCCGTTGGCTGCCAAAGCATTCATAACCGCAGAAAAGAAGAAAATGATATATCTTGAGCCAAAGCGCTTTGCCACCGCGGATATTGACGCGTGGCGCGAATACTTCTTCAGCACCGAGCCGGACGGCTACTCACCGGGGGCGCATATGGACTTAACTCTGGTTGTCCCGCTGGCTGGCGAGGAAGTTAACGGTGCGTGGAAAGTCAGTGCGCTGGAGGGAGTAAAGGCATATCTGCAAAACCAAATTCAGTAATTCATAAGGTGCTTTGTTTGAAAAAGCTGCATATGGCAAACAGAGATGTAACGCGAACGCAATAAATTCCACAAAACAAGATTTGAACAATTTCATAACATCCGTTGACTTTTTGTGTGCAAAACATTATAATTGAAGTGTATCAGTAATAGAGCACCGTTCCATGCCCCCGTGTGACGTTGTGCGATATACTCAATGCTCATAAAAACATTTTCCAGGAGGACACAATGAAGTTCTGTAGAACCTGTGGTGCTCAGTACACCGATGAGGCAGCTTTCTGCGCCAACTGTGGCAACGTGCTTGATTCCGCACCCGTAAACCCCAATCCCGCTCCCACATATGCTCCCAATATGGCATATGCACAGCCTGCTCCCGCTCCCGCAGCTCCCCTCTTGCAGCCTAAGAAGAAGCAGACCGGTGCAGTGTTTGGATTCCTTTTCGATATTTGCCTCTTGCTTTATAGCGTATTCTCTTTCCTTTCTATAGTTTTTGCATGGGTTTACACCAGCATCTATCCGTCCGGCTATTATTCTTACAGCTATCATGCTACCTCTAATTACTGGCTCGATGAAACCTGCATAGTTCTCGCATTCATTATGTCTATGCCCCTCCTTGCTTTCGGTATCGTAAGCTTCGTCTTCGGCCTTAAGGAAAAGGAAGATGATACCAAGAAGTTTGCAGGTCTTACTCGTTTCATTACCGGTATAGTACTTTTCATAGTAGCTATCATCGTTATGTCTGTACACGGTTGATCAATAACAAAAAAGTCGCTCCGACCGGAGCGACTTTTTTTACTTAAAATTCTTGAAAAAAGTATTTTTGTATGGTAAAATACTAGGGAAAGGGAGGCGAGCAAGGTGGCATATATACCCGAGTATACTAATATTTTTCACGCGATCTTAAAAATTCTTGACGACAAGTCGCTTGCAAGACAGTCTCTGATTGACGAGGTTCTTGCCGGATATAAGCTTCCCAAGGGGGATCTTACCGATCTTAGCATCGGTGGTAAGCGCTTCAATCTGCGCTCGACTATCGGCACAGTTCTTTCCGATATGGAGAAAAAGGGAATAGTGGCTGAAAGCGATGACGGAATCTGCACCCGCACCGAGGAGCAGGTGGTCGCTATTCGCATCGAGGAGTGCGAGATAGAAATAATACGCCTCGTCACCGAGTCGCCTAAAACCAAGCAGGAAATCAAGGACGGCCTTATTGCGCACTTTGGCACAGAGGCTACACCCACGATAAAGGACGACAATCGCCTTTTCACCTATGTGGGACAAATACTTAAGCGCCTGGTTGCTGACGATGTATTTGATTATGACGGTGCCGTATATTCGGCAAAGCCGGAGCGCGCCGCATATATCAAGGACAGAGGCGCGATGCTCGATTTAAAGGCATCATTCCTCTCGCGCATACATTCCCACGGCGGCGAATTCTTCGAGCACTTTTTCCTCAATCTTTTGAAAAAGTACCTAACCCATTGCGGCAAAACAGTGTCGGAGGCATATGTAACCGGTGGATCTGCCGACGGAGGAATAGATTGCATTGTCAAAACCGTCGATTCCCTCGGATTCCGCGAAACCATAATGGTTCAAACCAAAAACCGACTCGAAAACACGAACGAAACTACCGTGCGCGGCTTCTACGGTGCGGTATGTGCAAAACAGGGCTCGCGCGGAGTCTTTGCAACGATATCCGATTTTCATCCCGCGGCACTCGAGCTGCTTAACTCGATAGATAATTGCGTCGGTGTCAACGGTGATAAAATATTTTCTATGGCCTGCGATACGTCGTACGGCATTATACGCGAGGGAGCTCGCTTAAAAATTGATAGTGGAGTGATTTGATAATGACAGTACAACAGGCTTATGAAAAAATACAGACGGCTCTTGCCGAGAAAAAGGCAATTCTCGATGAAATCGGTCTTACTACCAGAGCAAGAGCATTCTATACGGATAAAAATCTTGTTGAAAAGAGCGAGTTCAATGCGAAGTGCATCCTCGTGTTTGGAAACCTTGATATAGGCGCGTCCACGCTTGAGGAGGACGATTGGTGTAACTTCTCTCTTTGCGCAGAGATAAAGACCGGTGAAGTTGAGGAAGAGGCATTTGAGTCCGCGCTCGGCGAGTGGTGTACCGAGGTTGATGCATTTATAGAAAAGGTTAAGGCTACCGAGTCGAAGGAAGCCCTCATTGTAAATACCTCCCGCGTGCAGGAGGCTGATGCTGAGGCGGCTGCGATGGAGTTCGCAAAGGAAATCAAGAAGGTAAGAAGCAAGATGATAATCGGCTTTGCCCTTATCATTGCATTGATGCTCGGGGTAATGATCCTCGGCCTTATATTCTGACGTATGGCACTTGATTTTTCAAAATACGGTGCTCGCCACACGCCCTGCTGTGAAAGCTGTGAGCACTATGATTACGACGAGTATACCGACTCATACTCCTGTACTATGGCGCTTGACGAGGATGAGATGAATTCCTTTCTCGGCGGTCGTACAAAAGGGTGTCACTATTACAAATTCTACGACGAATATAAGAGCGTACACAAGCAGATATAGAAAAGAAGCCGCCCTGTGCAAAAATGCCGGGGCGGTCTTGTTTTTGGTCACATTTTATATAAAAAGGTGAAAAAATTATCAAATCGCACAAAAATTTTTAAAAATCGCAAGTGAGAAAAAACGAGCATTTGCGAGAAAACGAGAGATTTCGAGAGCTTTGAAAATCTAAATCGATTTTGGTGAAAAAAGTTTTCAAAAAAGCATTGACAACTAATAATTTATATGTTATAATGTCTAGGCTTGTAAAAAAACTCGTGCAAAACGAAAACTAAATTTGGAGGAAATCAAAATGTCCACTTACATGGCAAACAATACCATCGAGCGTAGATGGTTCGTTATTGATGCCGCAGGTCAGCCCCTTGGCAGAACCGCTGTTAAGGCTGCTACCATTCTTCGCGGTAAGCATCGTCCTGAGTTCACTCCCCACGCAGATTGCGGTGAGTTCGTTATCATCGTAAACGCTGCAAAGGCAGTTCTCACCGGTAAGAAGCTTGAGCAGAAGTTCTACCGTCACCACTCCGGTTACATCGGCGGTCTTAAGGAGATCGGCTATAAGAAGCTTATGGCTGAGCGCCCTGAGATGGCTATGGAGCTCGCAGTTAAGGGTATGCTCCCCCACAACACCCTCGGCGCAAAGGCGTTCACTCGTCTTCACGTTTATGCGGGTGAAAATCACGAGCAGGCTGCACAGAAGCCCATCGTACTTGAGTAATAAGGGAGGAAAAGAAGAATGTATACCAGTGCTAAGCCCTATTTCTACGGAACAGGTAGAAGAAAGAAGTCCGTTGCAAGAGTACGCCTTTACCCCGGTACCGGCGCAATCACCATTAACGGACGTGATATTGATGACTACTTCGGTCTTGAGACCCTTAAGCTCATCGTTAACCAGCCCTTCGGCGTAACCGAGACCACCGGCAAGTTCGACATCGTTGCAAACGTTTGCGGCGGCGGCTTCTCCGGCCAGGCAGGTGCAATCCGTCACGGTGTTGCTCGCGCACTTCTCACCGCAGATGAGAACTACAAGCCCCTTCTCAAGAAGGCTGGCTTCCTCACTCGCGATCCTCGTATGAAGGAAAGAAAGAAGTACGGACTCAAGGCAGCTCGTCGCGCACCTCAGTTCTCGAAGAGATAATCAAAAAACTTTTTTCAAAAGCTCTGTGCAAACAGGGCTTTTGTTTTTTTGTTATCGCGTAAGAGAACTGATTTTGATTATCCCGTCTCGAACATCGGTTGACAGAGCCAGGCTCTGTCATTCGGACTAAAAACTTTCCCCCGGAGAGTTTTTGCGGCTTCGCCGCCGCCCTCACAGTTCACGAAGAGATAATTTCGACTTTGTCGAATACAAAAAATGCTCAGCTTATGCTGGGCATTTTTTATTATTTCTTTGAGAACAACTAAATTTGCCCTTATGGGCAAGTGAAGTTTACTCCGTAAGTGAAGTTATCTTCAATAGTGAAGTTTTGCCTATCGGCAAAGTGGGCAAACTTAACTTCACTTAGGCAACAGCCTAAACTTCACTGCTTGCAACTTCACTTTCGCGATAGCGAAAACTTCACCTCTCCCCTGCGAGACATTGCAACACCGAAATCACTTCTGATATCTACGTCCATATCTCGGGAGGATACAAAGCGGGGAACCGCTGAATCTATCGATCACGATTTGCTATAATAAAAAAGGCGGTTCAACTATATGTTGAGCCGTCCTATTTACTTTTCACCGTTTTTATGGTATAATACAACTAATAGATAAACTTGAATTTGTAGGCAAGTATATATTATGGAATTTAATGAAAAACTTCAAGAATTAAGAAAACAAAAGGGACTTACGCAAGAGGAGCTTGCCGAGAAGCTTTATGTATCTCGAACTGCTATCTCAAAATGGGAGTCAGGCAGAGGATATCCGAATATAGAGTCACTAAAAGCGATCGCGAAATTCTTTTCGGTGACGGTTGACGAGCTACTCTCTACCGACGAGGTATTGACGATAGCCGAGGAAGACAACAAACGAAAAGAAAATTGTTTTCGTGATTTAATATACGGATTACTTGACTTGAGTATCGCAATGCTCCTTTTTCTGCCGTTCTTTGCTGAAAAAGCGGACGGAACTATTCAAAGTGTTTCGCTCATCACACTTGGCTGCGTTCAGCCATACTTAAAAATAACGTACCTTGTCGCTGTTATCGCAATGACAGTAATGGGTATTTTGACACTCGCATTACAGAACTGTCAAGCGATGGCGTGGGTGAAAAGTAAAACGACGGTTTCACTCACACTCGGAGCAATCTTGGTACTGCTCTTTATGATAAGCTCACAGCCGTATGCCGCCGTGTTTGCGTT
>JAZOWX010000044.1:0-49433 GCA_045659405.1 Eubacteriales bacterium | reverse complement strand
AGAGTAAACCTCGGTATCGAATACCATGATGTTTACATCCTCGCCGGAAGCGATTACGTGGTCAAGACCGCCGAAGCCGATATCGTATGCCCAACCGTCACCGCCGAAGATCCATACAGCCTTCTTGGAGAGGTACTGCTTTTCAGCAAGGATCTTGGGAGCAACGGGGCATCCTGCTTTAGCAGCAGCCTCAAGCTCAACGATAAGAGCCTTTGTAGCAGCCTCGTTTTTAGCGCCGTTATCCTTAGTAGCAAGGTATTCAGCAGCTGCAGCCTTGAATGCGTCGGAAGCCTTGTCAGACTCTGCCATTTCAGCAACCATCTTTATAAGCTTCTCACGAATGGTCTTCTGACCGAGATGCATACCGAGACCGTGCTCTGCGTTATCCTCGAAGAGCGAGTTAGCCCAAGCAGGTCCTCTGCCGCTCTCGTTGTTTACGGTGTAGGGAGTTGCAGGTGCGGAGCCGCCCCAAATGGAGGAACAACCGGTAGCGTTGGATATATACATTCTCTCGCCGAACAGCTGAGTGATAAGACGAGCATAAGAGGTTTCTGCACAACCTGCGCAAGAGCCCGAGTACTCAAGGAGGGGCTGCTTGAACTGGCTACCCTTAACGGATACGTTGATAAGCTCGCTCTTTTCCTTAACGTTCTCTACTGCGTAGTTGTAAGCTTCCTGCTGATCAAGCTGTGTAGCGATAGGCTTCATCTCGATAGCAGTACCGAGCTTCGCATTTGCGTTTACAGGACAAGCCTTTACGCAAAGTGTACATCCCATACAGTCAAGGGGAGATACAGCCATAGTGAACTTGTAGTTTGTCTTAACAACAGGCTTTGCAGCAAACTTGGTAACTGCGGGAGCAGCCTCAGCCTCAGCCTCGGTCATAGCGAACGGACGGATACAAGCGTGAGGACATACGAATGCACAGTTGTTACACTGGATACAAGATTCGGGATTCCACTGGGGAACTGTTACGGCAACACCGCGCTTCTCGTAAGCGGCAGAGCCCTGGGGGAACGTACCGTCAACGTATTTAGCGAATGTAGCAACAGAAAGAGAGTCGCCCTTCATAGCGCCAACAGGGATAACAACGTCGTTAACGAAGTCAACAAGCTCTGCTCTCTTACCGGTAGCTTTAGCTGCGGGAGCAGTCTCGCCTGCGTTAGCCCAAGCTGCGGGAACGTCAATCTTAACGAGAGCGTCCTTACCTGCGTCGATAGCGGCATAGTTGAGGTCAACGATAGCCTGTCCCTTCTTAATGTAGGACTTGTAAGCTGCCTTCTTCATGTAATCAATAGCTTCGTCGATAGGAAGAATCTTTGCAAGAGCGAAGAATGCAGACTGAAGAACAGTGTTCTTAACCTTTGCGTTACCGATATCAATAGCTATCTTGGTAGCGTTGATGGTGTAGAACTCTATGTTGTTTTTAGCAATATAGGACTTAACCGATGCGGGAAGATGAGCATCAAGCTCCTCGTTTGTCCAAGGACAGTCAAGAAGGAATCTACCGCCGGGCTTAACGTCGCTTATCATATCATACTTCTTGAGGTATGCGTTGTTGTGACATGCAACGAAGTCAGCCTTGTTAATGTAGTAAGAGGACTTAATGGGCGAATCACCGAAACGAAGGTGAGAAATTGTAATACCCGATGTCTTCTTGGAGTCATACTGGAAGTATGCCTGAATATACTTGTCGGTGTGGTCACCGATAATCTTGATAGAGTTCTTGTTAGCACCAACAGTACCGTCACCGCCAAGACCCCAGAACTTGCACTGAATCATATCAGTGGGAGCTGTGTCGGGAGCGGACTTCTCGTCAAGAGAGTGACCGGTAAGGTCGTCAACGATTCCGATGGTGAAGTGGTTCTTCTGTGCGCCTGCCATATTCTCGAAGATAGCGAAGATAGAAGCAGGAGTAGTGTCTTTAGAACCAAGACCGTATCTACCGCCAAGAACCTTTACGCCGCATCTGCCAACCTCGTTGAGAGCTGCGATAACGTCAAGGTAAAGGGGCTCGCCAAGAGAGCCGGGCTCTTTGGTTCTGTCAAGAACAGAAACAATCTTTGCTGTTGCGGGAATAGCCTCTGCAAGCTTTTCTGCAACGAAGGGTCTGTAAAGACGAACCTTAACAAGACCAACCTTTTCGCCTTTAGCGTTGAGGTAGTCGATAACTTCTTCTGCTACGTCACAAACAGAACCCATAGCGATGATTACGCGCTCTGCGTCGGGTGCGCCGTAGTAGTTGAAGAGCTTGTAGTTAGTACCGAGCTTTGCATTAACCTTGTCCATGTACTCCTCAACAACTGCGGGGAGATTGTCATAGTAGGGGTTGCAAGCCTCTCTGTGCTGGAAGAAGATGTCGCCGTTTTCAGCCGAGCCGCGAAGCATAGGAGCTGTCTCGGGGTTGAGAGATCTGTTACGGAATGCTGCAATAGCGTCCCAATCAACCATTTCGGCAAGATCCTTGTAGTCCCAAGCGGCAACCTTGGTAATCTCGTGAGAGGTACGGAAACCGTCAAAGAAGTTAAGGAAGGGAACTCTGCCCTTGATAGTAGCAAGGTGAGCTACTGCGCCAAGGTCCATAACCTCCTGCGCATTGGTCTCTGCCATCATAGCAAAGCCTGTCTGACGGCAAGCGTATACGTCGGAGTGGTCACCGAAAATATTAAGAGCGTGCGATGCAACGCATCTTGCGGATACGTGAATAACGCAAGGAAGAAGCTCGCCTGCAATCTTGTACATGTTGGGGATCATAAGAAGAAGACCCTGGGATGCGGTGTAGGTGGTTGTAAGAGCACCTGCTGCAAGAGAACCGTGAACTGCACCTGCAGCTCCTGCCTCGGACTGCATTTCAACAACGTTAACGTTGGTGCCAACGATATTCTTCGCAGGCTCGCCAAAGATGTTCTTGTCGGAAGCAGACCAGGTGTCTGTTACCTCAGCCATATTGGATGAGGGAGTGATGGGATAGATAGCAGCAACCTCGGTGAACGCATAGGATACGTGCGCCGCAGCGGTGTTACCATCCATAGAAATTTTCTTTCTTTCTATCATGGTTTTTCCTCCATAAAAAATATTATAATTATGACCACTACATATTGTAACACAACTTTTCTAAAAAGTAAATAGCTATTGAGATATATATTTCGGTTTTTTTGGAAATTTGGCGCATATTTTTTAATTTTAGCCATTGTTGATTTTTTTCTTTGAATATGTTATTATATTTACACAAGCACTTGTTGGTATTTTAAAGCTTAATTTGGAGGTCCAATATGAAAAAGAGAATACTGATATCCTTAATACTCTGTATATGCCTTATATTCACGTCATGTCAGATTCCCGGACTTGACCTCGAAGTCCCGGGCAGCGGAAACGGCGGAGAAAACGGCGGAGAAAACGGTGGCGAAAACGGTGGCGAAAACGGTAGCGAAAACGGCGGCGGAAACGGCGGCGAAAACAGCGGCGGAAACAGTGGCGAAAACGGCGGCGGACAGATACCCGATATAAACGATACTCCGCTTAACGAAAAGCCGTCGGATTGGGAAAGCTCGTCGGGGATAAGCTTCGGAATGCGCAGCGTAACCGTGATAAAGGATACACCTACGGATATTAGCTCGCTTCTTGATGAGGGGATTGATGCAGCCTCTGCTGTGTGGCAGAGCGGGTGCGAGGGCATTGCGACTGTTTCGGACGGTGTGGTTACGGGTGTGAAGTGCGGACGCACAAGCATTACTGCAACAGCGCCTGACGGCAGCTTTCAGACGGTCAGGGTAACTGTTGAATTTCTCACCTCGCAAAACAACGGATACAGCTTCCCAACCGTGGAGGATGAAACGGTTTACCGTGTGTCAAGCACGTATGAAGCCGACAGGCTTCTTGACCGCTCGATAGCGGCTCACAAATCGCTCGTAACAATAGATTTTTCCGCCCTTGGCGCATCATACAACGCTTTTGAAGAATACAGCGCAAATCTTGAACTTTCAAGCCACGTTTCGATAGTGAAAAGCTGTTATGAGGATAATCCGCAGGAAATTTATTTTGAGATAACCTATGAAAGCAATACCGCTTCGGAATTTGTGGATACCACCGCAGAAAACAGCTATTCTTCCCTGGCAAACGCAAATATGATAATCAGAGGCTCGCTCAATAAATCGCAAAAAAGAGCGGACGATTACGAGGGCTTTGCGATAAACACGCAAAACGACGGTACAATGGACGTTTATAATTCGGAGGAGCTTTGGTGGGCTGTTCAGAATAATCTGAAGCCAACCTTCCCGCTGCACAACTCCAAGGCAGAGCTTTTTTACGAGAGGGCAAAAATGATTCTGCGTGATATAATCACGGATGATATGACCGATTACGAAAAGATACTTGCCGTTTTCGATTTTCTCGTAGATGATATTGCGTACGATTACGATGCTGCGGCACTTCCCGCAGAGGATGATTTCCATACCGACGTCTGCTACTATCTTGAGGGCGTTTTTGAAAGAGGACGTGCTGTGTGCGACGGCAAATCCAAGGCGCTGGTATTGCTTCTTGGAATTGAGGGCATAAACTGTGTGCGTGACTACGGCGATGCGCTTGACGGAGGTGTCGGCCACGCTTGGAATTACGTAGAGCTTGACGGTGAGTGGTATCTTGTCGATACGACGGCGGCTGACGCTGCTTACAGCGCAGAAAAAAGCTTCGGCACTTTCTTTGAGTGCGCTGTTGAGGTGACGATGTATGACGACTTCCTTATTCCTATGTATTCGCTTTCGGACGAGTATGAATACAGCGGAATCTGGGATAGTCTTGTGTCGGGTGACGGGTACGTTCACGCTGACAGATATATTACCGAGGATATAAACGATACCGGATATGATTTTTATATCGACAGCGAGGATGAGCTTTCCTTGCTTCTTACGGCTCTTATTGAGGAGAATGTATGCGACAGCTGCTCGCTTACCTTTGTCCTGCGATACGGTGTGAATGAAAATACTCCGTTTGACGCGGCGGACGAGGTGCTTCCCACAGCCGCTGAATACGGTGTTTACACAATGGATACCGGAGCGTACACTCTCTACTTTATGCTGATAAAGGGAATATGATATCGGCATAAGCTTTTCGCAAAAAGCCGAAATATCTTTTGAAAAAGTAAAGGATATGCAAACGTTTGTTTGCATATCCTTTGTTTTTTATTTGCTATGGGTTATTTTTTGATTTCATCAAGAAATTCTCCGATTCTCTTAAGAGCTTCCTTGATATGCTCTATTGAGTAGCAATACGAGGCTCTGACGTAACCCTCGCCACTCTTGCCGAAGGCTGTACCGGGAACGATAGCCACGTGCTTTTCGTAAAGCAATTTTTCACAGAATTCCTCGCTTGTCATACCCGTGCTTTTGATAGAGGGAAATGCGTAGAATGCGCCCCTCGGCTCTCGGCAGGTAAGTCCGAGCTTATTGAATCCCGAAACTATAACACGGCGTCTGTCGTCGTATTCCTCTATCATTTTTCCGACCTCGCTATCGCAGGAGCGAAGCGCCTCAACTGCCGCATACTGCGAGGTTGTAGGTGCGCACATAATGGCGTACTGATGTATCTTTGTCATCTGTGACATAATTTCTCTTGGCCCCATTGCGTATCCGAGCCGCCAGCCTGTCATAGAAAATGCCTTTGAAAAGCCGTTAATCGTGATTGTGCGCTCGTAGAGTCCGGGTACAGATGCCGCTGAAACGTGCGTTGTGCCAAACGTCAGCTCTGAATATATCTCGTCGGAAATAACTATGGTGTCGGTATTGCGTAGCACCTCGGCAATTGCCATAAGGTCCTCACGCTCCATAATAGCGCCCGTGGGGTTTGCGGGGTAGGGAAGTATTATTGCTTTTGTTTTAGGTGTTATTGCCGCGATAAGCTCGGCGGCTGTCAGCTTGAATGAATTTTCTTCCTTGGTGTCAATTATAACGGGAATGCCGCCTGCAAGTCTTGTTATCGGCTCGTAGCAGACGTAGCTCGGGTCGGGAATAATAACCTCGTCACCTGCGGATACAATCGCACGAATGGCAAGGTCGATTGCCTCGCTTCCGCCAACGGTTATCAGCACCTCGCTCATAGGGTCGTATGAAATGCCGTATTTTCTTTTCGTGTAGGAAGCAACCTCACGTCGCAGAAGCTCAAGGCCTTTGTTTGACGTGTATCTTGTGTTACCCCGCTCGAGCGAGCGAATGCCTGCGGATCTTATCTGCCAGGGAGTTCTGAAATCAGGCTCGCCAACACCGAGCGAAATGACGTCCTCCATTGTTTCGGCAACGTCGAAAAATTTCCGTATGCCTGATGGCTTCATTTCGGTAACGGTAGGATTAAGTATTTTTTCGTAATTTATCATAAGAGTATTCTGCCTCGCTCGTCTGTTTCTTCGCGTGAGAGCTCAACTCCGAACTCCTTGTAGCGTTTCATAATAAACTGTGTTGCGGTAGAGGTAACCGAGTCCATTGTTGCGAGCTGATTTGCAACGAATGCCGAAACCTCGTGGAAGGTTCTGCCCTTTACTATAACTATAAGGTCGCACGCACCCGACATAAGATAAACCGACTCAACGTCGGGGTATTTCGCTATTCTTTCGGCAATTTCCTCAAAGCCGAGTCCTGCCTTCGGGGTAACCTTCAGCTCTATTATTGCGCTTACAGCGTCGGCATTTACAAGCTCGTGGTTTATTACACCCTTATAGGCGCAGATTATGCCAAGAGATTGCATTTCGGCTATTTCCTTTTCCACATCGGCTACGCTGATGCCGGTAATCGTGGCTATCTCCTCGTTTGCGATTCTTGCGTTTTTCTCAAGCAGGGATAAGATTTTTTTATTCATATTATTTCTCCGTTCTGCCGCAGTGCGGCTGTTGATTATCGAAAATAAATAAGTGGTACAAAAAACAAAAAATCCGCTACATACATATCGTATGTAACGGACGAAAAAATCGTGGTACCACCGTACTTCCCGCAGGGCCGGTTGGCTTTGCGGCTCATAAGCGCCCTTTTTGCTGACGTAAACAAAATATTTTTGATTTTCGGACAAAGCAAAAATGAAAATAGCGCTTGTTTGCTGTAACGGGCAACCCCCGTCGGAATTTCGGCATAGCCTCTCTCCGCCGCTCACGGACTGCTTCATTCTACTATCCTCGGGGGCTTTCACCGTCCGCCCCTCTCTCTTTGAGTGCATTTATAGAACTACTTCTTCCGATCATAGCATTTGGTTTTTTTAAATGATACACCAAAAATCCGTATTTGTCAAGGGGGGAAAATGGCATTTGACAAAAATTAACATAAAATAAGCTTTGGGGGTGATGGATATTTTTGTTTGTGATATGCATTCGGACAGCCTGACCTTTGGGGTAGGGGGACTCATGCGCCAATACAATCATCCGAGCGAGGTGCCGTGGCTGATATTTTTTGCGCATTTTGTACCAAAGAGAAATCTGCCGCCAAAAACACGCATAGAGCAGCTTATGAATATGCACAAAAGATATCTCGGTCTTATCGCATCCGAGGGGATAAAACCCGTATTGCGGACAGAGGATATCGGAAAGTGTGCTGCTCACTCGGTTTTTTCGGTTGAGGGCGGCGGAGGACTGTTTGCCGATTCTCCGGAGCTTACAGAGCTTTATGACAGCGGGCTTCGCATACTCGGTATGGCTTGGGACAAAAACGAGCTGTGCGCCTCGGCAAACGAGTGGGGAGCTGATGATTACGGCTTATGCGCAGACGGGCGCAGGCTTGCCGAAAAATGCTCGGAGCTTGGAATTATCCCCGACGTTTCGCATATGTCGGACAGAGCTTTTTATGAGCTTGTGAGTGCCATTGATACACCCATTGTCGCAACGCATTCAAATTACAGAGAGCTTTGTGGGCACAGAAGAAATCTCACCGATGATATGGCTCTGATTATAAAGGAGCGCGGCGGTCTTGTAGGGCTTAATCTTTACCCACCGCATCTTAATGAGGGCGAGTCGGCAAGCGCTTATGATATTCTGCGGCATATAGATTACGGACTCTCGCTTCTTGGCGAGGATGCTGTTGCCTTTGGCTTTGATATAGACGGCACGGGCGGAAAATATCCGCGCGGTATTACCGAGGGCGAGAGCATACACGATAAAATACTGAATCTGTTGCTCTCGGTGTATCCCGAGCACACCGTGCGCAAAATAGCAGGAGAAAACGTCCTTAAGCTTATAAAAAGGAATTTTAACCGTTAATATTCAGAGCATTTTTGCGAAGCTTCACAATAAATATGCTACATAAAACGTATTCGATTCAGCTTTGGGTGTCGGCTAAAGCTTTCTATCCGAAAAGCGTTTTCTTTGCGCCTTCAAAAAGCAGAAGCTTCTTTTTCGGAAGCTTGAAAAAATCTGCGTGTTTGTGCAAACACGCAGGTTTTGTAATCTTTAATTGTCATTTTAACCGATTTTATCGGCTGAAGCAGCGCTTTCGTGCGAATGCTTACGGCTGATTTTACAGCGATTTGAGAGTTTCCATTACGTAATCACCGAACTGTGCGCAGGTAGCACCCGTATCACGTCCTGTGATTGAAAGCTTCTTTTCTTCGAACATACAGATATCAAGCGCACGTTCAAGCTTATCAGCTCTTTCCTGATAGCCGATATGAGAGAGAAGCATTACGCAGGCACGGAGCATTGAGCAGGGGTCTGCATATATTGCTCTGCCTTCTCTGACCATTCTCGGAGCAGAACCGTGTATAGCCTCGAACATAGCGTATTTTTTACCGATATTTGCGCAGCCTGCCGTACCGACACCGCCCTGGAATTCTGCTGCCTCGTCGGAAATAATATCTCCGTAGAGGTTGGGAAGAAGCATTACCTGGAAATCACGGCGGCGCTTCTGGTCAACGAGCTTTGCCGTCATTATGTCTGCGTACCACTCGTCTGTGGTGATTTCGGGATAAAGGTCGGCAACCTTGTGGCAATCCTCAAGGAAGTTTCCGTCTGTTGTCTTAATGACGTTTGCCTTGGTTACAAGCGAAACCCGTGTCATACCGTTCTTTCTTGCATAGACGTATGCAAGTCTTGCGATTCTGTCAGAGCCCTGCTTTGTGGTTATTGTGAAGTCAACCGCAAGGTCATCTGTAACGTTGAAGCCCGACGAGCCGACAGCATAGCCGCCCTCGGTATTCTCACGGAAGATAACCCAGTTGATTCCCTCGGCGGGAACCTTTACGGGGCGGATGTTTGCAAAGAGGTCGAGCGCCTTTCTCATCGCTACGTTTGCGCTCTCGATATTCGGCATACCGTCACCCTTTTGCGGTGTTGTGGTCGGGCCCTTGAGGATAACGTCGCAAGACTTAAGCTCTGCCATAACGTCATCGGGAATAGCCTTGTTGTGAGCGATTCTGTTTTCGATTGTAAGACCGTTTATGTCAACGAACTCAACCTTTCCGCACTTTACAAGATCGTCAAGCATAAATTCAAGCACACGTCTTGCCTCGGCAGAGATTGTCGGGCCGATGCCGTCGCCGCCGCAAACACCGATTTTGATTGTTTTAAGTGCTGCGTAGTCGGTAAAATCGCCCTGCGACTTCATGTCCTCAACACGCACGAGCTGTTTTTCAAGTATTTTTCTGAACTTGGCACAAGCCTCGTCAAGATTCTTTTCGTAGTTTTGCATTTTTCTTTCCTCTTTTTGTATGTTTTGTAAACATTAGTTATTATTTCGATGACTCTTTTGTATAGCGAAGAAGTCCGCCGGCAGCGAGAATTGCACGCTGTCTTTCGGTAAATTCTATTACAAGCGGTATCTTTGCACCGTTTGTTTTGTCAAGAAGATATACTCTGTCATCGGCTTTTATAGCGTCGCCGAAGCCCACTATTTCAATCTTGTCGCCCTCTGCGATTTTTTCGTAATCGTCGGGGTTTTCAAGCGTCATCGGAACGATACCGAAGTTTATAAGGTTTGCTGCGTGAATTCTTGCAAAGCTCTTTGCGATTACCGCCTTTACACCGAGGTAAAGCGGAACGAGCGCCGCATGCTCACGTGAGGAACCCTGACCGTAGTTCACACCGCCAAGGATAACTCCGCCGCCCTTTGCTTTTGCACGCTCGGGGAAGTCCTTATCGCATACTGTGAAGCAGAACTCGGAAAGCTTCGGAACGTTTGAACGGTAGGGAAGTATCTTTGCTCCTGCGGGCATAATGTGGTCTGTCGTGATGTTGTCGCCAACCTTGAGTATGATTTCCTCTGCGAGGTCCTTTGCAATAGGCGCTCCGGCAGGAACAGGCTTGATGTTCGGTCCGCGCTCAACCGTAACGTCCTTTGCCTCGTCAACGCTTGCGGGCATATCTATAAGGTTGTCGTTTATGATAAAGCTTTCGGGAAGCTTGTATTCGATATTACCGACGCTTCTTGGGTCGGTTATAACACCTGTGAGTGCGGATGCTGCCGCAGTTTCGGGCGAAACGAGGTAAACCTCTGCATCTGCAGTGCCGCTTCTGGCAAGGAAGTTTCTGTTAAAGGTACGCAGGCTGACTCCCGCAGATTTTGGCGAGAAGCCCATACCGATACACGGTCCGCAAGCACATTCAAGAATTCTTGCACCTGCGCTGATAAGGTCTGTAAGAGCGCCGGAGGCTGCAAGCATTGCGTAAACCTGCTTTGAGCCGGGGGAAATCGAAAGGCTGACGTCGGGGTGAACGGTCTTTCCTTTAAGTATTGCCGCAACAGCGAGCAGGTCTGTTATAGACGAGTTTGTGCAAGAGCCGATACATACCTGGTTTATCTTTTTGCCGGCAAGCTCTGCAATCGGCTTTACGTTGTCGGGCGAGTGCGGACAAGCGGCAAGTGGCTCGATTTCGGAAAGGTTGAGCGTGTACTCCTCGTCGTATACGCATCCCTCGTCTGCCGAAAGCGGCTTGTATGCCTCCTCACGACCCTGCATTTTGAGGAACTCGTGTGTGAGCTCGTCAGAGGGGAAGATAGAGGTTGTTGCGCCAAGCTCTGCGCCCATATTTGTGATGGTAGCTCTTTGGGGTACTGAAAGCGTTTTTACGCCCTCTCCGCCGTATTCAACGATAGCACCTACACCGCCCTTTACACCGAGCAGCTTAAGAACGGCAAGGATGATATCCTTTGCGCCAACTGCTGCGGGGAGCTTGCCCGTGAGGTTTACGTGAATTATTCTCGGCATGGTTATGTAATAGGTTCCGCCGCCCATAGCGACAGCAACGTCAAGACCGCCCGCACCCATAGCGAGCATTCCTATACCGCCCGCAGTAGGCGTATGGCTGTCAGAGCCGATAAGTGTTTTGCCGGGGATTGCAAATCTTTCAAGATGCACCTGGTGGCAAATTCCGTTTCCGGGGCGAGAAAATCTGATGCCGTGCTTTTTCGCAACCGTCTGTATGTAGCGGTGGTCGTCAGCGTTTTCGAAGCCTGCCTGAAGCGTGTTGTGGTCTATATAGGCAACCGAAAGCTCGGTTTTTACACGCTCGGTTCCCATAGCCTCAAACTGAAGATATGCCATAGTTCCCGTGGCGTCCTGCGTGAGAGTCTGGTCTATTTTGAGACCTATCTCCGTGCCCTTTTGCATCTCGCCGCATACAAGATGCTCCTTTATAATTTTTTGCGCTATTGTATATGCCATAAAAAGTCTCCCGTTAGTCGTCTTAATTTTCTTTAAGTATGTTTTCGAGCGCACAGCGGATATGCTTGGATGTTAACCTGTCTGCCAAATCCGCATTATGTGCCGCTATTGCCTCGTAAATTTCTCTATGCTCTCTTACCGACTCCTCGAGTCTGCCGGGGACCGAAAGCGAGCGCTTTCTGTACATTTTTATATTTTTGTGAAGCTCACCGAGAATTTTCAAAAGAGGTCTGCTGCCCGATGCCTTGTATATAATATAATGAAATTTGGTATCAAGCTCTCGCAGATGCTCGGTGTCACGGCGGCTTATGTAAAACTCCTGAAGCTCAAGAGCCTCCGAAAGCTCGGATAGCTCCTTTTCGCCCATACACTCGGCGCAAAGCCTGGAGGCAAGGCCCTCAAGCCGCGTTCTTACCTCGTACGTGGCAATAAGGTCCTCACGCGATACGCCGATAACCACAGCGCCCTTGTTCGGGGTTATTGAAACCAATCCCTCCTCTGCAAGGCGGTGTAGCGCTGAACGAACAGGCGTTCTGCTCACTCCGAGCTGCTTTGTGAGCGACAGCTCGGTAAGCTGCGTGCCTATCTCTATTTCAGCTCCGAGAATGTCCTCCTCGAGCTTCTGATAAACCTGCTCCTCAAGCGAGGGAGAATACTTATCTACAATCATAAATACCTCTGGCTATCCATAATATGTAAAATTTAATTTACATTTATATGATAGATTTGTGCTCCTCGATGAATTTCGGGGATATCGAGTGCAGAATATTTGCAAGCTCCTCGTCACCCATAAGCGTTGTTCTGCCGTCTGCATATTCCTTGTTGATAGCATTCTTCATTTCTATAACAATGGCATCACTCTTAGTGACCTTTTCATTTTCGGAGAGAATGTAATGCTTGTTAATCCAATACGCTATTCCCGCAAGACCTGATGTGTTGGATATTGCAACCTCGGGCGATATGCCGAGGATTTTTTCGGTGTCGAAGATGTTGTATATTTCAGCATCCTTCATAAGTCCGTCAGCGTGAATACCTGCACGTGTGACGTTGAAGTTAGCGCCTACAAAGGGCGTCATCGGCGGGATTGTGTAGTCAAGCTCACGCTCGAAATAGCGAGCTATATCTGTAATTGCCGTCGTGTCCATACCGTCAAGAGTACCGCGCAGAGCAGCGTATTCCATAACCATAGCCTCAAGCGGAATGTTACCTGTGCGCTCACCGATACCGAGCAGCGAGCAGTTAACTGCGGATGCGCCGTAAAGCCATGCCGAAACTGCGTTTGTAACACCGTGATAGAAGTCGTTGTGACCGTGCCATTCAAGCATATCAGAGCTTACGTCGGAGTAGTGGCGCAAACCGTAAACTATGCCGGGAACGCTTCTCGGCAGAGCAACACCGGGATAGGAAACACCGTAACCCATAGTGTCGCACATACGGATTTTAACGGGGATTCCCGCCTCACGGGAAAGCTCGTGAAGCTCGTTTACAAAGGGAACGACAAAGCCGTAGAAATCGGCTCTCGTTATATCTTCAAGGTGGCATCTGGGACGAATTCCGGCAGCAAAAGCGGATTTTACAACTCCGAGATAGTGGTCGAGCGCCTCGCTCCTTGAGAGTCCGAGCTTTTTGAAAATGTGGTAGTCCGAGCAGGAAACGAGAATACCTGTTTCCTTGATACCGATATTATGAACAAGCTCAAAGTCCTCTTTTTTAGCTCTTATCCAGGTTGTGATTTCGGGGAACTCGTAGCCGAGGTCCATACATCTTTCAACAGCCTCACGGTCCTTTTTCGTGTAAACGAAGAACTCGCTCTGACGGATGATACCCTTCGGACCGCCAAGACGGTTAAGCAGCTTGTAAAGATGCACAATCTGGTCAGCCGTGTAGGGCGCACGTGACTGCTGTCCGTCACGGAACGTGGTGTCTGTTATCCATATTTCATCGGGCATAGCGAGCGGAACTCGTCTGTGGTTGAATGCAACCTTCGGTACCTCATCGTATGGGTAAATCACACGGTAGAGGTTCGGCTCGTCAACGTCCTGAAGCTGGTATTTGTACTGTGACTGCTCGAGCAGGTTGCTTGATTTGTTCTTTGCAATCATAATAGTTTCCTTTCCACTGAATACACCCCGAAAGCCAAGCGACAAAGCTCAAAAGCCGAAAATTGGAAATTGAAAAATTCAAAAATTCAAAAATTGAAAATTCAAAAGTTGAAAATTCAAAAACCCCAAAATTGAAAAATCCCAAAATTCAAAAAGCTCTCGGCCCGCCTTGCTTTTCAAGCTTTTTCAGGTTTGTATTCTTGTATACAATTTGATTTTGTATTATTATACACAATATAAAAGAAGATGTCAATAGATTTTAAAATGTTTTTAGCGGCATTATGAAACATTTTAAAGAAGTTTGTAAAAGCACAATAAAGGCTGATGCAAAATTTTGCATCAGCCCAAACTTTGAGATGTACTTGCTGTTTGAGATTTCTATATACCGTACAAAATGAGAGATTGGGGTTGCGCCCTCTCAATTTAAGCTATATCATTTCTGCGAAAGGATGCTTCTTTTTGGCAAAGAGATATCCATATATATTATTGCGAGTATCAATAGCACTCACGCAAAATTTCAAGCATATCCTCGTAGCCGATATGCTTGTAGCCGCCGCCGGGCTCTGTGGTTTTTGCGATTTTTTCGAGCATATCCTCGGTTGCGCCAAGCTCACGCAGCGTTCTCGGTATACCCAGCTCGTCTATGAAATCAGAGAGGGCGGAAATGCCACCGAGGGCAAGCTCGTCTTTGGTTTTTCCCTCGGGCGAAATGCCGAAAACATTGGTCGCAAAGCGCACGAATTTATCTATGCCCCATTTGTAGATGTGCTTATAGTATGGCACGGATATCACGGCAAGGCCGATGCCGTGCGGACAGTCGGTGTAAGCGCCAAGCTGATGCTCGATATGATGCACCTGCCAGTCCTGCGTTTTAGATACTCCGGTAATCTTGTTAAGTCCGAGCGTTGCGCACCACATAATGTTGCTGCGTGCTTCGTAGTCTGTCGGGTTTTTGAGCGCTATGCGTGCGCTCTTTATAAGCGAGGTCATAACCGCCTCTATAACGTAATCCGTCGTGTTGTCGTCATCCCCCGAGAAATATTGCTCGGCCAGGTGCGAGAAAATATCAAATATTCCGCTCACCATCTGAATTTTCGGCACGGTGTAGGTAAATTCGGGGTTGAGAATGGCAAATTTCGGGTTTACCTCGGGCGGGAAAATTCTGCCCTCTTTAATCATCACGTCCTCGTTTGTAATGACAGAGCCTCCGTTCATCTCGGATGCCGTTCCTGTCATTGTCAGTATTGCGCCGACAGGCACGGTTTTATTGTCGAGCGGCTTGAAATCCACCCAATATTTCTGCCACGGATCGCCCTCGCAGTATGCTGATGCGGAAATGCCCTTTGCACAGTCGATAACCGAGCCGCCGCCGACGGCAAGTATGAGGTCGATGTTGTTTTCACGCACAAGCCTTGCCCCCTCGAGCAGCTGACGGTAGGTGGGGTTTGATTTTATGCCCGAAAGCTCTGTGACACGCTTTCCGCACTTGCGGAGCGCCGCCATTACCTCATCGTAAAGACCCATTTTTTTAATAGAGCCCTTGCCATATACAAGTAGCAGGTTTTCACCGAAATTTGAAAGCTCGTCACAAAGCTTTCGCATTGCCTCCTTGCCGAAATGTATACGAGTCGGGTTATAGAAAGTAAAATCGTATTTCATAAATTTTGCGCCTTTCTTTTGCTTTATTACATTATATCAAACGGCTTTTTTGTTGTCAATCGAATATTGACAAAGAGTGGCTCGGGGTGTATAATGAATACGTGACCAAAGCACAGATTTTTAATCCGAAAAGGAGCGAAGAAAAATGCTTTATTCAACTCATACCTTGACAACTATGAAAAGATTCGGACTTTTACGTGCTGTTGAGATGATAGCAGATGCGGGATTTCCTGCAATTGATATTTCTATACTTAATACACCTGATGAAATACGCTTTGTAACCGATGAGGGGTATCTTGATTTTGCAAAGGAGCTTTTGTCTGCGGCAACTGCTCGCAAAGCGGTGTTCAATCAGGCGCACGCTCCGTTTTATGGAAATCATGACGACACGTACGTAGGTATGATAAAAGAGCTTTTGCCGAGGTGTATGAGCTTCTGCCGTGCGCTCGGGATACCTACGATAGTAGTTCATCCTTTACATCCGTACTATTATGGACACGAGCGGGAAGTCTTTGATGAAAATATAAAGCTTTACAAAAGCTTGGCTCCCTATGCAAAGGAATACGGTGTTAAAATAGCGCTTGAAAATATGTGGCAAAAAAACAGAATTACCGGGCAAATAATCGATTCGGTTTATGCAAACCCCTATGAGCTTATTGCGGCATACGATACACTTGACGATGCTGACGCTTTCACTATTTGCCTTGACATCGGTCACGCAGCGCTTGTGGGCAGAGAGCCTGAAGACGTGATACGCATAATAGGCGGTGACAGACTCGGTGCGCTCCACGTTCACGACGTCGATTATGTGAGCGATTTGCACACTCTGCCGGGTGTTGTAAATAAAATAAGGTGGGAAGAGGTGTGCCGTGCGCTTGGCGAGATAAATTACAAGGGAGATTTCACTCTTGAGGCTGACTGCTTCCTTGACGGCTTTGACAAATCCCTGACCTATGATGCACTTGTGTTTATGAACAAGGTTACCAAAAATCTTGCCGACAAGGTTGATTCGTACAGAGCTAAATGATTAAAAAACCAACATTTTTAAAACTTAAATTTACATTTATGCGCAAATTTACATTTGATTATTGATTTTTTATCTGTTTTGTGATATACTGATTAAAATACAAAAACGAGGTAAGCTAAATGCATTTACAGGAATCCGGCGAGATGTATCTTGAGACAATTCTCGTCTTAACACGGGAAAGGTCAAACGTACGCTCGATAGACGTAGTTGAATATATGGGCTTTTCAAAGCCGAGCGTAAGCCGTGCTATCGGACTTCTGAAAAGCGGCGGATACGTCACGGTTGACGCTGACGGTTATCTTTCCTTGACGGAGGCAGGGCTTGACGTAGCTATGAAGATATATGAGCGCCATAACGCTATAACAAAGCTGCTTGTATCGCTCGGTGTGGATGAGGAAATTGCCGCTGCCGATGCTTGTAAAATGGAGCATAATATCAGTGATGAATCTCTTTTTGCAATAAAGAAATTTCTTGACGAAAATAAATAATCGGTATACCGAAAAGCAAAGCTTGAGCGAGGGCGGTTTTACGTCCTCGCTCAATTTTTATGATGTTAGCTCTGCTAAATTGATGATACGCTTCTTTTTTCTTTGTGCATAATGCATTGATTTATAAGCACCGCCAAAACTGTGTTTAACATAGGCGATTATGAAATCCGCTTCGTTTATCATCCATTCGTTTCGTTTGATGATTGCAAATTTCGGAGGTACAGTTTCAAGAGGAGGATAAGTAATACAATCAAAAAGCTTCTCTTTTAAAAAAGAATTAAGTCTTTCTTGGTAGGACTCGGTTATATATGGAGTAACGAAAACGAGCTCGGTATTTGGCAAAAGCTTCTTCAGCATACGGCAAACTGATGCGCAAATGTTATCAAAGTCACCGTAGCCTCCGCAGTAAAATGTTACAAATTCGGTCTTGCTCGTATTTTCAAGTATTGCTTTCTGAACATCGGCAAAAACAGCGTCTTGATTTGGCAAAAAGCTATGCCCTAAAAATGCTATCTTCATAATATCTCCAATCGTGGAACTCCGATATTCATATTATAAATAAACTGCACGTTTTTGTCAATATCGTGGAACTCCACGAGATAAAAAATATAAATGAACATATAATAATTGTGGAATTCCGTGAAAACGATATTTCGAGGAACGCAATTATGAAATTAAACGATGCGATTGTAACAAGAATATATGAAATTTGCAAGGATAAAAATCTGAATGTCTGTGATGCATCCTTGAGGGGCGGTATGTCACCGTCTGCGATATATGACCTTATAAAAGGGAGAACTAAATGTTCAAAGGTAATAACGGTAAAAAGGTTCTGCGAGGGTGCGGGAATTACGCTCGGAGAGTTCTTTGACAGAGATTATTTCAATGATGTAGAAGAATAAAAACCTCGCTTTTAAAAGAGCGAGGTTTTTGTATGCGGTTTTGTTAAAAATTCGACGGAATAAATTTTCCCCACGCTCCATATAATACGAAAAAACGGAGAGTGTTATGGATATTGTAAATGATTTTCACAGTCGCCCTCACAGAGAGCGGCGCGCTATTATAATGAGCGGAATTTTCTTTATTGCTTGCGTGGGACTTGGTGTGCTTTTTCACTTTGCTTTTGAGCTTCTTGGCGAGCCGAAGCTTCTTGCTCCGTTTCTTCCTGTAAACGAGAGTGTGTTTGAGCATCTGAAGCTGTCGTTTGTGCCGTATATCATTATTCTTATGCCGATAGAATATTACCTTTACGGCAGATTCACGAAAAAGTTCGTCACGGGGAAGCTTATCGGTGTTTTGATTGCAATGAGCTTTGTCGTTATGGAATTTTATACGATACAGGGCGCATTTGGCGAGCCAAACGAATTTATAAACGTCACGATTTACTGTATAGCAACATTTCTTTCATATCTTGTACCGCTGTGGCTGTCGCTTCGTGCGGATGATGATAGCTCGCATACGGCAAAGCTTATATCGCTCTTTGCACTTGTTGTGATGTTCGTATTCTTCGTAGCGTTTACCTATTACCCACCAAAGCTGCCACTCTTTTTAGACCCGAAGGGGGCAGGGTTTGGATATTATATGCTTGCGTAGTCGGACATAAAGCTAAAAAAGCTGACACAAGAAATCATTGCTTGTGTCAGCTTTTTGTTGTGTTTTGTAAACTTTAGTTTTCGTAAAGCGGATATTTCTTGCAAAGAGCCGCAACTCTCTTTATAGCCTCGTCACGGTTTGCATCGAAATCTTTGAGCGTCATAGCGATGATTTTCGCTACCTCTGCAAGATCCTCTTCCTTGAAGCCACGTGTTGTAACGGCTGCTGTGCCAAGGCGCAGACCGCTTGTAACAAAGGGCTTCTGTGTGTCAAAGGGAATGGCATTCTTGTTGCAGGTGATGCCTATCTCGTCAAGCAGATGCTCGGCTTCCTTACCCGTATCAACCTTCATACCTGTGAGGTCAACGAGCATAAGGTGGTTATCAGTACCGCCCGAAACAAGCTTGAAGCCCTCGTCAACAAGGCCCTTTGCAAGTACTGCCGCATTCTTGATAATCTGCTTTGCATAGTCGGTGAATTCGGACTTGAGCGCCTCGCCGAAGCATACAGCCTTTGCTGTGATTGTGTGCATAAGAGGGCCGCCCTGTGTGCCGGGGAAGATAGCCTTGTTTATAAGCTTTGCAATCTCCTCGTCGTTTGTGAGGATAAGACCGCCTCTGGGACCTCTCAAAGTTTTATGTGTTGTAGTTGTCGTAACGTCGGCATAGGGTACGGGCGAGGGATGAACGCCTGCGGCAACAAGACCTGCAATGTGCGCCATATCGACCATAAGATATGCGCCAACCTCTTTAGCTATCTCGGAGAACTTCTTGAAGTCGATGATTCTCGGATATGCCGAAGCGCCTGCAAGGATAAGCTTGGGGCGGCATTCAAGGGCGAGACGTCTTACCTCCTCGTAGTCGATAGTGCCGTCCTTTTCGCTGACACCGTAGGGAACGATGTTCCAGTACTTACCCGACATATTTACGGGTGAGCCGTGGCTGAGGTGTCCACCGTGCGCAAGGTTCATTGAAAGCACTGTGTCACCGGGGGTGAGAAGCGCATAGAATACAGCCATATTTGCCTGTGCGCCCGAGTGAGGCTGAACGTTGGCAAAGCCTGCGCCGAAGAGCTTCTTTGCACGCTCGATTGCGATTGTTTCAACTACGTCAACGTGCTCACAGCCGCCGTAATATCTTTTGCCGGGATAACCCTCTGCGTATTTATTTGTAAGGGTGGTGCTGTTAGCCTCCATAACCGTCTTTGAAACGAAGTTTTCCGAAGCTATAAGCTCGATTTTGTTTCTCTGACGAGCTGTTTCTGCCATAACAGCGTCGTATACCTCTTTGTCGTTTTCGGATAAAAGCTTGTACTCTATCATTTTCTGACTCCTTGTCCTATCTTTTTTCACACGCCTATTATAAACGAAAGCTTTTCTTTTGTCAAGTGTTATGACGTCTTATGTCCGCTATTTTGAATTTTTAATTTTTTTATGCATATATCTTTGTAATAAGCATTGCTTTTTTTAAAAAAATGTGTTAAAATACTTAATTGATAAAAAAGGACTTTTCAAAAAGGGAGAAAACACTATGAAATGGACATCGCTTAACGAGCTTCGCGAAAAATTCCTCTCGTTCTTTGAGAGCAAAGGACATTTGAGACTTCCGAGCTTTTCGCTTGTTCCGAACAATGATAAATCGTTGCTTCTTATAAATTCGGGAATGGCACCGATGAAAAAATATTTCACCGGCGAGGAAATTCCGCCGCGTACGAGAGTTTGTACCTGCCAGAAATGCATAAGAACACCCGACCTTGACAGAGTTGGACATACTGCAAGACACGGTACGTATTTTGAGATGCTCGGCAACTTCTCCTTTGGAGATTATTTCAAGGAGGAGGCTATTCCGTTTGCCTGGGAATTCCTCAACGGGGTTCTTGAAATTCCCAAGGATTTGCTGTGGCCCTCCATATACGAAAATGACGAGGAAGCATACGCTATCTGGCGTGATAAAATAGGTGTTGAAGAGTCTCACATCGTAAGACTCGGTAAGGCGGACAACTTCTGGGAGCACGGTTCAGGCCCTTGCGGTCCTTGCTCCGAGATATACTTTGACCGCGGTGAAAAGTACGGCTGCGGCTCGCCTGACTGTAAGCCCGGCTGTGACTGTGACAGATTTATGGAAATCTGGAACAACGTATTCTCGCAGTTCAACAATGACGGTGCGGGTAACTACACCGAGCTTGCACAGAAGAATATAGACACGGGTATGGGCCTTGAAAGACTCGCTTGCGTTATGCAGGGCGTGGACAACCTTTTTGAGGTTGATACCGTAAGAAAGATACTCGATACCGTTTGTGAAATAGCCGGCAAGAGCTATGGCAAGGATAAAAACAACGACATCTCTATCCGTGTCGTTACAGACCATATCAGAAGTGCGACCTTTATGATATCCGACGGTGTAATTCCCTCAAATGAGGGCCGCGGATACGTGCTTCGCCGTATTCTTCGCCGTGCCTGCCGTCACGGAAAGCTGCTCGGTATAAACCGTACCTTCCTTGTCGAGCTTTGCAAAATCGTTATATCGCAGAACGAGGGTGCATATCCCGAGCTTGCCGAAAAGTATGACTATATACTTAAGGTTGTGGCTCTTGAGGAGGAGCGCTTCAATGCTACAATAGATGCGGGACTCGGTATTCTTTCCTCTGTTATAGATAAGGTTAAGGCTGACGGCTCGGCTGCCATTTCGGGCGCAGATGCATTCAAGCTTTACGATACGTTTGGCTTCCCGCTTGACCTTACAAAGGAAATTGCGGCAGAGGCAGGAATTGCTGTGGATGAGGAAGCTTTTGCAGCGCTTATGCAGGAGCAGAAAAACCGTGCAAGAGCCGCACGCGCTAATATTTCGGGCTGGGCATCTGACGGCTCGGGACTCGTTTCGGGACTTTCCGAAACAGAGTTTGTCGGCTATACAGAGAATAAGACAGAGGCTACCGTACTTGCTATAATAGCTGACGGTGAGCGTGTGGACGCTGTTTCTGAGGGCGAATGCTCCATTTTATTTGATAAGACCGTATTTTACGGAGAGGGCGGCGGTCAGGTTGGCGATATCGGTGTGATTTCGGCTGACGGTGTGAAGCTTACCGTTACAGATACCAAAAAGATAAACGGCATCTATATCCACGAGGCAACCGTTGAGTCGGGTATGGTTAAGCTCGGTGACAAGCTCACGCTTGAAATAGATAACACTCGCCGTGCCGCAATAAGAAGAAACCATTCCGCCTGCCACCTGCTTCAGAGTGCGCTTCGCTCGGTGCTTGGTACTCACGTTGAGCAGGCAGGCTCGTACGTTGACGAGAACAGACTTCGCTTTGACTTTACACACCTTGCCGCTATGACCGCAGAGGAAATTGCAAAGGTTGAGAGTATTGTCAACAAGAATATTATGCTTGCCGAGAGTGCGCAGACTGTTGTCACAGATATAAATTCGGCTCGCAGTATGGGCGCTATGGCTCTGTTCGGTGAGAAATACGGTGACGTTGTAAGAGTAGTTAAGATAGGAAGCTCCTCTACCGAGCTTTGCGGCGGTACGCACGTTGATAACACTGGCGCTATCGGCTTGTTTAAGATAATTTCCGAGTCCTCTGTTGCGGCAGGTGTGCGCCGTATAGAGGCAACCACAGGCTTCGGTGTGCTCACTCTGCTTGCAGAGCGTGACGAGCTTATACACGAGGTAGCCCGTGAGCTTAAATCTCCCAACGTTTCACAGCTTGTGAAGCGTGCAGGCGCTATTCAGGCAGAGATAAAAGAGGTGCGCCGTGAGCTTGATTCGGCAAACTCCAAGCTCTCCGAGATAAAGACCGAGTCGCTTCTTTCTAGCGTAAAGAGTGTTGGAAGCTACAAGCTTCTCACAGCAAAGGTCGATATGACACCCGACGCTTGCCGTACACTTGCTGATACCGCAAAGGCAAAATACCCCGATATAGTTTGCGTTTTCGCAGCAGTATCCGCAGGGAAGCTTAACTTTGTTGCCGCAGCGGGCAGCGAGGCTGTTAAGAGCGGTGCGCACGCAGGAAATATTCTCAAAGAGATTTCGGTAATCTGCGACGGACGCGGCGGCGGCAGACCCGACAACGCAATGAGCGGCGGAAAGAACCTCGAAAGAATAGACGAGGCTCTCGCAGCTGTTGAAGCAATTCTTTTGAGATAAGATATAAAAAGTAAACAAAAGGCGGCAAAACTCGGTGTATTGGGGATTTTTCCCTCCTTTTTGTTATGCTGATACAAAATAGTTTTTTAGTTTTAACAGATAATGTTATGCTGATACAAAATAGCTTTTGCAGTTTTTATAGATAAGTCTTTTCTCTTTTAGAAAACCAAACGGGGCGAAAGCTTAAAAAATTTCTTTGATAATAGCTTTATATTCATCATAGTCTATAAGCATATTCAAAGCCTCGAGCATAGAGCTTGCGCTCATATCATCCGGCAAATCAAGCCGTAAAAGAAGCTTCGCACGACGCTCGCTTGAGTTATCACCGCCCGAAAGACCGTCAAGATACAGGTCGGTTTTCGTTATCGTTTTTTCGTTTTTCACCGACGCTGTGCCGTTATCAACGTAGGGGGAGAGCGCCTTTACGAGTGCCTCTTTTCCCACACCCTCAACTCCGAGAAGTCCTGCCCTCGAGCGTGTCTTTTTGCGTTTTTCCTTGCCCTCTATTTTCGGAATATAGGCATCGTGAACGCAACCTGCGCCAAGAATGCCGTGAAGATAGGAGCGTATCTGTCTGCCGCCGCCGTCCGAGTCGGTGAGAAGAATTATACCGCCTTTGCCGAGCTTTTTTATAAGGCTTTTTTTCTCGTCAGAGTTAAATACGGCAAAGCCGCCCGTCGTTATTATTACGGCATCGAATATCGAAGAAAGCGTCGATTTGTCATACCGCCCCTCGACAACAACGGGGTATTTCAGCTTGATTTTTTCCACTTTATCACCCTTTACAGCCTTTTATTTTTTATGTTATGCTCGCATATATCACGAAGCTCGCAGATTTCGCACTCGGGATTTCTTGCCGTGCATACCTCTCTGCCAAACTCGACTATTCTGTGGCAAAAGTCGGAGCTTTCCTCGGGGGGAATGATATCAGCGAGTATTTTTTCGGTCTTTGCCGCATCCTTCAAATTTTCCGGATACATACCGAGTCTTCCGCAAATTCTGATACAGTGCGTATCGCAAACGATAGCGGGTAAACCGTATACGTCACCGAGCAAAAGATTTGCGATTTTTCTACCTACGCCCTCAAAGCTCAAAAGCTGCTCCATTGTGCTTGGCAAAACACCGCCATACTCACCGACAAGTCTTTTTGATGCGGCTATTATATTTTCCGCCTTGGAGTGATAAAGACCGCAGGGGCGAATTATTCGCTCAACGTCCGAAAGCTCTGCCGCAGCTAAATCCTTGGCTGTCGGATATTTTTCAAAAAGCTCACGGCATACGATATTCACACGCTTGTCGGTGCATTGTGCCGAAAGTCTGCCCATAACAAGCAGACGCCAGCCGTCGCCCCCAAACTCAAGTGCGCATTTTGCCTCGGGATATCTTTTTTTGAGTTTCGAAACTATCTCGTCCATTCTTTCGCGCTTTTGCTTTTTCGTCATTTTGTAACCTCATCTGTGAGCTTCTTTGTAAGTCTTACGGAAAGACCGACAACCGTGTCAAAATCGCCTGAAATCTCCTCGACAAAAGCACCCGCACCGCCTTGAATACCGTAAGCGCCCGCCTTGTCCATAGGCTCACCGCTGTCGATGTATTCGTAAATTTCCCCGTCCGAAAGCTCACGGAATTTAACGCTTGTCGATGCGACACCAGAGCGGCATTTTCCCATATAATGCACGGCAATTCCGGTATGCACGTTGTGTGATTTTGCAGAAAGCGATTTCAGCATACGGTATGCATCATCTCTGTCCTTTGGCTTGCCGAGCGCAATACCCGAAAGCTCTACGAGCGTATCCGAGGAAATGACAAGCGCATCAGGGTGCTTTTTCGCAACAGGCTCACCCTTTTTGATTGCCAGAAGCTCAACACCCACCACGGCAGGTGTGCCGTGGGGCAGGCTCTCGTCGCATTCTTCAACGATTATTTCAAATTTATCGAAAAGCTTACCGAGAAGCTCACGTCTTCTCGGTGATTTTGACGCAAGAATTATCCGCAATTTTTTAAATCTCCAATAGTCACTTTTATGTTTTTTCAAGTAATATTATACACGCATCAGGCAGGTCTTGTCAAGTGCATAGACGTATAAGAAAAGCCGTGGATTTGATGCTCCGATTTTGGCAAGGCTTATTACAAGAAACCGAATTATGCTTTCGAAAAACGTTGCGACTGAAATAAAAATTCCGGAACGACAACTGCCGTTTCGGAATTTTTTGTAAACTTTTGTTTTATTTAGATAGCTTTTCCATATCGTTTTTGCGAATTTCGACACGTCTTACCTTACCGCTTATGGTCTTGGGAAGCTCGGTTACAAATTCTACAATTCTCGGATATTTATAGGGTGCGGTGTGCGTTTTTACGTACTCCTGAATTTCACGTTTAAGCTCATCGGTAGCCGCAGTTCCCCTCACAAGAACGACTGTCGCCTTAACTATCTGTCCTCTCACCTCGTCGGGAACGGGTGTGATAGCGCATTCAAGAACGTAGGGAAGCTCCATAATTACGCTTTCAATCTCGAACGGGCCTATGCGGTATCCTGATGACTTGATAACGTCATCTATACGTCCGACGTACCATAAATATCCGTCCTCGTCCATTGTTGCCTGGTCGCCCGTGTGGTAGTAGCCGTCGTACCATACGTCCTTTGTCTTTTCGTCGTCAAGATAGTAGCCGATAAACAGACCGCAGGGTGTGCCGTTCTTTGTGCGGATGCAGATTTCGCCCGCATCACCCGTTTTGCATTCGTTGCCGTCGGGGTCAAGCACAACGACGTCGTAAAGCGGGCTTGGCTTACCCATAGAGCCGATTTTCGGGGTAGTGCCTGCAAAGTTTGCTATGGACAGCGTTGTTTCGGTCTGTCCGAAGCCCTCCATTATGGTAAGACCCGTGGCTTTTTTGAACTGATTGAACACCTCGGGGTTAAGCGCCTCGCCTGCTGTTGTCGCATATTCGATAGAGGAAAGGTCGTACTTTGATAAATCCTCTTTTATGAAGAAACGGTACATTGTGGGCGGAGCGCAGAAGGTTGTGATGTGATATTTTGCGAACATAGGAAGAATATCTTCCGAATGGAATCTGTCAAAGTCGTAGGTAAACGTAGCCGCCTCGCAGAGCCACTGGCCGTAAAGCTTGCCCCAGAGCGCTTTACCCCAACCCGTATCAGAAATTGTGAAATGAAGACCGTTCGGGTTGACGTTGTGCCAATGCTTCGCTGTGGGATAGTGACCGAGTGCGTACTTGTAGGAGTGCGTTGCGATACGCGGATATCCCGTAGTACCCGAGGTAAAGAGCATAAGCATAGGGTCGTTACCGCAAGGCGTATCCTCGGTGCGAGGATATTTGGAGCTGAAGCGTTCCATTTCAACGTTGAAATCAAACCAGCCGTCCTTTTTGCCACCGACAAGCACCTTAAGCATTTCCGGGAAATCCTTTGCAGCCTTTTCTGCCTCGTCACAAACGCTGCCGTCGGCAGTACATACAATAGCCTTAACTCCTGCAGCCTTGTATCTGTAAGAGAAGTCGTGCTCAACCAGCTGATTTGTCGCAGGAATTGCGACAGCGCCTATCTTGTGAAGCGCAAGCATACAGAACCAGAACTGATAATGTCTTTTCAGAACGAGCATAACGGTATCGCCCTTTTTGATGCCGAGCGACTCGAAGTAGTTAGCGGTTCTTGCGGAGTATTTCTTCATATCACCAAAGGTGAATCTGCGCTCGCTCTTGTCGTTTGCAACCCACATCATAGCAAGCTTGTCGGGGGTCTTCTCGGCTATTGCGTCAACACAGTCGAAAGCGAAATTGAATTTATCGTCATTTTTGAATTTGATGCCGCTGAATACACCGTTATCGTCGTAGAATGACTCGATGAAGCCGTCGGCAACGGTGGATACGTCTTCTTCCTTTTCCTGGGGCTTCGCAGGTATAAAGGGGGTTTCGGGATATTCCTCGGTAACCGCACCGTCCTGCGGATTGAGAACTACCGCATGGAATTCACAGCCGCCCTCGCTTACGGCAATCATACCGTGGGGAATGATACTGTTATAGAAAATCGAGTCACCCTCATTAAGCACCTCGATGTGGTTTCCTACCTGTACCTTAAGCGAGCCCTTGACGATTACGTCAAACTCCTGACCGTTGTGTGAGCTGAGCTTTATCGGCGCATTCTGCTCCTCGGGAAGATATGGGAATTTTACAAGGAACGGCTCTGCAAGCTTTTCCTTGAATTTCGGAGCAAGGTTATTATAAACGACACCGTGCTTTTTAACGATTTTGAGTCCCTCGCCACGTCTTGTGATAGCGAATGACGTCAGCGTGGAGCTTCTGCCCTCAAGGATATCAACAACCTCGACACCGCACGCCTTTGCGCACTTGTAGATGAACGTGAAGCTGAAGTCCGATTCGCCCTTCTCCAAAAGCTTGTAGTCCTCAAGCGATACACCTGTGAGCTTTGCAAGCTCCTCTTGAGTATAACCCGTTGCTTCGCGCAGGTCCTTGATTCTGCCTGCGACCTCCATCAAGCTGTAATCCATTACTTTTCCCCTTTTATCCTTGATTACTTTTGAATAAAACAAAAACCCGCCTCAAAGGAAAAACCTTGAGACGAGTATTAAACCCGCGGTACCACTCAAATTACGGAAAAATCCGTCACTTACCGGACTCAAACAAGCCCTTTGCCTTTACGCAGCAATACGGAAGGAGTCTACTCGGTTCAGCCTTTCGGTCCTTCGACTCAGAAGTGATGGGTCTGTTGGAAAAATCAGCTGTTGCCTCGCACCGTACGGCAACTCTCTGCAAGCTTACGTTCCGACCGTCTTCATCATAGTCGTTTTTGTGATATTCAAATTTGTAACCGATTATAGCACCGAAATTTATATTTGTCAATAGTTTTGCACAAATTTATATCAAAAAAATGAAAATACGTCTGATGAATTGACTTTACTTTTGTTTTAGGGTACAATAGATATATAAAAGATTTTGTGCCGTGATATAACGGCAGATAGGAGAAAAAATGATGAACGGTCCGCAGGAAAGAAAGGATATAGATTCAAAATATAAATGGGATCTTACAGCCATTTATCCCACAGAGGAGGCTTTTGAGCGTGAGCTGAAAGAAACCGAGGCGCTTATTTCAAAATTCGGCGCTTATGAAAAAACAATGTGTGAGAGCGCTTCGGCACTTTACGAAACGCTCGCAGCGCTTGAGGCAATAGGAAACCGAATCAGAAGGCTCTGGCAGTATGCAAGTCTCGGCTTTTCGGTTGATATGCAGAATAACGAAAATCAGGCAAAGAGCGCAAGGGTGAGAAATCTTTCGGTCAGCGCATCCACAGCCTCCTGGTTTGTCAGCCCAAGACTTATAAAGCTTGATTCGGAGCTGTTAGAGAAGTGGCTTTTCGAGAATGACAGACTCAAAACCTTCTCAAGAGTTATAGAAAAAATTGTCAGAATGAAGCCCCACACGCTTTCTGACGAGGGTGAGCGCATTATGTCCGCAATGGAGGACAGAGACGGCGCCCCGGGTGAGATACGCTCAATATTCGCAAACTCGGATTTGCGCTTCGGTAAGATAAGAAACGAGCGTGGCGAAAAAATCGAGCTTACCGATACCAACTACGTGCCTCTTCTTATGTCGGCAGACCGTGATATGAGACGGCGCACCTTCAAGGCTCTTTACAAGACCTATGAGTCATTCGGCAACACCTTTGCTACGATGTATTCCTCGCACGTGAAGGAGGAATGCACGCTTGCGAAGGTAAGAGGCTTTAAAAATTCGATAACAGCGTCCACGTTTTCTGACGAGGTAACTCCGAAAATATACAATAATCTTATAAATACCGTACACAAGGGTCTGCCTGTAATTTACGACTACTATGAGCTGAAGCGTGAGGTGCTTGGGGTAGAGAAGCTTCATATGTATGACCTTTACGCACCGCTTATCGGTGAGTTTTCACGTGAGTATTCCTATGAGGAGGCGGTAGACGAGGTGCTGAAGAGCGCAGGCGTCTACGGAAAAGAATATTCGGAAGCACTGCGTCTTGGTCTTACCGAGCGCGGTTGGGTAGACGTTTATCCCTCACGCGGAAAGCGTGGCGGAGCTTTCAGCTCGAGCGCTCCCGGCACAGAGCCGTATATCCTGCTTAATTACAACGGCACGTATAACGATATATCCACGCTTGCGCACGAGGCGGGGCATTCGATGCATTCCTGGTTCTCGAACAAGTATAACGAGCCGCAGAATTCCTCTTATACTATTTTTGTTGCAGAGGTTGCCTCTACGGTAAACGAGCTTCTTCTGGCGCACAAAAAGCTCCGTGAAAGCAGCTCACGTGAGGAAAAGCTGTTTATCCTTAACGAGCTTATGGAAACCTATAAGAGTACGCTTTACAGACAGACAATGTTTGCCGAATTTGAGCGTGATATGCATGCTAAAAACGAGCGTGGCGAGCCGCTGACCGCTGACGTTCTTTGCTCTCATTACTATAAGCTTATCCGCAAATATTTCGGCGGCAAGGTTGCAAAGGACAAGGAGATTGCCTACGAGTGGATGCGTATTCCTCATTTCTATTCTAGCTTCTACGTTTACAAATACGCTACCTGCATTTCGGCAGCCTCGGCTATTGTTAAGCGTATAGAAAGTGAGGGTGATGCCTACGTCGGAAAATATATAGAATTCCTTAAATGCGGAGATTCACGCTCACCGCTTGACAGTCTGCTTGTAGCAGGTATAGATATGAGCGACCCCGACGTGGTGCTTGGCGCAATCGAGGATTTCTCGGATTGCATAAGACGGTTCAGAGAGCTTTTGTAAAATTACTTCCGACTTATATTTGATTCGGATTTTTAAATAAATGTAAACAAATATTTTCTTTTAAACAAAAACGGGCTTTCTCAAATTAAAATGAGAAAGCCCGTTTTAATATTATTTATCTGTATTCTTCAAGTATTTTATAGTTTGCCTCGTACTTGCAAACGTTGCATCTCTCTGCGGCAGAGGGTGCGGACAGACGGGGCGCAAGATAACGGTAGTTAAGGTCGATTTCGGCTATCGCATAGCCCTTTTCCTTGCCGTCATCAAGAAGCTGATTGCTTGTAAAAGGAGACATGATAACACAGTTGGCGCCGCCGGGATTTGCGCTGATTATATATGCGCTTGTATCCTTTGCACGCATACTGTTCTGGTTGAAGTGGTAGCCAAGGGTGGGGTTGAGTATTATTTCAACACCGTCACGTGCGGCAAGGCTTACGAAATCGGGGAAGAAAAGATCCCAGCAGATTGCAAAGCCTATTCTTCCGAAGTCGGCATCATAAGTAACAATCTTGTCACCCGGAATAATACCTGCGGCAAGCTCCTTCATTGTGGGGTGTGTCTTACGGTAGCTTGCGACGATATTACCCTCTCTGTCGATAAGCGGCGAGCCGTTGTAATAGTAGCCGTTATCGTCTGTTTCGTGAATAGAGAATGAAAGATAGGTGCGGTGCTTTTTAGCCATATCGCAAAGGCTCTTAATCTCGGGGCTGTCAAGGCGCAGATAGTCAATGCCGGGTTTTTCAAGCTCAACACCGAGCGTGTAGAAAATCTCGGTAAGAAGCACAAGGTCGGGATGCTCCTTGGTGCAAACCTCGTCGATTTTTGCAAGAGCGGCATCAAGGTTATCCTTTAACGTACGCTTCTGTCCTTTGGGGAGACTTGGGGTTGTTTCAAGTGCTGCAACCTTAACCATTCTCGGCTCGTAGGGCTTGATTTCGGTGTATGTGGGGTTGTAAATCTTTACAGTATCACCCGAAAAACCACGAACAAGCACTACTATATCAAGTCTGTCTGCTCCCTCGGGTGTAAGCGAGAGCCTTTCTTCTTCAACGTACTGACGAAGAAGCTCGGATGTCCCCTTGTAGTAAATTTCATAGATTTTGATTTCGGTATCGGGGTTGGATTTTTCAATTTTAACGTCTATTTTCGAGTAGTATTTTTCACGGACAGCACCGAGTGTTGTCGCTATTCGTGCAAGAGAGTAGGACGAGTCCTTAAGAGTAACCGTAGCACAGCACTCCTTTATATCGACCTTCGCCTCGATTGCGGGATTTTCAAACAGATTTTTAATTTTCCACATAATATATTTCCTTTCCAAAAAGCTTTTTGCTTGTTTCGATTAGCTTACGACGTGATAGGTAACAGTATTGAGAACGTAATGCTTTTTCCGTCCTCGCTTTGAGCGTTGATTTTGCCCTTGTGATTCTGAACGATAGATTTTGCCATAGAAAGACCTATACCAAATCCGCCCTTGCCCGAATTTCTCGAGCTGTCTCTGCGGTAAAAACGGTTAAAGAGAATATTGTGGCTTCCTACCTCTATTTGTTCAACGCTGTTCGAGAGTGTAAGTATAGCGCCTGCGGCAGACTTTTCGAGATTGAGAACAATGTCCGTGCCGTCCGACGAATATTTCATAGCGTTGTCAAGAAGTATGGATATGAGCTGTGATATATCGTTTTTTGAGCCTTTTATCAAAATATCCGGCTCGGCATAGTATATGAGCGATTTTCCTCTGGTTTCTGCCACCGTTCGCCAGCTTTCTGCTATTTCGGATACCGTGTCCGAAAGCAAGAATACGCTATGCGTGGAGCTGCCGAGCGATTCCTCCATACGAGAGAGGTTTACAAGATTTTCGGTGAGCTTTGTGAGTCGGCCCGCCTGCTTTTTTATGCTTTCGGTCCACTGACTCTCACCGCTTTCCATTTCAATCACCTCGGCATTTGCCTCGATTATCGCAAGCGGTGTTTTCAGCTCGTGACCTGCATCTGTTATAAAGCGCTTTTGCTTTTCGTAGCTCTCAATAATAGGCTTGAATATAAAATTCGCAAGTATAATGAGAAAGGCGAATATCACTACTGCCCCGATTGCGCTTATAATGATACTTGAGGTAAGAAAGGCTCGGAATGCACCAAGCTCACGTGAGGCATCGAGAAAAACGTATATTACCTTTTCCTCGTGGTAAATTGCACGGTATTTGTAATCCTTGTAATAGCCCTCTCGGCTTCCGTCCTGAAAAACGGTTGCGGCATAGATTATGGCTTCTTCATTCGTTACTCTTTTTACACGCTGAATGTCCGTGCCGATAATCGCACCGTCATTTCTGAACGTTACCGTGAAATAACGAGTATCAAACGGTGTTTCTTCGTCTATGATTCCGCCGTGTGTTTCGTCCTTTTCGGCGCCGTCTTCATTATCCCCGCTCGGCGGCTCTTGCGTTTCGGGGAAAAGCTTGTCCTCTCTTGCGATAAAGTCAAGTCGGATGTCCGAACGCTCGTTTGTGTGAAAATAGTTCACCGTGTTTATAAAGGTTACTATGATTCCAAGCACGGCAATAACCGACAGCATTACGGCACTGATGTACTTTTTCTTAATTTGTGCTATCATCTTCTACAACTAACGAGTAACCGGCATTTCTGTGTGCCTTTATAACTGTATTCGAGCCTATTTTTTCAAGCTTTTTGCGAATATAGGATATGTATACCCAAAGCACGTTCTGGTCGGTGTCAACGTCATCTCCCCATACCTTTTCAAGCAGCTCCTTTTGCGCAAGTATCTTGTCGCCGCTGTTCATAAGCTCTTGGATAATGCGGAATTCCTTGTTTGCAAGAATCAGCGAATCAAGAGGGCCGCTGATGCGGTAGGTCGCTGTGTCAAGCGTGGTGTTGCCGAGCGTCAGCTCGGTGCTTTGTGCGTGTTCGGCAGGCTCTCTCCTTGTTATCGCACGTATTCTGGCGAGTAGCTCCTTTGATGAAAACGGCTTTGAAAGATAGTCGTCAGCGCCTGCGTCAAGACCGGCAACCTTGTCGTCGGTTTCGGATTTTGCGGTAAGTATTATAACCGGTGTGCGATTGCCGCCGTTTCTCATTGTGCGAAGCACCTCAAGACCGTTGAGCTTTGGCATCATAATGTCGAGAATTACAGCGTCGTATGCGCAAGATTCAAGCCTCTCGAGCGCAGATATGCCGTCGTGTACAGCATCCGCTTCATATCCTGAATGCTTGAGAATTGCAACAAGAGCATTAGCGAGCTCCAGCTCGTCTTCTGCAAGTAAAAGTCGCATATTAACATCCTCCGTTTTGCTTTTTGTCAGCTTTAGTTGTCAAAAACTTCAAGAAAAGCTGTTTTTGTATACGGTTTTATCAGAGAGTCTTGAACTCGAATTTGTCTATAAGATTTAGTCCGCAATCCTTTGCGAGCTTTTCTGCTTGCCTGCGTACGTTCATATTTTCAAGCGCAAGCGGTGAGTGCGCATCTGTACCGAGGATTACCTTCGGGTTAAGTCCTGCGGCAATGCGCCAGAAATTCCTGTTCGGGTAGTGTCTGCCCTCGTAAAGACCGAGCATATTTATTTCGAGCGGTGTTTCGTGTCGGTTTGCGCATTCAACGAGCCTTTTGACCTCGTGCTCGTAAAATTTTTCGTCATCGCCTACGTAATTGATGACGTCGGGATGAGCGATATATGAAAATTTTTCGGTTTCGATAGCTTCAATACAGCGGTCGGTGTAGCGGCGAAGCTTTTCGTTTGTTGAGGGGCCGAATGAGTGCTCGTTTTTTGAATATTCGCATTCAATAAAGTGCTGACCGAGTATAATATACTCTGCGCCTACGCTCTGCCAAAGCTTTAGTCCTTCAGCGAAAAGCTCGGGGTAATATTCCGCCTCAAAGCCGAGGTGCAGTCGGATTTTATCCGAGTATTTTTCACGCAAAGAGAAAATCGACCTTGCGTATTCGGTGACCTTACTCGGGAGCATTTTGTAGTAGGAAACGTATCCGTCCGGGTAATAAAACGGTGCGTGATCCGAAAATCCGAGTATGCTGTATCCCATCTTTATAGCTGATTTTACGTATTCCTCATCCTCGCCTTCTGCGTGGTGGCATCTGTTTGTATGTGTGTGGTAGTTTGTAAGCACTTTTTACCTCTGCTTTCTAATTAAAGCCTACGTTTTTTTTGTGTTGTTTTCGGATATGCGTTTTTTGTACGGATTACACCATATCCTCTATGCGGTAGATTTTATCGAATTTTTCACCGTCAAGAATTTCGAGCTTTATTGCCGCCTCACGCAGTGAAATGCCCTCGGCATGAGCAAGCTTTACTATTTTTGCGGTGTTTTCGTAGCCTATATACGGGTTGAGTGCGGTTGCCGACATAAGCGAGCGCTCGGCATATTCTCTCATTTTTTCCTTGTTCGCAACAATTCCCGAAGCACAGCGCTCACCGAAAGATTTTACAGCCTCGGAAAGAAGCTCTGCCGATTCAAGAAATGCGTGTATGGTTACCGGCATATACACGTTAAGCTCGAAATTGCCCTGCGATGCCGCAATTCCGATGGTTGTATCATTTCCCATAACTCGCACGCAAGCCATAGTCAAAGCTTCGCATTGCGTGGGGTTTACCTTGCCCGGCATAATAGACGAGCCAGGCTCGTTTTCGGGTATTCTTATCTCACCAAGACCGCATCTTGGGCCTCCTGCGAGAAATCTTACGTCGTTTGCAATCTTCATAAGGTCTGCCGCTGCGGCTTTCATTGCGCCGTGGGCAAAGACAAGCTCGCCCTTTGAGGTGAGAGCGTGAAATTTATTTTCCTCGTCTATAAATTCTATACCGAGTATTTCCGAAAGCTCCAAAGCCGCCATAGCGCCGAAGCCCTGCGGTGCATTAAGTCCCGTGCCGACAGCCGTGCCGCCAAGCGCTGTTTTTTGAAGCTTTTTTGCCGCTGTGCCGAGCATATCTATATCGTAGAGCAGCGATGCACGCCAGCCGCTTATTTCCTCGGCAAAGGTTATGGGCGTTGCATCCTGCAAATGCGTTCTTCCGGTCTTTACAGCATCTGTGTTTTGCGCTTCAAGCGTTGAAAAAATATCGGCAAGAGCCACAAGCTCCGAGATAAGCCTGCCTAGCGAAAGCACCGCAGAAACGTGCATAGCGCTCGGGAAAATGTCGTTTGACGACTGCGACATATTGACGTCGTCGTTGGGGTGGAGCGGTGTGCCTGTCAAAGCCTTGCCTCTGTTTGCAATAACCTCATTGACGTTCATATTGGTTTGTGTGCCGCTGCCCGTCTGATAAATGCGAAGCGGGAAGTGGTGATCAAGCTTACCCGAAAGTATCTCGTTTGCCGCAAGCTCAATTGCCGCAAGCTTTTCTTCTGTCATTTTTTTCGGCTGAAGCTTTGCGTTTGCTCTTGCCGATGCGAGCTTCAGCGCCGCAAGTGCATAAATGACCTCGCTCGGCATAATGCCGCCGATAGTGAAGTTTCTGCGGCTGCGCTCTGTTGCAGCTCCCCAATATTTATCCTTTTCTACCTCAATTTCACCCATTGAGTCATGCTCTATGCGATATTCCATAGCTAACCTCTGAATTATGATGCTTTTATTTTAGCACACGCTGAAAAGATTTTCAAGACAATTTTAAAATAATAGAAAAAAACAGAGCGTCGCACCCGCTTTGTAAAGTGCGGATGCGACGCTTGGACTCGAAAATGCTATTTAGCTCTGTCAAAATAAAAACCGAGTTGAAATCGGATTTTATGTTTGGAGATTTCAAAAATAGGCTTATATGACAAATAAAGTTTGCATTTTAAGTATTGTTCTCTGCATTGCGACTCGCATAAGCAATTTTGTACAGCTCCTCTGCGGCAAGGCGAGCCTTGGCAACGTAGTCTCCGCTGACGGTGGGGAAGCAGTAGTAAAGCGTGTCGTTATTGCCGATGCAGATAGTGTCGGCTATCTCGTACCAGTTGAAATCCGAGTATAGACCGTATGAGGAAAGCGGCTTCTGCTCGTAGTTAAGCTCGCCCTCGCATCCGACAAGGCGGAAGCCCTCGGAGCTGTGCGTGAGCGTTCCTTCACCGACGTCGTAAAGGCTCTTAATCCCTCTCATCATAAATATCCTTACGGGAAGCTCAAGGCGGTATTTTCCGCTCTCTATTTCACGGCGGACCTCCTCTCGCTCCCAGCGGTACCAATCGGGAATATGTGTGAAATCCGCAGGCGCTCCGATACCCTCAAGTGCGCCGTATTCGGTGAGCGTATGCACCTTTCCGCAGGACGTGCAGGTGAGGTTTATGCCACGGCCAAGCATCTTGCCCTCTGACTTGCAGCTTGGGCATTTGTAAAGCACACGGTTGAGATAATCTGCACGTGTAGGCTCGTCTATCTTAATTTTATTTTCCTGCTGCCAGCGGAAATTGTCAAACGAGAACTTCTCGGCTATAATTGCATCAATTTCCTCGACGCTTTTTGTTACCGTATCCTCTGCCGAAAGCAGAAATTCCTGCGTTGCCGAAACCTTAACCTTTCTTCTTTGAAGATTGTTGTAAAGCGGGTCACGACCGAAAGCTCCGTGCGTTGTAACCATAACGACGGGCACACCGAGCATTTTGATGCATCTGCCGAGTGTAGCGGGCAGAGTCGTTGCCGTGCCGTCAAAGCTGTAGCTTGCCTCGGGGAACATTACAACCGAGCTTTTGTATTTGCGAAGCACGTGCATCATATCACGCACGAGAGTTGCGTCGTTTACGAATTTTTTAGTCGGGATACAGCCGAGCGCACGGATAAGCCAGCTCATACCTGCAAAGCAGTCTGTCGTCGCCACAATGTTGTACGGTCTTTTTGAAAACATACCCGCTACGATTTCAAGGTCTACAAAGCTCGAATGATTCATAAGGATGAGCGCAGGCTCACGGCGTCCGAGCTTTTTCATTCCTATCTTGTCGTAGGTAAATTTCGTTGCGATAAGGTCGGGCAGGGAAACAAGATGTAAAAGCTTTCTGAAAAACCAGCTTTGCTTCATCGGGCGGCGGTGCGGCTCTTTTGGCATTGCCACGACTTCTGCGTAGCTTTTCTTAATCGGTTTTATTTTCATAAAAAAGTCCTCTCCAAGAGAATTTTGGAAAACACTAACAATATATCACATATTCTTTAATCTGTCAAGCGCAGAGAATATAGGCGTAGTGGGAGCATCCTGCTACAAGTTTTTTGAGTCGCAGGCTGTTTGGCGGATAACTTTACGGTGTTGCTTCATTGCTCGCTTTTGCGCAAAATACGCTTTACTGCCTCACCTGCGATTATAAGACCCATAACCGACGGCACGAATGAAACGCTTCCGACAGGTACGCCCGGCTCTCTTTTTACCGTCGGCTCTTCTTCCGAATACACAACGGTAAGCTTCTTTACACCGAGCTTTTTGAGCCGTGTTCTGACAGCTCTTGCAAGCGGGCAAACCTGCGTTTTGTATATATCGGCAACTCGGAATTTTGTCGGGTCAAGCTTGTTTCCCGCACCCATAGCGCTGATTATTCCGACGCCCGAGTCGTCCGCTCTCTTTATGATATCCAGCTTTGCCTCAACGTCGTCTATGGCATCTATTACGAAATCGTACTCTGAAAAATCGAAGCTGTCACGTGTTTCGGATGAGTAACGAATGGGGTGGGTGATGACCTCACAGTCGGGATTTATATCAAGTATTCTCGCTCTTGCGGCATCGGTTTTTTTCATACCGATTGTGCTTTGCAGAGCTATTGTCTGTCTGTTAAGGTTGGATGCCGCAACCGTATCAGCATCAACAAGCACGAGCCTGCCGACACCGCACCTGGCAAGTGCCTCTGTGGCGTGACCGCCTACACCGCCAATGCCAAATACGGCAACGGTAGTGCGTGACAGCTTTTCGATTGCATCCTCACCAAGAAGCAAAGCGCTTCTTTCAAATTCTTCTCTCATTCGCAAAAAATCCTTATTTTGACAATTAATGTTTGCAATATATACTATTTTACTGCATTTCTTCCCGAACCATAACGCCACGAAGCTCGAAATTATCATCGACGAAAATCAGGTCTGCGTCATAGCCCTCGGCAACGACTCCCTTGTTGAGCTTCATAAGTTTTGCGGGGTTTTCGGTTGCCATTTTCACGGCATCCTCCTCGGGAATACCGAAGCTGATAGCGCACTTAACGCAGTCGAAAAGATTGGTTGTCGAGCCTGCTATTGCACCGTAATCGGTGTAAGCCTTGCCGTCCATAACGTCAACACCCACAGCGCCGTGGCTGTGAATATCTATAAGACCGGGGGAAGCCTTAAGCCCCTGCATATCTATTCCCGATTTCAAAGATTTGCCGACGGATGCTATTTTTCGGTTTTCGACGGTAATATCGGTAATGACTCCGCCGTGTGTGACGTTCTTTATTACGGCTTTCGTTTTCCTCTCGGTGATTCAAGCCCGTAATTACATTATAATACCGTTTTTTGTCGATGTCAACAAAAATGCAGTATGTTTTTCGGCATACGGACTATTGATTTATCCCGTCCGTAAGTGTATAATGGAAGAAAACGTTTTTTGGGGGATCTATGCTTTCTAGAGTTTATACATCAGGGGTAATGGGCGTTGACGGCTTTGAGATAACCGTTGAATGCAGCGCATGGGACAGAGTGCCGAAATTTGAGCTTGTCGGTCTTCCCGATACGGCGGTAAAGGAAGCTAAAAACAGGGTTATTTCAGCCTGCGAAAACAGCGGAATTTCTTTCCCCGCTATGGACATTATGATAAATCTCGCTCCTGCGGATATTAAGAAAGAGGGTACGGCATTCGACCTTGCGATTGTCACCGCAATACTCAAAAGCGACGGCAGAATAAGGCCTGACGTGTATCTTGAGGACAAATGCTTTATCGGTGAGCTTTCGCTCTCGGGTGAGGTACGTGCGATAAACGGAATATTGCCTATGGCAATAAGCGCAAGAGATTCGGGCAGACGTGAGATTTTCGTGCCGAAGGGAAATGCGGGCGAGGCATCAATAGTTTCGGGCGTAACCGTCTATGCGGTTGAGAGCCTCTCGGCACTCATAGGGCATCTTTCGGGAGAGCGCCCCCTGACACCCGTGGAAAACAGCTCGGGCAAATTTGACCTTTCCGCACGCGGTGAGTGCGGAGATTTTTCCGAGGTGCGAGGACAGTACAAGGCGAAAAGAGCGCTTGAAATAGCCGCCGCAGGCGGACATAACGTGCTTATGATAGGCCCGCCCGGCGCAGGTAAATCAATGCTCGCAAAGCGTCTGCCGTCCATACTTCCCGATATGACCTTTGAGGAAGCCATACAAACCACGAAAATTCACTCTGTTGCGGGGATTTTACGTAAAAATCTCGTTACCGAGCGGCCCTTCCGCTCGCCTCACCATACCGTTACTATGCCCGGACTTGCGGGCGGCGGCACGTATCCTCGCCCCGGTGAGATATCGCTTTCGCACAACGGTGTCCTGTTTATGGACGAGCTTCCCGAGTTTACAAAGCGTGTTACTGACTCATTGCGCCAACCTATGGAGGACGGAGTGGTAACCGTAACGAGAGCGGCGGCAAATATAACCTTTCCCGCATCGTTTATGCTTGTGTGCGCTATGAATCCGTGCAAGTGCGGATACTTTGGCGACCCGAATAAGCAGTGCAGCTGCTCACCTGCCTCGATAGCAAAGTATCTTGAGCGTGTTTCGGGGCCTTTACTTGACAGAATTGATATAGAAATAGAGCTTCCTGCGGTTTCGTACGACGAAATTTCGGGAAAGACGACTCCCGGTGAGCCGTCGGCAAAAATACGTGAGCGTGTAAACCGTGCAAGAGAGTTTGCCGATATGCGTCTTGAGCGTGCGGGCGACTCTCGGGGCATACTCAATGCGAAAATGCCGCCGAAGCTTTTGCAAAAGCATTGCAAACCAACCGACGAGGGACTTGCGCTTATGCGTGAGGCATTTGAAACGCTTGGACTTTCGGCAAGAGGACACGACAGAGTCCTGCGTGTTGCAAGAACGATTGCTGACCTTGACGGTGACGAGGTTATAAATGAGGACCACATTGCCGAGGCAATACAGTACCGCTCGCTTGACCGTAAATATTGGCGGCGCTAACCTGCCGAGCGGCAGTCGGAGCCTGCGTTTACCGTGGCTTTGGCGTCGTTTTTTGAGTCAAATACATCCGGCTGAAAAGAGCAAACTCGCAGGGGTTGCTCTTTTTCTTTGTGCGCCATTGTGAAAATAACCTAAAAAACGTCGGTGAATGTAGAAAAAACGGCAAAAAAGCTTTGTGCAAAACAGAGAAATTTTTCGTCATTATTCCCAAAAAAGTAAAATACTGCTTGAAACGCGTATATATAAATGTTAAAATATACACAAAATCAAATCCGAGAGGGAAAAAGTATGAAAAAACTGTTTAAAATGCTTTCCTTGATATGCGTTCTTGCGCTGTCTATAACCGCTTTTTCGGTTTTAGCTATGGCTGCGGCAGGTCCTTCGTATAACAGGGGAGATATTCTGAAAGCGTCAACGCTTGCCGAGGATTTCCTTGAGCTTGAAACCGATGCTGAAAGGATTGCAAAAGCAAAAGAGCTTAGCGATTATCTTTTCGCCAACGTAATCGGCGTGAAGTATTCAAAAGCCGTTTTCGCTGAAATTTACGGCGGTGTTGATTGTGACAACTGCCGCGGCAAGGAGGACCCCTGCAGCAATTGCGAGGGCAAAATGGGTCCTTATGCCGAGTACAGGTACAATATGTACTTGAAGCTGGTCGATAAGATTATGGCTTACGCTGCCGTATATCTCATCGAGAACTTTGACAGCGAGGCTAAAATTTATCAGCAGAGAGCAACCGTTCAGTGGATTGAGAGATTCCTTGAGCGTGATATAGCAGATTATACGAAATCCGAGGTTCTCGCCGAGGACTTCTTTGCGGAGTTTGCTTTTGAGCTTACCTCTGTAAAGTCGGTTGAAACCGATTTCGAAAATCTTAAGGCTGTATATACTATCGTTATCACAAATCCTGCAAAGGATGCGCTTGACCTTGCGATAAACGAAACTCTTGATGCGGATATGATTGCCGCTATCGAGAGCGTTTTGGTTGGCGAAACAGAGCTTACCGCAGAGGATTATGTTTATAATGATGAGACAGGCGAATTCACAATAGCAGAGGGCAAGGTTACCGCTCCCGGCGTTGGCTATCCTCTCGGTGAGCAGGCACCTGCTGCGGGCGAGATTGCTATAACGGTTGTGGCTTCGATTGACGAGGCTTACGAGCTTCCCGCAGATGATGAAGCTGTTGCTGACGGTGAGGCTGCCGACGGTGAAGCTGCCGACGGTGAAGCTGCCGACGGTGAAGTTGCTGACGGTGAGGCTGCCGACGGTGAGGCTGCTGACGGTGAAGCTGCTGATGACGAGGTCGTTGAGGTAGAAGAGCCTACGATTAAGGACTATTATGAAGAGCTTAAGGCTTCTGTTGATGCCACTATAGAGGCAGCCAAGGATAAGCTTTCTTCGGATTCTCTTGATGAGTATGTTTACTCAACTCTTCACTTCAATCCTGATTATACAACGGGCTACACGAAGTACATGCTAAACTATGCAAATGCGACGTGGTACGGCACTATGTACGAGAACGGATACCGTGTAGGCGACGTTATGCCCAAATTTATGTACAGCTTTGACGGCAAGAAGTTTTCGTCGGTTGCGACAGGAACCGGTGCTTACGACAAGCTTGATGAGGGAAGCTACGTAATATTTGACGATAGCGTTTCAACCTTCTATCAGGGTTCAAGCACGAATTTCGTTGAGGTTCCTGTAAAGAGAAACTACGTTTACAACGAAGTAGACGGTGCTTTCATACAGGTTGAGGATGGCGAGGGAATCTATGATTTCATACAGTTTGGCGGTTACGGTCAGCTTCTTAAGCCCGCTCCTTTCCTCCATATAGATAAGACCAACAAATATATGGCGAGCAATAACCCCCTTACCAACTGGTCGGGCACTAATACCGGCGGCATTCTGAATATGGTTACCCAGACAGACGTAACCTACTTCTCAAGCAAGGGCTCAATGCGGTTCGATATGCAGTATTACAGAAGTAGTACGGGAAGTAATACCGGTGCAGTTTGCCTTGAGATGAGAAACCGCGACCTTATAATGAATCTTGCGGGCAGAACACCCGACGGTGTGGCTCGTAAGGCGGGTGAGGTTAAGCTCATAGACGCTATCGTTCCCGGTAAATGGACCAACGTTGCGATGGTTCTTCGCGGCGCTGATGCAGAAATCGATATATACGTCGACCATGAGCTCGTTTACATTGCCAGGGCGTCGTATTCGGATATAACCGGCTATTATGCGGTAAGAGCATCGGTTCACGGCGATACTACCGGCGACAGCATAGGAGGCTCTCTCAAAAATACAAGAATTTTCCAGGGTACAGCTCCCAGAGATTTCTATAAGTTCGATAATATGAACTCTGCCGATGAATTCGTTTACTACGGAGATTTCATTTCTAAAGAGGGACCGAGCGCAGCTTCCAAGATTTATGCATACGACCAAATGGCTCTGAATCTTTCGCTGTATTTCTCATTGGATACCGAGCATGAGGGCAGCCATATTGACGAGAACGGCAACGTAATAGGCGGCGCTTTCGAATCGGATAACGAGGCTGTAAATAACGCTATTAAGCAGTTCTTCTCATTCGATTACGAAACCGTAAGCAAGGAATATAAGGCGGATAATGCCAAAGGTTATAAGGCGCTTGTAGATAAGCTTGCGGCAATTCAAAGACGTTACAGCACTATTGAGTCGAGAAAAACGGCGGTGAGCGACGTTGATAAGTTCGTAGCCGGATATTCTGACAGCGACGGCAACCTGATTTATATCGACACCGAGTGTGACGATTACGTCACGGCAAAGGCTGCTTATGACAAGGCGTGCGACCTTCTTGCAAACGACGAGGCTTCCTTCGAGTTCGTTTACGAGATGGAGCAGTACAACGTAACCGGCCTTTACAAGAAAAAGCTTATGCGTTATGAAAACGCAACGGCTATACTTAAGACTGCTGTATTTGATGAATCCATAACAGATGAGGGTGAGACAAGACTTGCCGCAGCATATGCTATTTACGAAAAAGCTCCCGAGGAGCTTGAAGCTATGGTTTACAAGCAGAATTCCAAGTATCTTGTAATGTATATAGAGTATACACAGGACTTTGATACCGTGGAATCCTGGGAGGCAAACTACAACACACTCTCTTACCCGCTTTCCAAGGCACGTGAGATAATCAATACGGGTAAATACGACCCGACCTACTCTGAAGGCGAGGAGGGTACTGACAGCTACAAGTCGCTTGAGAATTTGCTGGTTTGGTACGAACTCATCAACTCCTATTTCTACGACAAGATTCAGGCGGAGCACATAGCGTATATCAAGCAGCTCCAGGATAGATATGCGCAGAGTGATTCCTATATGGAAAAGCTTGGTATATGCAGTGAAATAAAGAGATATATGGAAAGCGCAGACATTGACCTCGAAAATCCCGAGCTTAAGCTGCTTGTTGAGAAAAACGAAGCATATCTTGCCGAGATAGATGCGCTCGAAGCTCCGTATATCGCACAGAGAGATAAGAGAACAGAGCTCTTTGTATCCGTAATCAAAAAGCTCACTGTTGCAGAGGGCTATAACGCTATTAAGGCGCTCACAGAAGAAGCTTCGAGCTACTTCTACACAATGACTGTCGGTGCAACAGCGGTTGTAACCGATGAACAAATTACGGAAGCTATAAATAAACACAATTGCTATATTGAATATGTAGAAAAGGTTGCAGAATTCTCGGCTGATTTCGTATTTGTTGTGGAAAAGCTTGAAGATGCTGACACCTTTGCTGAACGCTACGCTGTACTTGCCGAGGCAAATGCTCTTCTCGAGTACGTTTCGGAGGATATAGACGGTGTTAGTGAGGCTTATGCCGAGTATGAGGCTGCTTATGAGGAGTATATGGCTGTTATAGCTCCCGCAAACGCAGAGCTCAAGGAGGCACAGAGCGCGGTAATCTCGCTTCGTTCGGGATATTGCGTATCTGCAATCCTCGCTGAATTTGCAAAGCTTATTGGCAGTATAGTGGATTGATGAGAGGAGAAAATAAATATGAAAAGTAAATTGACAAAATTAATTTCATCATTGCTCATCATGGCGTTTCTTGTTTCCGCTATGTCTGTCTTCGCTGTTGCTTCTGACGATGAAGTTACCGAGGAAAGCGGTGTAACCGCTGTCTTCAACCGAGGCTTTGATGACGGTTGGGACTGGCTGAACGGTGCTGCTCTTGTTGCTGCCGGTCATAACGTCGGATTCGGTGAAGAGCCTACCGCAACAGGTGTTAACCATTATTTTGAAATGACCACCGAAGCGACGAGCGGTAACTGCTATTGGGATATAAGTTCGTCGTCCAAGGAAAGTGCTGCTACCGAATACGTGCTTGAGTTTGATATGCGTTCTGAAGGAATAACAAGAACGGCTGCGCTTTCCTTGCTTTACGCTCGTATCGGCGGCACAACGTCAAACGATAACAAGTCCAAACTCCTGCAAAGAACGGGGGCAGGTGCTCTTAACTTCACTTGGGGTACTACTATTAATATAAGCCCCACAATGCCCGAGGAGTGGATGCACCTCGCTTTCATCTTCAACGTTGACGAGAAAGCAAGCTCGATTACCGTTACCTGCTATGCAGACGGTGAGCTTATCGGCTCCGGCACGGTAACCTATACGACGGCTCTGGACCTGACTCGCTTCCGTTTCCAGGTGAACTCCACAGACGCTTGTCCTGTCGGTGATAACGTTTGCCTTGATAACGTCAAGTATTACACCGGCACGTCTGAGATAACCGAGCTTGACCCCAAGGATTACGGTACTGTCGTAGATGCTTCAAAGGCGAAGACCATAGTTATTGAGGGTGTAAAGGATGACACGTCCGAAAAGAGCAGCGCAGAGTGTCTCGAAGAAGCTTACGTAATGAAGGTAGGAACAAAGAGAGCTCTTAAGGCCGGCAAGCGTGTTGATATATTTGACGGCCCTCTTGCAGGTCAGTACGGTAATCCGCTTACCGTAGACGGTGTTGTGTACGTTCCGCTACTTCCCATCCTTGAGCACATGGGCGCTAACTATTCTATGGCCGGCTCAAGCTCGATAGATATCGCAATAGCTGCCAAAGACCCCGAAACGGGCGCTGTTACAACAGGTGTTTCTTCTATATATATGGGTAGAGACGAGGCGCTTGTTGCAAATAAGGTTGTTAAGCTTACGGGCGCTCCCGGAGTTATTCATACAGGACTGTATTATACCGATGACAACGGTGAAGAGGTCGAGGCGACCTATACGGTTATCGCAATGGACGATTTGGAAAAAATATTCCCCGGCTGGTACGTCACCTATGACGATATGGGACTTATCATTATTGCCGAGCGTGATAATCTCGTTCATCGCGACAGCTCTCTTGACAAGATGATAGAGTTGATGCAGGAGTTCGTGTATGACGACCCTGCTGCCGAGGATATTCTTGAGGATTTCAGAGAAGCTACAAATAATTTCGACCATCCTTACCTTATCGGTACGGAGGATGACTTTGATTTCCTTCGTTCTATATACAACAAGGAATACCTCAACGAGGACGGAACTGCAAACGAGGAGTTCCTCGCTAAATGCGGCTTCACGCTCGAATACGCAAATATGCTTTATGCCAAGGTAAGCGGATACGTAAGCCAAGGTATTCTCAACTACGTAAAATACGTCGTTCCGGAAGACCTTGAGGTAGACGGAAGCAGGAATATCTTCACAACGGCAACGGGAGACTTTTACTCTGAGGGTTATTACACACCGGATAAGATGTTTGATTCCGAGGGTAATTTCGTATTTCCTTACGATGATTCGGTAAGGGGTGCCGGTAAGATTGTATTCCAGCCTAACTTCTCCTCTAAAGGAGGCAGCGGTCAATGGGACCTCGTTATTGACGATTACGTTATAGTGGATGCTATATCCAATTCGTTCCCGAAGAAGAACTACGTCTATAATGCCGAAACCGGTGAATATGAAAAGGTTCCCAACGGTACGGGTACATACGATTACATTTCTTACGACTTCGTTGACCTTTACGACCCTCTTCGCGATTACGATTACAATAACCAGACAGGTGAGTATGAAAACGTAGGCAAGGGCAACGGTAAATACGACCTTGTAGACGGAAATTTCGTTGAGCTTCGTAAGCCTCTTTACAAGTATAGAAGAAGAAACCGTATAACCAATACCCCCTATAACTTCGCAGCTCCCTTTATCTATTATATGAACTTTGACGTAGACCCTGCCGACACCGAGACCTACCTTGAGCTTAACAAGGATAATCCTACTCTTTGTCAGCTTTGCCGACTTGACCACTTCGGTTATGACTGCGGGGGCGCACGTCTGTCGTCATCAGGATCAGGTGCTTCGCATGCGCAGCTTCTTCTTTTCGCATACTGGATGACAGGTCAGCTCGACTATGCCCGTCTTGCTTACGATTTGCTTGACGTTACCGGTAGCTGGGCTCACTGGGGTTCTGCTCACGCGCTTGACTTTGCAGAGGCTTCGTATGAGTACGCTGTTGCTCTTGACTGGATTTATGACGTTGTCGTTGAGATGAGCGCTAACGGCGAAACCAACTACAAGGGCGATCCTATGGATATAAAGGTTCTTCAGCAGCACCTGTGGGAGCACGGTAGCGGTGAGGATTACGTAATGTCGGTTCTCAAGGCAAAGACTCATTACCTCAGAGATGATACCGATAAACCCGGTATTGTTGCTGATACCTCCTCTTACTACGTTGACGACCAGAACAACTGGGGTAACGTTGTTAACGCAAACACCGCTGCTGCGGCTATCTGTCTTCTTGACTATACAGATCCGCTGACAGCTGATACAAACTTCTCGATAAATTACCTCGGTGACGGAGTTAAGCTTCCGATAGGCTCAACCTATCAGTCGCTTTGCGCCGAGATACTTGAGCTTAAGTTCTGGTGCTTGCACTACTATGCGGCATGGTCCTACGTTCCCGACGGCGTTTATCCCGAGGCTCCCGGTTATTGGAGCTACGGTACAAACGAGATGATGAACCTCGTCACCGTTCTTATGCAGACGGTAGGTCATACTTATACGCTTATGGACGCACCCGGATATGATAAGACCTTTATATATGCGGCGTCTATGGAAACAAATCTTTCCGGTAACACATTCGTAGACTTCAACTACAACGACGGCGGTATTGGCGCTATGGATACGGGCTACTTCTTCGCGGCAGCTCTTTCGCTTAATCAACCCGAGCTTGTAAGCCTTCGTCTTGAACATCTCAGAAAGAGTAAGGGCTCGAACTTCACAGAGCTATTCCTCTTTACCGATGCGATAGATTTGCTTAACAATTCTGACGTTGCTAAGGTTGAGCTTGATATAGACTATTTCGGTAAGCAGCTTGACCTGTTCGTAACACGTTCGTCCTGGGATGAGGAAATGCCGTTGTTCGCAGCGATTATGGCGGGTCAGTCCTCGGTTAACCACGGACACCTTGATAACGGTGGTTGGGTATTCTATGATAGAGGACACGTTTGGATAACCGACCCCGGCTCGGAGGGCTATAACGTTTATAAGGATACCGACTATCCTGCTACAAGCGACTGGAACGCAGCGCTCAAGACGATGAACCTGCGCTTCAGATACAGATATTACAGGCTCAGCTCCGAGGGTCATAACGTTCTTATCCTTACAGGACATCAGGATACTCTGCCTTACGGACAGAATGCGCAAAGAAATACCTATGCTCATTTCATGGAAATAGGTGACACCGGTGAATTTTATTACGGTGATGAAAACGGCTCATTCGTTATGTACGATATGAATCCTATCTACAAGAGCGTCAGCGGAGCGCAGTATACTAACTACGCAAGGCGCGGAATGCTTCTTACCAACGGAAGAAATACCATTGTAATCCAGGATGAGATTCAGTTTGCGAACATGGAGAAATTCGCATGGTGCGCACACGCTAATTTCGCGGGTGAATATTATCCCGACCGCTATGAAATTTCCGAAGACGGAAAGTCCATATATCTTTTGGCTGAGTTGGAAGGCAAAACGGCTGTTTGCCGTATGTCGATAGTTATGGAATATGAGGATAACCGTTTCGGATTCGAGGTTCGTGATACAGACCCCACAATAGGCAAGACAAAGGGTGTATATCTTCTTGATTCCACACTTCCGTATGACTCGCATCTTGAATACGGTAACGCTTCTCAAAGCGTAAGAGCAACGCTTAAGAACATCATTATCACTCCCAAAAACGGTACGGAGGAAACTTCGGTTCGTTCTCTGGAAATGGCAGTTGTTATGGAGACCTTCGATTCTATTGATGATGCGAAGTCGGCTCCCATTAGCTATGAGTATACACCTATGGAAAAGTGGGAAACCTACGAAGAGGGTAGATACGACGAAAACTTCGCAAACAAAGACCAGGAAATGCGTAAGAATCCCACAACCGATGATTTCGCTACTCTTATAGGTAATGCAGGCGATATCGAAAACGGTATTATGTTCAATAAGGTTTATGAGATACATAATATCTACTCGATCCTTACCGATACAAACTGGATAATCAAGCAGCTTGGTGGTGCTAATACGTTCACAGGTGCTTACTATGACTCTGCCGTATACGTAGAAACAATTACGAAGCGGTATGAAAGTTACGTAACACAGATGAATACCAAGCTTAACAGTGCGGCGGAAATTATAAGTCTTTTGACCTAATACCTGCCGTATTCAGGCATAACCTAATAAAAAACAAGGGGTATTGTGAAAAAACACAGTACCCCTTTAACATTAAGTGCAATTATCACTCGTCAGCCGACGATTTATGGTCTGAATCCGGCTCTCCCGACTGCCGTATACAGGTATAACCTAATAAAAAACAAACAGGGCAGAGGTACAAAACAAAGCGCCTCTGCCCGGTCTGTTTTTTAATAAAATGCAATCTTTAGTTTGAAAATTTGCCATAAAACAGCCGAATATAAAAAGAAAAATGCGTTTGATGCTTTACACGTCAAACGCATTTTTTTATTTGTTCGGGCGCACCGAAAAGGTCTTTCGGATTTTGTTCCGGAGCTCCGAAAAGGTCTTTCGGATTTGTTCGGGACCCCCGAATGCTGTCTTTTTAATTATCTCTGGATTCTTCCCGAGCCGTCGCCGCCTGCAAGCTTTTCAACTTCGGAAACGGTAACCATATTATAGTCACCCTCGATAGAGTGCTTGAGAGCGGATGCCGCAACTGCGAATTCAACAGCTGCCTGTGCGCTCTTTCCGGAAAGAAGAGAGTAGATAAGACCGCCGCCAAAGCTGTCACCGCCGCCTACACGGTCAATGATGTGGAGGTCGTACTTCTTGGAGAAGCAGTACTCGTCAGCCTAAACGTCATAGAGCATAGCGGACCAACCGTTATCGAATGCGGAGCGGCTCTCACGAAGAGTGATAGCTACGTGCTCGAATCCGAACTTGTCAGCGAGCTGCTTTGCAACAGACTTGTAACCGTCGTGGTTGAGCTTACCGCCGTAGATGTCGGTAGCCTCAGCCTCGATACCGAATACGTCCTTAGCATCCTCCTCGTTGGAGATGCATACGTCAACGTACTGGCAGAGCTCGGTCATAGCCTCTCTTGCCTGATCTCTGGTCCAGAGCTTACCTCTGTAGTTGAGGTCGCAGGAGATCTTAACGCCCTTAGCCTTTGCAGCCTTGCAAGCATCCTTGCAGATCTCAACAACGTTTGCGCCGAGTGCGGGAGTAATACCGGTGAAGTGGAACCAATCTACGCCCTCGAAGATCTCATCCCAGTTAAAGTCCTCGCGAGTAGCCTTAGCGATAGCGGAGTTAGCACGGTCGTAGATACATACCGAGCCGCGCTGAGATGCGCCCTTCTCGTTGAAGTAGATA
>JAZOWX010000043.1:0-79120 GCA_045659405.1 Eubacteriales bacterium | reverse complement strand
CGTATGCGTTGTTCTCGTATATATCTACGATAACGAGCTTTTTGGGCTTACATCTGGCGATCTGTCTGCACAGCTCGCTTCCGATAGAGCCACCGCCGCCGGTTACAAGTACCACCTTATCACGGTAATAATCATAAGCATCGGATGAGGTAACCTGCAAAGATTTGCGGAAGAGCAAATCCTCAATTTTTATTTCTCTGACTACTGCCCGTCCTGTTTCTTCGTTCAACGGAGCGTCATATATTTTAACTTTACAGCCGGTTTTTGAGAAAAAGTTGTGGAGCGTATTCAGTGCGTCACCGTCAAGGCTCGGAATTGCTATAAATATCTCCTGCACGGGGAGCTTTTTGATTTTTTGAACTATACTGTCGTCGTCAAGGTAAATAGGCAAGCCCAAAATAGTGCTTCCAACCTTTTCTGTATCGCTGTCAATAAAGCATATCGGCTCGTAGTGTGCGTTTCTGTTATAGAGAAGCTCCTCTGCAAGAAGAACACCTACCTGCCCCGCTCCGACAATCGCTATTCCGATTTTGTTATTATTGTCCTCTTTGCTTATCTCGTTGAGATTGCCTTGCCTATAACCTTGCTGATAAAGGAATCTTGAAACGAGCGTCACACAGTTAGCCATTGCGACAAAGGCTATCGAGCGCCAAGCTCCTATGTATATGTCGGTGACGAGGTAGCTTATTACAAGTGCAAGCACACCGCCTATAATATCCGAAGCAACAATTTGAAGATAAGCCTTGGAGTTTGCGTAACGCCACACGTTAGTATAAACACGCACCAAAATACGAGTAAGCATTATAAGAATTGCGAACAGGAAGAAGTTGCCGAGATAGGTGAGCATCCTGAAATCGTCATTTCCAACGAACAGGGTTATTAGCGCATTGAATGAAAACACCGCCGCTAATATTAAAACGTCTATCGCTATAAGCGCAATTTTACGCTTATGTTTAATACTAAGCATACAAAGCCCCTTTGATTTTTTATGTGACCGTCATGATAAAACAGCATATATTCATTATACCATTTTTTAGCAAACGTGTCAATGTATAAAGCACACAAAAATTACGCGAAATTTATATTGAGAATATCTTACGAAGTGACTCACGGAACGTAGGAACTATTGCTATAATTATAAGAGAAATACCCAGGATAAAGAATGCTGCCGCAGGATAAAACGACCAAAGCATTGCGTGTGATATATCGAACGAAAGATGCAAAAGAAGCTCCATCACCACAAAGAAAATCGAAAGAAGGATAGAAGCTCCGCCATAAATATAGAGATATCCCATTCGCAAGTAGTAGGATAATATCACAACCGAGCATACGATAAGTCCGATAAAAGCTGTAACAGGCATAGCAAAGCTTATAAACCAATCTCCGCCAAGCCGTAAATTAATATAAAGCAGGAATAATGCGATTGCAAGAAAATCGCACGGAACAAATATTGCCGGTGACCGATGTCTGAACCAAAGAGGCAGAAAAATTACAACGTAGGCAAGCAACGCACCGCCAAGCACGTAATCCGACCATTTTATACTTCCGCTTATATCTATATCGCAAAGTATACATATTGCCACAGCCAAAACAAAGCCGACGGCTATAACGAAATTAATGCCCTTTCCACTCGAACGCTCCCGAAGCTTCCTGCTTTTCGGGTAGGTGCGTTGAGTTATCTCAGATAGGTCCGGATAGTATACAGGTGTATTGCAAAGCGGACAACTACGCTCGCTATCCGCAAGCTCAACCCCGCATTTTACACAAAACATATTACACTCCTTGCAAATTTAAGTTTACATATTATAGGTTTCTTCTCGTGAATTGCTCTCTACTATCATAGAAATTCCATTTTCACGAAGCACTTGATATAGCTCATATTCGAGCCTTGGCTCTTTAATATTTCTTATGACGTTCAGATATGCCGTATCACCGTAGGATATAAGTCCGATATTATACGGCGCACTCTGCTGAACTCCGAGAACAAAATCGAAGCGCTCTACATATTGCTTCATCTGTTCGGGAAGCCTTACAACACCGAGATTAGAGAGAGTCAGTGTTGACTTACGCTCTCCAACCGCACGGAATACCGCCTTCATAACAATGTTTTTCAAAAACAGCGGTGTAAGCTTCAGCGCCATAATCTGCTCATCATGTACGTTGGTATAAATTCTGGCGCTCATATTTTTCTTGGTAATATCGAGATGCATTTTCTCGGATATTATGCGGCAAAGCTCCTCGAAATCGTAATCACCAAGCCTTGTATCAATGCTCGGCGTGATATAAAGAGCAAAGTTTCGAAGCGTTTTTCCGCCAAACACTCGCCTCAAATCAACAGGTAAAAGAATTTTTACCGGTTTTCTGCGCTTAACGTTCTCAACATCCTCAAGCTGCAGACGTATAGATGCCTCGGTTATAGCCGCAGCAAGGACAGCCGTTACGGTTACGCCTATTCTATGAGCTGTGTCAATAAGCTCGGAGCTCTTCAGGCGCATCGTTACGTTATGACAGAATCCGTCAGGCTCGGGTGTGCCGTATATTCTGTATGCATCCTCCTCCATACGGCTGATGCCAACCTTGGCGGCATTTTCCGGGAATTTATCAACAAGCTCCTCCTCATTCGGAGGCTCCAGTCTGTCAAGAATTCCGTGCTCCTCGGGGATTTCTGCTCCGTATTTTTGAGTTATATACTCGGCAAGAAGATTTTTTAAGAATATCAGTCCTCCGTTGCCGTCAGTAAGCGCATGGAAAAATTCAACGGCTATTCTCTTACCGTAGAGAATTACACGGAATGCGCAGGAGCGAATATCGTCAAAGGGCATACGCACGAGCGGATACGCCTCTTCACGCTTTATTCTCGGAGCGCTTTTTATTTCTTCGAGATAATACCAGAAAACACCTCTGCGCAATCGCACGGAAATTGACGGAAACCTTCTTACCGTGACATCAAGAGCTGACTGAAGTATTTCTCTGTCAACCGCCTCGCTCATAGTTGCGGAAAGTCTGAATACGTTAGACCAACGTGACGTAGCAGCCGCAGGGTATATTTTTGCGGCATTATCAAGATGCATCCAACGCAGTCTGCGCCTGTTTGACTCGGGAAGCGTGCGACGAATAAAATCACACATAGCCGCAAAATCAGACTTGCAGCTTTTCAGGCTGTAAAGGAGATATCCGTGCCACATTTCGTCTTTTACAATAAGCTGACAGCGATTGCCGCACTCGACAAGCTTATCACGCATAACCACCGAGTCCGAGAGCATTATTTCGTCACCGCCAACGAATATGATAGACGGGGGCAGTCCCGTAAGGTCGGCCAGCATCGGTGATACGTAGGGATTTCTCTTCATTTCTGCCGCTTCTGCCGTTTCGCTTTCAAGCGGCTTGGGCTTGGCTGTGGGATCTTTTATTGCACCTACGTAGCAATCGGCAAAATATCTCAATCTGTTTTTGGTAAGCGAGGGGTCTTCTTCGTGATTATGGACGTACGAATCACCCGAAAGCGTAAGGTCGCACCACGGAGATATCGCAATAATGCCCGCAGGCATTGTATAACCACCGTCCCTGAGTTTAAGCGCTAAAGCATAAGCAAGACCGCCGCCTGCCGATTCACCTGCTATGAGTATATCACGCTCGGAATAACCGTGGCAGAGAAGCGCTTTGTATGCCGCTACCGCCGCATCAAGAGCTGCGGGATACGGATTTTCGGGTGCTAGCGGATACTCAAGACAGAACACTCGCATTCCGCACTCGGACGAGAGTATTGTGGCAACACCTCTTGCGTAGTCAATTGAGCCGCAGGTATATCCACCACCGTGAAGATACAAAATGATACCCGAAAACAGCTCTTCTTTGGGTATGATGAGAGCTCCGGGGATATCCGAATATCTTTGGTTTGAAACCACTATATTGCGGCGGCGACGAAACTGCATCAGTCTGCCTATTCTATCTTGAAAGGAGCGCGAAAACTCAAGTCCCGCATTATCCGCTATCGGCTTGACAAGCTCAAGCTGTGTTCTTACCAGCTTGTCCTGAAGCTTAATCTTCATATTCGCTCCTCCTATATTTTAAAATAATAGTTACCAATATGATACTACTTTTTTGCCCTTTTGTCAAGATAATAAAAAAGCGCACTTGACGAGATGAAAAAAATGTAGTAAAATATACAAAAAAACACGCGAAAGCAGAGTTTGAACGCTTATGAAATACACCGACAAAGAGCGGCTTTTAAGGCTTCGGCACACCTTTGACAATAACTATAAAATCACCAGGCTTTACTCGCTTTATCTTGAGAGATTTCCCGAAGCGATAACCGCTGATATGGTGGATACTCTTTGCCAAAGCTGTGATATAGAAAAGGCTGATGCTGTATCTGCACTCGTATGTGAAATTTTAGGTCTTGATTTTGAAAAGGACGACGACAGATTTCTCATACGAAATTACATCACACCGTCTATTCGTTTGCTCGATGCAAAAAGATATACCGAGGACAAATATTACAAAAATATAAAAATTGAAAACAAAAAAATCGGGAGCTGGGAATTCCGCCGTGAAAGCTACAAGCCGTATCGTGCTGTGATATGTGACGATATAAGCATACTGCCCGATTTCACAGAGATACCCCCGCTTGGATTTTTCACCGAGGAATTTGAATTCCCCGCAGTACTTGAGGGGGGTAACGAATGGATGACGCTCACCCCCGTGGATATGGATACCTGCACCGAGGCAATAGCCGCCGCTCACGGACGTGTTTTAACCTACGGTCTTGGACTCGGTTATTACGCATATATGGTCTCCGAAAAGGACGATGTCGAGGAAATTGTGGTGGTAGAGCGCTCGGATGACGTAATAAAGCTATTCTGTGAGGAACTGCTCCCACAGATGCCAAACCGCCATAAAATAAAAATCGTCAAATCAGATGCGTTTGAGTATGCAAGAGACGTTATGCCAAAGGAAGATTTCGACCTCGTCTTTGTTGATATATGGCGCGACGGCTCGGACGGTGCGGAAATGTACAGACGAATGAAGCCGTATGAATCAGCTTCCGGTAATACGAGATTTATGTACTGGATAGAAGGGTTTATAATTTCAAGACTGCGAGCTATGGCTTTTGAAAAGCTTTGGGATACAGCAGACTACGATGAGCTTACATACGAGGATATTTTACACAAAATCACCGATATATCAAGCCTTATAGAAAAAACGGAATGAGCAAAATCATTCCGTTTTTATCGTTTTTTGTAATTCTTTATTTACTTATTCTTCATCTTCGTAGATTTTTTGGGCTTTAGCTTCGTTTGCATAAGAAAGCAAAAGAGCTGAAAGCTCTGCCGTACCCTCGAGCACTATTTCACACTTTTCATAGCGTGATTTTACAGTAACACGGACGGTTTCCAAAACACCCATAGTAACGGTATATCTGTATTTCATATATCCCTGTGGGGTTTTGTGCTCCTCTCTTTGTTCTTTATTCTCGAATTTCACGTCAGTTATATCCGAAAGAGAGATGCGGCACATTGTAGTACTGCGCTTACCGACAACCTGTCTTACCACAAGCAGGGGCTCGTCCGAAGATATTATATCGTAACAGTACTCACGGCTTACGTATTTTGTAAAGGCATAAAGCGAATATACCATAAAGATAAGCGCCGCAAGTCCGACAACACCTCTGTACCTTTCAAGCGTTCCCGAAAATACAAACAGAAATGCCCCGACAGTAAGAGATGAAAGAAAGGCTATCATTCCGTTTTTGTTTTTCGGCTTAACGTGTACGGAAAAGTCGTTTATCATTACGGACGCTCCTCCTTCGAGAGCTTATACTCGGAGAATACGGAATAGCTTTCATTATCCTCGTAAATTGCTATTTTTGCAAACGGTTCAGGCTTTGTCTGACCTTTGACAAAAACTTCAAGTCTTATCCACTCTATTTTATCCTCACCCTCACCGAAATCTATATCCGAAAAGGCAAGCTTGTAGTATCTGTACATAAACTTTGACTCAGTCAGAGGCTCTGCCGCAAGAGTTCCTATTATATGGTCTTCTTCGTTTTCGCTCTCACCGCTCTTATAAAGGCGGAACGAAAGCAGGTCGGGATCATCTGCCGAAAGTCCGGAAAGGCCCAAGGTTTTTTCCAAATTTTCGATAACCGATACGTTGAAGCGCAGCGAAATCTGAAGCTCCCCAATATCCTTTATAACGATGAGGTTATCGCAGAAGAAATTGCCCTTATCGGCATCGTCATACTGCGCACGCAGTTTTTGCGTAAGCGCATTTATCTCTCCGTCGGTTTCGTTGTAATATTCAGTAATTCCCTCGGTAAAATAGATGTTTTTAATACTGTCGGGATAGTAGTTGAAGAAATATAAGCGGAAGCCAAGCACAGCGACAACCGCAAGGATTGCTATTGCCACCATAATTTTAATTATGAAAAGAACGATATTCCTTTTCCCCCCGGGTGGCTCATCTATTTCGTTATAATCGCCGTAGCGTTCAATATCTTCCATTATTCCCTCGCTTTTGATATTCACAAATTTGTTCAATGGTATTATACAGTAAAGTGTGCCCTTTGTCAACAAAGGGCACAAATTGTTTAAAGTAAATTAAAAACTAATAGTCAGGTATTTATTATTCTACTGCATATCGACCGTAATAATCGACAAGCATATTTATCATTCTTCCGTTGCAGGAGGCGTTAGGCGACCAAGGGGCATACCACACGTTTTTTTGGTTGTATCTCTCTATCATATAGTATTCCTCTGTCATAGCATAACGCAGGTTATCCTCTATAATTTTACGGCAGCGCTCTACGTCACCCATTCGCATAAAGCAATTAAACCAATGGTATTCGTATCCACAAACGTACCATATCGGACTTTTTCCATTCTCGTCAAGAAACGCCTCTGGTGCCCCTGCGCACACCTTGTCGGGCATTTTATTTAACAAGCCGCCCTTCATAAATCCACGGCGGGTGTAATAATTGAGTATTTTTTCATATCTGTGCGGCTCAAGATTTAACACATCCACCACAAATCCAAGCGGAACCGCGAACTCGAACAGCTTCGTAACCTCATCATTATTATCAGCAAGCGAATGAGGAAGCTCAAGCTCGTCAGAGCCCACCGATCTCTTTTCTATGTTTTCAAAGACACCACGCATAACACTCATATAGTCTTCGTATTCTCGGCGAACGTCAGACAAGCGTGGGGCGTTGTATCTTTCGCAAGCGTCCAAAAACGCCTTAATTCCTAAGAGGTTGTGTACATCAGTCGTATGCCACGCCTGAAAAACGAGCGGATCATCGCAGGACGCCATCGGCGGAAAAAGTCCGTCAATAATTTGATTCCCACCCGATGCACGATTCTCATACTCGGCAGCGCCGCCACCGACGTAGCTTGTTTGTCTGCGAAGATTGCTTATCCAGTCGAAAATTTTGAAAGCCTTATCACAATACCTGTTAAAATACTCTGCACCACGACGAAGCGCATAGGTACCGAAGGTGTTAAGAACGGTGCCGCTCGCCATAGCCCAATGTATTCCGAGCGGTACTATTTCTCCGCTCTCGGTGTAAAATTTGTTGAAATAAACGTCAATTACAGGCTCTATATAATCTTTAAAATCTCCGATTTTAGAAAGCCCCTCAAGCACGGGAAGCGCCTCGTATGTCCACACCCTACGCTGAAGCCCACCCTGCCTTGAATAAAGCTCGTTTTCACCGACGCTGTAACAGAAGCATTGGAGAAGTTGCACGGTAAGATTCTTTATTATCCGTGTCTTTTCTGCATTGTTGGTAATGCCGGCGGGCAGACAATTGATTCTGTCAAGCTCACGCTGCCATGCCAAAACAGTCTTTTCTTTTTCGGTTTCGTAATCGGATACAGAAGCAGCACCCTTGCCCAACGTAAATACGAAGCTAACACTCTCACCGCAGCAAAGCTCCACGTCACACGAGGCAATACCGCTTTTTTCGTCAAAGACAAACGCATCTGTATTATCGCAGCTAAAAAAGCTCTCGCCGCTGCGCCATACACCGCCATCAAGGCGCCAGCTTGCCACAGAGTCAATCCAAGCATCAAGATTTGTATCATAAATACAGTATAGATCAGGAGCGCCTAAAATGAGTTTTTCTTCCTTATCAGTGCGGAGGATAAAGCTGAGCTTCTGACGAACGTACTCGTTTAGAGAGGTAGTTGCCGTCAATTTTATATGGCAATTTGAAAATCTTGAAAAATCCGCAAAACATTCAAGCTCTAACTGCAGCTTGCCGCAGTTATATGTGAGCTTATGTATCGGAATGCCATCCTCACGCACCGAAAACTCGCTCTTGCGAAAATCAAGCATAGAGCCATCAACATCAAGAAAGCATACGCCGGAAGACTCAATATCCGAATATTCTTTATTTATAGGCGTTTCGATCTCGCCGAGCATTATTTTTCCATCGCGCCAAACGGTATAAATTCTTTCGGATTTTGAGGGCTGAAGATACATTCTAGTAGTAGCGGGGCGTTTCCACTCATTTATTTTTCAAATTACCTTTCACTAAAATTATATTTGTCTAAACTATTGTAGTTCAAAGCTTGTCCGAAGTCAATAGCTTCGGACAAGCTTTGAAAATTCTTTAAAATATTCGGTTAAAATTGAGTTTTAATCAGCAAGCCATCTATCAATATTTCCCCTTACAAAATCGTCATCCGAAAGGTGGGGATACATACGGTAAACTCTATCTATTTCCTCTGACTGACCGTCGGACATTTTCTCACTTGGATTCAAGCACCACGTGCCCTCAAAAAGACCTTGGCGGCGAAGCACCTCGTGAAGTCCTGCGATGCATCCCTTAAAGCCGTTTGCCGTATCGAAAAAGGCGGCATTCGTGTCAGTTACCTCGTTTGCAAGGCGCACAATTCCCGCAGGGATTACGTCTGCACCTCTATAAGCCTTGAGCCTTTCGAAAAGCTCAACAGCACTCTTTGTCCACACCGACCAATGACCGAGAAGTCCTCCAACAAAGCCTTTTTTGTAAACTTTACCGTTCATATCGAAGCTGTATTCGGTTACAAGGTCGATAACTATGTTATCGTCATTACCTGTATAAAGCGCTATTTCATCACTTCTTTGGGAAAGGGCGGCGGCTCTTACCACGTCGAGGGTGAGGTAACGATTAAAGGGCGCTGCCTTTATTGCCACAACTCCAGGGATAGCGCAAAGACGCTCCCAATAATTATAGCTGAACACTCTGCCGCCGACAGCCGGTTGGAGATAGAAGCCTATGACCGGTATAATTTTCGCTACGGCACGGGTGCGCTCTATCATCTCATCCTCACAAATGTGATTAAGACCCCCCGGACTTAAAAGCACAGCGTCATATCCAAGTCTTTTTGCAAGCTCGGCCTCGGCGCACGCTTGTTGTTGAGGGCCGCAAACTCCCGCAACCATTACTATTACCTCACCGCTTTTTTGCTCGAATTTTGCAGCTTCATCCTTTGCAAGCTTCAAGACAGGTTCGAGCAGGTTATGCTTTTCATCACGGATTTCAAACTGTGTCGTGTGTACCCCAACAGCAAGTCCGCCGACTCCCGATTCGAGGTAATATCTTACGATAGCTCTCTGTCTTTTCTCATCAAACTCACGCTTTGAATTGAGTGCGAGCGGATTTGCGGGGATAACCGTTCCCTCGTGCAGCTTCTTTAGCGCCGCCTCATGTCTTGTCATCAGTAGCTACCCCCACGCTCTTCAAAATGAGTCGGCTTGTCTATTACTCTGCCACCGTCAAGGATATATTCTGCCTGCCACCTTATGAGCGTTTCGGCAGAAACTGCGGGATAGCCGAACATTTCCATTGCCCGAGCTGCGTTGCTTATATAGGCATTGTTCTGCTCCTCGCCTGCGAATATCGGCTCTTTTTCAAGATAACCACCGAGTTTTTTGGCGGCAGAGCGGATTGACACGGTTTCAGGGCCTGTTACGTTAATTTTCTTTGCGGGTGCTTCTGCGTGCAGCAATGCCCTGATAGCCATTTCGTTAGCACTTCCCTGCCAGATAAAATTGAACACGGGAGTTGACAGCGAAATCGGAGTACCGTCAACTATCTTCTTTGCAACGTCAAAGAGAACTCCGTATCTCAAATCAATCGCAAAATTGAGGCGGTAAATAAACACCTTAGTGCCGTATTTTTCAGCTGCGTATTCAAATGCACGTTCCCTTGCAAGACAGCTCATCGCATACTCACCGATAGGGCCTACCGCATCATCCTCTGTACAGCCACCGCTCGAAAGCGGAACTATCGGATATATATTGCCGGAAGAAAACACTACGATATTTGACTTTCTGAATTTGTACGCAACAAAGGACGGAAGAGTTGAATTCATCGCCCAGGTGAGATATTCATTGCCGTCTGTACCGAATTTTCTGCCTGCCATAAAAATGACGTTTGGAACTTCGGGAAGTGCATTCAGCGCCTCGTTATCAAGAAGGTCGCAGGAAAGAGTCACAACGCCGTTATCGTGAAGAAGCTTCAGCGCCACAGGCTCAGAAAAGCGTGAAACGGCAATAATACGCTTTTTAACACCTGCCATATCTATAGCACGCTTTGCAAGTATGCAAAGAGTAGGCCCCATTTTGCCACCCGCACCGAGCACCATAATGTCACCCTTTATCTTGGCTATATCCTCTATAAGCTTATCTGACGGTGTCGTCAGCATATCGTTCAGCTTTTCTTCTGTCCACATAATTTGCTCCTTTTTGTAAGCTTTGTTTTACAATTTATGAATATTTTCGAACTTTATTTTTGCTTTGATAATACAACGTTCTATGAACGCAACTTTTTAGTTATTTTATCACAGCCTGACTTTTTTGTCAACAGTACTTGTGATTTTTCATAAGGTGTTAAATAATGTCTTAAACAGTTTTTTGCTGTTACTCCGTATTGTGTTTTGTCTTTGACGGCAGGTCTTTTTATTTCACATTATACGGAGTTTTATTTTTCATCGGTTAACCTCTATTGAACCACGCGACTATCGCGTGGTTTTCGCTATACAAAAAGCAGCGGAGAAACCAAGCTCTCCACTGTTTTTTATGTTGTCACCAAATATAACTTATCAACCAAAGTTAAGATTTAGGCAAGATGAGCCTCCCACGACCGACAGCCGTATATCATACGGCAAGGTTTAGCGGTAGGCCCTCAAAAATTAACGAGAATGCGACGGTTAGATTTGAATGAGAAGCTCCGTTTGCCGCCGTAAGCTGTATGGTATACAGCGAGGAAAGGCAAACGAAGCTAAAAAACCGACAAGCCGTAGCTTGTCGGTTTTTGTTGTCATCAAATATAATCGAGCAATTATGCAAGCTCTGCGAAATACTTGATTGTTCTAACCATCTGAGAGGTGTAGGAGTTCTCGTTATCGTACCAAGAAACTACCTGTACCTGATAGGTATCGTCATCAATCTTTGCAACCATGGTCTGTGTTGCATCGAAGAGCGAGCCGTATCTCATACCGATAACGTCGCTGGAAACGATCTCGTCAGTGTTGTAACCGAAGGACTCGTTAGCAGCAGCCTTCATAGCAGCGTTGATGCCGTCCTTGGTGATATCCTTACCCTTAACAACTGCTACAAGGATTGTAGTAGAACCTGTGCAGGTAGGAACTCTCTGAGCAGAACCGATAAGCTTACCGTTAAGCTCGGGAATTACAAGGCCGATAGCCTTTGCAGCACCGGTAGAGTTGGGAACGATGTTCTGTGCGCCTGCACGGGCACGGCGAAGGTCACCCTTTCTGTGAGGACCGTCAAGAATCATCTGGTCGCCTGTGTATGCGTGAACAGTGGTCATGATCCCGGACTGTGCGGGAGCATAATCGTTAAGAGCCTTTGCCATAGGAGCAAGGCAGTTGGTTGTGCAGGATGCAGCAGAGATTATCTGGTCATCCTTGGTAAGAGTGTCATTGTTTACGTTGAAAACGATAGTCTTGAGATCGTTACCTGCGGGAGCAGAAATAACAACCTTCTTTGCGCCAGCGTTGATGTGAGCCATCGACTTCTCTTTAGAGCAGTAGAAGCCTGTGCACTCAAGAACAACGTCTACGCCAAGCTCGCCCCAAGGGCAGTCAGCAGCGTTCTTTTCTGCGTAGATTTTGAGAGTCTTACCATCAACGGTGATTGTTCCCTCCTCATCGTTTGCAGAAACGGTGTGACCCATTGCAAGGTAGTTACCCTGTGCTGTGTCGTACTTAAGGAGATGTGCAAGCATTGTGGGGCTTGTAAGGTCGTTGATAGCAACAACGTCATAACCCTCCGCACCGAACATCTGACGGAAAGCAAGACGGCCTATACGTCCAAAGCCGTTAATCGCAACTTTTACATTTGCCATTTTTTGAATCCTCCAAAATATATAAATTATTTAGTTTGCATTTTCTCGCAGAATATATTATAACATAACTTTCAATGATATACAATAGAATTGACGAATTTTTATCAATTTTGTATCAATTTGAAATTTTGAAAGCCAAAGTTCAGCCTTTTTTGTTCAAAACTGTGAAAAATTCACGTAAGAAAAAGGCAAATTGCGCTCCGATGCGCCCTATCCGTTTTGGCTGACGTAAAAGACGGTAAAGCCATTCGATGCCAAGGCGGCGAAATACAATCGGCGCTCTTTTTATATGCTCCGAATAAATATCGACGCTGCCTCCGAGTGCAAGAAAAAGAGTTTTCGGTGACGAGGAGCGCACCCGTTCTATAAAAAGCTCCTGTTTTGGCGCTCCGAGACAGACAATGCAGACGTCGGGTTTACGGTTGCATAGCTGATATTTTATATGCTCCTCATCATAGCCGTATCCCGAAAAGGAAAACAAAAAGCGGGAATCGGGATATTTTCTCTTAAAATTCTCGCCCGCCCTCTGTGCACGTCCGACTTTGCCGCCAATGATTGCAAAGCTGTTTTTTTCAACCAGCAATTCGCCAAGCTCTACCCCTGCCAGCGTGTCGGTTTTTATGCCGCCCGCACCAAGGATATATTTCACACCTACACTATCGGGTATATTGAGAGTTGATTTGTTCAATAGCATTTTATAATCGGGATTTTTTTGTGCCAGCTCTAGTAGTTGCAGGTTTGGTGTAAAAATCACACCCCCTCTGCCCAAAAATGACGCCGCCGCAGATAAAAGCTCCTCTTTTTTACCAATAGCGATTTTTACACCGCAAACATTTGCATATTTCATATATTCCCCCGAAAATTCGCTATTTGCCGAAATTGAAATTTCAATCAAAGTGCCGGGAATAAGAGACGGACTCGCTTGACAAAAAAAGAAAAATAGTTTATAATACTTTTGACTGAACGGGGCAATCGCGCAATATTGTGCCGAAAGGTATTATTGTGAGGAAAGTCCGGGCCTCATAGGGCAGGATAACGGATAACGTCCGCCGAGGGTGACCTCCGGGAAAGTGCAACAGAGATATACCGCCGTACACGGTACGGTAAGGGTGGAAAGGCGAGGTAAGAGCTCACCCGTGCCTATGGTAACACAGGCACGCTGTAAACCCTATCCGAAGCAACACCTTGAAACCCATTTTTGGTCGGTAGCCCGCCGATTGTTTTCATGGTGGCAGAGCCGAAAGGCTTGAACTGTGCGGTAACGCACAGTGAAGATAGATGATTGCTGCGCCGCAAGGCGTACAGAACCCGGCTTACAAGTTCAGTCAATTTGATTTTTTGCGGTTTTTCCGCTTTTTTTGCAAACTTTGGTTTGCATATTGTCGTTCCACACAGCTACAAGCCTGTGGAACGACTTTGCTTTTTTTCACATTCGCCATATTCTGATTAATTGTATTGTTTTTGTTAATTTTATCAGAAGCGGTTGCAAAATTTACCTATTTACATTATAATGTTATTATAAAACGAAATTATTCATAAGGTGAAGAATGAATCTGACATCTCTTATTGGACGAATATGCAATAAGGATGTAAAAAGCATCGGACTTTTCGGACTTGGAAAATCCAACCAAAGACTTGCCCAAATACTTCTATCCGAGGGGTGGCATTACGGTTTTACCTGCCGCAGCTCGAGTGAAAATCAGGATGCCGAAAAAAACGATGTGCGCAAGTCGTATTTTGGCGACTCGGCTTTGTCGGATATTTGTGAGGATGTTCTCTTTTTATCACCATCGGTCAGAAGGAGCGATTCACTTTTGTGTGCGGTGGAGAATTCGGGGTGCAAGCTTTCTTCGGACGTCGAGCTTTTCTTCTCGGCAGGTCCAAAAAACGTTTTGGCAATTACCGGCTCTGACGGTAAAAGCACGGTTACCTATCTTACCTCAAAGCTTACAGAGGCAACGCTCGGAGCTATGCCCGCCGGCAATTTTGGACTCCCGCTTTGCGAGCTTATAAGCCGTGATAAGCTTTCGGGAGCTGTCGTTGAGCTTTCAAGCTTTCAGCTTATGTATACAAAGCCAAAGGTATCACGTGCGCTTATTACCAACATCACCGAAAATCACCTGAATTGGCATACGGATTTTAACGAATATATTCGTGCAAAGAAGAACATTTTCGAAAACGCAGATATAAGAGCGCTCATCCCCGACGGTGAGGTCTGTGAGCATATTGCAATCGAATCCGGGGCGGATATTCTGATATCCGATAAGCTCTGTGCTACCGAGCTTATCCGCCGATACCACCCCTCGCTTACCGTGACAAGAGAATGCGGGAGCATATGTATTAACGGAGTGCCGTATATCTCCGAAGCTCTTTTTCATCGCTGTGAGAATTACAACATACTGAACTTTATGTGCGCAATAGCGCTTTCGCTCGGTTTTTCAGATAAAGACACCGCAATCGAGCTTGCAAAAAGCTTCAGGGGGCTTCCTCACAGAAAGGAAGTTTTCCTTATCCGAGGCGGCATCACATATATAAATTCGTCCATAGATTCAACACCCAGCCGCACAGCAAGCACTCTGTCTACCCTAAAGCACCCGGCTGTCGTAATCGTGGGCGGTGCTTCAAAGGGGCTTTCTTACCAACCGCTGACAGATGCGCTCATCTCTTGTGCAAAGGCGGTGATTCTTACGGGAGCTTCTGCCGTGGAGCTTTTCGCTTTATTAGAGCAAAACCGTGAGCTAAAGGATAGAATTTACCTTGAAACCGACTTTGACTGCGCAGCAGCTCTTGCGGTGAAAATTGCAACCCCCGGAGATACGGTAATTCTTTCACCTGCACACACAAGCTACGACAGATTCGAGAATTTCGAAAAGCGTGGCGAGTATTTCAAGAAAATTATAGAGGAAATCGCAAAATAATGCCCAAAGTGGGGCAAAGAGGATAGAAAATAATGAAAAAAACACTTTTTGTTACTCTTATTATTACAATTTTGGCACTTTTTGTATCTTGTAGTGGGGGAGGAGACCTTCCCGATGGGATGCAACTTGTCCGTGGCGGAGAAGAAATAGGATACTATTTCTACGCACCCGAGGAATGGACGGTAGCCAACAACGGTGAGATTAGCGCCGCATACGCTTCGCAAATAGATATCTCGTCGGTGACGTTTGTCCCGAGCAAAGCGCCGATGAGCGATATAGAGAGTTACTTTGAAAACGCAAAAGCCGAATTTACATTCGAGCTTAAAAACGAAAGCAACATTGAGACTTGCGATTTTGGAAATGCAGACAGCGCACATAAGGTTGTTTACGAATTCGAATACGAAAATCATAATTTCCGCACTATGCAGATATTTGTAAATTACGGCGAGCGTTTCTACATATTCACCTTTACGGCACAGCTTGTCGAAAGGGGTGAGGGCAAAACCTATTATGATTTCTATCTTGATAAGGTTCAGTCTATAATAGATAATTTCGAATTCAAGGATGTAACCGGCGCTCAAAGCTCGCCTGAATACAGTACTGACTCGGACGGATATCTTCTTGTTTCGGACAAGGATATTTGCGGATACGATTTCTATATTCATCCCGATTGGCAGGTAAGATATGCACAGACCAATATCGGAATTACAAGCATTGACGGTGCAAACGCAAACATAACCGAAGCTACGTCTATCGGTGTCAGCCGCGACGAATATTGGAACAACCGTAAAGAAGAACTTGCGGAATTCGTTGATAATCTTACAGTCATCAGCGAGAGCGTCGAAACAACGCTCGGCAACGCTGAATGGGCATTTGCTTATGAGTACACGTACGAGTATAACGGACAGACCTACCACGTTTATCAGATAATAGCCGTCGCAGGCAACTGGCCTTTGCAGGACGGATATGTTTTCACATACACAGCACCCGAAAATGTATACGCAACGCACCACGAAGAATTTAAGAAAATGGCTAAAAAGGTAAACTTTAGATGACAAAAACGAGCATTTATCTTGACAACAGCGCTACAACACCTATCAGCGAAGCGGCGCTTTTAACCTATAACAGAATAGCAACAGAATGCTACGGCAACCCCTCCTCACTTCACGAGGCGGGGTTCTTTGCCGAGCGTGAGATTGCACACGCAAGAGAGACGCTGTTATCCTCTATCTCGGCAAAGGACTCTACTGCTGTGTTCACAGCATCGGGAAGCGAGGCTAACAACCTTGCCATTATCGGACGGGCTTTTGCAAAGGACAGATACCGCAAGGGCTGCAAGATTATTACTACTCTTGGCGAACACGCATCGGTAAGCGAACCCCTAGAGCGCCTGCGCTCACTTGGGTTTGAAATAGTAGCTGTGCCAACAGTTGGTGGCGCTATTGATAAAGAGGCGCTTCTTCTTGCGCTTGACGTGCGTGTTATACTCGTAAGTATGATGATGGTTAACAATGAGACCGGTGCGCTTTACGACACCGCATACGTCGGCAAAATGATGCGCATGCGCTCGCCTGAAGCAATTTTACATATTGATGCAACACAGAGTTATTTGAAGCTACCGTTTACAAAGGCTTCAACAGGCGCAGATATGATAACCGTATCATCACACAAGATACACGGCCCAAAAGGTGTTGGCGCTCTTATAATAGACAAAAAAATAATCAAAAACAAGGGACTTTCACCGATTATACTCGGCGGAGGTCAGGAGGGCGGACTTCGATCCGGCACAGAAAACGTTCCCGGAATTGCCGCTTTCGGCACAGCTGTTGATGAGGGACGCAAAAATCTGCGCGCCTTTGTCGAGCATACCGAATCGCTCCGTAGCTATCTTATAGAAAAGCTTTCGCAACACGGGCTTTCGGAGATTACCCCCACCTTGCCAAAAAGCCACGCACCTCACATAATTAACCTTACGCTTCCGAAAATCAAAAGCGAGACGATGCTGCATTTTCTCTCGTCCGAGGGAATTTACGTATCCAGCGGCTCTGCCTGCTCGTCAAACGACAAGGCACATAAAAGCTCGGCTCTTATAGCTTACGGAAAGAGTGAAGCCGAAGCCGACAGCTCAATACGCATAAGCTTCAGTCTGTTGAACAGCCGTGAGGATGTTGATGCTTTGGTTTCGGCTCTGTCGTCAGGTCTATCACGTTTAGCGAGGATGAAATAATGGCTAACGTCACAATCATAAGCGTAGGTACGATAAAAGAAAATTATTTAAAAGCTGCGCTTGATGAATACAAGAAACGCATTTCACAATATGCGAGAATTGATGAAGTAAACATAAAGGAAGAAAAAATAACAGACGAAGAAAGCCAGACTCAAATTAAAAAGGCGCTCTTTGCCGAGGGTGAGAAAATCACCGCCGCCATACCATCAGGAGCATATAAAGTGGCCCTTTGCATAGAGGGGGCGTCGCACTCATCAGAGGCTCTTGCAAAAATAATAGAGGGGGCTTGTGACACACACGGAAAAATAGTCTTTATTATTGGCTCGTCTCACGGTCTTGCGCCCGAGGTTAAAGCCGCTTGCGACCTGAAGCTCTCCTTTTCCAAGCTGACATTTCCGCACCAGCTTATGCGTGTAATACTTGCAGAGGCCATATACCGCTCGTTTACTATAATCAACGGAAAACGTTATCATAAATAACTTTTTTGTCAAATAATAAGAGAAAACAAAGATAAATGCATAAAAACAGCGAGATACGGAGTAAAACCGCATCTCGCTGTTTTTTGTTTTGATATACAGCCGACATTTATTGCAGGTCTTCGGCAGGAAAGCTGTTTGCCATAGAATGATTGGAATAAGCACGTATACCCGTTACGTCACGAAGAACTTTTATAAATGGGGGCATTTTCGGGTCATCTTCTCTGCTTTCCAGTTCGGTTTCCATTATACAGCTATTGCGCCAGTTTGGATAAACGTCGATTTCAAAAAGCTGTCCCATAAACCGAAATGTATGGCGGCGCTTACTTATGACGTTAAGCGACATATCACGCACCGAATACAGCTCGTCATAGCGTTCCTCGGTGATAACATTTTCATCCTCAAACGCTGACATTTCGTCTATACGGCGCTTTTTGGTTTCGGTATAAACCACACCCGAAGCACCTGCTCTTTTTCGTATTCTGTGGCTCACACCGTTTTCGGTTTTCATATAAACCTGCGTTATATCGTAAAACGTATATCCCGACATTTCCCGCATTTTTTCAAAATCGGGAAGCTCTATTATAAATTTTCTTTCAATTTCTACACCATTCATAAAATCACCCCATTAGTAATATAGCATATATGACGCTTTTTTTCAATATAAACATTATAAAGAATAAGTAAAAAGAGAAATTTATGCCTTACCCGGTGATAATTTTGTATTTTAAATATTGACTTAAATGAAAATGTATGTTAAAATGGATAGGTAAAGTCTTTTGACACGATGATACATATTCGGAGGCAGATATGGATAAGATAAAAGAATTCTTCAAAAACGTTTGGGAAAAGGTTGTAAAATTCTGCAAGGTTGCATACAAGAAAACAGTTGAATTTTGCAAGAACTTCATTCCTTGGCTCAAGACGGTAAAGTGGAAAATAGTATGGGATCACGTTACCACAGGTATACTTATACTTTTGATGTGCTCTCCCTTTATGATTCTTGCTTTCCTTGTAATCTGGTTCCTCAGCAAATAAAAGAATTTTAAATGCAAAAAATCGATACCGCAGATTCGGTATCGATTTTTCTTTTTTGGTTAGTTTACAGCGATTTGACACCACCACTGTATTCCGAGTTATCTTTGCATTTCGCTTTTCGGGCCTGTGGATTCGTGCGCAGAGATAATGCGCTCGATATCGTTAAGATCACATTCGGTCATATCACCCATTACGGTGTTTTTCAATGCCGCCATAGCATCGCCGTATTTTGCCATAGCGCTAATGCTTCTATGCTTCAAAAGACCGTAAAGCGCACCTGCGACGTATGCGTCGCCCGAGCCTATTCTGTCCACAACGTCAATATCGAAATAAGGGGTATCGCTGAAGTGTAAGTCCTCACGGCAATCATATACGAGAGAGGTGAAGTCGTGCTTTTGCGGAGATTTTACGTTTCTTTTCGTGCTGGCAATTATTTCTACATTCGGATATCTCTTTGCAAACTCCTTATGTATTTGCTCAAGAGTTCCCTGCATTCCGAACATTCTGCGCAGTGTTTCTTCTGATATAAAGAGGATATTTATAATAGGAAGAATGCTCTCAATAGTAGCCTTTGCCTCCTCCTCACTCCAAAGGGTTGCCCGATAGTTTACGTCAAAGGAAATGAGTGCTCCCTCTTCGTGGAATCTATGCATCATAGAGATTATATTCTCTCGCAGAGCTTTATCAAGTGCGAGGCTGATTCCGCTGGTATGGAATACGTTTGTTGCGGTATATATGCTCTCGGGAAGCTCCTCTTTTCTAAAATGAACGAATGAGGAATTTGCCCTGTCATAGCAAACAACAGGAAGTCTCGGATAAGCGCCGCCCTCATAATAATACACCCCAAGCCTTTTTTCGGGTGACCTGTCATAAATTACAAAATCGTCCGACGTTCCGCCGTAACGTATTTTAAGCTTTACAAATTTTCCTATTTCGTTTTTAGGAAGCTTTGTTATCATACCTGTTCGAAGTCCGAGCATAGAAACACCCGAAACTACGTTTAACTCTGATCCACCCGCTTTTTTCTCAAAGGTTTCGCAGTACGAAATGCGCTCCTTTCCAACGGGGGAAAGTCTTAACATTACCTCACCTATGCCAAGCACCTTAAAATTTCTTTCGTTGAGTTCGGGTATCATAATAATTCCTTTCCTAAAGCTTATTTATCATTATTACAATTATGTACGCTTTTCACGGTATTCAGTAGGTGAAATTCCAATATGCTTTTTAAAAAGCTTACTGAAAAAGTGCGGATCGTCATAGCTGACCATATTGGCAATGCGCCCGACCTGAATATCCGTAGTTTCAAGCAAACTGCACGCCGCACGCATTCGCAGACGTATCAGATAGGCCATAGGCGACATTCCAAACTGTCTTCTGAAAAGCTCCACGTAGCGTGAGTGGCTCAAATTTTCCGCCTTTGCCAGCTCGGGGACACGAATATCGCTGTGATATGCCGTATGCATTATATGCAATGAGTTTTCAAAGGTGCGCACAGTTGAAGCTCCGGTAAGATAATCAGCTATTGAAAGCAGCGTCTGCTCCAGCATACACGCAAGCTCGTATTTCTGCAGATGCGAGGTTTTCTCGGTACACTCGAGAAAACGGCTAAAGCTGTCTGCAATACGTCTGTCGCACTCTGTGCTAAATAAAAGCGGAAGAGGTGATAAGCCGCAAAGCTCCAAAAATCTTTCGGCATAAGAACCGGTAAAATGAACAAAGGTGTATTCAAGCGTCTCCTTGCCGGAGTAGCTATACCTATAACGGAAGTGGGGCGGAAAAATAAGAATATCACCTGATGAGGCAATTTTCTCATCTGTGCCAAGCGGTACGCTGATTTGCCCCTTAAGTATATACATAAGGTAAAAATCCTCTCGTCCCTGTGCATTATCGGTTTCAAAAGGCTTCTCGTAAGAGATATTTCCCGCACAGTTCACAATAAGCGGAGCTTCGTCCGATTGCACACTACAAGTATTCGGACCCAACTCATCTGAAAAAGCGTGATATAGAAAGCGCATTGTTCCCTCCGACAAAAACAGTAAAAAAGTACACCTATGCCGTAAAATAGTCAATTGACATACATCTAATAATATTATAGAATAAAGAAAAGTCAATGTCAACAAATATAAGTAAAAAATACATTCAAATCAGGAGGAAGATTTTGTGAAAAAGATTATTGTTATCGGTGCGGGCGGACGTGGAACTACCTATGCAGACATTGCCGCAAAAATGAACGGTGAGTTTACCGTTGTTGCGGTTGCAGAGCCGGTAGAAACAAGAAGAAATTATATAAAAGAGCTTTATAACATTCCGGAAGAATTGTGCCAGACATCCTGGGAGGAGATTTTGGCTCGTCCGAAGTTTGCCGACCTTGTAATTATAGCAACTATGGACCGTGACCATTATGCGCCCGTTATGGCAGCTATTGAAAAGGGATATAATATCCTGCTCGAAAAGCCAATGTCTGCAACACCTGCCGAGTGCTGTGAGATTGAGCGTGCGGCAACCCAAAAGGGTGTTTTTGTGCTTGTTTGTCACGTGCTTCGATTCACAAGCTTCTTCTGCGCTATAAAAAGGCTTATTGACGACGGAAGACTCGGTGAGATTATACATATCCAGCACGCAGAGTGGGTTGGAAATCTGCATCAGGCTCACAGCTTTGTCAGAGGCAACTGGCGCAACAGCGAGGAAAGCTCCTGCATGATTTTACAAAAGACCTGCCACGACATGGACATTCTCCAATGGCTGCTCGGTAAAAGGTGCAAGAGAGTTCACAGCTTTGGCAGCCTCACATATTTCAAGAAAGAGAATATGCCGGAGGGTGCAGCGGCACGTTGCCTTGACTGTAAATACGTAGATAGCTGCGTTTACAGCGCTCCGAGATTTTACATCAACGCGGAGCACGAGCACACCGTTTTTGTCGAGAATGCAACAAGAAGAAAGAACCCCACAGACGAGCAAATATATGAAATGCTTCGCACGACCGACTACGGCAAATGCGTATTCGACTGCCCCAACAACGTTGTAGACCATCAGACGGTAAACCTTGAATTTGAGGGCGGCGCAACCGTAAGCTTCTCTATGTGCGCATTTAACGAAGGCGGAAGATACATTCGCATTATGGGAACATGCGGCGAGCTTGTTGCCTCTATGCAGGATAACTTCATTACCATTTTTGATTTTGGAACACGAAAGAGCGAAAAAATATACTTCTCGGATATTGTCAGCGGTGAGGGCATCGCAGACGGCCACGGCGGTGGCGATCCGGGCATAATGAACGCTGTATTGCAACGACTGAACGGAAATAAAGAAAACAACTCGATTTGCACACTTGCAGACACCTGCCGCAATCACCTTATTTCATTCGCCGCAGAAGAGTCGCGTATCAGCGGCAAGGTTATAGATCTTGAAGAATACGAAAAAAGCTTTGGCGGATTGATTTAAAAAGCAAAGCAATATGCGTTTGCCAACAAATTATGGCAACCGCAAATTAAAAAATTACAAATATACACAGTCTCACACCTGACTTTGATAACTTAAGTTGTCAAAGTCAGCTTTTTGCTTGTACATTATACGTTTATGTTGATTTTCAGAATAAGATGAAGAACCGCCCACGACGGTGTACGTGCGTGCTCCGATTGAACAGTGCGAAGCATTATTCAAAGGTGTCACAAACTTATACCCAATTCGCCTATGGCTGATATTTTTAGAATAAGACGAAGAACTACCCACGACGGTGTACGAATGTACTCTGGTTGAACGGCTCGAAGCATTATTCAAAGGTATCACAAACTTATACCTAATCCGCCTATGGCTGATATTTTTAGGATAAGACGAAGAACCGCCCACGACGGTGTACGAGCGTACTCCGAGTGGACGGTTCAAAGTATTATTCAAAAATATCAGCCATACTTAATCGGCATCACGCATTGAGAAGTCAGGCCTTCCCTTGTTGTCAAGTCCCATATACTTGATTCTAACGGTATCGCCAACCTTAACAACGTCTTCAACCTTTTCGGTTCTCTTGAACTGAAGCTTGGAAATGTGTACCATTCCCTCTTTTCCGGGTGCATACTCTACGAATGCGCCGAAATCGGTGGTCTTGGTAACTGTACCCTCGTAGGTCTCGCCTACAACAGGCTCGAATACAATTGCCTCGATAATAGCCTTTGCCATATCTGCGCTTGCTTTATCAACAGCAGCGATAAATACTGTTCCGTCATCGTTGATGTCGATTTTTGCGCCTGTGTCAGCAACTATCTTCTGGATAACCTTTCCGCCGCTACCGATAACCTCACGAATCTTGTCGGGGTCGATGCTCATAGTGATCATCTTGGGAGCGTATGCAGAAACCTCACTGCGAGGCTCGGGAATTGCTGCAAGAAGAATCTTGTCTATAATCTCGTCTCTACCCTGATGAGTAGTTTCAAGAGCCTGCTTAATGATTTCGGGTGTAAGACCGTCAACCTTAAGGTCCATCTGAATAGAGGTGATACCCTTGTGAGTACCTGCAACCTTAAAGTCCATATCTCCGTAGAAGTCCTCAAGACCCTGGATATCAATCATAGTATCCCAAGATCCATCCTCTGCGGTGATAAGACCGCAGGAAATACCTGCAACGGGAGCTTTGATCGGAACACCTGCATCCATAAGAGCAAGAGTAGATCCGCAAACAGAGCCCTGCGAGGTAGAACCATTAGAGCTTACAACCTCGGATACAAGTCGGATTGCGTAGGGGAACTCCTCCTCAGAGGGAAGAACGGGAACGAGAGAACGTTCAGCGAGCGCTCCGTGTCCAATCTCACGACGTCCGGGGCTTCTCTGTGCCTTTGCCTCGCCTGTCGAATAGCCGGGCATATTGTAATGATGCATATATCTCTTGGTGTCCTCATCATCAAGGCCCTCAAGCTTCTGAGCATCCGAAAGAGTACCAAGAGTTGCTATTGTAAGCACCTGTGTCTGTCCACGTGTGAACAGACCCGATCCGTGTACTCTCGGAATAACACCAACCTCTGCTGCAAGAGGTCTTATCTCGTCCATACGTCTGCCGTCAACACGCTTTTTATCAACGAGAAGCCAACGACGTACTATCTTCTTCTGTATCTTGTAGATAAGCTCGGGAAGAACAACCTTGATATCAGGATATTTCTCCTCAAAGGTAGCAACGATATCGTCCATAATGGGCTGCATTTTTGCATCTCTTACGTTCTTATCATCTGTATCAAGAGCTTCCATCACAGCCTTTTCGCAGTAAGCGAATATCTCATCGAACATATCGTGATCAAGCTCACCCGATGTGTATTCAAATTTAGGCTTACCTATCTCTGCTACGATGGAATTGATGAATGCTACAAGTCCTTTAATTTCCTCATGAGCCTGCATAATAGCGTCATACATAATCTCATCGGAAACCTCGTTTGCACCAGCCTCAATCATAACAACCTTTTGTGCTGATGCTGCAACTGTAAGCTCAAGGTCGCTCACCTTGCGCTGTGCTGCTGTGGGGTTAACAACGATTTTTCCGTCAACAAGTCCCATAAATACGCCGCCGATAGGACCGTTCCACGGAATATCCGAAATAGAAAGAGCGATAGATGCGCCAATCATTGCGGTGATTTCAGGCGAGCAATCGCGATCAACCGACATAATTGTGAGAAGAAGCGACACGTCATTGCGAAGATCCTTGGGGAAGAGGGGACGTACGGGGCGGTCAATAACACGGCCCGCAAGAACAGCCTTTTCGCTGGGCTTACCCTCACGCTTGAGGAAGCCACCGGGAATCTTACCTACTGCGTAAAGCTTTTCGTCATAGTCAACCGAAAGAGGAAGGAAGTCTATTCCCTCTCTGGGTGCTGCAGATGCAGTAGCGCAAGCAAGCACGGTTGTTTCACCGTAGTGAATAAGTGCCGAGCCGTTTGCAAGACCTGCAATCTTACCTGTTTCAACTACCAGAGGTCTGCCCGCAAGCTCATACTTGTAGACACGGTAGTTATCAAAAGTCTTAAAGTTTTCTACCATTTTTGTTCTCCTTTTTTTGAGGGCGAACATAGCACTTAAATAAACGCTTCACACAGTGCAAGCATTACTTTTTGGTAAAACGCATATTTAACTGCTACTTCCGCCGCTCTTTATTTTTTGTTTTTTCACATTTGTTTTTTCACAACAAACGGGAACGAAATGTGTCCGTTCCCGTTGTGTGACAGACACAGAAAAATTACTTTCTGAGTCCAAGTCTCTTGATTATCGCTCTGTATCTTTCGATATCCTTCTTTGCGAGGTAAGCAAGAAGCTGTTTTCTGTGACCTACCATCTTGGAAAGACCTCTCTGAGAGTGGAAGTCCTTGGGGTTAGCCTTCATATGCTCGGTAAGGCTATTGATTCTGTTAGTAAGAATAGCTACCTGAACCTCGGGCGAACCTGTATCCTTCTCATTGATCTTGTATTCTTCAATGAGGGCGGTCTTTGTTTCCTTTGCAATCATTTCTCTTCACCTTTCTTAAAAATATTTATCACAAACCGAGTGCGGTGCGGGTGAAATGCTGTTACCACGCAAGGCATATCGCCAAACGGAGTAGCGCCATACACGACACACAGTTATAGATATTATATATACTTTAACAGCATACTATGGTATTATAACACAAAGATTTGATTTTGTAAATAGTTTTTCAAAAAATATTTTCGATAATATTTCAGTTCGATAATGCTTATTTATCTTCACCGGGATTATACGTAAGCTTAACTCTTGGCAGATTCCATTTAAAGCGAGTAGCAAGTACACGTATCAGGACAACCGACAAAACACCTGTAATTGACCCGACAATATCACCGACAACCCCACCGATAATCAAAACGTCAATTACGTAATAGAGAGTTGCTCCGACAATAGCCGCCAGGGCATAAACACGCTTACGAAGCACAAACGGTATATCTCCAAGGCACACGTCACGTATCATACCGCCGCCAACAGCACTTACAACACCCATTGCCACAGCCAGAAATGCACCGGCACCCGGACATACAGAAAGACAGATTTTCACACCCGAAACGGCAAACGCGCCAAGGCCTATTGCATCTATGTAGTTATTAATGTTGATTATCAAGGCTTCCTTTTCAAGATACCAACGCTTGAAAAGACAAGCAAATATGAATACCAAGGTTGCGGCAAGCGTTGCAATTATCACGAGATATACAAGCTCACTAAAGAATAGCGGCGGTATATTTCCTATCATAACGTCACGGATAATTCCACCGCCAAAAGCCGTGCAAAGCGCAATAAAGAAAACTCCGATAATATCCATTTCCTTATCTATCGCAATGATAGAGCCCGAAATGGCAAACGATATTATACCGAGCACCTCTATGACAAGCAGAATAACGTCAAGCTCCATATAAAAACCGCCTTATATTTTTTCAATAAGCGCTGCAAGCGCACGGCTTCTGTGGCTTATCGCATTCTTTTCCTCGTCGGATAATTCCGCAACGGTTCGGCTATCACCGTCAGGTATAAAGAGCGGGTCGTATCCGAAGCCGTGCGTACCACGGGGACAATCCGTAATGCTACCGTACATATACCCCATAGCGCCTACGGTTTTGCCATCGGGATACACAAGCGCCATAGCGCAGGCATAATGTGCCGACTTGTTACTCTCATTTTTGAGCTTCTCCAAAACGAGGTTGTTGTTATCCTCATCAGTGCCGCCGGAAAATCTCGCGCTGTATATACCCGGAGCGCCACCAAGAGCATCTATGCAGATTCCGCTGTCATCAGCGAGAGCGCACATACCAGAAAGCTCAGCAATCTCACGAGCCTTTTTCTCGGCATTTTCCATAAACGTCTGTCCGTCTTCAACCGTTTCATGAACAATTCCGGCTTCGGAAAGCGAAAGTATTTGCTCGAATTTATCACCAAGTATCTTTTTGATTTCGTAGATTTTATGCTTATTGTTGGAAGCGATTATCAGTTTCATATATCACCTTTTGAAAAGTTTTATTTACATATTATGAGTTTTTATGGTTAAGACCTATTGCAAGTATCGCAATAGGTCTTGAGGTTTTTAGAAGAGTCCTGTTATCTTTCCGTTTTCGTCAACGTCTATTTTCTCGGCAGCGGGAACTTTAGGAAGGCCGGGCATCGTCATTATATCGCCCGTAAGAACAACAACAAATCCTGCGCCTGCAGAAATCTTTACATTCTTAACCGTAACACGGAAGCCATCGGGAGCTCCGAGCTTTGTCGGGTCGTCAGAGAATGAATACTGAGTTTTCGCAACGCATATCGGCATCTTATCAAAGCCGAGCGCTGTGAGTGCGGAAATCTGCTTTTTAGCCTGCGGTGTAACCACAATACCGTCACCGCCGTAAACCTTTTTAACGACAGCTTCGATTTTTCCTTCTATCGTTGTATCAAGCTCATAGGAGAACTTGAAATCGGGCTTCTCGCATTCGCACAGGCGAACAACCTCACGTGCAAGCTCAACACCGCCATCTCCGCCGTTTGCCCAAACTGTGGAAAGCACGACGTTTACGCCAAGCTCACGACATTTTTCAATAATGAACTGTATCTCGGCATCGGTATCCGTGGGGAAACGGTTAATAGCAACGACAGAGGGCAAGCCGTATACGTTTTTGATATTTGAAACGTGACGGAGAAGGTTGGGAATGCCGCACTCAAGCGCTGGGAGATTTTCTTCACCAAGCTCACTCTTTGCAAGTCCGCCGTGCATTTTGAGCGCTCTTACGGTTGCTACTATAACCACAGCCGCAGGGGTAAGACCTGCCATACGGCATTTAATATCAAGGAACTTCTCTGCTCCAAGGTCTGCACCAAAGCCCGCCTCTGTTATAGCGTAATCAGCCATTTTGAGAGCCGTTTTGGTAGCAATTACCGAGTTACAGCCGTGAGCTATGTTGGCAAAAGGTCCACCGTGAACAAAGGCAGGTGTACCCTCAAGAGTTTGTACAAGGTTAGGCTTGAGAGCATCCTTGAGAAGCGCGGTCATAGCGCCCTCCGCCTTAAGGTCACCCGCTGTTATCGGGCGCTCGTCATAGGTATATCCGACAATTATTCCGGCAAGACGTGCCTTGAGGTCGGAAAGAGAATTTGCAAGACAGAGCACCGCCATTATTTCAGAGGCAACGGTTATATCGTAGCCGTCCTCTCTCGGAACACCGTTAACTCTGCCTCCGAGGCCGTCGGTTACGTAACGAAGCTGACGGTCATTCATATCGACGCATCTTTTCCAGGTTATGCGTCTTGGGTCAATGCCGAGCGCATTTCCCTGATAAATATGGTTATCAAGCATTGCGGCAAGCAGGTTGTTCGCTGCTCCGATAGCGTGAAAATCGCCCGTGAAATGCAGATTTATATCCTCCATAGGAATAACCTGTGCATATCCGCCGCCTGCAGCGCCGCCCTTAACTCCGAATACAGGTCCGAGTGACGGCTCACGAAGAGCAACCGCAACGCTCTTACCTATCTTCTTCATTCCGTCAGCAAGACCTATTGTAGTTGTGGTTTTGCCCTCACCTGCCGGTGTGGGGGTTATTGCTGTTACAAGCACAAGCTTACCGTCAGGCTTATCCTTTGCATCAGAAAGAAGCGAAAGGTCGATTTTCGCTTTGTTTCTGCCATAAAGCTCTATGTATTTTTCGTCAACACCCGCAGCTCTTGCTATATCAAGTATGTGCTTCGGTGTTGCAGACTGAGCAATTTCGATATCTGTCATCATTGTCGTACACCTCCAATAGTGTATAAAATATTTTTACACTACGATTATACAATAACTTTTAGATAAAGTCAATAAAGCTTATCCAAAAAGCCTATTTTTTATTTTTGATGTCAAAATTAAAAAAAGCTCTTGACAATCCCAAAAAATAGTTATATAATATGTTGTGCGACTTTGGGAAGGTAGCCTAAACTGCGCCCAAATTACGCAAATGCCATCCTGCGATGGCCGGAGGAGGTATCTTGTGAAGCTTGATTTGAGACCGCTGCTTGCGGGGGATAGGCTTTTGGCTTTCGATTATGAATTGCCGCTCGATACCGAGGACGCAGACGTTTCGGCAACTCTTGTAGGAGTACGTTTTCCTTCTCCCATGAAGGTTTCGGGTGATATTACAAATACCGCCGGTTATATGAGAATGAAGCTCACATTCACTGTGGACTACCAAACACAGTGCGCAAGGTGTCTCGCTCCCATTGACGGTGTTTTCACAAGAAGCCTTGAGAAAACTGTTGCACCCAGGGATTTGCTTGCAGACCTGAACGAATATAAGCTCGACGACTACGCTATTATCGAGGACGGTTTTCTCGATATGGACGAGCATCTTATCGAGGAGCTTGAGGTGGAATTCCCTATGAGGCATTTGTGCCGTGAGGATTGTCTTGGGCTTTGTCAAAGATGCGGAAAAAATCTTAACGAGGGTAAATGCAACTGTATGGAGGATGAAATAGACCCCCGCCTTGAGCCCCTGCGCAAGATTTTAGAGCAAATGAAAAAAGAAAATAATTAAAAAAAGAGATAGAGCGGGCAAGTCCCGTAAAGTGGAGGTAATCAACAATGGCAGTACCGAAGAGAAAAGTTTCTCATTCCAGAAAAATGAAAAGACGCTCAACTGTTTGGAAGCTTGAAGAGCCTACAAACATAGTAAAATGCCCCCAGTGCGGCGAGCCGATTCTTGCATACCGTGTTTGCAAGGCTTGCGGTTACTACAAGGGTGAGCAGGTTGTTGCAAAAGACAGCGCTGCAAAATAATTGAGCCATAAAGATAGAACAGGATAGTGAGCTATCCTGTTCTATCTTTTTTATTACATTTTGAATTTATTCTTATCGAGGTATATTACGAGTTACTCCGAAGCAGTTTCGGATAGCCCGTTTTTTTCTTTTTCCGCACTTTCCTGCTCTTCCTTTTTATATTTTTCCCTCATCGACTTTGAAATATAATGCACACCAAGGAAAATAAACGCTACCGCCGCTACAAAGAAAATCACAGAGAGCACTCTTGCTTTGGCAAAGGCAAGTGACGTTAGCCAGAAGAACAATGCAGAGAGTCCAAACCAGAATACGAAAAGTATGCTAAAGCGAAGCGGACGCGGGAGCTTTTTCAGCGGAACTTCACCAAAAAACACCTCTATTATGCCGCCAACGATTTCTATTGCAATCTCAATTAAAAAGTCCATTTCAATCTACACCAAGCATCCAACATTTTCAGCATATAAGCTCTTGAGGACGCTATTATTTACCGAGAAGAATTTTTGTAATATCGCTGACACCCTCGGCAATATAATCAAATCCGGCGGCGGCTATTTCATCACGTGAGCCGTGCCCATAGAGCACTCCGAGAGAATCCACACCGCAAATGGCAGCGCCCTCTTTGTCATATTTTCTGTCACCCACCATAACCGCACGGCTTCTATCCGTGCAACCGACAGAATTCAGGGCATAGTCAAGCACCTGCCATTTTTTATCCCGCACGTGGTCAACCGACGCACCGATAAAATCAAAATACTTTGCAACGTCGAAGAAATTAACAACTCTTTTCGCTGTACGCTCCGGCTTTGAAGTAGCAAGAATCAGCTTTTTACCTGCGGCACGAAGCTCACACAGCACCTCCACTATTCCGTCATACAGCTTATTATCCCACCAGCCGTAAATTTCATAGTACTCTCTGAAATATGCAAGAAGTCTTTTCGCCTCGTCGTCGGTAAGATTAAAATCTCTTTTCCATTCATCATATACAGGCGGTCCTATATATCTACGAAGCGACTCCTTGTCACCGTAATTTTTCAGTCCCATACGCTCAAATCCATAAATATATGCCTCAACAAGACCTGCCGACGGGTCTGAAAGTGTGCCGTCAAGATCAAATGCCACTATATCGTAATTTTTCATATTTTACTCCACCTTTTCATAATTTTTCGCTATTTCCCGCAACATGTCACACATACTAGCTGCGACAGAATCGGGAGCTACAATCTTCATATCCTTACCAAAGCTTAACACCCAACCGAAGAAATTCGGGCTTAACATTACACGCACGCTGACACGAAATCCTCCTTTGCATTCCGAAAGTCTTACCTCGCTGCCAAAGCGGTCAATCACTACTCCTGCTAACTTTTCTTTACATTCAAGCGTTACAAGCTCCTCTTCGCCGCCATACATACCGAAAACCTTTTTGGAATATTCAGCAGGATTAAAACGTACCGAAGCTGCCGAATGCGAGCGCTTTTTGTCGGTGAGTGCAACTCCGCTCATTTTATCAACACGGAAATGCTTTTTCTCGCCCGCCCCCTCGTCAAAGCATACGAGGTAGTAATTTTCGTCATTCCAAACAAGCGCTATCGGGCTGACGGTATATTCCGCACCGTCGTGGCGAAAGCTCTTTTCACCCTTTGAATTATAGTCAAAATATTTGAATCTTATCATCAGGTTTTCGTTTATAGCCGTATGCACGGTGTCTATGCTGTATATTGACGAGGCATTTTGCGTTTTTACTCTATCATCAACATACACCGCGCGTGAAAGCTCCTTTGCGTGGCGCTCTCCTGCAAACATCTCAAGCTTTTTTATAATTTCTCTGCTCTTTTTTGCCGTGATAAATTTCGACGACTCAACGGCATCGGTAAGCATTTTAAGTTCGGCAAGCTCGAAAATTCTGTTTGTAAGAATGTACTTTGGCGGCCTTCCACCTATATTCTCAATAGTAAATCCAAGCTCCGAAAGCACCGCAAAATCGTCATATATGCTCTTGCGCTCTGCATGTATTTCATACTCGTCTTCCAGTATTTTTATAAGACTGGGTACGCTTATACCCGACTGCTCATCTGTTCTTTCTAAAAATATTTCGAGTATTCTGAAAAGCTTTTGTTTTTGTTTTTCAGATCTTGGCATATAAACCTCGCAAACTTTTTATTTTATATCAGTATATTACATTTTTCAAGGATTGTCAAGCGTGCTGTACGCTTTTTGGTACACGAAGTGTAAGTGAAAATAAAAATCCCCCGATTGTACCGAGGGATTTTTATTTATTTTTATATTATACGCAACCCTGAGCCATCATAGCATCGGCTACCTTAAGGAAGCCTGCTATATTTGCGCCTGCAACAAGGTCGTCGCCAAGTCCGTACTTGTTAGCTGCGCTGACAGAAGCATCGAAGATGTTCTTCATAATCATCTTGAGCTTTTCGTCTACCTCTTCTGCAGTCCAGGAGTAACGCATAGAGTTCTGCGACAGTTCAAGTCCCGAAGTAGCAACTCCGCCTGCGTTAACAGCCTTAGAGGGAGCAACTATGATGCCCGCATTTTTGAGCATTGCAATAGCCTCGTTGGTTGTAGGCATATTAGATACCTCAACGTAGTACTTGACACCGTTTGCGATAATCTTCTCTGCATCAGCCTCACGAACCTCATTCTGTGTAGCGCAAGGCATAAGGATATCAGCCTTAACGCCCCAAGGCTTCTCGCCCTTGAAGAACGGAACACCGAATTTATCTGCGTAGTCCTCAACTCTGTTACGGCAGGAAGCACGCATCTCAAGCATAAAGGCAATCTTCTTCGCAGTGTTTATACCGTCCTCGTCATATACGTAACCGACAGGACCGGAAATGGTAACTACCTTACCGCCAAGCTCGGTAACCTTCTGAACAGTACCCCAAGCAACGTTTCCGAAGCCGGAAATTGCAAAGGTCTTGCCCTTTATATCATCACCAAAGTGCTTAAGCATTTCAACAGTATAATAAACCGCACCGTAGCCTGTTGCTTCAGGACGGATAAGCGAGCCGCCGTAGGAAAGTCCCTTACCTGTAAGCACACCTGTGAACTCATCACGAAGTCTCTTGTACTGACCGAAGAGATATCCGATTTCTCTTGCGCCAACACCGATATCACCTGCAGGAACGTCTGTATCAGCACCGATATATTTCTGAAGCTCTGTCATAAAGCTCTGGCAGAAGCGCATAACCTCAGCGTCGCTCTTGCCCTGCGGGTCAAAGTCGGAACCGCCCTTACCGCCGCCCATAGGAAGGCTTGTAAGAGAGTTCTTGAAGGTCTGCTCAAAGCCGAGGAACTTGATGATAGACTCGTTTACGCTGGGGTGGAATCTGAGACCGCCCTTGTAAGGTCCGATTGCGCTGTTGAACTGAATACGGAAGCCGCGGTTTACAACCACGTTGCCGTTATCGTCGATCCACGGAACTCTGAACTTTATAATTCTTTCGGGCTCGACCATTCTCTCTATAACACCGCTCTTAACGTACTCGGGGCTCTGCTCAAGCACAGGCTCTATGGATTCAAGCACCTCACGAACGGTCTGGTGGAACTCAACCTCACCGGCGTTGCGCTTTTCAACTCTCGCCATAAGGTCGTTTAAGTATTCGGATTTGAACATATGTATCACCTCATAAAATAAATGTATAGCCTATTATACAACATATAAAAGGAAAAATCAAGCGTAATAGACATTTTTTTATCTTTTCCTGCATATTTTTACACTTTTCACAGCAAGAGGTGGCTTGATAAGCATTTTTTTGCAAGAATCGTCCTAAAAAATTGCAATTCCGCCTATATTTACACCACTCTTGACGGTTTTAAAAGCTCAATTTTACGGGAATTTTAAAAACGAGCAATATCAGGTGCATTTTTCCGAAGATTGGGGGTGTTAGTTTGATTTTTTCGAATCTGCGTTTGCCTGCAAAAGCATCAATTTGGTACACCGCATCCGTATTTATCGGCAGGGGTGTGGGATTTTTATTAACACCGATATTTACGCATCACTTAAGCGAGAGTGCATACGGATTATACAGCCTATATATGAGCTGGCTTGGAATTTTCACCATAATATCAACACTTGAGGTCAGCGGAGCTGTATATATGCGTGAGCTGCAAAAAGCAAATGACCGCGATACGCTTTTACGTAGCGCTTGTGTGCTCGAATTCATCATAATAGCTATTGTTTGCGCACTATACTTTACATTTTATTCCTATTTCTCGACATTGACCGACCTTGGAGCTTTTTTGTCAGCGGCAATGTTCATACAGATATTTTTAAGCTCGGTTATTAATCTTTACCTTGCTTCGTCAAAATTCAGGTATAAATACATTTCGGTTTTCTTGATAAATATTATCACGGGTGTGCTTCCTATGCTGCTCGGAATTGCGTTCATAACCTTATTTAACGTCAGGGTTTATGCCAAAATACTCGCACAGCTTGCGGTCAGTCTTTCTGTTTTCGCTATACTGATTTATATTATATTCAGAAAGGGCAAAAGTATTTCCCCAAAAATGATGTCGTCTCTATTTCGCTCGGCACTTTGCCACTTTCCACACTATATATCAATAGCCGTAATTTCAAGAGCGGACAAGCTTTTTGTTGCCTCATCTTACGGAGAAGCAGCACTTGCAAAATACTCCGTAGCAGACACCGTCGGCTCTCTGTTGCTTTTTGTGATTTCAGCTCCGCTTTCGGCTTTGTCTCCTTGGATATTGCGAAAGCTCTCGGCTAAAAATTTTTCCGCAATCGGGCGTGTTTTTGACGTAGGATGTCGGATAATTCTATGGCTGTCGCTGATACTGCTCGGTTTTGCACCCGAAATTATGGACTTTCTCACCCCCGCCTCTTATCACGAGGCGCTTTTTGCAGCCTACCCTATTGCCGTATCGGCAATTCCCTATTTCGCTTTTGCGGTTATATCAATAGCCTTTACCCACAAAGGCGGCGCATTAAATTCCCTCGCCTCTGTTATCGGTGGCAGCGCTTCCCTACTGTTATCCTATCTGTTTACGAGGCTTCCGCACTTCACTTATATGTCATTTGTGATACCGATCTCTTATTTTTTGATGCTTGCCGTCGGCGTAATTATCGGCAAAAAGCGAGGGGTATCCGAGATAATCAATCTAAAAAAGACGCTTACTCTGACACTCTTCTGCGGATTGATCGCCCTTATGCTGTTTCTTTTGCGTGAAAATACAATCTTGCGCCTTGGAGCGCTTGTTTTGTGCCTTATTCCGCTGGTGTTCGATTTCGGCAGAGGTGCTGCGCTTGTGAAAGAATAAAAGCCGTGATTTTTCACGGCTTTTTTCATTATTATAACTAACAGCGGTTGCTGCTTATTTTCCCTCTTTGAGTGCGGCGCGGCGCTGTGCCTGCAGACGCTTTCTTGTCGGGGTATCGAGGATTGCTTTGCGGAGTCTTATCGTTTTCGGGGTTACCTCAATAAGCTCGTCGTCGTTGATGAACTCTATCGCTTCCTCGAGCGACATCTGTATCGGGGTTATAAGCGTAAGCTTTTCGTCAGCGCCCGATGAGCGAATTGCCGACAGGTGCTTTTCCTTACATACGTTTACCTCGATATCATCGGATTTCGGGTTTTCACCGACAATCATTCCCTCATATACCGGGGTTTGCGGACCTATAAAGAGCGGTCCTCTATCCTGTGACTGATAAAGTCCGTAGGTGGTTGCAACACCCTTTTCACTTGCAACAAGAGATGAGGTGAATCGTGTCTTTATCTCACCGCGGTATGGCTCATAGCCTGCAAAAATTGTGGATATTATTCCCTCTCCGCGTGTATCTGTGAGAAGCTCGCTTCTGTAACCGAAAAGACATCTTGTCGGGATTGTATAGAACAGCTTCTGACGTGAGCCGTTAAGCTGCATATCGTTAAGCGTTCCCTTACGTGAGCCGAGCTTTTCCATAACAGAGCCGACGTACATTTCGGGCACGTCTATTATAACGTCCTCGATAGGCTCGCATTTTACACCGTCGATTTCCTTATAAAGCACTCTCGGGTTGGAGCAGCAAAGCTCATATGCCTCACGACACATATTTTCTATGAGAATGGAGAGATGCATTTCACCTCTGCCCGCAACTCTGAAGCTATCGGTGGTATCGCCATCGTTAACACGAAGCGAAACGTCCTTAAGAAGCTCACGGTAGAGTCTTGCACGCAGGTGACGAGAGGTAACGAATTTACCCTCTTTGCCTGCAAATGGCGAATCGTTTACAGAGAAGGTCATCTCCATTGTAGGCTCGCCAACCTTTACAAATTCAAGCGGCTCTATCTTTGAGGGAGCGCATACGGTATCTCCTATCGAGATATCCTCGCAGCCAGAGAAGCATACGATATCTCCAACGTTAGCTTCCTTAACCTGAACTCTTTTAAGTCCGTCAAACTGATAAATTGAAACGATTTTTGCAGGTCTCGCTTTACCTGTGCCGTGGTAGTTGCAGATTGAAACACCCTGTCCCTCTTTTATACTGCCTCTCTCGATACGTCCAATACCTATTCTGCCGACAAACTCGTTATAGTCTATCGAGGTAACGAGAAGCTGAAGCGGCTCGTCCTCCTCTCCCTCGGGTGCGGGCATATATTCAAGTATTGTATCAAGCAGTGGCGTGAGGTCCTTTCCGGGGGTAAACGGGTCGAGCGATGCCGTACCAGCTCTGCCCGAGCAGAAGAGCATCGGAGAGTCGAGCTGCTCATTGGTTGCGTTAAGCTCAAGAAGAAGCTCAAGCACCTCATCGCCTATCTCATCAAGTCTTGCATCGGGTCTATCCACCTTGTTGACTACGACTATTACACGGTGATTCATCGCAAGTGCCTTTTCAAGCACGAAGCGTGTCTGTGGCATCGGGCCTTCTGCCGCGTCAACGAGAAGTATAACGCCGTTTACCATTTTGAGAATACGCTCAACCTCGCCTCCGAAATCTGCGTGGCCGGGGGTGTCTATTACGTTTATTTTTACACCTTTATAATGGATTGCGGTGTGTTTTGCAAGTATGGTTATACCGCGCTCACGCTCAAGGTCATTCGAGTCCATAACACGGTCTGCCATTTCCTGATTTTCACGGTATATACCGCCCTGACGAAGCATTTCGTCAACAAGCGTTGTCTTTCCGTGGTCAACGTGAGCTATTATAGCTATGTTTCTTAAATCCGTACGCTTCATATAGCTTTTCCTCTTATTCTTTCCTAGATTAAATTCACAATTATATATTATAACACAGCCTAGGTTAAAAATCAAATATTATTTTTAGAATTTTCGGGTAAAATAGCGAAAAAAGGGCGCTTTTTTTGAAAGCTCCCTTTTTAGGTCTTTAAATATTTATTTTTTGTCTATCCATACGGTGATATTGTTCTTCGGCTTATCCCACTCGGAGCCCGCTGAAGCAAAATCGGTAAAGTATACCTTATCACCACCGTCAAACTCAACCTCAAGAGCTTCTCTTGCAAGAAATTCGGGCTTTAAATCTTTTACTGCGGTAATTTTGCCGTCAAGCTTTACGTTTATATCCTGATTTCGCTCGTCGAGGGCAAAGGTTATAGCTCCCTTTGTAAGCGCAAGCTTGCCGTTAAGCTCTACAAGACGCACGTCCCTTGGTATGATAACCGTTATAACGTCACCCACCTGCCATTTTTTTGTAATGAGGGCATAACCAAACTCGTTAGGCTTGGCAACAGCGCCGTTTACTGTCATACTGCCGTTTGCAAATGCGGGAACTCTTATACCGATGGTAAACTCATCACCGCACGCTTCGGTAATTTTGATTTCCGCACGCTCACCGTAGGGATATTCGGTCTTTATTTCAAATCCGACACCGTTTGCTTTAACACTGCCGTTCATAAGATGATTTATGCGTATGCCGTCCTCGGCAAGCATAACAGATGAAATCGGCATCAGCGCAACACCCGCAGCTCCTATACAAGCGCAGCAGCCGTATGACTTCTCGTTCATTTTCTTGAAGCCGCCGACACGCCTGTTTCTCTTGTCCTTGTAAAGCGGAGCATAAGAGTCAAAGGTATAACCGCCGATAAGCTTTACAAACGGATTGGTTTCGGCATACCACACAGCTTCGTCTATATAGCTATCTGTCGCAACAGATGTATTTTTGTTAAAGTTTATACTTCCGAGCATTGCGTTATAGCCCGAGCGTTCAATTACGTCGGCATATTTTGCATCGCCCGTCAAGCAAAGCGCCTGATAGCAAGCCTTCATAAGAGTAACCGTAACGCAGGTCTCCTGCTTTACCTCATCATTATATTCGGTCTGCATTATAGAGCTGTGGTCAAACAGCTCGTGATACGTACCCGAGCAACCGATAAGAGTAAGGTCTGTTTCTATTGCACCGTCGATGAAGTTAAGGAATGCACGCTTTGCGTTTTCATCACCCGTTACACGGTAGTATTCAAGCACGCCCTCAAAGTAGGATATTGCCTCATACGCTTTTCTGACGGGAAACTCGTACGGCTTTTTCTCGCCTGCAACCGCAAGCCCGTATATATTGCCCCACTTGCTGCCGCCACGCTTTACAAGGTATGCGGCAAAGTCGAGGTATTTCTTCTTTCCTGTTATGTTGTAAAGGCGTACTGTCGGCTCGAGTATCGAGCTTGAATTGAGCGCACCCCAGGTCCAATCATTGTGAGTTGTGGCTTCGAGTATGTCAAGCTTCCCCTCATCCTCGCCTATATGGTCGATTATGTAATCAAGGTGGCGGCAGATAGCCGATATAATCTGTGCCTTAAGCTCCTCGCTTTTGCAGATATCGTAAAAGTACTGCATTCCGAGAAGCACGTACTTTCTGCACCACATATCCCAATAGGTGAACTCGCTTTCTTTGACGTAAGTCGAGAATCTGCCCTCACCGTCCTGCGCTGTAAGCAGGTCGCGGACACTCTCTTCAAGAACGTCATAAAGCTCATCATCGGTTGAGTATTTATAAATCCAAGTGGCTCCGCGCATCATTTTGCCCCAGAATTCGCCTCGCCAACCGCCGTCAACAGCATCCACGGGATTTTTATACTGCTCGACAAACGTGCGCCAAAGCGTTGTGTTTTTTGACTGATGCTCTGCGACAAAGCGCACGGCCTTATCGTATTCGCCCGTGTAATCAAAGCTTGCTGTGGGCATCTCAAAGAGCTTATCTGTGTTAAGCCTCGGGATATACGTTTTATTCGATATAGACGGTTTGAAATTCATAGTGATTTCCTCATCTTAACTTTTATTGTTTTATTACACAAATTATATCAACGAAAAAACTGTTAGTCAAGCAAAAACAAAGCGCAGAGGCAAAGCTTTAACAAAATCGCATAAAATTTGCACGAAAGTACATAAAAATCCCGATAGCTTTTATGTATTCACTCGGTTCAGATTTGCTTTTGTGCTGTTTTTAATTACAAAAAACAAAAAGAAAAAATGGCACTTGTATATTTACAAATGCCATTTTTGTCATATTTTTCAAACAAATATTTACATTTTTAAGAATTTACTGAATTACACGAACTCTGATAACTCCGTCAAGAGCTTCGATTTCTTTCACGATTTCCTCTGTTGCAGGGTCTACGATTTCGAGCATCGTATATGCGAACTCACCCTTTGAGCCGTTGGTCATATTCTCGATGTTTATACCTCTTTTTGAAACAGCCGAGGTTATACGGGAAATCATATTAGCTACGTTTTTGTGCATAACGCAGATTCTCGGAAGACCTGTGTAAGGAAGCGATACTGCGGGATAGTTTACAGAGTTTGTGATGTTACCGTTGTTCATAAACTCGATAAGCTGATTTGCAGCCATAACAGCACAGTTGTCCTCGCTCTCCTCAGTAGATGCACCAAGGTGAGGAATGTTAACGATGTTCTTTACACCAAGGCTTGCTTCTGTGGGGAAGTCGGTTACGTATGCCGCAACCTTTCCCGATTCAAGGGCTGCCTTCATATCCTCCATATTTACGAGGTCGGCACGGGCAAGGTTGATAATTCTTACTCCGTCACGCATTTTTGCAATGCTGTCCTTGTTTATCATACCTCTTGTTGTTTCGGTTGCGGGAACGTGCAGAGTTATGTAATCGGAATTCTTGAATACGTCGTCATATCCGTCAGCATTATGAACAGAGTGCGAGAGGTTCCAAGCTGCTCTTACCGTGATATAGGGGTCGTATCCCATTACGTTCATACCAAGCGAGCGAGCGCTGTTAGCAACAAGACCGCCGATTGCACCGAGACCGACAACACCGAGAGTTTTTCCCATTACCTCACAGCCTGAAAAGGCGCTCTTGCCCTTTTCAACAGCCTTGGCAACGTCAGCACCACCCGCAAGTCCCTCAGCAAACTTAACTCCGCCGATAATATCGCGCGAAGCAAGAAGAAGCGCACAAAGAGCAAGCTCCTTTACACCGTTTGCATTAGCGCCGGGAGTATTGAACACGACGATACCCTCGTTAGCGCAACGCTCAAGCGGAATGTTGTTTACACCTGCACCCGCTCTTGCTATTGCGAGCAGGTTATCACCAAACTCCATATCGTGCATTACAGCCGAGCGTACCATTATTGCATCGGGATTGTCGATATCCTCAACTACGTTGAAATATCTTTTGTCAAACTTATCAGTGCCTATAGCGGCAATTTTATTAAGCAGTTTAATATTTTTCATCTCAAACTCTCTCCTTATTAAAAGACAGGGACAGCGTAATATCGCTGTCCCGTATTGATTACATTTTAGGGTTGTTCATAGCGAAACGCTTCATAAACTCTACGAGCTTTTCAACTCCCTCATACGGCATAGCGTTATAGATAGAAGCTCTCATACCGCCAACAGAGCGGTGGCCGCCAAGGTTTACAAGTCCCTCTGCCTTTGCCTCGCTGATGAATTTCTTATCAAGTTCAGCATTTCCTGTTACAAAAACAACGTTCATCATTGAACGGCACTTTTTATCAACCGGAGCAGTATAATAGTTCTGCGAATCGAGGTAATCGTAAATAAGACTAGCCTTCTTCTCGTTGCGGCGCTTCATCTCTTCAAGTCCGCCTATTGAAATAAGGTGGTCAAACACAAGCTTTGCGATATATATAGGCCAGCAAGGCGGTGTGTTGTACATAGAATCGTTGTCAGCCATAAGCTTGTAATCGAGCATACACGGAGTGTCAGGACGTGCATTTCCGATATGATCCTCTCTTACTATAACTATGGTAACGCCTGCTGGAGCAATGTTCTTCTGCGCTCCTGCATAAATAAGAGCAAACTTCGAAACGTCGACAGGCTCGGAAAGAATGCAGGAGGACATATCAGCTACAAGAGGAATGTTTCCTGTATCGGGAATCTTGTGGAACTTTGTTCCGTATATAGTATTATTGTAGCAAATATGAACGTAGTCAGCATCAGGTCTGAAATCACTTCTCTTTGTTTCGGGTACTGTGGAGAAGGTAGGAATCGCACCTGCGCTTGATGCCGCGATTGCTATATCACCGTACTTTTTAGCTTCAAGAGCCGCCTTTTTAGAGAACTGTCCGGAAACTATGTAATCAGCGCATTTACGCTCAGAAAGAAGGTTGAGCGGAACTGCGGCAAACTGAAGCGATGCTCCTCCCTGCATAAAGAGGACCTTGTAGTTGTCGGGAATGTTCATCAGCTTGCGAAGCGAAGCTTCTGCCGCGCTGATAATACTTTCAAATTCGGGTGTGCGGTGGCTCATCTCCATTACCGACATTCCCGAATCACCGTAAGATATAAGATCTTCCTTTGCTGATTCAAGAACTTCCATAGGGAGCATTGAGGGACCTGCTGAAAAATTATATACTCTGTTCATAGCGTCTCCTTTCCGAACAGTATCATTTAGAATTAAAAAATTATTATCATTATACAGCTTTGTTATAATTTTGTCAATAGAAAATATTGGTTTTCGGTTTGTTTTAGAAGTATTTTTTTGATTTTTTAATTTTTACACGGATTTACCGCTTTTACAGCAGTATATCAGCTCTTTTACGGTTTTCCGCCCGATATCGGCTCGGGGTTATTCCCGTATTTGAAACAAATGCATTTTTGAATGCTGAACTTCCCGAAAATCCTACGCTGCGTGCTATTTCATCTACTGTTTTATCACCATCGGATAGCAATCGCTTTGCGCAGTCGATGCGTTTTTTGTATATCAGCTCTCTTAAGGTTTTGCCGTAACGCTCCTTTATTATCCTGTCCATGTGACGGCGGGTGATACACAATCGCCTTGCTATTTCGTTGACGTCGTATTTCTCCGTATAACTTGAAGAAATAAGATGCTCAAGCAGTAAAAAGCGAGTTATATCCTGCTCTTTTTCATTTATCAAGCCCGACACACGTGAATCATTTGAAATATGCGTGTAAGAAAATTCACGAAGCTTACGCAAAATAAACAAAAACTCAAGGGCCGGCAGAGGGGAGGACGTCTCGTGTTTTTCTTGCTTTAAAGCCAAAATCTTATCGTATATATCCAAAGCCGCGCGATAGATTCTCTCCTTTTTTATTTCAAGCACATCCGAAAACTCACGGTACAGATCATACGTGCTCTTGGCATCGCCCCTCTTACCCGAAAAGCCGAGTGATATCCAGGATGAACTGCTGCCAAAGGCAAAGTGAGGATAATTTACGGGGATTAACACTACATCCCCGCGTGACATTCTTATAGTTCCCTCGTGCGTCATAATTGCAGCACCCTCGGCTACACAGCAGAATATCTCTATGCAGGAATGTATGTGCATCATCGTCAGTATATCAGGACGGATGTCTGTGCTTTTCTGTAAATCTACGTCCGAGATCGTATGCCCGTAAAAAAAACACTGCCAGCGAAAGGTTGTTTACGCTAACACGGTATTCTTTTTCTATTACGTCCTTTAACGTATCTTTTCTGTTTGTCATCGCCGCTCCAAAAACAAAGAATTTATTTGACATTATATAAAATATACAAAAGTTTTTTACATTTGTCAATATCGAATAGCGTTTTTTGGACATTTTTTCAAATTATTGTCTTGATTTGGACTTTACTTTCTTGAAAATAGGGGGTATAATTTACATAGCTCGACAGCCGCAAAACACGAAGTGGCAAAATTCGTTTTTAAACGGCAGAAAAATTACACACTCGAAAAGACGAGCAGAGGAGATAATCGTATGAAAATTATCAAAAAAGGTATAGTATACCGTGCTGAAGGTCATCCGTTCAGATATCAGGGATGGCCGTCTATTGCGGTTGACGAAAACGAAACGCTTTATGCGGTATTTTCGGGATACCGCTCATCGCACGTTTGCCCAATGGGTAAAACAGTTATGTGCGTGAGCAACAACGGCGGCACGCTTTGGAGCTGTCCTATAATAGTAAACGACACAAAATATGACGACAGGGATGCGGGAATTACCTATCTTGGAAATGGAAAAATGCTGCTCAGCTGGTTCCACAACACCCCTGAATATTACGTAGGTCCTTGGCGTGATAGGATTGTATCAAAGACCGAACCCGATGCGCTCCCAATGGTGCTGGGTATGCTCAAAGCCTACGAAAGCTACCCCAAGGATGACTGCGTATCAAAATCATACACAAAGGTATCTGATAACTACGGTATGAGCTGGGACTCAAAATGCGAAATACCTGTTTCCGCACCTCACGGAGCGGCATACACAAAATTAGGACGCTTGCTCTACATAGGAAAGGTTACGAAAGGACACTGCGAGATGGTAGGTAACCTTCTCTTCAACCCCGCGGATATCGCCCTTTACGAAAGCTTTGACGAGGGTAAAAGCTGGACCTACGTTTCAACAATTCCGCTTGAGGATATCAATATACGCAAGAACTCGTATGAGCCTCATATTACGGAGCTTGCTGACGGAACGCTTCTTGCCGCTGTAAGACTTGGAGAAAAAGAGGACTTCACAATTTACACAGTACGCTCAACCGACGGCGGAAAAACCTGGAGCGCACCTGCAATGACCGGAATTTGCGGTTCTCCCCCTCACCTTCTCCCGCTTCGCGACGGTAGCCTTATGATGTCCTATTCAAGACGCCTTGACCCCTGCGGCTCAAGAGCGAGAATCAGTACCGACGGCGGCCTTACCTGGGGCGAGGAATACATCCTCTCGGATGCTCCGACAAACGATCACGGATATGCTGCAACGGCAGAGCTTGCGGACGGCTCGCTTGTTACCGTGTACTACGAAATTTACGGTGAGGACACAAAGACATCAATACTTTACACCAAATGGGAAAGATAGAATTGCGTCCAATCCCAAGAGAAAAATTAAAACACGGCTCGAAAAATTCGAGCCGTGTTTGCTTTATTTGTAAATTTTAGTTTACTTGATGTGTCTGAAATGAAGGAATGCGTGTCTTGCGCTTGTCTTTTCCTCGGGCTTGATATCCCCCGATTTCAAGAGCGACCATTTTGTAAGCGACGGGCCTACAATCTCATATATAAGAACGGCAAAGAGCGTTATATTTGCGACCATTGCACCGTCAGCACCGAGCGCCTGAGCCTTTATTGCCATTCCGAGAGCAACTCCCGCCTGAGGCAAAAGTGTGATGCCGAGGTGCTTGGTTATGCTTTCGTCACAGTTAACAATACGACAGCTTGCATAAGCGCCGCTGTATTTTCCGAACGAACGGAATGCTATGTAGACAATACCTATAATTACTATTGCTCCGTCTCCGAATACCGAGAGGTCAAGTTCAGCACCGCTGAGCACGAAGAAGAGAATGAAGATAGGAGCTGTCCATCTGTCGATTCTGTCCATAAGCTCCTCGGAAAAATCGCATATATTGCAGAACACCGTACCGAGCATCATACAAACCAGAAGCGACGAGAAGGATATATGCACACTGCCGATTTCAAAGGTCAGCATCGAAAGCGCAACGGTAAGCAAGACGAAGGTAACCGACATTGCAAGACGCTTTGAGCGGGAGTGGAAGAACTTTTCGAAATAAGTGAAAAGAATTCCCATAACAGCACCGAGGATAAGCGACAAAACAACCTCGAGTATCGGCTCGACAAGCACGGAAATTATATCAACGCTTCCGCTTTGCATTGCCCTTGCAATTCCGAATGAAATTGCAAACAGAACAAGTCCGACAGCATCATCAAGAGCTACAACAGGAAGAAGAATATCGGTAAGCTTACCCTTTGCCTTATACTGCCTTACAACCATAAGCGTTGCCGCGGGGGCTGTTGCCGCAGCTATTGCACCGAGCGTTATTGCCGCAGGAAGCGAAAGCTTATCAGGCATTATGAAGTGAAGCGCTATGAGCGCTACGTCTACCACGAGGGTGGTTATCACCGCCTGGAATATACCGATTACAGTCGCCTGCTTTCCTATCTTACGAAGCTGCGAGAAACGGAATTCGTTTCCTATCGAAAAAGCAATGAAGCCGAGGGCAACATCGCAAATTATCGAGTACTCCTCTACATTTTCAAGGCTTGTGAAACCAAGTCCCGAAACACCGAATGCGCCGAGGACGTAAGGTCCTACAAGTATTCCTGCTATAAGATATGCCGTTACGGCAGGAAGCTTCACAAGCTTTGCCAAGCGTGAGAGCATAAGTCCTGCAAATAGTGAAATAGATAAAACTAAAAGCTGTTGCATAACAATCTCCAAGGTTAACCGTAAACTTGTTTATTTTTAGTATATTTTTACGCACCTACAAAGTTTAGCACTTTTAATCTAAAAAGTCAAGCAAAAAAAGTTGAGTTTCGAGCCTTTTTTGAAAATATTTCCGTTTTTCGCTCAAATATGACAAAATTCCAATTTAACTACTGATAAAGCAAAGAGCATACCGTGGGAAAAAGCTCGGTTTTCTGCCTTTGATTTTTACTGCCGCTATATGCTGAAGTCTCACAGCGGCTACCGCACTTCACGAGCGGAAGCGCCAAAGCTTACACCCAAAAGCTACAGAAAATTATATAAAAAGAGCGATAAGTATTGAAAATTGAAAATATATGTGCTATACTGTTGACGTGCCACAAAAGAAGTGGCCGCAAACAGAGTAGGTATATATGCGTTTAGTGCTGTATGAACGGGGAGTTGTCGTACAGACGAAAGAAGCCGCAAGGCTTTGCGATATGTGTACCGCATCCCACTGTTACCAAAGGACGCTTTATATATTTTGCTGCCCCCACGGTACGGAAGATGTAAATCTGTAATGTGGAGGTGTTTTTTTATGAAAAATCAAAGTCCCCTGTTTAAAAGCGTTCGGGCTTTAACTCTTGCGGCAATGCTTGTCGCTATGAGTGTAGTTATAGGTATTTTCTGCAAGACCTTGCTGAATTTTGCCGGTGGTCTTGTGAGAATAACGTTCGAGAATTTGCCAATTATACTATCCGGAATGCTTTTCGGCCCGATAGCAGGAGGAGCGGTAGGCGCTGCGAGCGATCTTATGAGCTATCTATTATCACCGCAAACCTATCCGCCAAATCTGATAGTTACACTCGGTGCAGCCACCGTCGGAATTTTGTCGGGTCTTATATCACGCTTTGTAGTGAAAAAAAGAGGAAATATGCAAATAATAGTTTGCACATTGGCCTCTCACGTTATAGGTTCAATGATAATCAAGTCGATAGGACTGTTCAGCTTTTACGGTTGGGGTGTGCTTATAAGGATACCTGTTTATATCATTATCTCGGCGCTTGAGGCTCTCGTTTTATGCCTTTTATTCAAAAAATCGACCTTTTTGGCGCTTGTTGACGGAGTTATTGAGGAGGAAAAGAAGGATGACTTATGATGAAGCTTTAGAATACATTCACAGCATAAGCTGGAGCTTTTGCAAGCCCGGCCTCGAGCGTATTGGCACACTTTGCGAGGCACTTGGCAATCCGCAGGACAAGCTGAAGTTTGTACACGTTGCCGGTACTAACGGCAAGGGCTCGTTCTGTTCTATGCTCTCGTCCATACTTGAGTCGGCAGGCTACAAAACAGGACTTTACACGTCTCCGTATATCAAGTTTTTCAACGAGAGAATGCAGATAAACCGAAAGAATATCGAAAACGAAAAGCTCACCGAAATCACCGAGCGTGTTCGTCCTATTGCCGATGCGATGACGGATAAGCCGACGGAATTTGAGCTTATAACTGCCATAGCATTTCTTTATTTTGCCGAGGCAGGCTGTGATATCGTTGTGCTTGAAGCAGGCATGGGCGGTAGACTTGACTCTACAAACATTATAAAGACACCCGTGCTTTCGGTAATTACGGGTATTGCGCTCGACCATACGGCATATCTTGGCGATACGGTTGAAAAGATAGCTGCCGAAAAAGCGGGTATAATAAAAAGCGGTGTGCCTGTGCTGTTCGGCGGTGAGGATTTGTCTGCGATGGCGGTCATAGAAAGCCGTGCTTCAGAGCTTGGCTCAAGCTTTTATAAAACGGATAGAACAAAGCTTACCGTCAGCGAGGCTACTCTTTCGGGCACTGTATTTGACTATAAGGAAAGACATAGCGTTAAAACAAATCTTTTAGGTCTTTACCAGCCGAAAAATGCCACGACTGTGCTTGATGCTGTTGATATACTCAAAGAGCGTGGACTGAACGTTTCCGAGGATGCCGTGCGCTGTGGCTTACTTTCGGCAAAATGGCCTGCAAGATTTGAAATAATCTCGGAAAATCCGCTCATAATATTCGACGGAGCGCACAACCCCGAGGGTATAACGGTTGCGACAGAGAGCATTGCGCACTACTTTGACAGCAAGGTTACTGTGCTTTCGGGTGTTCTTCAGGATAAGGACTACCGATTTATAGCAGGCGAGCTTTCGAAAATTGCCGATACCGCATTTACCACAACACCCGACTCGCCAAGAGCGCTTTCTGCCACGGAGTATGCAAAAATCCTTGCAGAAAATTCTGTTTCGGCAACCCCCTGCCCCGATATAAAGACTGCGCTGCGTGCAGCTTATGAAAAGGCAAAAAACAGCGGTACAGCACTTGTTTGCCTTGGGTCGCTTTACACCTATGCGGACGTAACGGCGGCGCTTGACGAAATTAAATCATAATAAAATGAGGTGAATTTTATGCCATATATTGAGCTTAAAACAGACAAAAAGATTTCAAAGGAAATAGAGTCCGAGCTTGTACGTCGGTTCGGCAAGGCTATCGAAACCTTTCCGGGCAAGACGGAGCGCTACCTTATGGTGAACGTTGAGGGTGAGCGTGCTATGGCATTTGCCGGTGAGATTGGCAACTGCTGTATGGTGTCGATAGACCTGCTCGGCAGCGCAAGCGAGGATGTTTATGCCGCTATGACAAAGCTTACCTGCAAGCTTGTATCCGAAGCGCTTGATATCCCCACCGACAGAATTTACGTGAAATACTCGGAGTTCAAAATCTGGGGATGGAATAACATCAATTTTTAATAAAGAATACAAAAACAACCAAAGCGTTTTGCATAGTCGGTTTTTATATCTTTTTGCGTTTTTAATTTTTTTGGAAAAAAGTATTGACAATCTTCCTTTGATTTGATATAATAATCGGGCAGATTAATAAACCGACCATGCATTTTTGGAGAAGTACTCAAGTGGTGAAGAGGCGCCCCTGCTAAGGGTGTAGGTCGGCTATACCGGCGCGAGAGTTCAAATCTCTCCTTCTCCGCCAGAAAAAGACTCAAGATTGGATACAATCTTGGGTCTTTTTCAATTATATCCGTTCCTTATGAAACAGATATTATATCTGCTTTGCGGGTGCATGCCGCTTGCGGCATATTGCGTCATTCGTCGTGTCCGACCGACGAATAGCAAATATCGCACTTAATGCGATGATATATGCCTGTCGGCATATGAGGGAACGGATATTATATCATATTTGTACAGCAAATATATCATGCTCGGTTAAAGAGTATATATCGTTAACCGAGTATATCATATGACGGAGTCATATATCATTGACATTCTTTTACCTTGATTTCGCCCATCTCTCTCTAAAATATCAAAAAGTCTCGCCAAAAGGTGTCAGAAGGTTGTCAAAAAATTGCCGTTCAAGCATTTACTATTCCGCATCAAAGTTCATAACCTCAATGGCTATACTCGCTCCGAGCTTGAAAGCATATTTGAAAATAGCAGCTTCGGCAAGACTCATATATTCACTCCAGCAATCATTAAGCTTTTCAAATACTATCTTCTGCTCGTCTGTAAAGGTCTTATCCAAATCCTCGTGATGCTTTGTTATGTAACCGAGAAGCTCTTTCATTTCCTTTGTGTTGTTCCTGCGGTCTTCCAACGGCATTATATTTCCGCACCAAAGCTCTTCAATAATATTTCTCATTTTTACACTCCTTTGTCTCATACTTTGTGCTTTTTCAAAACAATTATATCTCATTTTGAGATAAAAGTCGACATCTCAAATCGAGATTTGTTATAATAATTGTGCTTTTATAAAACGCTTTAGGAGTTTTTATGAGAATTAGAGACTTAAGAGAAGATAACAATTTGACTCAAAAAGAAGTTGCAGAATATCTGCGTATAAAGCAGAACACGTATTCTCAATACGAAAACGGTATTCGCCAAATACCTATTGATTATCTTATTGCATTAGCAAAGTTTTACAAAACATCAACCGACTACATTCTAGGTTTGACAGACGACAAAAAGCCGAAATCTTGATTTCAAAGTATAAACGGATGTTGTTTCGAAAACCAAACCATATCAACCAACAAAACCACGGGGTGTGCGGATTATGCAAATTTTATTAGGAAAAAAGAAGCGCTTTTATAAAGCAAATCTTCATTGCCATTCAACAGAATCGGACGGCAATCTTTCTCCTAAAGAATTGAAAGAGGAATATAAAAAAAGAGGATATTCGATAGTAGCATTCACCGATCACGAGCATGTTATAGACAACTCTTATCTTAACGATGATGATTTTCTGACAATTACCTCTTGCGAATTGAGTATCAAGGAAAATCCGCACGAATCTACTCGGAACAACTTTGATATGCGCGTTTGTCATATGAACTTCTACGCACTCGATGCAAACAACCTCACAACTCCCTGTTATTCCAGCAAATACGATCACTTCATCAACGAAAACAATAAAGACAAAATCGTATTTGAAGAAGAATACGACAGAGAATACGGAGCAGACAGCATCAACGAGATGATAAAAATTGCAAATAAAAAAGGATTTATAGTATCCTACAATCATCCCAACTGGTCACTTGAAAATGCTGCGGATTATCTGAAATACGATGGACTTTTTGCCGTCGAGATATATAACCACGGCTGTGCAATACTCGGACATAATGACGACGAACACGCTTTTGACGATATGCTACGGGCAGGAAAGCATATTTTCTGCACCGCCACAGATGATAATCATAACAAGGCCGAGTTCGAAAGCTCGAATAACGATTCGTTTGGCGGTTGGGTGGAAATTGATGCCGACAAGCTAGAATACAGCGAAATTATGAGCGCTTTACAAGCAGGAGATTTTTACGCTTCGACAGGAGCAAAAATTTATTCGCTGACAAGGGATAAGGACAAGCTGCAAATACGCACCTCACCGTCCAAAAGAATATCTATGCTCACCCGTGGCAGAAGAACCGAAAGCATAGCTGCCGAGAGCGGTCTGTCACTGACCTTTGCGGAATTTACCGTAAGAGAAACCGACGGATATTTCCGCTTCCGCATAGAGGACGAAAACGGCAAAAAAGCATATACACAAGCATATACGGTATAACGTTACTCTAATCTAAATTTATAAAGCTGCAAGGAGATAACCATGATACGCACAGAACACAACTCGACGGATTTTGACTTTCCGTTTGTCGAATACTCACCGAAGAATAAAAGAGAAAATATGCCCGTTATAATACAACTGCACGGCGCAGGTGAGCGAGGTGCGGGCGGTGATGAGCTTTCGCTTGTTGACGTACACGGATTTTCAAGCATCATAAATGACAGAGAAATAGACTGCATATTCATTATGCCGCAATGCCCCGAAAATCAATTCTGGGCAGGACGGGCAGAATCGGTCATTAAGTTTGTAAAGCAGATTATAGAAGCTTACAAGGCAGACACTAAAAGAATTTACCTCGCAGGTCTTAGTATGGGCGGATACGGAACTTGGTTTTCGGCTATGCTCTGCCCGAAGCTGTTTGCCGCAATCGCACCCGTTTGCGGCGGTGGCATGGCGTGGTGCGCAAACGTTCTTGATATGCCTGTTTGGGCTTTTCACGGTGACAGCGACCTGACGGTGTCGGTTACTCAGTCAAGAGAAATGGTCGAAAAACTCAAAGCGCAAGGAAAAAACGTGAAATATACCGAGTTTAAAAACGAAGGTCACGACATTGCAAGAATAAGCTTCACCGAGGAGCTTTTAGAATGGCTCCTTGCCCAAAAACGTGAGTAAGTGTTATTTGCTCCTAAAACAAATTGAATTAAAAATATATTTGACAAATTATTAAAGCGGTGATATAATATCCTTACAAACTTAAATCAAACTTAAATGCGAGGAAATTATGGTTCCGCAGGTTTTTGGAAAAGAACATATTATCTATATAATCGTATCGGCGGTAATTGGCGCTGTCGGTCTGATTTTAATGAAAAAATATGCAAAAACAGAACGGTTGCAGGCTGTGGCGTTAAAATGCATTGCGTTTTTACTGTTAACCGCAATTCTTACCAACAGACTTTCGCAAGTATTCCGATATGAACAAATACGCTGGTACACCATTATACCAGACAGCTTTTGCGGCATGACCAGCCTTCTACTTGCGCTTGCCGTGCTTCTTGGAAAAAAGAATAACTGTGTACTGCATTTTTCCTGGTTACTTGCCTTATTTGGCGGCATAGCTACGGTTATATATCCTACGTTTGTAAGTCATAATTCGTCATTTTTCTATATTCCTACAATTTCCGGACTTTTACACCACAGCTTTTCGGCAATTATGGCAATTGCACTGCTGTTGCTCGGACAAATTAACATAACCTACAAGAAATGGCATTACGTTATACTCGGCTTCACCTGCTATCTGACCTTGGGCGCATTTTTGATGTCCGTATTCGGGCTTGACGATGCCTATCATATAGTAGAGCCGCTACTCCCCGATACACCGCTTACCGCTTGGGTTATGGCTCCTATGTATATTGTCGGTCACGGTACGGTATTTGCCGCAGTTGAGCTTGGCAGATACATCAAATCACGAAAATCCGCCGACAAGCAAAACTAGAAAACAATCTGAATGGAGAGCTTTTTATGAATCCGCAGGTTTTTGGAAAAGAGCATTTAATTTATATAGCCGTAAGCCTTTTTGTGGCTTTTGCCGTTTGTTTTCTTTCGGCAAAATATGCAAAGACGGAAAAGGCAAGAAATATTGTAATCAAGTGTGCGGCAGCCGTTTTGTTTTTAACAATATTTTCAAACCGTTTAGCGCTTGTATTTGAATACGAGGACGTGCGTTGGATTAAGCTTCTTACAGACAGCTTTTGCTCCACGTCAAGCTTCGTACTCTCGCTAGCCATACTGCTTGGAAAGAAGAACAACCTCGTTCTTCATTTTATATGGATGATAGCGCTCGTTGGCGGCTCTATCGTTACCTTTTATTCGGACTTTATCGGTCAGAATCCGTCATTCCTCTATCCGCCGACGATACTCGGAATGGTACACCACACGATATCGGCGATAGTTGTAATACTGCTGTTTATGTTCGGATATATTACCCTTACCTATCGGAAGTGGTATTGTACGCTCTTTGGCTTCACCTGCTATTTTGCGTACGGTGCGTTTCTGCATTTTGTACTGGACCACTCAAATCCGTTTTATATGGCAGAGCCCGCAATAGCCGGAACACCGTTCACCGCTTGGGTTATCGCACCGATTTATATAGCGGTTTATTCGCTTGTGCTGCTCACAGTAGAGCTTGTGCGCAAGCATAAGGCGAAGGCTACACCGTCAAAACAAAATACAGAGGTCTAAAACTCGCTTGTTCAAATATTTTTTGCCTTTATGCTTGTTTTGTCTGTAAAAGTATGCTATAATGTAAAAAGTAATAATGCTTTGGTTATTATTTCCAGTTAACAATCTAAAAAACACGAAAGAAGATAGCAAAATCGAAATCAAACGCATTTGTGAGCTTATTGAAGAAAGAAAAAATGAGCTTTTTGAGCTTCTCGGCTCTCTTATCAAAATCAACTCCGAAAACTTTACCACTCACGGTAACGAAAAGGAGCTTGCCGAGCACGTACATAAGATGTGTAGCGAGATGGGACTTGAGAGCAATCTGTACACCCCTCTTGACCTTCCCGATTTTGAAAATCACCCCGACTACGTTGAGGGCAGAAATCTTGAAAACAGATACAACGTAACCGCTCGTTGGTACGGTAAGGAAAACGTTGACGAGCTTATGATAATGGGTCACCTTGATACAGTTCCGATTGGCGATATAAAGAACTGGAATTTCGAGCCACTCTCGGGTGAGGTTCGTGACGGAAAAATTTGGGGACGTGGCGCTTGTGATGACAAATACGCTCTCGCTACTGCTCTGTTCCTCATCAAGCTTCTTAAGGAAGAGGGCTTTGAGCCAAAGCGCAACCTGCTCTTCAGCGCTTACTGTGACGAGGAGTTCGGCGGTTCGCACGGTGCTCTTGCCTCCTCGCTTAGATACCCCTGCAACAGGGTTGTAAATATGGACGGTAGACAGAACCAGATCTGGAACTGCGCATCGGGCGGTCAGGAAGCTAAATATTTCTTCCACACAAAGGAGACCGCAAACAGCGCAGCCTATGCGGCAAAGGGTATTCCGGTTGTTCTTGAGGTTATGGAAGAGTTCAAGGCAAGACGTGAAAAGGAGCTTACCGAAAACCGCTTCTACAAGAACACTATAATCCCCAAGACCTCGCTTCGCTATATGGGCGTTAAGGCAGGAAATGCGGGAATGGACCTTGGCCGCGGTGAGATTCACTTCACTTACTACACGGATAAGACCAGAGAATATATCTACGGCGAAGAATTCCCGATGTTTGAGAAAATTCTTTCCGAACGTCTTGAGCCTCTCGGACTTATAGGTGACGGCTTCAAGCCTCACACAAGATTCTTCCACTACGTTAGCTGCGAGGCAGATTCGCCCGCTATCGTTGATTTCTGCGATGCTATGGAAGAGGCTATCGGACAACGCCCCGACATTTGCGGCTCTTGCCTTTCCGACCTTTCCGTTATCGGAAGATTCGGCGGCGAATGCGCCTTTGCATACGGCGGCGGCAGAGAATTTACTCTCCCCGGCGGCGCTCATCAGCCCAACGAGTATATCGAGTGCGATAAGTTCGTTGAGTTTGTAAAGACAATCGCTGCGTACATTGTAAAAGTACTTTAATAAAAAAATCTCGGAAGTAAAAGCTTCCGAGATTTTTTGTTTTTATTTTTCGTCGGCATTCTTTGCGGGTGCTGACCTGTTATCCGCTGCTGCCTTCTTCGGCTGATAGTTCAGTATAAGTATTCCCGCACACACAAGAACAAGCGCTGCGATAAGATTTATAATATCAGTATTGCTTTCTTCGGTGATAAGAAGCTTGGTGAGCAAGACGCCGAATATCGGTATTGTGAAGCTGAAAATCGTAACCTTGGAAACCGGGTTGTATTTCAACAGTATTCCCCAAAGCGAATACGCAATAGCCGAAAGGAATGACAGATATACAAGCACTGCGATACCGCCACCGCTTGTAAGGTCTATCTTACCGCCAAAGGCAAGGCCGATAATTATCATAACAGCGCCACCGAGTATAAACTGATAGCCGCTTATAGTAACGGGGTCCTCGTCCTTTGAGAAGATTTTAATAAGGGTTGAGGACACAGCCAAGGAAACAGCAGAGAGAACACAGAAGCCGTCGCCAAGTAAATCAACAGAAGGAGTAAGACCGTTAAGGTTGATTACCACTATACCTAAAAGACCAAGGATGCAGGCTACTATTTTCTTGACGTTAAGCTTCTCTATTCTGAAGATGAGTGCTGAAACGAGTATCGCAAAGAAGGTTGATGAACCTGTGAGAATCGTACCCTTTACACCGCTTGTGTTTGCTAAACCGACATAGAAGAATATATATTGCAGTATCGTCTGAAACGCCGAAACTATTGCTACCTTGCCGTAGCTTTCAGGCTTCGGATACAGTACTTTTTTTCTTCCTATACTGAAAATCACTATAGTAAGAATACCTGCAAAGAAGAATCTGATTCCGGCAAACAGAATCGTAGATGCAACATCACGCTCGGGCAAAAGAAGCTCGTATCCCATTTTGATAAACGGAGTTGCACTGCCCCACAGCGCACAGCACAAAAGTGCCGCCAAAGTGACAAGCATTGGGTTTGTAAAGACACCCTCGCCTTTTAAAAACTTTAATTTCATAGTATACTCCAAATTTCAAACAGTCAAACAATCATAACACGGTGTGGAGATTTTGTCAAGTATCGCACCGTGCATTTTTATCTTTTTTCCAAACGCCCGAAAAATAAAATACAATACCGATAAAGAACGGTGTAAAGCCTGCTACGGCATCACCCAGCCAGAATCCGTAATACTCAAGTCCTAAAGCGAGACCAAACAGAAGCGAAAGTCCGATTCGCATTACGATTCCGTCAAGAATAGCGGTTACAAAATTAATTCTGTAATTACCGCTTCCGTTGAGAAGCGCATTCATTATTGAGCGCATTGCACTTGCCAAAAACAGAAGTATTGCTATCGGAATATATCCAGAGGTGAGCGCCAGAACGTCCTCGTCACCCTCGGTGGTGAAGAATGCGAATATCTGATTGGGGAAAATAACGATAAGCGCCGAGAAGATTGCCGCTATACCAAGCGATATCACAGCTATGTTCAAAAGTATTTTTTTAACTCTTGCGTATTCGCAAGCGGCAATATTCTGCCCCACCATAGTTGAGCCCGCAACGTTCATTGCGGCAGAAACGAGGTTTGCTATATTGGAAACCTTGTTTGCTATTCCCGCAAAGGCAGAAACCGCAACTCCGTATCCGTTTATCCAAGAATTTACAAAAAGCTTTGAGAACTGAATTGCGGCAGTTTTTATTGCCATAGGTGTGCCAAGCTTCACAAGGTCGGAAAGCATTTCTCCGTCGGGGACTAAAAAATCCCGAAAAGTTACAGAAAGTGAAAATTCAGCTCTTTTACGCACAAGAAACAGAACGCAGCATATAAAGCTTACCGCCTGACTTATAACAGTTGCCAAAGCAGCACCGCCGCTTCCCATACCGAAGCCAATCACGAATATTATATCGAGAACAACGTTCAAAAGAGCTGCTATTGCTATGAATATAAACGGATGCTTTGAGTCACCCATTCCACGCAAAATTGCGCTTACAGCGTTATATCCGTATATAAAAACGAGTCCCGCCATTGATATAACCGAATATTCAAGAGCCCCCTCATATGCCTCACTTGGAGTATTCATAAGAGTGAGAAGCTGATTTCTGAACACTATGGCGAGTGTGCTTATCAAGAGAGCGGCATAAAAGAGAAATGCGCTCATAGTACCGACAAATCTGCCTATTTTTTCACGTTTGCCACCACCGATATACTTCGCTATGATGACCTGCCCTGCCGAGGAAAAGCCCATAGCCACAAAGGTTAACAGATGCGCAACGTCACCACCGACAGATACAGCAGACGTTCCTACCTTGCCAAGAGTTTGCCCGACAACAACCATATCCACCATATTATAGACAACCTGCAAAAGATTGGCTAAAAACAGCGGCCAGGCAAAGCTAACAAGCTGACGTGTTATATTTCCTTTTGTAAAATCTTTTATTTGCGTTTTTTCCATTTTTTCAGCACAACCAACATAATATGTAAACTTAAGATTTCAAAAATTAAGGTTTGCAAGTTCCGCAGGCAGTATATCCATCCGTGATGAGTTCGCCTTTTGTTCCGGTATATTCCTCTTTGTTTTCCTCTTTCATACTCGATACACCCGAGCAGGTAGGCTTGTGAAACTTCTTTGAGGAGGTGTTGAGAATATAGGTTTCATCACTTTCCTCCTCGCCCGTAATCGGTTCATCCTTGCCTGTATCCGTGCTACCTGAAGTTCCCGAAAGATAGCTTGTGCCGGTTGCATAGTTTATAGTAATTCCCGGCTGCACGTTATAGGCATATACATTAAAGGAAACAAGCTCGCCGTTATCCTCCACCGAATATGCTTCCATATGCACACCGCTCGCCACAAGATTAGTGCCCTCATAAATAGGAGTGACTCTGTAAAGCACGTGAACGTTATTTTCCTTTACCTTATCGGCTATCAGATTTTCGAATTCAAGCATACCTTCAATATTAAGGTACTTTGTTCCGGTTATGAGATTTTTTCTGTTTGCGTTTTCACCCGTCAGCTGGAAGCCGATAAGATGACATCTGTTATAAAGATATCCTCCGTCAACTATATCGTATATCACGCTATGCCAACCCGACGGCTTTACAGAGCCTATACTTCCACGCTCCTCTGTAGGCATTATATCTATACCGATACAAGCCATTGCATATCCGCATCTGCCGAGCGAGTCAAGCTCGCTGTAAAACTCATACGACTCTGTTGTATAATCCTCCTCGGTAAACGTCGGTACACCGTCGTTTATGTATATCCAGGCCTCACCGGAATACGCAGGGATGTCATCAAGATTTATAGTAGGCTCGGGTGCGGGTGTGAAGCAACCCGAAAGAAAAAGCGATACTAAAAGTAAAAGCGAAATTATTATCGGACGTGTTCTTTTCATCTTGTGTATATCTCCCTTGTTATTTTATCGTGTGACGTGCCGCAAAACTCACGGCTTTCTACAAGTCTGAACTCGTTTATATCAAGTGTGAAGCGTTTATCCGACGGATAGCGTCTGCCCCAACGGTATATTATGAGCTTTTGCACCTTGTCAATATTCGGAAGCTCGGTGTCCTCAATAAAAACGTAGCCGCTTTGTTTTTCGGGTGTTTCGGATACTGAAAGCTCAATCCCCGACTCCAGAAGTAGCTTTGCCGTATACGGCGATACCGAAAGCGGTTCGCCAAAGAGTAGCTCTTTCATATCTGCCACCTGTCCGCGGTCTGAGCTTTGACGGCGTTTATTGAACATCATCCCCAAGCGCTCGTCAAGACAAACTATCAAGTTCATACCTAAACCTCACATATATTCTCTAAACAATATTTTAACACGCAAAGCAGGTAAAGTCAATATTGACGAAGTCCAAATAATATGATAAAATATATAAGAAAGCAAATAAAAAGGAGCTTGAAATATGAAGATTGCTACACTTGGTGCAGGCACGTGGGGTACGGCTCTTGCCGCTCTGTTAACAAAGAACGGTCACGATACCACGCTTTGGTCTGCAATCGGCGAGGAAATAGATATTCTTTCAAAAAGCAGGATACATAAAAACCTGCCCGGCGCAACTCTCCCGGATGGGCTGAAATACGAAAAAAGTCTGCAGAGGGCTGTGGAGGATGCCGAGATTGTTCTGTTCGTTGTGCCGTCAGCATTTATGCGCAGCACGGCAAAGGCCGCAGCACCCTACATAAAACACGGAGCTGTGCTTATCAGCGCCGCAAAGGGCATTGAGCCAAAAACGCTTAAGACAATGACCGAAATCATTGATGACGAGATGAAAGCGGCAACAAAATCCGATTACAGCCTGGTTGCACTTTCAGGCCCTACGCACGCTGAGGAGGTTGCGATAGGTCTGCCTACCTCTATTGTTTCGGCTTGTGAGAACGAGGAGGTTGCACTTTTAGTAGCGAGTGCTTTTTCGGCTTCCTGTATGCGAGTTTACACAAACACCGACGTGCTGGGCGTTGAGCTTGCAGGTGCGCTCAAAAACATTATAGCCATAGCTTCGGGTATAAACCGAGGAATGGGGCTTGGCGATAATTCGCAGGCTATGCTTATGACACGAGGCGCTGCGGAAATAACGAGAATGGGTCTTGCCATGGGCTGTAAAAGACGCACGTTTATGGGCCTTGCCGGTATTGGCGACCTTATAGTTACCTGCACATCTCATCACAGCCGTAACAATCGCTGTGGCGAGCTTATCGGAAAGGGTATGAGCTATGAGGCGGCAAGTCGTGAAATCGGAATGGTAGTGGAGGGCTATTACGCTCTGGAAGCCGCAATGGAGCTTTCCAGAAAGTATGATGTAGAGATGCCTATAACCGAGGCGGTTTATGACGTTATCAAAAACGGAAAAGGTGTAAAAGATGCTATGCTCGCATTGATGAACAGAAATATAAAAAGCGAGCTTGAAACCTGATATAAAGAAAAAAGCAAGAGATTTGACAACTTTGATTGTCAAATCTCTTGCTTTTTCTAACTCAAATGCAAAAATAAGTTTTTTCGCTTCACAAGATATTCACTTACAAGCACCTTGACGTATTCAGCGAGTGCGACTTTACGCACTTTCTGCCCCTCGGCATATTTCGTTTTTTTACATCCGTTTCATATGAAAAGACAGCACCGGTTATACCTGATTTCTTATCTTCACTACCTCGATTTTATCAATGCCATAGCTCAAAAGAACCGCAGAAATATTTTCGTCAATTAACTCACCGCTGACAACTATCGGTACTGCGGGGGGGCAGGCGGTTGTCGGTGTTGCGCAAACTCTGCCCACGGCATCCTTTGTATTGATAAGCTCATTTTTGGAAAATACCGCATTTTTTATAGAAAGACGAGCCTCGGGCTGTACCATTACAAACGTGGTCTCTTTACTTATAGGACTTCTTTTGTCAAGAGCGGAAATGGCGCAAACAAGCCGAGAAAAATCCTCCTCGGTATTACCTGGCGTCAGCATAAGAACGGCATACTCGTTATCCGCAAATTCTGCCTCTATTTTAAAGCGCCTCAAATGCTCGGCAAGCTCTGTACCGAGATAACCGAAATCCGAAGTGTGAAAAACAATCTTCATCGGCTCGCTTTTTGTAGGAGCAAACCCAAGCTCACAAAGCGTTTGCTTTATGGCTTTCGCTTTTTCGACGCAATCCTTAATTTTTTTCGAATATCCGCCAAAAAGCTCTCCGTTACACAAATCGAGTGACGAAAGAATCAGATAAGAGGGGCTTGTAGAGGCAAATGCAGAAAGCATCTTTCGTGCTGTGCCAACATATTCTCGGTCTGCATTTTTCGATATATGAAGATATGCACCGCCCGTCAGCACCGGCAAAGTTTTGTGCGCAGAATCGGCGCACATATCCGCACCGAGCGCTATCGGGTGAAGACTTGGACTTGTGAAAGCTAAATACGCACCGTGCGCATTATCCACAAGAAGCGGCACACCGCACCCGTGGCAGATACCCGCAATTTCGGATACGTCGGCAAGATTGCCAAGATAATCGGGTGAGGTTATATAAACGGCAAACGGACGTGCGTCGGTTATAATCTCACGCAGCTTTTCGGGGTTTATATCACAGCTGCAATAATGAGTGTCCGAGTCAGGATACAGCCAACGTATATCAAAATCAAGCTCCGCAGCGGCATAAATAAGCGCCTTATGAGCATTTCTTGCCGCCACAAGAGTTCGGCTTGCGCCCACCGGAGCATTAACGAGTGCCGTAGCGAGCATTGCCTTTATAGCAAGTGTCGAGCCCTCTGTCGAGTAATAGGTATGCGCTGTACTAAAAAGCGAGGTTGCATTTTCTTCGCTTTCCTTTATAATGCCCTCGGAAAAGTAGAGCGTGTCAGCGCCATATACCTCGGTTATGTCGTATCGCTCAACACCGAGCACCCCATATCCCTTATGTCCAGGCATATGAAATCGAGACACGTTATCATCGGCATATTTTTTTACAAAATCGAATATAGGAGTCCTCATCACTCTTCTGCCTCGGCAACACCGAGCATAACAGCGCACTCAATACGCTTTTTGAACAGCTCGCAGCCATAGCTATAAACACCGCTGACACTGCCGGTAGAATGATAGGAGTTGGCAGCGCATCCGCCCGAGCAATAAAGCTTTGCCCAGCAATCGCGGCACTCCTCCCTCGCATACGCATTGCAAGAGCGGAATTCATCCTGCACGTCGGTATTCTTTACACCGTCCCAGATGTTTCCGAGAAGGTATTTAGGATCGCCAACAAACTGGTGGCAGGGATAAAGGTCGCCCCAAGGGGTAACCGCCATATACTCCGTACCCGAGCCGCAGCCCGCAATACGCTTGTAAATGCAAGGGCCGTTTTTAAGGTCGAGCATATAGTGGTAGAACGTAAACGGTCTGCCCTCACGCTTTCTCTTTATCATTTCCTTGGCGAGAATTTCGTACTGCTCAAGCAAAATCGGCATATCCGAATCAGTGAGTGCGTACGGGTCACTGGGAGGACACACAACAGGCTCCATGCTGAGTTCGGTGAAGCCCAAATCCGCCATATGTAAAATATCATTTACAAAATCTGTGTTATTGTGGGTGTACGTTCCTCTGACGTAATAATTAATGCCGCCACGTTTTTCAACAAGCTTTAAGAATTTGGGAACTATTTTTTCATAGCTACCCTCGCCCTTATAATCCCGTCTGAAGTGGTCGTGAACCTCGGCTCTTCCGTCAAGGCTCAAAACGACGTTGCTCATCTCACGGTTGAGGAAATCAATCACCTCGTCATCAACGAGCATACCGTTAGTCGTAAGGGTGAAACGGAAATTCTTGTTATGCTCCTTCTCAACGCTTCTTGCATAAGCGACAAGCTGCTTTACAACGTCCCAGTTCATAAGCGGCTCACCGCCAAAGAAGTCAACCTCAAGATTTCTTCTCGTGCCGGAGTTTTCTATAAGGAAATCAAACGCACGCTTACCAACCTCAAAGCTCATAAGAGCACGCTCGCCCTGATATTTACCCTGACTGGCGAAGCAGTAGGAGCAATTCAGGTTACAGCTGTGCGCAACGTGCAAGCAGAGCGCCTTTACCACGTTTGAATTGTTTTTAAAGCTGTAAGCGAGCTTTTCGTATTTATCCTCCGAAAAGAGCTTGCCCGCCGACTCAAGCGCCCGAATATCCTCAAGGCACTCGGCAACCTCTGCCTCGTTTACGCCCTCTGTCTGCGCATAGCGCTCAAGTATAGTTTTTGTTATCTTCTGTGGAGTGCTATCCTTGTACATAGAGATAATGTCGTATGCAACGTCGTCTACCGTATGCACAGAGCCGCTCGCAGGGTCGAGGACGATATTATATCCGTTAAGCTTATACTGATGTATCATAAACTTTCCTTTCAAGATTTAGAGGTTGCCGCACAAAATACGGCAACCTCATCGAGCTGAATTTTTGGAAGCTCAGTTCTTCTTATTCTGATTCTCGCAAACCTGGTTTGCAACACCGCAAGAGGTCTTGCAAGCAGACTGGCAAGAGGTCTGGCACTCGCCGCATCCGCCGTTTTTAACGGTTGCTTCGATATTCTTGGTTTCAATAGTCTTGATTCTGCTCATAGTAAAATCCTACACTTTCATTTATAAATCTTTTATTGTAGTATAGCACAAGTAATTTCGCTTGTCAATAGCAGAAGCTATATTTTCCTCATCAAAATCCCGATTTTGCACTTGATTTTCAAGAACTTGTATGGTATACTACACTACGGTTTGCCAAGGCTTGCTATAAAAACATTTTAAAGAGTGAAGATACAAATGACCATTCAACTTTCGGAGCATTTCACATACAAAAAGCTAATAAGGTTCACCGTGCCGTCTATCGCTATGATGATATTCAGCTCGATATACGGTGTGGTTGACGGATTTTTCGTTTCAAACTTTGTCGGCAAGACACCGTTTGCAGCGGTAAACTTTATAATGCCGTTTCTTATGATTCTCGGTACTCTCGGCTTTATGTTCGGCACGGGCGGCGGCGCTATTGTAGCGAAAACTATGGGCGAGGGGGATATCGCACGTGCTAACAAATACTTCTCGCTTTTCATATACCTGACAGCGGTGCTCGGTACCCTGATTGCCGCACTCGGTATCATTTTTATCAAACCGATTGCAGCGCTTCTTGGAGCGGAAGGCGAGATGCTCGATGACTGCGTTATTTACGGGCGGATAATTCTTTTAGCGCTCCCCGCATTTATGCTTCAAATGGAGTTTCAAAGCTTTTTCACGACGGCTGAAAAGCCAACACTCGGACTTGTTATGACGGTGATATCCGGTGTCACAAATATGATACTAGACGCACTTTTAATCGCAGTATTTTCTATGGGACTTGTCGGTGCGGCACTTGCTACCGCAGTAAGCCAGCTCGTTGGCGGAATTATTCCGCTGTTCTATTTTTCAAGAAAAAATTCAAGTATTCTGAAGCTTGGAAAAACACGCTGGTACGGTTCAGCCGTGCTTAAAGCTATGACAAACGGCTCATCGGAGCTTATGAGCAACGTGTCAATGTCGCTCGTCGGAATGCTTTACAACCTACAGCTGCTCTCTTATGCGGGTGAGGACGGTGTTGCGGCATACGGTGTTATGATGTATGTAAACTTCATTTTCATCTCAGCGTTTATCGGATATTCGATAGGAACAGCGCCTATAATAAGCTATCATTTCGGGGCAGCAAACAAGTCGGAGCTTCAAAACATCTTAAAAAAGAGCATTATTATTATATCAATAGGCTCGGTGACAATGCTTGCACTTTCCTTTTTCCTCGCATCGCCGCTTTCGGCACTTTTTGTCGGGTATGACAAGGAGCTGTACGAGCTGACGCTTCACGGCTTCAAAATATTCTCGTTCTCATTTCTCTTTGCGGGCTTTGCAATCTTTGGCTCGGGATTTTTCACAGCGCTCAACGACGGTGTCACCTCTGCAATAATATCATTCCTCAGAACGCTCGTTTTCCAGATACTTGCGGTATTGCTTCTGCCGCTCGTATTTGACGTTGACGGAATATGGTATTCCATAATCGTAGCAGAGCTTATGGCGGTTGCCGTGACAAGTGTGTTTATCTTCATCAAGAGAAAAAAGTACGGTTATTTTGACAAATTTGACAATAACAGTTTGCAAAAAACGGTATAATCGCTTTCTGATTTGAATTTACAAACTGCAAACTACTACTTTATAAAATGAAAAAAGGCGAGAGTTTTCTCGCCTTTTTCGTTTAGCATTTTATAGTGAAAATCAATCAATTGTCATATCAAGCTTAAAGCGCATAATTTTGCGAAGGGTGTTTTTCGGGAAATCCTCATCACGAACCTTAAGCACTGCTATTTTCTTATAGGGGGTTGCTGTTTTGTTATACTCATCTATATAGGCTTCAAGATGCGCTTTGATATCGGTTATACCGTTCTTGTCAATATAGTCCTTGTCAGGGAATATCTCGGCAACGATAGCGTTATGCTCCATACCGCGGCGGCTCTTACCCTCATATACTATTATGTCCTGCACACCGGGGGTAGCAACAAGCTCATTCTCTATTTCCTCGGGGTATACGTTTTTACCGTTAGAGAGGATTATGAGATTTTTCTTTCTGCCCGTTATATAAAGCACACCGTTTTTATCGAGCTTACCGTAGTCACCCGTTCTGAAATACCCGTCGGGGGTGATTGCCTCGGCAGTCGCCTCCTCATCCTTAAAGTAACCGAGCATTACGTTAGGTCCTTTTACAAGTATTTCGCCCTCACCGTCCTCGTTGGGCTCGTCTATTATTACAGTATCTATATCAATTACGTTACCGACGCTTCCCTTAACGACGTTTTTGCTTCTGTTTACCGCAATTATAGGTGCGCACTCTGTTATTCCGTAGCCGTTGAGCGTAGAAATTCCGATAGCCTCAAAGAAATCAAGAATGTCGGGGTTTATCGGAGCACCGCCGGATATTATCATGCTTACCTCACCGCCAAATGCCTCTCGGATAGCACCGAAGAATTTCTTACGAAGGTCTATGCCAATCTTACGAAGGAAATTGCTGACCTTTATCATCATACCGACGAGCTTTTCCTTGCCCTGGTCCTTTATATTCGCCCATATCTTTCGGTAGAAGGTTTCAAGATAAAGAGGAACGAGTATGAGATGCCCCGGCTTTTGCTCCTTGAGCTCCTTTTGAACGTAACGAAGTCCTGCCGAAATATAAACCTCACAGCCTATCATCGTATGACCTATTATCATTACAGACGAGCCAAATGTATGGTGGGGAGGAAGGACACCTACGGTCTTATCCCTGAAATCAATATAAGGAATTATCGCAGAAAGGTCTGAAAGGAATGCTCGCTGGGGGAGCATAACACCCTTTCCCTTACCTGTTGTACCCGAAGTGAACACAAGCAGCGAAAGCTTATCTGCATCTATTTTCACATTGAAGTAAGCGGAGCTGTCGGCAGCAAACTTCAAAGCTCCCGCCTCAACAAGAGAAGCTACGGTGATATCACCCTCACCGCCCGTAAGGAGAATCGGAGCTTTTTCAAGCTCTACCGCATTCGCTATTGCTTCGCCTTTTTCTTTTATGTCCTCATCAATGAAAAGATATTCCGCCTCTGCACGCTTTACAGTTTCAGAAAGCTCCTCCGCTGCCCAATCTCTGTCAAGCGGAACAAGCGTAGCACCTGCAGAAAGCACAGAATAATACGTCAGCACCCATTCGTATGAAAATTTGCCGATAACCGCCACGTGCTTGCCTGATACTCCCATAGAGAGGAGCTCACTTGTCAATGCTCGAACGTCATCTCTTAACTTGTTAAAGCTTACCCTTGTAACATCCGCAGAGCGCTGATTAAGCTTATATGAATATGCATTTTTTTCGCCGTACTCCTCTGCTGCCCATTCGACAAGCTCACGTACGTTCGAAAACTCTTTCTTTTCGTGTAACAAATCCTTACTCATTATTTTTGTCCTTTCGGTTGGTCATATTTATCTGTAATTTTTTGCAAATCGTCGCTGATAAGCTCTAAAGAGCTGTAAAATTGCATCCTGTCTTCATCAGTCATATCACATCCGACACAGTCAAGAAGCGCATCTATCTTCTGTGCAACCTCTTTTCCCACCTTCTTACCTTTATCGGTAAGAAAGAGCTGCGCTTTGTATCTTTTTTTGGCAGAGGAATCGCAAGTGATATACTCTTCCTTTTCAAGATAATCAAGAGAACGCGAAACAGCACCTTTATCCTCATCACATATATCGCACAGCTCACGTGCGGTGAGCGTGCCGTTTTTATAGAGATAATAAAGACATGAAACGTGCGGAGCCTTAAGATTATATTCTGCCATTTCCTCACTTTTTATTTTGTGGATAGACCGATTTATCTTAGCGATCAGCACTGTAAAGGTTTTAAAACGTTCCTTCATTTTTTCTCGCTTTCGGTATATTTTATTTGGACATACGCATTATAGATAGCAACTTGTTGCTTTGTCAACAGGCACATTATAGCACAAAGATGTTGTTTTGTCAACAAGTTTTTCTGTTTTTGTTGTTTTTAATTACAGAAGCATTTGTGACCTGAAAAAGAAAAAGCTCCACAGCGGGAGCAAAACGAAACAAAAAAGGAAGCATTTTTACCGAAAAACATTGAAAATAAAAGCTTTTTTCTTTGATAAATCGCATTTTTCACAGTTTTTCGGACATTTTGTTCAAAAAGACTATTTTACAGAAAAACTCCTACTGTCAAGTACTATATCTTTGTTTTCTCATATTTTTCAGGATTTTCAAGGCTTGACTTGATTTTCCGCAGACGACAGCGAAATTCAGCATACACCGCCCCATCTATAACTGTTTTAGTTTCAAATATAACAAAAAAAGCTGTGTGCCATGGCACACAGCTTTTTGCTATTTTTATCACTAGAATTAAGCGATAGTAGCGAGCATTTCCTTAGTAACCTCGCAGTGAAGCTTTTCACCGTTGATGAATCTTTCGATTTCGTCAGCAGAGTGAGCGCCTATACGAAGCTTACCGTTGGAGCAAAGACCTGCAAGGTGAGGAGTGAGTATGCAGTTCTTGAGAGTACGAAGCGGGTTGCTGATGTAAAGAGGTTCGGGGTCGTAAACGTCAAGGCAAGCATACTTAAGTTTACCCTTAGCCATGTGCTCGTAAAGAGCCTTCTCGTCGATAAGAGTGCCACGAGAGGTGTTGATAAGAACAGCATCCTTCTTCATAAGAGGAAGAGTCTCAGCATTGAACATGTGGTGAGTTTCGGGGATAGAAGGAGCGTGGATAGAAAGGATATCAGACTCCTTAAGAAGTGTCTCGAAGTCAACCTTTGTTGCGCCGAGTTCAGCAGCTCTCTCCTCGGTAATCATAGGATCGTAAACAAGTACGTTTACACCGAAGTTCTGCATAAGCTTGATGAAGTGACGACCAACGAAGCCAGCGGAAACAACACCAACGTTGATTTCGTAAAGCTCACGGCAGTTAGCCTTGTGATCACCGTAATCACCGTTGTGGATATCAGCGTTACACTGATAGAAGTTCTTGGAAGCGGAGATTGCAAATCCGAGTGCGCACTCTGCAACACCGATACCGAGAGGCTCGGTGGAAGCACAGCATCTAACGCCTCTTTCCCACATCTCGTCACATACGTAAGGCTTTACAGTACCTGCTGCGTGCATATGGAGCTTGAGGTTGGGAGCTGCATCGAGAACTTCCTTGTTAAGTCTTGCACTTGCCCAAGAAGTGATAGCGATATCAGCATCCTTGATAGTCTTCTTGATAGCCTCGTCAGAGAGGTCCTCGCTGTCGTGAAGAACAACTTCGCCAAGCTTTGCAAGTCTGTCAAGAGCCTTCTGGTTGAAGATGGTAGGAATGCCTGATTTCTTAATAATCAATGCGATTTTCATAGTTTTAATCCTTTCAAACTAAATAATTATATTGTTTTATTATAAATAGTTTCAATAATTTCAACAGCCTTTTTACCCTCAAATTCGTTCACGTACTCACGGTCAATTCCGTTAAGCACGTCAACAAATATGGAAAGCTGCTTTGCGTGTCCGGTATGCGAAATTCCGGTGTTGCTTGAAGCGCCGCTTGCACCCTCGAATTTCTCGCAGGGCTCATCAACACCGTCTATAACGAGACGGACTATTTTATCCTCAACGATTTCGATAGCGCCGCGTGTTCCGTTGATTCGCATCTGACGCTCAAAGCCCGGATGAGTTGCGGTACTTGCGATTATAACGCCAAGTGCGGAATTCTCGAACTCAAGCGTAGCTACCGCTGTATCCTCAACCTCGATTTCGTGACAGAGAGTTCTTGTAATACTCTGAATGTTCTTAACCGAGCCAACAACGTACTGAAGAAGGTCTACACCGTGTATACCCTGATTCATCAGCGCACCGCCGCCGTCCATTTTCTTCGTACCGCGCCAGCTGCCCTTGAAATATTCGGGAGCTCTGTAATATTTCATTACAAGATCCGCAAGTACAACCTTACCGATAGCACCAGAGCTTATAAGCTCTTTTGCACGAATGATATCGGGAGAGGTACGAAGCTGCGAGATAACGGTTATCTTACCCTTTGACTTTGCAGCTGCCTCTATGATTTTGTCACAGTCGGCAACGGTTATAGCCATAGGCTTTTCAAGCACTACGTTTTTGTCAGCCTCGAGCGCCTTTATGGCAAGATCGGCATGAGTACCGCTGGGTGTGCAGATAGTTACAACGTCAATCTCTCCGTCTGCAAGAAGCGCATCAAAATCAGCGTGAGCAATAATGCCGCGCTCTTTAGCAAACTTCTCGGCAGCAGGCGGATAGAAATCCGCACAAGCGTAAAGCTCTGCACCCTCAATATCGGCAATGGCAGCAGCATGGAAGCCTGCTATAACTCCACAGCCGTAAATGGCAAACTTAATATTTTTCACAGTCAAGTCCCCCTTAAAAATCAGGGTTCTGGGCTTTTATAAGTCCAAGATAATGCTCGGGGACTTCGAAAAGACCGCCGCCTGCAGTATAAAATTCGCTATCAAGGGTGTATACGGTAGCGTCGCTCTCGGTTGTTTTTCTCGGAACATAGCTCTTCATAGCTTCCCAATTGCAGTAGTTCTGAGCACCGTTTGACTCAACGACACCAATCTTCATACCTGCAAGCGGCTTCAGTCTTGCCGCAAAGTTCTTGTTCCACTCAACCATAAGCGGGTTAACAGTAAGGTCAGCGCAGAAGCACTGAACTCCTGCTGCGTCTGCACAGTTCGCCATCTCAACGGTTACGCTGGGAGTTTTTGCAATAGGTTTCAAGGTTATTGCCTTGAAGCCAAGCTCTATGCGGCGCTGTACATCCTTCAAGCTGTGCGCACTCTCGTCTGCGGCAAAGCAAACCGGGAGGTCACCGATGTATATCTCATTATCCGGAGCAAAGGGTTCTTCAAAGAGAATTGTCTGCTGAAGAATTCCTTCCTTTTTAAAGAAGTCGATAAGCTCACAAAGTCTTTCCTTTGTGTCGTATCTTCCGTTAGCATCAAAGTAGTAAACTACCTTTCCGCTTTCGGTATAGGGAGTTCTTATGTCCTTGAGAACATTATGTATTTCAAGAGCGCGAGCCTTATCCCAAGCGAGCATCTTATCAAGATCACCGTCACCTGCAGGATCCGAGCCTATCTTGATTTTGAAAAGACATACACCGTCCTTTGCCATCTGCTCAACGTCAGATGCAGGAACACCGTAGGATATAAGCGGAACGTTCGCAAGCTTTTCAGCCTTGCCGTGTCCTTTGTATATGCCGTCAAAATCATCCGTTCCGCCAAGTCTTGCATAGAGCTGCCAAGCAGCCATATCAAGAGGAACGAGAGCGTTAAGGACGAAGGTTTCGGTTACGTCATCTCTGCCGACAATCTTCTTTGCGTATGCGTAGCATTCGTCAAATATCGAGTGAACGATATCGGGAACTTTATCAAAATCCTTGCCCGCAATAGCCTTTACAGCAAATTCGGTAACAGCGAACATAAGCTCGTTTCCGCGCTGCTCACCAAACTCCGCAAAGACGCTGCTGTCAGACCACAGAACGCTCTGTATACCGAGTCCTACACCAACCTCATCACCCGATTTAAGAGCGACAACGGTCTGCCAAACACCGCTAAGCGTGCTTCCCTTGAAGCCGAAAGCGTGCTTGAATTTCTCAGGCTCGTATGCACAATATGCGTTAGTTATCTTCATATCTTATTTTCTCTCCGCAGTGTAGTCAGCATAGCCTGCTGCTCTTGCATAGCCTGTTTCGAATGCATAGCCATCAAAGTAGGTATTATCAAGAAGGCCGCTGTTAACCTTAACCTCTATATCACCGTTTTCAAGAGAAGCCTTACCTGCAAGCATAATTCTGATAGCCTCTTCGGTACGGTCGGAGGATGCAAGAATGTTGGGCTCACCCTTGAGCTCAAGCTCAACCTGCTGAAGCATAGCAAGATATAACTTAGATGTATTAATAACGAAGCACTTGTCATAAGCAGGAGAGCCGCTTGTGATAATGATAGTATTGAACTTGCCGAATCTGGGGCTGCCGCAAATGTATTCTGCGGTAGAGTTATCGTCAAATTTAACGAAGTAGTGCTCGATTGTCTGTCCCTCTGCTACCGTTGTAGCGAAGTGACGGGTAGAAACAGGACGAGCGGGATAGTGAATACCGCAAATTTCCTCTACTGCGTGAATAGCGTAGTTGTAGTCGTCAAGACCAACGGTAACAACCGAGTGAAGAGCCTTGATACCCTTCTCAGCGAACTCCTTCTTTATGTCCTGAACCTCGAAGGCATAACGAAGAGCTGATGTTCCGAGAATTTTTGCTCCCGCCTTAACGAGCGCCTGATATTTTGCAAGGTCTGCAGTATTTCCTACAATAGGCTTATCAATGAACACAGGCTTGCCCTTGTTTATGAATGCCATGGCATAGTCAAGGTGCTTATCCCAGTTGCAGCAGTGAACGAAACCGATATCAACAGCATCAACCATCTCGTCAATGTTGTCGTAGATTTTAAGTTCTCTGTCCTGTGCGAACTTCTCAACTTCTGCCTTGCTTCTGAAGCCGTCGTTGAAAACTGCAACATATCTCATGTCCATATCGTTTTCAATAAGCTCGCCCGAAAAGGCATTGGGATGTGATACATCAATTGTTACTGCTCCGATTTTAATCATTGTTATGATTCCTTTCGTTTATAAAAAATATTTTTATTGATGTCAAAAATTAGTTTAAGCCGTATAAACGGTCTTTCCGCCGACTATCGTGCGAAGCACTTTTACGTCACCCTCGAAGATAACTACATCGGCGTCATAGCCTACCGAAAGCGAGCCCTTTGTCTTAAGTCCCATTATTTCAGCAGGTGTTTTTGTAGCCATAAGCACAGCGTCCGCAAGCGGAACGTCTGCAAGGTTTATCATATTTCTTACGAGTCTGTCGCAGAAAGCAACGCTTCCCGCAAAGCAGGAACGGTCAGGAAGATAAGCACAGCCGTTTTCTATAACAACCTCAAGTCCGCCAACTCGCTCACCGAGCATAGAAGGACCGTCAGGCATTCCCGCACCTCTCATAGAGTCGGTTATAAGAGCTATGCGCTTCGGACCTTTGAGCTTGTATATAAGCTTGAGAAGGTCCGCGGGAAGATGAACTCCGTCCGCAATAATCTCAACCGTCATATCATCAAGAAGATAAGCGCACTCTACTATTCCGAGATATCTTGTAGCGCCTATTCTATGTACCATACTTGTGCAAGAGTATAGATGAGTTACGTGAGTAAAGCCCTCGGCAAACGCAGCCTTAACCTCCTCGCCGTTTGCATCGCTGTGTCCGATGCAGGCAAGTATACCGTTTTCACGGCAGGCCTTCGCAAATCCCTCATAGCCCGCAAGCTCGGGAGCGGCACTCCAGCGAAGTATAGAATTACACGAGGATATTATAGTATCGTACTCATTCTTATCAAAGGCTCTGATTTTGTTGGGGTCCTGCGCTCCGCTCTGTTTGGGCGAGAAATACGGGCCTTCAAGATGCACACCGGGCATACAAGCACCGGGAAGCTCCAGCTTCTTAACCCTTTCATAAGTAGAAAGGCAAGAAAGTGTGCTGTCGGTTTTTGCAGAAGTTATTGTGGGGATTATTGTTCCCGCACCGTGCTCTGCCGTAGCCTTTGAAACCGTGAGAAATGCTTCCTCCGTATTATCAAGAAAGTCACTGTCTGCCGCACCGTGAATATGAATATCCACAAAAGCGGGGCAAACATACTTTCCGGTAGCGTCTATCTCCTCGTCAAACTTCAGACTATCGCTTGTTACAGCAATTATCTTTCCGTCCTCATAGTAAACGTCGGATATAAACTGCTTACCGTCGGTTACGACGGTTCCGCCCTTTATCTTTGTAACCATAAGCCACCTCTATATCAAACCGAGGCGATGATGTTCTTAAGATTCTGCATACACTCGCTCGAAGCTACGTAGCCACCGTCAGAAATTGCACTTCCTTTAGGATTAAGGAGCGTAGCGCCCGTAAGCTTTTTAGCTCCTGTGGGACGGTAGTGTGTTTCGAGCATAACGTCACCGTCATAGCCCATAGCCTTAAGCTCACGGAACAGTCCCTTATAATCAACCTGTCCCTCTCCGACAGCAACACCGATAGCTCCCTCGGCAGACTCGGGTGCTTTTATAGCATCCTTAACGTGCACGTGGCAGAAGATATCACGGATTTTGTTAAAGCCGTCGGGGTAAGGAATTTCATCTGTGCAATAGATGTTGTTACCGGGATCGTAAAGAGCCTTGAAGTAGGGCTTGTTCATCTTGTTTACAAGCTCTGCGGCATCAGCGCAGCAGCCGGTGTTTGTGGAAGGCTCGGACTCGATAGCGATAGTAATACCTGCCGCCTCGCAAAGTGCGTAAGCCTCCTTGTATGCCTCAACTATCATATCCCTTGTAACAGCGGGATTCTTGAAGAAGTCGAAGCAACGGATTTTTGTAGCGCCGAGAATCTTTGCATACTCAACGAGCTTTGCAAACTTCTCGTTCTGTATCTTTATGTTTTCTTCGCTGTAATCACACTTGAAGAAGGGAGAGGATATAGCGGCTACGGGAATACCGTACTCATCGGAAAGCGCCTTTATCTTCTCGATATCCTCTTTTGTATAGTCGAAAGGACCTTTTTCCCAGGTAGAGCGAAGCTCAACGCAGTCAAGTCCAAATTCCTTTGCGAATTCAAGAGCCTCACGAAAATCCTGGGTTACCTCATCGGTTATAACGCCAAGTCTCATTTATGCTTCCTCCTTAAGGTATTTAGCGCTGTCGCTATCGCAGTAAAGGATTGCGTTATCCTTGTTACGAAGCGAGGTTGCGGGACACCACTCGCCAATCTCACCGTAAACGGTGTTTTTAACAGCGTTTGCCTTTGTAGCAGCGGGAACAACGCAGAAATTATATTTAGCAGCAAGAAGACCGGGGATAGTTACGGTCATCGCATACTTCGGAACGTCGTCAATAGTCTTGAAGCATCCGTCATTTACCTGCTGCTGACGGCAAACCTCGTCAAGCTTAACGGGTTTAACCGGCTCTTTATCATTGAAGTTGGCAACGGGCGGATCGTTAAATGCGATATGTCCGTTTTCGCCGATACCCATAAGAACGATGTCTACGGGATAGTCCTTGAGGAGCTTACCGTATCTTGCGCACTCCTCGTCAGGATCGGTTGCGCCTGCGTTGATGCAGTTGATCGACTTGAAGGGCTTTTTATTGAAAATCGCATCCTTAAGGAAGTTTGCGAAGCACTGCGGTGCGTTGGGATCAAGTCCTATGTACTCGTCCATATGGAAAGCGTTTATGCGATTCCACTCGATATCAGTTCTTTCGCAAAGATGATGCAGCATATCATTCTGCGAGGGAGCGGCGGCGAAAATCATATTGATTTCCTCTTTCTCCGCAAGGCACTCCTTAATGGCAGCGGCAGCATCGCACGCAGCAGCATATCCCATTTCATCACGGGTAGGATAAACCTTTACAACAAGCTTGTCTTTTTTAAATTCCATACAATCTCCAATCCACCGCCATAGCGGCAAATAAAATTAATTACATTATCAAATATATAGTAATTTACTACCGAAACCATTGTAGAACATTTCGCCCGAAAAGTCAACCCTTTTATATTATTTTATTGTTTTTTTAGAGGGTTTTCTTGACAAATTTCATGATCTGGGGTATAATTTTTTAAAAAGGCCATTATTGGAACCGAGAGGATGCCACAAATTACGGTAACGTACGCAAACTGTCACCTGCATTCAACCTTTTCGGACGGCAAATACACACCCGAGCAGCTTGTAACTACAACGGAGTAAAAATGATTAACAAGGCATTTAAGGATGGCGGGATACCGATATGCTTTTCAGCAAACTCGGATTTCATTCCCTACACCGCAGTTATGATACAGTCCATAATCGACCATTCGAGCAAGGACAGAAGCTACGACATAAACATACTGTATTCGGAAATGAAAAAGGAATACAAGGAAGCCGTCCTCTCTCTTGCAAATGGACACGAAAACGTAAAGATACGCTTTTTTGACGTATCCGAATACGTCAGAGATTTCAAGTTCTTTACAGGAAGCGTATACACGAAGAGTCCTTATTCAAAAGAGGTATATTTCCGTCTTCTGATACCAACTCTTATGCCCGAGTACGAGCGAGTAATTTACCTTGACGGAGATATGCTTGCGCTCACCGACGTGGCGGCGCTTTACGATATAGACATATCCGATTCGCTCATAGCCTCCTGCCGTGATTATGCGGGAATTGCCCACTGCTACACAGAGGGTGACGAGCGTCTTTCATACCGTCGTGACGTGTTGGGGCTTTCGGATATCGACAGCTATATAATTTCGGGAATTTTGATATTCAACGTAAAGCCGTTTTCCGAAAAATACAGCAAAGATACTCTTATGAGCTTTTCGGCCTCGAGGGATTGGCGTCAGCACGACCAGGACGTACTTAACGTCCTCTGTCAGGGCAGAATTCATATCCTCGAGGGGGCTTGGAATTATCTTTTCGGCAACACGCTGATGAAAAATTTGCCCGAGCATCTTTACAGCGAATATCTCGCAAGTGAAAGCTCCCCGAAAATAGTGCATTTTGCGGGCGAGCGAAAGCCGAAAAAAGACAAACCCGTCGAATATTCGGAGATTTTCTGGAAAACAGCTAAAGCTACGCCTTTTTACGATATACTTATGCAAAAGTAAGCTGAAAGCCGACCAACAAGTTTTATAGTCAATCGAACAAAAAGGGTGTTGACAAAAGCTGTTGTTTATGTTATGATACTAATTGCGAAATGCGCAAAGGAGGTTTCTGAAATGAGATACTCTGCTGATACTACGTACAGCTACGATTGTCTTTTGCGTTTTTCAGATTACACCGTGCTGAAGAAGAAATGGGCATGGATATTGATGGCGGCTGCTACGGTTATCGTCACCGTCGGATTTATTTTGCAGTTTACTCTTTTGGGCTATGACTTTACGCTCACTTGGGCTTTTGGCGGTGTGCTTCTTATAGACGTGCTATACTCGTTTTTATGCTTCGGTCTTCCTCGTATAACTATGAAAAAATCTCCTGCATTTAACGCAGAGATACACTTTGAATTTTATAGTGATATGTACAAAATAGACGCTACAATGCCGAGTGGCAAGGAGCAGTCGCAGCTTAATTACACGGCTATTAAAAAGGTAGAGGAAACAAAAAGAAACATTTATTTGTACGTTGCTCAAAATCAGGCTTATATAGTGGATAAAGCAAGATTTACCCTCGGTACGCCTGATGAGTTTCTCGATTTTATAAGCACAAAAATCGAGGCGCAGAATTTCTTAAACAAGAGAAAAAGTAAGTAAATTTGCATTTTTTGACAAGTTAAGTTCGCAAAAACGATACAAAATCATCAACAAAATAATTTTGCATTTTGCATAATTTATATTTGCGGGCGTGGCGGAATTGGCAGACGCGTAAGATTCAGGTTCTTATGGCCGTTAGGCTGTGTGGGTTCAAGTCCCGTCGCCCGCACCAACAAAATGAGCACAACTCTTGTGGTTGTGCTTGTTTTGTTTATAAGGGCGGTGGGGCTTGAAATAGGGAGAAAATTGCGTCAGCAATTTGTGCGAAGGACCAAACAGTCCGGTGGAGTGTTTGTCGGCTAAGGCCGCCACGGGCGGAAGTCCCGTCGCCCGCACCAAAAAGGTCTAAATCAAGCTTTTAGCTTGGTTTAGACTTTTGTTTCGTTTTTGCACTTTTTTTGTGTGCGGGAATAGTTGCCCCTCGATAGCCTTTAAACTATCGGGGGGCAACTTGGGACTTGAAGGGTTCTCCGACGGCTCGAAAATATAGTCGCTAATCTTCGTGTCGATTCCCTCCACTCGCTTATCTCCTTATTTTCTTCGGGCGCGTCACGAAAAACAGTTATCAACTGTTTTTCCCTCGCTTACCCGTCGCCCGCACCAGGGTAAGGGTTAAGTTAAAGTTTAACTCTTACTTTTTCTTTTTCCTACCCCGGGGGCGACTGGACAGACCTCATCCACAGTCTTCGGTCTTCGCTCTAAAAACGATTATTAATCGTTTTCTTAATGAGCGACATCTTCCGCACCAGGAGGCTTGCTCTCAATTTTCCTTGGGGGAGAAGAGCAGGCAGGTTTGAGCATGTATATACCCCAACGCACCTACAAATGCGAAAAGCGAGGAGTCTGTCAACTCCTCGCTTCTTGGTACGCATCTGCGGTACGGTGGCTATATTATAACACATTAAAAAATTCTGTCAACAACTTTTGAAAGAGAATTTTTATTTTTTAAAAGTTTTTTGAGAGAAAAATCAACTATACAATTGCATATTTATGTTGAAATAGGCATTTGTTACAAAGACAACGCCTAAAATCACATGTTCAGTGAAGCAGCAATAGAGATGCAATAATCGTTTTCTATCCAAGTTTTAAAGGTAACAGTTGCATCGATTGCATCCATTTCTGTAAATAACCCTGTGCCGATTAACTTTCCGTATGCTTCTTTCTTTGTCCAAAGCTCAAAGAATCTCTGCAAAACAGCATCGTTTGTGTGGTCATTATAATCTTCTGTATCGGGGATACATTCAAAAATATAATGTACCTCTTCATCATTAAAAATCCGTTTTGCCGTGTTAAGATCGACAGGACGAATTTTTTCAATGTCAACTCCGACAGACTGAGTATCCACAACGCAAACGACCATATCTGCTGAGTGGCTGATATTGAACTCTACGTTTAAGTCTTTTGCATAAGGTTTACCGTGTTCCGCTATTTCAAAAACAATGCTTTCCTCTGATGTACCGCACCATTCAGAGATTGCTCCACGAGCGAGCATCTCTCCGACAACCGTTCGCTTTTTATCGTTTTCAAAGCGGAAACGGTTAACTCGTTGTTTCTTTTTTTCGCTCATCAGTGAATAGTAGTGTGTGTAGCTCTCATCGCTTAAATCTCGAATGTTGTATTGATAAAACTTCATTGCTTATCAAGAAATGAAATAACGTCACCTACAGTCTTAAAAGTCTTAATCATTCTGTCGGGAATCTCTACATCAAACTCGTCCTCTACGATGGACGCAAGCTGAACGAGGTCAAAGGAGCTGAGTCCTAAATCGGCAATAAGAATTGTGTTTTCAGTTATCTCAATACTGTTATCGTCCATATATTCTCTGATGATGGCTGTAAGTTTATCAAGCATTCTGCTGTCCTCCTAAATTTCTCTTGATTTTCTTTGTTGTTGTTTTCGGAAACTCGGTATCTCTTATAACAACTTTACCGATATTTCTTATCTGCGGTAAATGTTGGTTTACTGCTTGGATATCGTCGTTGATTCGCTCTTTTGCATCGGCAACCTCTTCGTCAAGGTATACCTCTGCAACGATTACATTATCCTTTCCGTAGCAAACAACTTCTTTCACGTAAGGAATCGTATATATCTGCTCCTCAATTGACTCGGCAGGTATATTCTCGCCATTGCCAAGGATAATCAAATTCTTAATTCTTCCCGTAATATGCAACGCGCCGTATTTGTCGATAGAGCCAATGTCACCCGTCTTAAACCAACCGTCAACAAAGACTTTTTCATTTTCAGCTTCGTTGTGGTAGTAACCGAGCATCACGTTGTCGCCCTTTACAAGAACTTCGCCATCCTCAGAAATTTTGACCTCATTGCAGCACAAAGGTAAGCCTACGCTACCAACTACATTGAATTTATTACGATTAACGGCTACAATGGGACCGCACTCGGTAATTCCGTAACCATTCAAAACAGTGATACCGAAGGCTTTAAATCCCTCTATATATTTCGTATCAATAGGTGCCCCGCCCGAAACAATTAGGTCAATATTACCGCCAAGCGCAGAAATAACAGATTTAAAAAGAACTCTACGCAAATCAATTCCGCACTTCAACAATGCATTGCTAATCTTAACAAGTACCTTCAGTAGCTTGTCTTTGCCTTGCTTTTTCGCATTTGCCCAGATGTTTTTATAAAGAGTTTCAACAACAAGAGGAACAGCGAATAGATGTTGCGGACTGCACTTCTTAAAGTCATCGGGGAGTCTTTTCAAGCTCTTGTTGATATATATCGTATATCCATAGAACATTACTGCAAATACGCTTGCAACTAAGCCGAAGGTATGGTGTAAAGGCAGCACTAAAAGCGATGTTCCCGTAAGCTCTACGTTACAGCAAGCACCGTGCATACAAGAGCAGAAATTATTATGAGTCAGCATAACGCCCTTGCTTTTTCCTGTTGTGCCGGAAGTATATACGATAGAAGCAAGGTCGTCCTTTTTGACTTCCTTGTTTATGTATTCGATATATCCGTCAGCAATTAACTGTTTGCCTTGATCAATATATGTGGGGATATCACGCATATTGATATATGTGATATTAGGCAGCTTTGCTTGCAATTCTTCTGCAATGTCTACATATGAATCGGAATATACAATAACTCGGCTCTCACTATCGGCCAAAAGCTCTGCTATACTATCTGCCTCCAACTCCTTATCAATTGGAACAATAACGTTTCCGCCACAAGTTACGGCAAAGTGCGTTAATATCCACTCGTAGCTGTTCTCTCCGAAAACGGCTATGTGGTTCTCGTCAAATCCTTTGCTGAAAAGATATGTACCAAATGCCTCAACTTGCGTTTTGAACTCTGTAAAGCTTATAGAAACATCTTGTTTTTTCACTTGATAGGAAAACGCGACTTTTTCCTTAAACTCCTTTTTGCAAAAGTTTAACAGCTCCCTTGTAGTATAAACAGGTGTATGTTTATACAGATCGTATTGTTTTATCATTCTAATTATCCTACCAAACTAATAATCAATAATCCTATACCCAAAGCAGTCAATAACGCAGACATTAAATAAACAATAAAGAATGACATACGCATATTAGCTAACGAATGCGGATTAATTTCTTCAAGTTTAATCCTTCTATAATCTTTGGGCAGTTTTTGAATTAAGCTGTCGTAAACCTTTCCGATTGCTGTTAATCTGACG
>JAZOWX010000042.1:0-63292 GCA_045659405.1 Eubacteriales bacterium | reverse complement strand
TATGACGGAGTCATATATCATTGACATTCGTTTTACCTTGTGATATAATTTCCGTGAAAGAAGGTGTAAATTATGTCCGATAATAAACTACTTGACTTATCTTTCGAATTTGCAGTAGCGATTGTTGATCTTGTTGACGGTGTAAAAGCTCCTAAAAGTTCTTATATGACAGACCAGCTTGCAAGAGCAGGAACATCTATTGGAGCAAACATCCATGAGGCACAGTACGCTCAAAGTAAAAAGGATTTTGTTTCAAAGTTAGAGATTGCATTAAAAGAGTCTAACGAGGCGAGCTATTGGTTAAAATTGATGCACGAAACGAAAAGAATAGACACGGGGGTCTATCAACAAACCGAAAGATTGTGTGGAAACATCAGAAGACTGTTGATTGCTTCTTGTAAAACAGCTAAAGAAACCAAATAATATATGAGCCCATCTTCCGAAAGTTTTTGCGTATTCGGTTGATGAGCTCTTTTTCAATCTATACGGGGAATCGGGGCTGAAAGAAAGCTTTCTTTCTAATTGCTACGGTCAAAAATATTATTTTGTGCAGAATGCTGTTTTGAAGATTAAAACCTATTTAATAGCTTGTAAAATAATACAAAAATCAAAAATGTTTTAAAAAACCTTGAAGAATTTATTGACAAACCTGGAAAAAAGGAGTATAATATCTTCGGTTAGCGGGTGCTAACCGAATTGAAATACCGTAATCGTTGGGAGGGGCTTGTGATGAATCTTCGCGAGGCACAGGATGGAAAAGAATATATCATAAGCAGAATTAAAACCGATGACGAGGAGCTTAACGCTTTTTTGTTCTCTCTTGGTTGTTATAGCGGTGAGAAAATCACCGTAGTGCGTCACCTCAAGGGCGGATGCGTTGTTGCAATAAAGGATGGAAGATATAATATAGACAATCAGCTTGCTGAAGCTATTATTGTATAAATTTTGTAGACGTAAAATTCTATGCTAAATAAGGCAAGCTGATTATTTTTAAGCTTCGGTTAGCGGTAGCTAACTGATGAAAACGCAAACCTTTTCCAAAAGGATTCAAATAGGAGGAAATCTGAAAAATGAGAATTGCTTTGGCGGGAAACCCCAATTCAGGCAAGACGACTATGTACAATGCTCTGACCGGCTCTAACGAAAAGGTCGGAAACTGGGCCGGTGTTACCGTAGACAAAAAAGAGCATCCGATAAAAAAAGCATACGCAAATGATGCGCAGCTTATTGCAGTTGACCTGCCCGGTGCTTACTCTATGTCTCCGTTTACGAGCGAGGAGTCTGTTACAAGCTCTTACGTAAAGAGCGAGAAACCCGATGTGATTATCAATATAGTTGACGCTACTAATCTCAGTCGCAGCCTTTTCTTCACAACACAGCTGCTCGAGCTTGGTATTCCGATTGTCGTTGCGCTTAATAAGAGTGACGTAAATAAGAAAAAGGATACCAAAATTGATACAGATTCTCTTTCGGCAAAGCTTGGATGTCCTGTAATCTCTACGGTTTCCACGTCATCTGTTGGCTTGAAGGCTCTTGTTGAGGCTGCCACCGCACGTGTCGGTGCGATACAGAAACCACCTTACAGCGACGGTAATATCAAGCTTAAAGACAAGGCATCGGCTGAAGCGGCAGACCGCAGACGATTTGCATTCGTTAATAAAATCGTCGAAGCTGTTGAAGAGCGTAAGGTTCTCACAAAGGACGAAAACATAAGCGACAGAATTGATGACATTCTCACAAACAAGTGGCTCGGTATTCCGATTTTTGCCGTTGTTATGTTCCTTGTATTTTATATTTCGCAGGCAACTCTCGGTGAGTGGATTGCGAATGGCGTTGAAATCGGAAATGCCTTTATTCCGGGACTTGTTCCGCTGCTCGAAATCTTCCAGGGCTGGGTAGCGACGCTCTTTGAAAATGCTAATCCGCTTCTTTCAGCAATCCTTGTTGACGGCGTTCTCGGCGGTGTAATTGCGGTTGTCGGATTCCTGCCCCTTGTTATGATTATGTATTTCCTCATAGCTCTGCTTGAGGATTGCGGCTATATGTCGCGTGTTGCGGTTGTGCTTGATCCCATTTTTAAAAAGGTTGGACTTTCGGGCAAATCTGTCATTCCGTTTGTTATAACCGTTGGCTGTGCTGTTCCGGGTATTATGGCGAGCCGTACTATTCGTAATGACCGTGAAAGAAGAGCCACAGCTATGCTCTCACCATTTATGCCCTGCGGCGCAAAAATACCTGTAATCTCACTCTTTGCGGGTGCATTTTTCGGCAATGCGTGGTGGGTTAGCGCTCTTATGTATTTTGCAGGTATTCTTTTAATCTTCGTTGGTGCGCTTCTTATAAACCTTATCACAGGTTATAAGGCAAAAAAGTCATTCTTCATTATTGAGCTTCCTGATTATAAAGTTCCCTCATTTCTCGGCGCATTCAAGTCTATGTGCAGCCGTGGTTGGGCTTACATAGTAAAGGCGGCTACCATTATTCTTCTTTGCAATATGGCAATTCAGATTATGCAGACCTTCACCTGGAGCTTTGCGGTTGCGGAGTCTGCGGATCAGTCGATACTCGCATCTATCGCAACACCGATTGCGTACCTTCTTGTTCCTATTGTCGGAGTTGTTTCCTGGCAGCTTGCGGCGGCGGCAATTACAGGCTTTATCGCAAAGGAAAACGTTGTCGGTACTCTTGCGGTTTGCTTCGTGGGACTCGAAAATCTCATTGACCTTGACGAGCTTGCTATGCTCGAGGGCGCAGGCGCAGAGGTTGCAGGAGTTATGGCGATTTCCAAGGTTGCGGCTCTCGCTTACCTGATGTTCAATCTTTACAGCCCACCGTGCTTTGCGGCTATCGGTGCGATGAATGCCGAGATGAAGAGCTCAAAATGGCTCTGGGGCGGCATTGGCTTCCAGCTTGCTGTGAGTTATACCGTATCCTATCTCATTTATACTATCGGTACTCTTATCACAGCGCCCAAAGCTCTTAACGTCGGTGCGGCAATTGCCGGTCTTCTGGCTGTTCTTCTTATGGCAGGCTTCGTTGTTTATCTTATTCTTAACACCGAAAAGAAGCTCAAAGCAGAACACGCATTAAAGGCATCTAAATCTTAAGGGTTTTAAATTATGGAAGACGTTATCATTGTAGTAATACTCGTTTTGATTGTCGGCGCTATCGGCTTGTATTTATACAGAGCTAAAAAGCGTGGCGAAAAATGCATCGGCTGTCCTTATGCAAAGCAGTGCGGCGGAAGCTGTAGCGGCTGTGCTAATCACAAAAAAGACGGCAATGCGGATAACTGATTTTACTTAAAAAAGTCCAAGCGGTGACACTCTGTTTTTTTGGGGTCACCGCTTTAATATTGGCCGAGCTTTAAATGCGTGAATCTACTTGAAAATCTCTGTGTTTTGTGGTATAGTTATAACAGTACAGCTTGTACTGTTATTTTGATTTGATAGGAGTTTTTTATGTTTGACTATACACAGACTGCCATAAAAAAGATTGCTTCGGATTTTAAAAGGCTTGGCTTTTTGATATCGCTTACAACACAGCTTTTAATGATTGCATATTTTTGCTATGCAATTTGCGCAGGGATAGGTAATTCAATCGCAAATGTCATTCTTGCTGTTTTGTCGGCGGCGTATTTCGTTTTCTTCATTGTCACAAGGAATATGTCGGGCAAAAACGAAAAGAAAATGAAGAAGCTTACCAAAAGGGCTTTAAAATATTCCAAGCTCTTTATAAAAACTATGACGCTCGGCGGTCTTATTTACGGTGCGATAATCGCTTCGGGGAATATAACCGTAGTTGATATAGTACTTATAGGTCTTTCTATTATAGGTTGGGTTATACAAATACTCTTTGAGGCGGTTGTGTTCTGCGTTGAAGCAGAGGTTGATATGCTGACTGTTGCAATAAAAATGGACATAGAGGTGATAAAGAAGCCTGTTACCGCTGTCGGTGATGCAATCAAAAAGCTCACAGGAAGACCGGTGGAAGAAAAAGCTCCTGAAAAGCCTGAAAAACGAGCAAAGCTCGATAAGCTGAAGATGCTATTCAAATCTCAACGTGATACCAAAAAAGAACCAAATCCGCAAACAATTCAGAAAAACGAGCCAATGCTTTTGCCACAGGCAGAGGAAAATGAACTGCATAAAACAGAAGAACCGGCAAATAAGTAAACAAAAACTTACATAACAAAGCAGTCGTGAACATAAATATGCTCACGACTGCTTTTATATTTTTCAAAAACTGTTTTTTCTTTTATTAAGTATGATTTCCCGGGAAAGCCCTGCCTGATGTGGCTCAAGCACAAAACGCTCGAAAAGGCTTTTATCATCCTTTGTCGGGCAACCCCATTCGTTATCCTGATATTTGATGTAAAATCTCGTTTTTCTCGTTGCACCGGTGGCAACGGCACAGTCTTGCTTTGCTATAATATGAAAACTTTCGGTTACATTTAAGCTTATTTTCCGAGCGTATCGGTAACAGAAACGGTTACCTGGCTGTCATAGCAGGAAAATGATTTATCTACCGTGGCTTTATCACAAGCAGGTGTGAACAGACTTACAAGCGGTACGAGTATAAGTCCACCGAGCATAGCGAATACGCCAGAGTAAAGCGAGTTCTTGAATATAAAATCAAGCACTGCAGAAAAACCGTTTTCACCGAAAATCAGGCTGAATTTTGTATCAGCAAACATCAGGATAAGCTGTATAAGCTCAACACCCACACCAAAACCGAAGCTTACACCGCAGGCTGTCGGGGTTATTCTCTTGCTGTAAAGACCGTACAGGAAGGGCGCCATAAATGCACCTGCAAGCGTACCCCACGAAACACCCATCATTTGAGCTATAAAGGTAAATTCGGGGTTCATATCCTTTACTATTGCTATAATTGCGGATATCGCTACGAAAAAGGCGACGAATGCACGAAGAATAACAAGCTGACGTTTCTGACTCTCGTCTTTTGAAAGCTCATTTATCCTCTGCCGTTTTTTCATAATCGGCAAAACAACGTCAAGCGTCAGGGTTGACGCAGAGGTCAGAACAAGCGATGAAAGCGTAGACATTGAAGCCGCAAGTACGAGTATGATAACGATAGCGATAATTATATCGGGAAGCGTTGAAAGAATTGTGGGGATTATCGCATCAAAATTCTTTAAGCTGTTCGGGTCGCCCCCCTCACCGACAAGCAGATTGGTGTAAAGACGTCCGAAGCCGCCTATAAAGTAGCAGCCTCCTGCCACGATAATTGCGAACAGAGTAGATATTATAGTACCCTTTTTGATAGCATCCTCATTTTTGATTGAATAGAATTTTCCGACCATTTGCGGAAGTCCCCACGTGCCTAAAGAGGTCAGAAGAACAACTATTAGCAGATAAAGAGGCTGTGCGCCGAAGAATGAGGTGAATGCGCCTTGCGCCCCCGCGCTTTCGGGGTATGGTGATGCTATTTGTGAAAGCTTATTGACAGCCTCGGTAAGACCGCCCTGTGAGTGCAGGAGCGTAGCAATTACGGCAATAATTCCGACCAGCATAATAATTCCCTGTATAAAGTCGTTTATTGCGGTTGCCATATATCCGCCAAAGAGAACGTATATGCAGGTGAGGACAGCCATAACCGTTATAACAACCCAGTAGGGAATGTCAAACGCAATATCGAAAAGACTTGAAAGTCCGTTGTAAAGCGATGCGGTATAGGGAATAAGGAAGATAAAGACTATTACCGAAGCGGCTATTTTGAGTGCGCTTGAGCCGTACCTTTTTTCAAAGAAGTCGGGCATTGTTTTGCTCTCTATATGCTGGGTCATAAGACGAGTGCGTCTGCCGAGTATTACCCAGGCAAGAAGCGAGCCTATAAATGCGTTTCCAAGACCTATCCAGGTAGATGCAAGTCCGAAATTCCAGCCAAACTGTCCTGCATATCCGACAAAAATAACCGCCGAGAAGTATGATGTTCCGAAAGCGAAAGCCGTAAGCCACGGTCCTACGCTTCGTCCGCCAAGAACAAAGCCGTCAACGTTGGTTGCGTGCTTGCGGCAGTATAAGCCCGTGAGAATCATTGTTCCGAAGAACAGCACGAGTAAAATACAGGTCAGAATTGTTGTTCCCATTTTTTGTACCTCTTTTATGTGAATTTGCTTTTAATGGAGCTGTGTGTGACGTGAAATCAGGGCTATAAAAAACAAAAAAGCCCTCTGCCGAAAAAGCAGAGGGCGATATAAACCGCTGTACCACCTCTATTTACCCACCAATAGCGATGAGCCTCAAAGACAACGTGCAAAACGCATTATTGTCCTCCGCTGTAACGGTCGGAATCCGTATAAGCCTACAAAAATTCGACTTATCTGCTCGCAAAGTGTATTCGCAGACGTAAAGCTTTCTGTCTCTCACCAACCGACAGCTCTCTGTGAAGCCCGACACGCCGACTACTTGTCTTTGGTCATTGCATTTTACAAAAGCATAGCACGAATTTTTATGTTTGTCAATACTTTTTTGCAAAAAAATTGCTTATTTTGTTCCCGCCTGTGAGTATCATAATGAAAAGGTTTACAAAGCCGTTTGTTACCTCACGAGTTCTTGCACTTTTTTTAGCGCAAACAATTCGTCAAGAAAAACACATAAGTATAAAACCACAGTCGAGCTAACGACTGTGGTTTTTGTAAACAAAAGTGTGAATATTACTGCTTTTTGAAGACAGTTTTCATAATTGTGCTGAATTTCGGAGGCATACCGTAAAGAAGAACTCCAACACGGTAAATTCTTGCAGAGAGGAAGCCGATACCTACGGTAGAGCCTATCAGAATGGATATTGATATCGCAATCTCGTACCAAGAAACAGTGCTCATCGCAATTCTCGTAAACATAGCCATAGGTGACGTAAAGGGAATATATGAGCAAATCAGCATTGCTGTATTGTCTATTGAGCCGCTGCTCATAGAGAACATTACTACCATAAAAGCAATTATAAACAGAAATGTTATCGGCATTACGGACGTGTTTATATCCTCAAGCTTTGATGCTGTTGAGCCGATAGCTCCAAACATAAATGCATAAATCAAGAATCCGAGAATGAAGAATATTATCATATAGATAAACAGATCAATCGGAATATCAAAGATTGAGGCAATAAGCGGATTTGTGAGCGCTTCCTTATTGATGTTGTAAAACATAATTGCCGTTCCGAAAATCAAAACGAGTTGCGCAAAGCCTGCAATGCAGGAGGCAATAACCTTGCCAAACATCATACTCACGGGTTTGGCGCTGGTTACGAGCAGCTCCATAGCTCTTGAGCTTTTTTCGGTTGCCACGTTTGTTGCAACCATCTGACCGTAAAGCAGAATAACCATATAAAGCGCAAAAATCATTATATAGGTATATAAGAAATTCTGCATCTGGTCTTTTCCGAGAGCTTCGGTATTGCCCTCAACCTTTACAGACATAATCTCTACCGCCGCTTCGGGTGCAATCTGGTTTTGAATCATAGCTCCGATTCGGTAAGCCTCTTGAAGCACGGAGCTTGCAATCTCTGTATTTATATCATACATCGAAAGATTGTTTACGTAGTAGGTGTAAGAGGTCAGGCTGTTTATTACGAATGCGCAATCCGCCACGCCCTCGGTAATCTCCGACTTGATAGCGTCGATATCAGAACTCGTCTGCGTTACCTTGTAGTCGGCAAAGGCGCTGACGAAATATTCCGTGACGGTGGCTAAAAGGGCTTCATCCTCTGCATAAAGAAGCATTACAGGAAGCTCTGTGTCATCAGGAGTATCCTCCCCCGAGTCGAGAGCGGAAATAATGTTGGGGATGAACATAACGATAGATATTGCTACAACAAGAAATAGCGTAATGCCCACGAATATTTTGTTTTTCAAATATCCTGTGAGCTCAAATTTGAGAATTTTTCCAAACTGATTCATACTTTACACCTGCTCTTCTGCGTATTCTATGAAAATGTCGTTGAGCGAGGGCTCAAAAACTTTTATTCCGTCGATGTCATAGCCCTCTGCCAGCTTCTTCATTACGTCATTTTTATCAGAGGGACTTGCAAGCTGAATCAGGAGCGAGCCGTCCTCACGCTCGGTGCAGGCAGCACCGAAGTCAGCCTTTATCGCTTCCGGCTTCGTAGTGTTTACCACCAAGCGGTCACGCAGGTAATTTCTCTTAATCTCCTGAAGCTCACCGCTGATAGCAACCTTTCCACGGTTGATAATCGCTATGCTGTCGCAAAATTCTTCAATATAGCTCATCTGGTGGCTGGAAAACAGAACTATCTTGCCCTTTGATATTTGTTCCTTTACCACGTCCTTGAGTAACATAGCATTCACGGGGTCAAGACCTGAAAACGGTTCGTCCAGGATTACTATGTGCGGATCGTGGGCAAGCGCTGTAACAAGCTGTATTTTCTGCTGATTACCCTTTGAAAGTGTATCGAGGCGCTTGTTTCTGTATTCTGTCATTCCGAGCCGTCCGAGCCAATAGTCAATGGATTTTATTGCGTCCTTTTTGCTCATTCCTTTTAGCTCGGCAAAATATACCAGCTGGTCTATAATGAGCTTTTTGGGATACAATCCGCGCTCCTCGGGCAGGTAGCCTATCCCGATTTTATCATAGTCTATCGGCTCACCGTCCAAAAGCACCTCACCGCCGTTTGGAGGGAACACGTTCATAAGAATACGGATAGCCGTCGTTTTGCCCGCACCGTTTCTTCCGAGAAGTCCAAAAGCTTTTCCGCCCTCTGCCGTGAATGATATACCCTTGAGAACTTCCTTTTCACCGAATGATTTGTCAATATTTTTGAGTTCGAGTATCATTTTTTATACCTCAAATTATATTAATGCACCTATATTGTTTTTATGAGCCTTTTTACATAGCTTTTCTTTAATAAAGATGAAAGCAGTCCGTCTGAAACTGCCGATTGATTTTATAAGATTATTATATATCATAATTCTCAAATCGTCAATGCGCTTTTTAAAAGTGCAAAAAACGTCCACCGGAAGTTTGCTCTGTGCCGATTCCCCTTCGAGCCCATATACAAAAAAACTCATCCTTTTTGGATGAGTTTTTTTTGGTGGAAAGTATAGGGCTCGAACCTATGACCCTCTGCTTGTAAGGCAGATGCTCTCCCAACTGAGCTAACCTTCCGTTTGATATTTAATTTCAATGCTTATACATTATAGCAAAGCTTTTTTTATTTGTCAATACTTTGATTAAATTTTTGTTTCTTTTGTTCTTGGACTTGAAACAGAAAATAGCTTTTAAAAGTGTTGCTTTGAAAAAAGTTTTTTGTTTTGTATTGGTATTTTACATCAGGTGCGGTATGTTTTTTTAAAAAATGAGCAAACTTTACATAATGAAAATGCTCGGAGGTGCAGCTTATGAAATGCTTTTTTAAAAGGAGTCTATTGATAATTCTTGCCGCCTCTGTTCTTTGTTCCTGCTTGGTTTCTCTGAATTCCTGCTACGGCGGAGGCCGAGAGGGAGAGTATACCTATCGCACCTACACCACAGCTCTTGCGACAAACTGGAATCCGCACACCTGGCAGACAAATGCCGATGACAGTGTGCTGGATTATATACTCTCGCCGCTTGTTGACGTGTCGGTGCTGGATTCCGAGCGTGGGATTTATCAATGGGTATACGAAATGGCGGAATCTGTTACGGACGTTACCTCGTCACATCGAGATGAGCTGTTAAAATACGGCTCGGTTTTACCTGACGGCGTGAAATATGATGATATTAATTCCGGCTTTGTATTTGAAATAAAGCTGAATCCCGAGGCTAAATGGGAAAACGGTGAGGGCATTGTTGCCGCTGACTATATAGCTTCAATGAAAGAGCTTTTAAACCCGAAAATGAAGAATTACAGAGCGAATTTATATATTTCGGGAGAGAGCGCAATAGCGGGAGCTGACAAATACTATTCGGGAGAAAATTCGGATTTTGGCAAGGTAGGACTATATGAGGTTGATTCTCTCACCGTACGGTACGTCACAAAAACTATGATAGATATAAACTATTTTTTAAGCTCGCTTTCCTCAAATTGGCTTGTCCATATCGACACCTATAACAGGGGTAAGGTAAAAAACGGTGAGCTTGTCAGCACCGATTACGGAACAGCGCTTTCGAATACCGTTTCCGCAGGACCGTATAAGCTTGCCTCCTTGCAAGAGGAAAAACAGATGACTCTTGTTAGAAATGAGAATTGGTACGGCTGGGAAAACGAGGGTGATGAGCTTGTTTCATATACGAATTTTCTTGTTGACGGTGAGCGTAAGCGGCAGTATCAGACAACGAGAATAGTAATAGACGTTATGGACGATAGCAGCGCCAAATCCGCATTTATAAAGGGAGAGCTTACCGAGTGGTTGCCAAGTGCCGAGGAGCTTTCCTCATACAGCTTTTCGGATAGACTTTACCGAGTTGACGAAACGTATACGATGTCGCTTTTCTTCAATACTAACCTTTCGGCACTTTCTAAAATGGACAAAACAAGGGGAAACAAAAATTCTGTTGTACTTTCAAATTACAACTTCCGCCGTGCCTTTTCACTTGCCGTAAACCGTGCGAAATTCTGCACGGCAACAGGCGGCTCAAAGCCGCAATATGCGCTTTTGAACGATATATATTATTACGACATATATAACGACCCGGAGTCGGTATACAGAAAAACACCCGAGGCAATGGCGGCAGTGTGCAAACTGTACGGAGTTGAGTGGGGAGCGGGTACTGACTATCCTACTCTTGAAAGTGCATATTCTGCTGTAACCGGATATAATCTGACACTTGCCAAAAAGCTTATGAAGGATGCCTTTTCCGAGCTTGCCGCAAGCGGCAGATACCGTAAAGGCGAGGAAATAAAGATAATGATTGCCTGGTCAAAGGGCGCACTCACAGCAGATGATAACAAGCAGATAACGCTTCTTAACAGCTTTATAAACGATGCGGCGAGCGGTTCGGGGTTTGGTAAAATAACGCTCGTTGGGGTTGGAAATATAGCAAACAGATATTCAGCCGTGCCGAGCGGAGATTATGCTGTCGGATACGGTGCTTGGGGCGGTGCGGCATTTTATCCGTTCAGAAATTTTCAGGTTTATATGGACCCCGATAAATACAGCATACACGAGGCGGGATGTTACGACCCCAAAACCGAAAAGCTGACTCTTACGGTTGATGGCAAAAATATCACAAAAACCTGGCAGGCATGGTCAAACTCTATGATAGGCTCTGGCGAATATTCAGGGGCGGATATGCAAACAAAGCTTTCCATTTTAGCCGCTTTGGAGGAAAAATTCCTCTCGACCTATTATAGAATACCGTTATGCTCCACAACACAGTGCTCACTTCTTTCATACCAAGTGGAGCATTATACCGAGGAGTATAATATTATGTATGACTTTGGTGGAATAAGGCTTATGAAGTACAATTACGATGATGCCGAGTGGGGAAAATTTGTCAGAGAATTCGGCGGAAAGCTTGAATACGAATAAGGATTTTTATGGGCAGATATATTTTAAAGCGTGTTCTTCTTATGTTTCTTGTGGCATTCATAATAATAACGGTATGCTTTATGCTGATACGAATGCTGCCAATGGAGCTTCCCGAGGACAAAAATTTACGAGAGCAAATGCTCGAGCGCTGGGAGGCGCTCGGTTACGGGAAGCCGCTTCTCGTTCAATACGGCATATATCTCAAAAATATATTCACCAAATGGGATTTTGGCACGTCATGGTATATAGCCGTCAGAAAGCCCGCCTGGGATGTTATAGCCTCTCGGCTTTTGCCGACGGTATTGGTAAATATATATGCGCTGATTTTTTCAACTCCGATTGGAATTGCGCTCGGCATATTTGCGGCAACTAAAAAGAACAGATGGCAGGACCATACCGTAAGCACGCTCGTTATGCTGTTTGTATCCGTGCCGAGCTATGTTTACGCATTTTTGGTGCAGTACATTCTGTGCTTCAGGCTCGGTCTGTTTCCTATGACCGTGCGCTCGCTTGCAGATGCGGGCGGGTCTTGGTTTTCTCCGCTTATGTTTCACAGTATGATACCTGCCGTCATAGCGCTGTCCTTTGGCGAGATAGCAGGACTTTGCCGATTCACAAGAGCCGAGCTGACAGAATCTATGACCTCGGATTATATGCTTCTTGCCCGTGCAAAGGGGCTGAACAGAAAAGAGGCGCTCGTGCGTCACGCTCTGCGCAATGCAATGGTACCGATACTCCCGACTATCATAGCCTCGTTTATAGATATACTCGCAGGCTCCTTGATAATAGAGGAAATATTTTCTATTCCCGGTGTTGGGCAGTTATATATCAAATCTATTGTTCAAAGGGATTACGACGTCTTTATGGCTGATACGATTTTCTATACGTTAATCGGTCTTTTTGCAGGTATTGTCGTTGATATAAGCTATGGGTTTATCGACCCGAGAATACGAATAGGAAACAGGGAATAGTTAAGATGCACAGAAAGATAAAAGAGCAGAAATTATGGAAAATATAACCGATATATATCCCGATTTGACACCCGATAAGTTTAAAATCATCGGTATGGTGGATGCAGAGCAAACAGAAAAATCAGCGCATAAATCCGTTGGATATTTTAAGGATGCTTGGGGTAGATTCAAAAAGAACAAGGCGTCTATTTTAGCGCTTGTAATAATAATTTGCATACTATTATTTGCATTTCTGACACCTCTTTTTCAAATTACGCATCCGATAGACTTTCTTGACCCCTATTATGCAAAGATGAGTCCAAGAGTTTCATGGGTGCGCAATACGTTTGGGGTTTTAGGGGGCGGCAGAAAATACAACCTTACCGAAAGAAGGCTTGTATATCTTTTCGGCATTGGTGTGGGAGCTGCTTCTAAAGAGGGGGACACGCCTGCGTTTTCGGAGGTGGATAAAGAATATCTGCCGATTCTTGACTATGAGTATTCCAAGCTTGGCGCAGGCGGAAAAACGATGTATCGGGCGCTTGTGGACAGTTATCTTGAGGTAGGCTTTATATATATGAACATAAGTCCTGACGAATATAACAATATTATTGAATATGAAAACGAGAGCGGCAATGCTGTAATTTTTCCGCTTATAAAGGATAATCAATATAATCCCGCCCCGGGCAATGCTAATTATTGGTATATGACGGATGAGAGCGCCAACCCTATAAGCGTCATATATGCTACCGATGACGATGGCAACGTTATACTTGACGAGCTTGGAAACCCAACCGTTTCGGATGTCGGGCAGTTAGAGTTTTCTGCGGATATGAGGCTTTCGGACAATTATATGCGAGGTGGTGACGGTAAGCCTGTCTACTATCAGCCTTCCGGCTCGTCGGCGGGGGCTGAACGGCGTGTGCGTGTTCTTTATTATAACTATTTCCGCTACAAAAACGGCTCGACGCCTGATTATATACTCGGCACAGATTCGCAAGGGTATGATCTTGCCGCACGTACGGCAGGCGGTATCGGACTTTCGCTTTTCATAGCCGTGGCTGTATCGCTTATAAATCTTGTAATCGGAGCGCTTTACGGAGCGGTTGCGGGATACTACGGAGGCGGTATTGATCTTGTTATGTCTCGTATCACTGACGTTCTTTCGGGAGTGCCGACCATAGTCGTTCAAACGCTTTTTCAAATTCATCTGGCGGAGCGTGTAGGCGCTATCGTAAGCCTTTTGTTCGCCTTTGTGCTGACGGGCTGGATAGCCACAGCGCTTCGTGTGCGAACACAGTTTTATAGGTTTAAGGGCTCGGAATACGTTATGTCAGCACGTACACTCGGAGCCACCGACAGAAGAATTATATGGAAGCACATATTCCCGAATACTCTCGGCACTCTGATAACCGCATCTGTACTCGTCATACCGGGTGTTATTTTTACCGAAAGTATGCTTTCCTTCCTCGGTATAGTGAATCTTGGAACAAGCGAGATTACCTCGCTCGGTACGCTTCTTTCGGAGGCTTCGGGAATATGGACAAATTACCCGCATCTTATGCTTGTGCCGGCGCTTATTATATCGCTTCTTATGATATCATTCAACCTTTTCGGCAACGGACTTCGTGACGCACTTAATCCGAGCCTGCGAGGGGCGGTGTGAATTTTGTGAGGTCTTATGAAAAAAATACTTGACGTTCAAAATCTTGAAATAAGCTTTCGGACGCCTCTTGGCAGGACGTATGCTGTGCGTGGTGTTTCGTTTTCTCTTTTTTCTGCCGAGGTTCTGGCAATAGTCGGGGAATCGGGATCGGGAAAATCGGTAAGCTCTAAAGCTATTATGGGAATACTTCCGCAAAATGCCGTGACGTCGGGCGGAAAAATTATATATAACGGTGAGGATCTGCTGGGGCTTTCCGAGGAGCAGATGTGTAAAATCCGCGGCAGGAAAATTGCTATGGTATTTCAGGATCCCCTCTCCTCACTGAATCCTACGATGAAGGTTGGCCGACAGATAACCGAAGCAATCCTCAAAAGAGGCGGTATTGGAAAAGCGGAGGCGAAAAGACGGGCAATAGAGCTTATGGGCGAGGTAGGCATAAGCGACGCAGAGGCGAGATACGAGCAATATCCTTTTCAGTTTTCGGGAGGAATGAGGCAGAGAATAGTGATAGCAATCGCTCTTTCGGCTGACCCTGAAATACTGATATGCGATGAGCCGACAACCGCTCTTGACGTAACAATTCAGGCGCAGATACTTGATTTAATAGCCGACCTGAACAAAAGGCGAGGCCTTTCTGTAATTTTTATAACTCACGACCTTGGCGTTGTGGCGAGAATAGCCGACAGAATAGCTGTTATGTACGCAGGTAAAATTGTTGAATACGGAAGCTGTGAGGAAATATTCTTCGACCCAAGACACCCGTATACCTGGGCGCTTTTTTCATCAGTTCCAACGCTGGATGAGACGGGGCGACTTGATGCTATTGGAGGTGCTGTACCGAGTATGAGCGATCCGCCGAGGGGTGATGCGTTTGCTCCGAGAAATAAATATGCCTTGCAAATCGACTATGAAATTGAGCCGCCGATGTTTGAAATTTCACAGACGCACAGTGCGGCTACCTGGCTTCTGCATCCGAGTGCTCCGAAAATAGAAATGCCTGAAAAACTGAAAAAAAGAATTGAAAAGATGCGGTGTGATGAGTAATATGAGCGAAAACAACTATAACGAGCCGTTACTGCGTGTAAAAAATCTTACACAGAATTTCAAGGTTAAGGGCGGTATTTTCTCTGCTGTTAATAACGTCAGCTTTGATATCGGGCGAGGTGAGGCATTCGGCCTTGTCGGTGAATCGGGCTCTGGAAAGACAACAACCGGCAGAGCTATTATGGGGATAAATAAGATAAGCGGCGGTGAAATAATATTCGGGTCAGAGGATATATCCGTGCGTGAGGGAGTACGCTATCGCGGCTATGATCTTAAAAAAATGGGAGATAAAAGACGGGGTGTGCAAATGGTGTTTCAGGACCCTCTGTCCTCGCTTAATCCCAGAATGACGGTACGGGAAATAATAGCGGAGGGGGTGATTATAAGCGGCGAGCGTGATAAAAATTTTATAAGCGAAAAGGTTTTTGAAATTATGAAGCTTGTCGGACTTTCAGCCGATTTTTCGGACAGATATCCACACGAGTTTTCGGGCGGACAAAGACAGAGAATAGGTATAGCAAGGGCGGTAATTATGCGCCCCGAGCTTATAATAGCGGACGAGCCGGTTTCGGCTCTTGACGTTTCTGTTCAGGCGCAGATAATCAATTTGCTTTCTGATTTGCGAGAGGAGCTCGGACTTGCTGTTATGTTCATAGCGCACGACCTTTCGGTTGTTAAGCATTTTTGCACAAGGATTGGTGTTATGTATCTTGGTCGGCTTGTCGAGCTTGCTTCTTCGGCAGAGCTTTTTGAAAATCCAATACACCCATATACAAAAGCGCTTCTTTCCGCAATTCCTATTCCAAATCCTAAAATTGAACGTAATAAGAAAAGAATTGTTTACAACAAAGAGGATTTTTCTCCTAAAAACGAAGAAATGAAGGAGGTGCATCCCGACCATTACGTGCTGCCGTTTTAGTTGGGAAACGTTATGAACAAACGCATTTTTACACCGCTTTTTATATCATTGATTGCGGGTGGATTTATTATGAGCATTGCGCTTTATATGTCGGGCGGCTCGGATTTATTTGGCGGCGGCTTGGGGTATCGGGCTCTTGCTGATGCAATGACTCTTCCGGCTGTTATTCTTCTTGGCGTTGGCACGTTGATACTGGCTTCCCGATCAGGGGTGTTCGATATATTCTCGTACGCTTTTACAAGGCTTGTCGGAATACTCGCTCCGTTTTCGGCTTGGTCAAATGAGCGGTTTTATGAATTCAAATCCAGGCGCAGACGAGCCGAATTTATAAGCGGTACTGTGCCGCTTTGCGTCGGTGCGCTCTTTTTGGTTTTTGCTTTGATTTTTCTCTGCCTCTTTTACGCTTCCTAAAGCTTTGTTATGACTTTGTTCTTCCTTTTTTACAATTACGTCATTGACAACAACAGCTATGTGTGTTAAAATATATAAAATTATGTTTTTTACGCACAAGCGGGAGGACTTCTATGCTTAAAGTTGAGAGAATTTACGTTATGAATATGGAAAACGCCATTCGAGGCGCAAGAAATCCGCTGAACAGCTGGGCGAGAATGGATAGCTACTATAATGAGCGTGGCGAATTCGTGCTTGGCGAGAACGATTTGTCGCTTGCCTCAAGACTTGCAAAGGCAGGAAGCGATCACAGAAAATACCTGCGCCAGATTATGGTTTCTATGGATATCACAGCTCCGCTTTATTGGTGGAAGGAATTTGATACCTACAAAGTAGGTACTGTTGCAAATTCCTGCTCGACTATGCACAAAATACAGGCAAAGGAATTCAGCCGTGAGGACTTTTCCTGCGATAGGCTGACTCCCGACGCTCTTGCTGTGCTTGATGGGCTTATTTCTTACCTTGAGGGTGAGCGTGTTCGCTTTAACGAAACCAAGGAGCGGGATGCATGGCATAATATGATACAGCTTTTGCCCTCGTCCTTTAACCAGATGCGTACCGTAACGCTCAATTACGAGGTGCTTATCAATATTTACTACGCAAGAAAGAATCATAAGCTTGCCGAATGGCATACTCTTTGTGATGCAATAGCATCGCTTCCGTATGCAAAAGAGCTTATTTTGGTTAAAGAGAATGACTGATATATTCGCACTCTTCAAAAAGATAGAAAAACAGGGCGCAACCACACCGCCTACCGCTATAATAGCGGGCCTTGGAAATCCGGGTGACAAATACGAAAGAACACGGCATAACATAGGCTTTTTGGCTCTCGATTACATAGCTGATAAGCTTTCGGTGAAAATAGACAGAGCGAAATTCTCCGCCCTCATAAGTGACGTTACCATAGGCTCGCACAGAGTGCTTCTTATGAAGCCGCAAACCTTTATGAACAGCTCGGGCGATGCCATAGGTGCGGCTGCTGATTTTTATAAAATACCTGCTGACAGAATTATAATTATACACGATGAAATAAGCTTTGATCCCGGTGTGATAAGGATAAGGCGGCAGGGCTCTGCGGGTGGCCATAACGGTCTGAAAAGCATCATCTCTCATATAGGTGACGGCTTCCCAAGAATAAAGGTAGGAGTTGGAAAAAAGCCGTCTCCCGACTATGACCTTGTCGATTTCGTGCTTGGAAATATTCCTGTCGGTGATGCCGATAAAATTAAGGCGAGATTTGGTGATATAAAATCTGCGGTGGAGCTTATCCTCGACGGAAAAATAGATGAGTCGATGAATAAACACTCCAAATAAATTGTTTTTGCAAACATAAATTGTCAAAAAGAGGTTTTTCTTTATGGCAAGACTATCGAGTCTTATATGCGCTGATAAAGAATTCTCTGCCTTTTGTGAGTTGCTCTCGGATTCGCTTCGGGTTGGCGGCGCTCCCGCAGCCGTTATAAACGGACTTTCGGGCGGTGCTGTCGGTGCGTTTATTACCGAGTGTGTCCATGCGGGTAAGGATAAAGCCGTGTCGCTTGTACTTGCGCCCACCGACGAGGAGTGCAGGAGCATTTGCCGTGAGCTTTCGGATAGCGGACTTCGCGCGATGCATTATCCCGGCAGAGAATTTATATTTGACAGTATAAGTGCCTCCCACGATACAGAGCGTGAGAGGCTTTCGGTGTTATATAAGCTTATTCTCGGTGAGGCGGACTGCGTTGTTGCAACACCTGCCGCCGCAGTATCCAGAACTATGCCAAAGACGTTTTTGGATTCGCTGTGCCTCAAGCTTTTTGTAGGTATGGAGATATCCATCAACGAGCTTACTCAAACGCTCGTGTCGCTTGGATATGCACCGACAGATGCGGTTGACGGTGGGGGACAGTTTTCGCATCGCGGTGGAATTGTTGATTTCTTTTCCGCCGATCTTGGTGAGCCTGTAAGAATAGAATTTTTCGGTGATGAAATAGACCGAATGGCGCACTTTGACGTAATTTCGCAAAGGACCACGGTTATGGCATCTGATGAGATTCTTTTGCTTCCCGCAAGAGAGGTGATTGTCACCGCAGATAGCCGACGCACTCTTTTGGACGAGATTTTGCGCCTTAAGTCGCTCGCAGACGAGCAAACGGCAGAAAAGCTTTCGTTGGAGTATCAGGCAATAGATTCGGGGCGAATGCTCGATATTTCGGATAAATATATCGGTTCGGTGTATTCCGCGTTTGAAAATCTTTTGACGGTGATAGCCTCGCTCGGCACGCATTTGACGCTTTTGGTCGGTACAAGCGCCTGTCTTGAAAGCGCAAAAAGCTTTATAGCATCCACAGAGGAAGCTGCGGCTCAACTTATTAAATCGGGCGCTGTTTCAAAAAAATGCGCAAAATTTGCGTTCAGCAAGGACGAGTATATTGACTTCGTATCCGAGTGTGGCTTTGCAGTACACGTAAATTCCTTTTCGGGCGGTGTCGGTAATATAAGAACTTCCGGAATTTTCGGATTCAGATGCCGCAAAAACGTTTCCTTTGGCGGAAACCTCGCTATGCTCAAAGAGGAGCTTTTGAGTTATCAGCGCGGAATGTACCGTGTTCTGATACTCGCGGAGAATAAGGAGGGTGCAAAATCCCTTATTTCAACGCTGTATGACGACGGAATTATGGCAAGTGCTGTCAGCCTTGAAAGCTTTGATATAGCTTCTGCTCCGGGCGGCGGTATTTTTGTGGCAGTCGGTGAGTGCGAGGGCTATGACCTGATAACACCGAGGATAGCCGTAGTGTCGATGAAAGAGGATGCAGGCTACCGTCAGATGTCAAAACGACGCAGTCAGCGTATCCTGAAAAAGGTTGGGGGCGCAGGTCAGCGCCTTATGAGCTATGCCGACCTCTCTGTTGGTGATTACGTTGTTCATGCCAATTACGGTATAGGACTTTTCGAGGGAATACAGACTGTCACGACAATGGGCGTGACAAGAGATTATATAACTATACGCTATGCCGGCACGGATAAGCTTTTTGTTCCTTGTGACCGACTTGAAATGATTGGAAAATATATAGGCGCAAGGGATAAGGGCGGTACTGTCAAGCTCTCGAAGATGGGCGGCGGCGACTGGAACCGTGCGAAGACAAAGGCAAAGAGTGCGGCTCGTGATATAGCGGAAAGCCTTATAAAGCTTTATGCCGAAAGACAAAGGCTTCCCGGCTTTGCGTTTCCTGCCGACTCTGATATGGAGGAGCAGTTTGCAGATTCCTTTGAGTATGAGGAAACCGAATCGCAGCTTCTTGCGATTGAGGAAATAAAGCGGGATATGATGCGTCCTGTGCCGATGAACAGACTGCTTTGCGGTGACGTCGGATTCGGAAAAACCGAGGTTGCACTTCGTGCAGCGTTCAAGGCGATAATGGGCGGTAAGCAGGTAGCCATACTTGTGCCGACGACCATACTTGCGCTTCAGCATTTTCAGACCGCAACCTCAAGAATGAGAGCGTATCCGGTAACTGTTGAGATGCTTTCGGGATTGAAATCCGCAAAGGAGCAGGAACGCATACTCCGCTCTGCAAAGCGAGGTACGGTTGATATACTTATCGGAACGCATAAGCTTTTATCCAAAAATCTTGAATTCCGTAATCTCGGACTTCTCGTTATAGACGAGGAGCAGCGCTTCGGTGTTGCTCAAAAGGAAAAGCTTCGGCAGATGGCGAAAAACGTCGATACCCTGACACTCAGCGCCACTCCGATACCGAGAACGCTTAATATGGCGATGAACGGAATATGTGATATGTCGGTGCTTGACGAGGCTCCGGGTGAAAGACGACCCGTGCAGACCTACGTTCTTGAGCATGACGAGTCGGTGATATACGAGGCTATGCGCCGTGAGATGTCACGCGGCGGTCAGGTGCTTTACCTTTATAACAAGGTCGAGGATATAACGCTCGTTGCAGGAAGAATAGCAAGAGATTTCCCCGGTGCAAGAGTAGGTGTTGCGCACGGTCAGATGGAACGTGACGAGCTTGAGGATATATGGCAGAGTCTTGTTCGTCACGAGATAGATATACTCGTTTGTACCACTATAATTGAAACCGGAGTGGATTTGCCTAGCGCAAATACTCTGGTAATCGAAAACGCAGACAGATTCGGACTTTCGCAGCTCCACCAGATTCGAGGCAGAGTCGGCAGAAGCGGAAGACAGGCGTATGCATACCTGACGTACAGGCGAGGAAAGGTGCTTTCCGAGGTGGCGGAAAAAAGGCTTCGGGCAATACGGGAGTTTGCCGAATTCGGAGCAGGCTTCAAGGTAGCGCTTCGTGACCTTGAAATAAGAGGTGCGGGAAATCTTCTCGGTGCGGAGCAGCACGGATATATAGAAAGTGTCGGCTACGACCTTTACGTAAAGCTTCTTTCCGAAGCGGTGCTTGACCTGAAGGGAGAGAATACAGCACCTCCGCCCACGGCAACCGTGGATATCAGCGTTAGCGCCAACATCCCCGAAACCTATATACGAAGCTCCTCGCAGAGGATGGAAATGTATAAAAAAATATCTCTCATAAAATCCCATGAGGACGTGGTAGACGTTTCGGATGAGCTGACCGACAGATTCGGTGATATGCCAAAGTCTACCGAAAGATTGCTTGACGTAGCGCTTATAAAGGCGCTGGCGGAGGAGCTGGGTATATCAAAGGTATCAGAGATTGACGGTGCGCTTAATTTGCGGCTCGGTGAGCCGGACTTTGCGCTGTTTGCCGGCTTGATACCGCACTACCCGGGACTTATGCTTCGTGCATCACCGCCAAGCGTTATATATAAGCTGAAACGCTCGGATGATCCGATAAAAGCGGCAAGACTTCTTCTTGAAGCCTGCCTTAAAATAAAAGCTGATAGTAAGGAAGACAAAAATGAGTGAAAAGAAAACCAAAACGGAAAATGCCACGGCAGTTAAGTGCGTAAACACTTCCGAGAGCAAAACAGACAAGAAAATGCTAATGTTTGTTTGCATTTTTATGTCTGCGGTGCTTGTTGCGGGTGCAATATTCGGAACGGTATTCGCTATAAGAAATGCAAATTCCGTGGTTGAATATAACGGTGCAAGAATGAAAAGCGGGGTCGCAAATTATTTTGCCTCTTATGCGAAGGCTCTTTACCTTAACGGTGAGCTTGCAGACGTCGAGGGAGCAGAGGACACACCCGAATTCTGGAATACACCCGATATGGGAACTAAGACCTACGGCGAGGGTATGATAGAGTACGTGCGTGATTATCTGGCGGCAATAGTTGTTGGCTGCTATCTTTACGACAGCGCTTCACGGCTTGGCTCTGAAGCAAAAGCTACTATAAAGTCAACTGCCCAGAACAGACTTCTTTATATAGCCGACGGAAACAAAAAAGAGTTTAATAAGCTTGTCAAGCCTTATGGCTTTGACTATGATGATTTCTATGACGCTACCGAAATGATGTATAAGGCTGTTATGGCGCCATACGTGATGTACGGTGCGGATGCTTCTGCTCTTAAAAATGATTCTGTGGCTGTAAATGAGTTCTACAATTCCGCATACAAGCATGTAAGGCTCTTATTTATACGCACGAAAGAGGATTTTGAACTTGACGAGGTGAGTGGTAATCGCATTACCGATGAAGAGGGAAATGATAAGCTTTTCAAGCTCGCAGACTATGAAATAGCCGAAAGAGAGGCGGACATTGCCTCTATAAAGGAAGCGATAGCAAATATCGAGACGGGTGAAGGAAACCAAATGAGCGAAGATGCGTTTGAAAATTACCTGGATAAATACAAGGCTACAAATATGCACCTTGACCCTTCGGGCGAGTATTACTCTTCCGAATCGGCTTACACCGCACTTGCATACAAGGAATTTCCAAGCGTTGTAACAAAGGCGCTCGGAATGCCTAAAAACAGCTTTGCATGTGTTGAAATCAAGGATTTTGGCGTCTGCTTCATTTACAGGACGGAGCTTGAAGCCGGCGCATATACCGAAACCGATGAGGCGGGACCTTTTTCCGACTTTTATTCGGACCTTTCGAGCTACACTTACAGAAAAGAGCTTTCTGAACGTGTCGGCTCGGTTACGGTGCGTGACAAATTTGAAAAGCTGAATTTGATAACACTTCCCGCAAACGGTATGTATACGATAGGAATTTAATGGTGATATAAATGACGTTCTTAATAACTCTTGGCGCTGTTGCCGTGCTTCTTCTTATGGCACTTGTGGGCTATCTGCTTGCAAAGGGCAGAGTGTTCAGCAAAAATGCGACGGCAGATATTTCGAAAATACTTATTTACGTTTCTCAACCGGCACTTGCCGTTTACACATTTATGAGCACGGAGTATTCACCGAGCAAGCTTGTTGATATAGGTATATTTGCGCTTCTGGTGCTTTTCATACACGTAATAGTTATGGGACTGTCCTATCTTGTGCTCAGGAAAAAATGCCGTGACCCGATATACAGAATAATGACTATCGCAACAACGATGTCAAACTGTGCGTTTTTCGGTATACCGATACTTGAGGCGCTTTATCCGGGGCAGTCTGATGACCTCATAATATATACAATCGTATATGCCGTGGTTATGAACGTTATAGGCTGGACGATAGGCTCGGCAATAATATCGCAGAACGTAAAATATATTTCTGTCAAAAAAATGCTTACTAATCCGGCGCTCATAGGTGCTGCGGTAGCTCTTGTTTTGTTTGTGACAGAAACCCCGATAACAGAGGCAGAAACGCTCTTTTCTATAATTACGGCAACGGCAAAGATGTCAACACCGCTTTCCATGATGGCTATGGGAATAAGACTTTCGGAAATGAAATTCAAAGACGTTTTTACCGATTACCGCATTTATCTGACGATAGCTGTAAAGCAGTTTGCGATGCCGCTTATAGCCTTTCTTATTGTGTGGCTTTTCGGTGTGGATGTATGGCTTGCAAGAAGCTTCTTTATAATAAGCGCTTGTCCTGCGGCATCCGTGGTGCTTAATTATTCCGAGATAGTCGGAGCGGGTCAGAAAGAAGCGGCAAGTATAGTTCTTCTCTCTACAATGCTCACCATAGTCACTCTTCCCATAATGTCGCTTATGCTTCAGCTCATATAACAGTAATACTTTATAAGACGGGGATACCGAGAGATATCCTCGCCTTTTTTGTTTTGGATTTGCTTGACAAATACCCCTATGGGGTATATAATAAAAGCACTAAAACATTTTATTTTGGAGATAATAAATATGGAAAAGGAAATATGCTGCAGCTCGGCAAAAACCAAGCTGCGCTCCGAGGAGGAAAAGAAGGCTCTTATAAACAGACTTAAAAGAATAGAAGGGCAGATTCGAGGAATTGTAGGTATGGTCGAGCGTGATGCTTATTGCACCGACATTCTGACACAGGCTGTTGCGGTCAGCTCTGCGCTATCCTCTTTTTCTCGCAAGCTGCTTTCAAGTCATATAAACAGCTGTGTTGTTAATGATATAAAGGAGGATAGGCCGGGTGCGGTTGATGAGCTTTTAAAGACCGTCCTTGACCTTGTAAGATGATATGAAATTCGATATAACCGGTATGAGCTGTGCCGCCTGCTCTGCAAGAGTTGAGAGGGCGGTCAGAGGTGTTTTTGGAGTTGAGGAATGCTCGGTAAATTTACTTACCAATTCAATGACCGTCTTTGGCGGTGACGTTGATGATATAATAGCGGCTGTTTGTGCGGCAGGCTACGGAGCAAGTGTCAGCGGTGCAAAAAATAAAAATGATGAACAGACGGAAAAATCCGGTGCGGAAGCAAGACGGATTATAGTGCGTCTTATAGCATCGGCGGCTTTGCTTGTGCCGCTTATGTATTTTTCTATGGGGCACATGATAGGACTTCCTTACGGTATTTTTGAGGGCAATTATATTGCGATATCACTCATACAGCTTTTGCTCTCGGCGGCTTGTTTGATAATAAACGGCAAATTCTTTGTAAACGGCGTGAGAGGTGCATTGCACGGCGCTCCGAATATGGATACCCTGGTCGCCCTCGGCTCGGGCGCGTCCTTTATTTACAGCACCGTTTTATTTTTCGTTATGAGCTTTGCGGTTGCATCAGGCGGAATGGAGGCGGGTGCGGTGTATGCGCACGGCTTCTATTTTGAGTCAGCGGCGATGATACTTGTGCTGATAACCGTTGGAAAACTGCTCGAAGCGAGAGCTAAAGGAAAAACCACAAGAGCTATCGAGGCTCTTATCGCTCTTGCTCCCACCACCGCAAGGGTAATTCGTGAGGGGGAGGAAAGGGTTATAGATATTTCCGAGCTTATGCTCGGTGATATATTTGTTGTTCGTCCCGGTGAGAGCTTTGCCGCAGACGGTGAGATTGTTTTTGGTGAATGCTCTGTTGACGAGTCTGCACTTAACGGTGAGAGTATTCCGCTTGACAAAACGGTAGGCGAGAGGATATATGCCGCTACGATAAATAAATCGGGTTACGTCGGTTGCCGTGCCACGTCGGTTGCCGAGGATACAGTACTTTCGGGTATAATAAAAATGGTGAGCGATGCATCTGCATCGAAAGCTCCTATTGCCAAGATAGCCGATAAGGTTTCTGCGATATTTGTACCGATAGTAATGCTGATATCTCTTGTGACTATGGTCCTGTGGCTTATACTTGATTTTGGAGTAGGCTTTGCGCTTGGCAGAGCTGTTTCGGTGCTTGTAATAAGCTGTCCTTGCGCCCTGGGACTTGCTACACCTGTTGCTATTATGGTTGGTAACGGCCTTGGCGCATCACGAGGTATTCTTTTCAAAAATGCCGAGGCTCTCGAGCGGCTCGGAGCTGTTAAAACCGTGCTTCTTGATAAAACCGGAACTATTACCGAGGGGTTGCCGCAGGTGGTTGACGTTATTCCCGTGGGCATTTCACGTGAAAGCTTTTTGACATACGCCTACGGCGCTGAAATAGGAAGCGAACACCCGTTAGCTTTAGCTATTGTAAATTATTGTAGTCAAAACGGTGTGGAAAAGCCCGAATTTTCTGATTTTGAGTCCTTGACCGGATCGGGTGTGCGAGCTGTTGTTTTGGGTGAAGTAATAGAGGGCGGAAGCTACAATTTATACAAGGCGTCTTGCGGTGAAGATTCCTTTGCCGATGAAAAATACCGCGAGCTTTCCTCGCTTGGAAAAACACCGCTTTACTTTACTAAGGGAGGCTTACTTATCGGCATTATAGCCGTTTCGGATACGGTGAGAGAGGATAGTAAAGAGGCAATAGCCGAATTTGAAAGACTTGGCATAAAAAGCGTTATGCTCACGGGAGATAATGAGCGCACCGCAAACGTAATTGCCGCAGAGGTGGGAATTAGTGAGGTCATCGCCGGCGTCATGCCGAGCGGAAAGGAGGCCGCTGTCAGAAGCTATTCGGAGTCGGGCTCTGTGCTTATGATAGGCGACGGAATAAACGATGCGATAGCGCTTGTCAGCGCAGATGTCGGAATGGCAATAGGCAGAGGTGTTGATATAGCGATAGAATCAGCAGACGTCATTCTTATGAAAAATTCACTTTCTGATGCCACAGCGGCGGTGCAGATAAGCCGAAAAACAATACGCAGTATCAAACAGAATCTTTTCTGGGCATTCTTCTACAACGTTATTTCAATACCTCTTGCAGCGGGTGCTTTCGTTTCACTTGGAATAACGCTCAATCCTATGATAGGTGCGCTTGCTATGAGCCTTTCGAGCTTGTTTGTTGTCGGCAACGCTCTGCGCCTTAATTTCTTCGGTATGCCGGATGGGAAGCGGTGTGGCGATTGCTCTGATTCCGGTGTAATTCTTTCGGTATCGGGTATGATGTGCTCACATTGCGAGAAAAGAGTTGAGGCGGCGCTTTCCGAAATTCCCGCAGTAATATCTGCGGTGGCTGACTCGAAAACAGGAAAGGTAAGACTTGAGCTTTCCGATAAGGTTAGCACCGACACTATCAAATCCGCAATAGAGGCGGGCGGTTATAAGCTGAAAGCTGTCAAGAAAGCGAAAAAATTACTATAATTTGCACACTTTTGCTATTGCTTTTCGGTTATGTGTGTGCTAGAATGTGTATGAACGCAAGATTTTTGCGCAAAAAGTAAGCTTATTTATATTTTTGGGGGGTTGTTATGAAAAAGTACAACTATGAAAGACTCGGCGTAATGATAGATATGTCCAGAAACGCCGTTATGAGTGTGGATGCGCTCAAAAAGTTTTTGCCGATTCTCAAAAAAATGGGTTATAACAGTGTTATGCTCTATACCGAAGATACCTATGAGGTAGAGGGAGAGCCGTTCTTCGGATATATGCGAGGCAGATATTCGATAGAGGAAATGAAGGCGCTTGACGATTTTGCATATTCTATCGGAATAGAGCTTATCCCTTGTATACAGACGCTTGCTCATCTTGAAACAATAGCAAGATGGCGCAAGGTGCCGATGGATATGGGCGGAGTTTTGCTCACGGACGACGAGCGCACATACGAGTTTATCGAGAATATGATAAAAACCGTACGCTCCTGCTTCAGAACGAATTATATACATATCGGTATGGATGAGGCGCATAACCTCGGCAGGGGTAAACACCTCGACAAGCACGGCTATGAGCCTACCGTTTCAATAATAAGAAGGCATCTTCTGCGTGTTTGCGAGATAGCTAAAAAATATGACTTTGAGTGCGCTATGTGGTCGGATATGTTCTTTCGACCTCTCACAAATGGCGCTTACTATACCGACAAGGTGCTTGATATCCCGCAGGAAATACGTGACTCTGTACCCGAGTCGGTAATTCCCGTATATTGGGATTATTATACCAATGAGGAAAGCAAATATGAGGCAATGCTTGAAAACCATAAGGCGCTTTCTGATAAGGTATGGTTTGCGGGCGGTGTCTGGACTTGGACGGGATTTTTGCCGGATAACCATTTCGCTATCCAAAGCATGACCAAGGCTCTTTCTGCCTGCCGTAAGTATAAGGTGAAAAACATCTTTATGACAATGTGGGGCGATTGCGGTGCTGAATGCTCCAGATATGCGGTGCTCCCCTCACTCTTCTATATCGCGGAGCTTCTTCGAGGTAATGATGACGAGGCGGTAATAAAAGCAAAATTCAAGAGAAGCTTCGGACTTGAATTTGATGACTTTATGCTGCTCGATGCTCCAAACGCAGTTCAAAAAGATTACACCTGGCGTGAGAACGGTGCAAAAACAGCACTTTACAAAGACTGCTTTGTAAGCCACCACGATTTCGTTATAAAAAACGGCTTTGGAAAGCAGTTTGCCGAATACGCACAAGCATTCCGTAAAAGTGCGAAAAAATCAAGAAAGTGGGCATATATATTTGATTCGGCTGCAAAGCTTTGCGACGTACTCGAATATAAGTACGAGCTTGGTGCTAAAACAAGAGCGGCATACAAGGCGGATGATAAGGCGGAGCTTTTGCGTCTTGCAAAAGAGGATTACGTAACCGTAATATCGAGAATAGGCATCTTCCACAGAGCGTTTGAAAAGCTTTGGTTTACAGAGAATAAGCCTTACGGATTTGAGGTGCAGGATTTGCGTCTTGGCGGTTTAGCAAAGAGAGTCGATTCCTGCAAAAGAAGACTTGTTGATTACGTGAGCGGCAAAATCGACTCGATACCCGAGCTTGAAGAGGAGCTTCTGCCGTTGTCAATGGATGACGAGGAAGACTTCCAGTGGCGGTATAACTGGCCTGTACACGCTAATATGATTTCGTCTAACGCTATAGTCTAAATGTAGGTGTAGAGATTTATAAGATTATGCTGTATTTTCGGCACACTACCGTAAATTTACGGTTGGTGGGGGTGCTCTAAATACAGCATAATTTATTTTTCTAAATAGAGTGTTAAATTTTAAAAACACTTGAAATATTTTAACGCACGTGGTAAAATATATAAAGTATGGTATCGGGAGGTGTGAAATATGGGAAAAATTCTGGAGCTTTTTACAAATGATATGCTTCTGGCTTCGGTTTCGGCTTGGATGATAGCACAGCTTATAAAAATGTTGATAAATCTTATCATAGAGCGCAGGTTTTCCTTTGAGCGCCTTTTCGGTGACGGCGGTATGCCGAGCGGTCATTCGGCTACGGTTATGTCTCTTGCCACGGTGTGCGGCTGGACGCAGGGGTTTGGCAGCGCTTTGTTCGCCATATCCTTTATTTTAGCTATAATCGTTATGCACGATGCTTGCGGTGTCAGACGTGAAACGGGAAAGCAGGCTGCAACTATAAAGGAGCTTGCCGAAGCTCTCGATTCGCTTGTGCGTGAGCGTGACTACGCGGTTAAAACAGAGAAGCTCAAGGTGCTTGTCGGCCATACTCCGCTTCAGGTATTTTTCGGAGCTTTGCTCGGTATCACCGTTGCGGTGGTTTACATTCTTATATTTTTGGTATAAATTAAAAACATATATTTTGAAAGGACAAAAAAATGAAAATTCTTGTTATCAATGCGGGTAGCTCTTCTCTCAAATTCCAGCTTATAGATATGGAAAATGAGCAGGTTGTAGCAAAGGGAATTTGTGAGGAGATCGGCGGAAAGTCGAAATTTAAGTTCAAGGTTCCCGGAAAAGAGGATTATAAAATAGACTACGCTATGCCCACACACGCAGAGGCTCTTACTCTCGTGCTTAACACTCTTGTTGATAAGGAGCTCGGTGTTATTTCATCGGTTGATGAGATAGGCGCTGTTGGACACAGAGTTCTTCACGGCGGCGATAAGCTTTCCGGTTCTGTTCTCGTTACCGATGAGGTAAAAGCAATAATCGAGGAGTGCTGCGACCTTGGTCCTCTGCACAACCCTGCAAATCTTAAGGGTATTATTGAATGCGAGAAGATTATGAACGTTCCCCAGGTTGCTGTATTTGATACAGGCTTCCACCAGACTATGCCGGATTACGCATATATGTATGCGCTCCCCTATGAGTACTACGAAAAGTACAAGATTCGCCGTTACGGCTTCCACGGTACTTCTCACAGATACGTAAGCGGCAGAGCAGTTGATATGCTTGGCGGCAAGAGCGGTACAAGGGTTGTTACCTGCCATCTTGGAAACGGTGCGTCGCTTTCTGCGGTAGTTGACGGCAAGTGCTTCGATACGTCTATGGGTGTTACACCTCTTGAGGGTATTATGATGGGTACAAGATGCGGAAACATCGACCCTGCAATTATCCCCTATCTTATGCGTAAGGGTGAGCTTACAACCGCTGACGATATAGATAAGATGATGAACAAAAAGTCGGGTATGCTCGGTGTTTCCGAAAAGACCAGCGACAACCAGGAAATAGATGCAATGTCTAACGCAGGTGATCCGCGTGCTCAGCTTATAGAGAATATGTACGTACATCAGCTTGTAAAGCTTGCGGGCGGCTACATAGCAGCTATGGGCGGCGCTGATGCTATCGTATTTACGGGCGGTATCGGTGAGAACAGTGCGAAGTACAGAAAGCTTGTATGCGAGAAGCTTGCATTCCTTGGCATCGAGCTTGATGAGGAGAAAAACAAGATCCGCGGTGAGGAGGTAGATGTTACTACTGCCAACTCGAAGGTGAAGGTATTTGTAATTCCTACAAACGAGGAGCTTGTTATAGCAAGAGATACTCTTGACATCCTGAATTCGCTTAAGAAGTGATATTATGTACGATGAGCTTACAGAGGTAGATATAAGAAAAATGGAGGAGGAAATCGAATACCGTCGTGGTGAGCTAGCACCGAAGCTTATGGCTGAAATGAAGCGCACGCGTGAGTTTGGTGACCTTTCCGAAAACGCTGAATATAAGGAAGCAAAGCGTGAGAAGCGTAAGAACGAAAGCCGTATAAGATATCTTGAAAACATGATAAGAACGGCAAAGGTTATAGAAACCGAAAAACGGGAGAATTACGTTTCGCTCTTTGATTACGTTACTATATTCAACGAGAAAATGAATGCGGAAAAACGCATACAGCTTGTAACTACCTTAAGACAAAATGCGACACTCGGATATATCAGCAAGGAGTCTCCTCTTGGACAGGCAATAATGGGTAAGTCGCTCGGCTCACGTGTTTATGTAAAGGTCAGCGATGCGGTTGGTTATTACGTTGTAATAAGAAAAATAGAACACGGCGAGGATAACGACGAGCTTCCTATCAGCGGATACTGATTGGTGTAATAATTTCGGTGTGTCCGAATAAAACGGAAGAGGTGCTTGAGCGGTGTCTCTTCCGCTTTTTCTCAATTTATGCAAATGTTTGTTTGCAAACAAGCCGTTTTTTGCTTTTGTAACTTCATTATTCGTCTTTTTCCTGCGGGATTTATAAGTGGAGGAAATATGTACAGACTGTTTGATACGCATAAAATCAGAAGCGTTTTGGAGCTTTCGGGACTTTGGGATTTTCGCACCGAGGACGGCTCGTATAGCGGAAAGCTCGCTGTGCCATCCTGCCTTGAGGTAATTCCGTCACTTGCTGCATATAAGGGTCTTGCAACGTATAGCAGAACCTTGAGCTTTGGGGGTCACGCAAGACTTGTTTTCGGTGGCGTGAGTCATACGGCAAAGGTCTTTTGCGACGGTGAGCTTTTAGGTGAGCATTACAACGCTTACACACCTTTTTCTGTTGATATGTTCTGCTGCGAGGGTGAGCATAAAATAGAGGTAGTCGTCGATAATTCCTATTCGGAGAAGTCGGCACTTCACGTTGAAAACGACTACTATACATACGGCGGAATTATAAGGCCTGTGATGCTTGAGAAGCTCTCTTCGGCTGTTATCAATGCGCTCCATTTCACTCCTCGCATAGAGTCCGGGGAGTGGGGGGCTGAAATAAAGGCCTTTGTTCAGAGCAAGTCAGACACGACGTGCAATTATAAGCTTCGGCTTTTCCTTGGGGATAAGCTTATATGCGAGCTTCCGTGCGCTCTTTCTGCGGGTGAATCGAAGGCCTTGACTTATAATGCGGAGTTTGCAGGTGTACGCTCTTATGAGCTTGATTCTCCGTTTATGCATTTTTTGCGTGCGGAGCTTGTACGTGATGATGTAGTTATAGACGACCTTATTGAACGTATAGGATTCAGAGAGATAAAGACCGAGGGTTAGAAGATTCTCTTTAACGGAAAACCGATACGCATTCTTGGCTTCAACCGCCACGAGGACTACAACTCGCTCGGAAGCTCAATTCCGCTTCAGGCAATAATGCGCGATATTGCGCTTATCCTTGATACCGGTGCGAATGCGATAAGAACCTCTCACTATCCGAATGATGAGCTGTTCCTTGATATATGTGATGAGCTTGGTATTCTTGTGTGGGAGGAGGCTCACGCAAGAGGACTTAATGAGGAAAAAATGAGAAACCCCAATTTCATTCCTCAAAGCATTAAGTGTATTGATGAAATGTTATTTAATCATTACAATCACCCAAGCGTTTTTTGTTGGGGTATACTCAATGAATGCGTGAGCAACTCGGAGTTTGGCAGGGAGTGTTACAGCACTCTCTTTGAAAAAATCGAAAAATGGGACAGCAGCCGTCCGCTCACGTTTGCATCAAACAAATTTTACAGTGATATTTGCTTGGATCTTGTGGATATTGTGTCGATGAATATATATCCGCTGTGGTACGAATCTCACGGGAAAAGCGTTTTGGAGTCGTTGGATGCTGTAAAAAAATACATCCGCTCGACAGGTAATGATAACAAGCCTTTTATAATAAGCGAGATAGGCGCAGGAGGTATTTACGGATACCGTAGCGACACAGAGGCTAAATGGACCGAGGAGCGTCAGGCGAAAATACTTGACGAGCAGCTGAATGTAATACTTGCCGATGATGATATCTCGGGTGTATTTATATGGCAATTCTGCGACGTAAGAGTTGATGAAGGTTGGTTTATGTCACGTCCAAGATGTGAGAATAACAAGGGCATTGTTGATGAATACAGAAGAAAGAAACTTGCATTCGAGGTTGTAAAAAGGCACTTTTTGCAGGACAAGATTAAGAAAAAATAATCGGGCATTTTTAGCCTGAAATGTGACAAAACAAAGAAAAAAGCAATGATGATAGCGTAAAAAATGTTATTTTTCATTAAAAATGCGACGAAAAAGAGATTCGGCAAAACCGAATCTCTTTTTTTGTTATAATTATACTCTCTTTGAGAGAACCTCGCGCTCGTAGGCATCAACGGTATCTATCCAGTCCATTCCTGCGGGAACGCCTGCTCTCTTGCAGTATTCCTCAAATATAGCGCCGAAGGGAAGTGTTTTAAGCTCCTCGCTGACAGCGAGCATCTTCGTATAGTCGGCATTATCCTGGTAGGATTTCAAAAGGTCAGAAGGTGTGAGCGCTGCAAACAGAAGCGCCTTGTGCATATTTCTTGCACCGATAACCCAAGCTGCGACTCTGTTTATCGAAGCGTCGAAATAGTCAAGTGCTATGAATACTCTATCAAGCGCATCGCATCTGACGATTTCCTTTGCGATTTCCTTTGTTTCGTCATCAAGAATAACAACGTGGTCTGAATCCCAACGTACAGCACGTGTAACGTGAAGTGCTATTTTCTCATTGAAGAGAAGTAAAGACGGGATTTTATCCGACACTACCTCTGTTGGGTGATAGTGGCGGCTGTCCATAAGGGGTGTTATGCCGCGAGCTGTTGAATATGAGAGACAGAACTCTGCAGAGCCTACGGTATACGACTCAAGACCTATACCAAACACCTTTGATTCAAGAGTGATGTAAACCTTGCTCTTGTCGTAAGGAATCGAGAGTATCTCATCAAGCGATTTTTTAAATCTTTCTCTCGGGCCGAGTCTGTCCTGCGGTATGTCCTTGTATCCGTCGGGTATCCATATATTGAGTACTGTCGGTATGTTTGTTTCGTTTGCGAAGTATTCGGCAATTTTAACACAAGCCTTTCCGTGACGTACCCAATAGGCTCTTACATCCTCATCGGGTGAGGAAAGAGTAAGATTGTCCTTTACCATAGGGTGAGAGAAGAAGGTGGGGTTGAAGTCAATTCCGACCCCCTCATTTTTTGCAAATTCTACCCACTTTGCAAAGTGACGCGGCTCGATAGCATCTCTGCCTACATTCTCGCCATCTTCAAGTATTGCATAGCATGCGTGAAGATTGAGCTTTTTCTTTCCGGGAATAAGAGAAAATGCCTTCTTCATATCAGCCATAAGCTCGTCGGGTGTTCTTGCTCGACCGGGATAATTTCCCGTCGTCTGAATGCCGCCTGAAAGCGCATCGCCTGTGTCGAAGCCTGTAACGTCATCAACCCTGCCAACAATGTATGGAAACGGGGACGTTCATAATCCTCTCGATAGCACTGTCGGTATCTATTCCGAGCTTTGCGTATTCTTTTTTTGCTTCAGCATAATTCATAATTTCTACCTCACTTGATTTTTTCTTTATGATAATATATAATAGCTCCTCTTACAAGGCTTTCATTTACTCAAAAAACAGACCTAATTTAATTTTTTTGTTGCAAAATCGGTGTTAATATGATAAAATTTATACAAATCGGCTTAAAATAAGTTGTTTTGCGAGGGTTTTATGAAAAAGGATATTATAGATAGACTAAAGGAGCTGACCGATGAGGAGCGTGTGCTTCTCGGGGGCGGTAAAATAGATACGGAGGTTTATTTTTCAGGTGCTAATGCAACAATAAGTGATACCGGACTTTTTGACGGTTCTTCCGAAATAGGAATACGCAGGCATACCCGTTTTGCTGAATTTCCGCATCACAAGCACTCTTATCTTGAGGTTATGGCGGTCCTTTGCGGTTCGGTTACTCATATTATAAATGGAAGCTCGGTCAGCCTTTGCGCCGGAGATATACTGTTTATGAATAAGCATACCGAGCACACGGTCACGCATACAGGAGCTGATGATATAGCCGTAAACATTTCGCTCAGCGACGGATTTCTTTCGGGGGTAGCTGCAGACCTTGGCGGAACTGCATTTTTCTCTATTCTTTCGGAAAACGCAAAGCCAAAGGGAAACGGAAGCTATCTTCATTTTTCAACTGCGGGAGTGACGGCTGTCGAAAACCTTATTGAAAACATAATAATTGAGCTTCTTGACGGTGGCGGAGATACTATTGCCTCGAGGTACGTGGAAATACTGTTGAGATATCTTTCACGTGAGAGCGCCGAGCTTCTTGTGGGTGGCGACGCTCCGCAGGATAAACGCTCGGTCAGGATGAGAGCGATATCAGAGTATATTTCTTCAAATTACTTAAATGCAACGCTTGCCGAATTGAGTGGGCGGCTTTATCTGTGCGCTCCGTATCTTTCTAAATCAATAAGAGAATATTTCGGAAAGAGCTTCAAGGAGCTTGTCGTGGATGAAAAGATGAGAAGAGCGCAGGGACTCGTGGTAAGAACCGATATGAATATCGGGGATATAATCAGCGCTGTCGGCTATGACAACGAGTCGTATTTTCACAAGGAATTCAGAAAAAGATACGGATGCACCCCTCTTGCTTTGCGAAAAAAATCGAAGAAAAACGCATTATATGACAACTAACATTGTCAAAATACGCATTTTTGGACTGCGAATTTTTAAAACTTGCTGTTTTTTGTACCGAAAACTGACGTGCGGATTTCGAAAACGAAATGCAGTGCTGGTGCGTTTTTGGTGCGCCATATATTGACAAAATAAAAAGTTTATGCTAAAATACTAAATTATGCTATAAAATGCGCGTAATGCGCAAAATGAGGAGAACTATGTCTGATTTTAAATCCGAGATTGTAAGGCGGAGAACCTTTGCAATAATATCACACCCTGACGCAGGTAAGACAACCCTTACGGAGAAATTTTTGCTTTACGGTGGTGCTATACAGACCGCAGGCTCTGTAAAGGGTAAGCAGAGCGACAAGCACGCTGTGTCCGACTGGATGGAGCTTGAAAAGCAGAGAGGTATATCAATCACATCCTCCGTGCTTCAGTTTGAGTGCGATGGCTACTGTATCAATATTCTCGATACTCCGGGTCACCAGGATTTCTCGGAGGACACGTATCGTACACTTATGGCAGCCGACAGCGCTGTTATGGTAATAGATGCGGCAAAGGGTATTGAGCCGCAGACCAGAAAGCTCTTTAAGGTTTGCGCTATGCGTGATATTCCGATATTTACCTTTATCAACAAATTGGACCGTGAGTCACGTGATCCGTTTGATCTGATAGACGAGCTTGAAAAGGAGTTCGGAATAGGAACCTATCCTATGAACTGGCCTATCGGATGCGGAGCTAATTTTAAAGGTGTATATGACAGAGAGCAAAGAGCCGTTCTTTCATTCGATAACTCGCACAGAGGCAGAGAGCGTATCACGGGAATTGAGTGCGATATTACCGAAACAGACAAGCTGCGTGAGCTTATAGGAGACAGACTCTGTGACGAGCTTTGTGAGCAGGTTGAGCTGCTTGACGGCGGTGGATTCGATTTTGACATCGAGGCTGTGCGTCACGGAAAGCTTTCTCCGGTATTCTTCGGCTCGGCTCTTAACAACTTCGGCATAGAGCCGTTTTTGGCACACTTCCTTAAAATGACCACCTCACCGCTTCCAAGAGTTGCGGACGGTGTTACGATTGATCCGTTTGATGATAAGTTCTCGGCATTCGTATTTAAAATACAGGCAAATATGAACAAGGCGCACCGTGACAGAATTGCATTTATGCGTATATGCTCGGGCAAATTTGAGCGTGGGCGTGATTACTATCACGTTCAGTCAGGAAAAAGCGCACGTCTTTCTCAACCGCAGCAGATGATGGCTGATGCAAGAGAGGTTATAGATGAGGCTTATGCGGGAGATATAATCGGTGTATTTGATCCGGGTGTATTCTCAATCGGTGATACGGTTTGTGAGCGAGGCAGTAAGATAAAATTCGAGGGAATACCTACGTTTGCTCCCGAGCATTTTGCGATGGTTGAGCAGGTGGATTCAATGAAGCGTAAGCAATTCGCAAAGGGTATGAACCAGATAGCCCAAGAGGGTGCAATACAGATTTTCTTCGAGCCAAATTCGGGTCTTGAAAGAGTTATTGTCGGTGTTGTCGGTGTGCTTCAGTTTGAGGTGCTTGAGTACAGACTCAAAAATGAGTACGGCTGTGATTTGAGAAGAACCAATCTTTCGTATCAGCAGATACGCTGGATAGAAAATGAAGACCTCGACCCGAAAACTCTTAAGCTTTCTCACGATACAAAGTGGGTGCAGGACTTCAGAGGAAAAAATCTTCTCATATTTACAAGCGAGTGGAGCATTCGCTGGGTGCTTGAGGATAATCCCGGACTGAAGCTTACAGAATTCAGCAGAAACGAGGACTGATTCAATGAGAATGCGTAAAAAGAAGAACGGAGCAAAGCGACTTGCGCTGTGTGAGCATTTGCTTTATCGGCACGAGGGTGAGCCTATGGCTGATCCCTCGCAGGTCTTTTCAATGAGCGGCGCTCCCGTATTTCTCGAAATAGGCGCAGGTAAGGGCGGCTTTGCAAGAAATATGTCACGTATGAATCCCGAAGCGTGCTACTTTGCTATGGAGCGTGTGAGCGACTGCGTAGTACTCGCTGCCGAGGCGGCAGATGCGGAGGGGTGCGGAAAAAATCTGCGTTTTTTGATTGATACTGCGGATAATCTTCCGCTTATATTCGAAAGCGGTACTGTTGACAAAATATTTCTTAATTTTTCCGACCCCTGGTCAAAAAAAGGATATGCTAAAAGAAGGCTGACTCACAGACGCTATCTTTCGCTCTATCTTTCGCTTATGAAGGAGGGGGCAACTCTTACCTTCAAGACGGATAACGTCGCCCTTTTCGATTTCACTCTTGAGGAGATAGAGGCGGTAGGTCTTGCCCCCGTGAAGCTTACACGTGATCTGCATGCATCCGAATTTGCCGCAGGCAACGTTATGACCGAGTATGAGAAAAACTTCACCGAACAGGGTATGAAGATAAATATGGTACAAATAGAAAAGCCGGCGGGTTATATTCCGCCTGCAACCGAGGATTTCGGACGGCATCGGGTGAATAATGAAGACGATTCGTGAGGCAGATATACATAAAGGACACAGGGAAAGAATGCGTCAGAAATTTCTGGAGCACGGGGCGGGTATATTCGACACGTACGAGCTTCTTGAAATGCTTCTTTACAGCGTAATACCCGCAAAGGACACAAATCCCTTGGCAAAGCAGCTTCTTGCTGCGTTCGGCTCGCTTTTGGGCGTACTTTCGGCAAGTCGTGAAGAGCTTTTGGCTGTTCCGGGCGTTGGTGCTAAAACTGCGGATATGATTCTTTCCGTCGGACAGCTGTGCAAGCTTTACACTCTGGACGTTGAGCTTCCCGAGATGCGCTTTGACGATTACGCAAAGGCGGGAGAGTATTTTGCTGAATATTTTGCCGCTGACACCGAATATAAGGTGGCTGTGATGATGCTTGACAATTCAATGAAGCTCATCGGCGTAAAGACCGTTTACGAGGGGCTTGATTATCAGAGTGCAGGTGTCAAAAGCGGTGCGTTTGTCGAGCTTGCTTTGACCTTTGGCGCTTCGGTTATGATAATAGCTCATAATCATCCGTACGGCCCTCTTTATCCGACGCAAGGAGATATAAAGACTAACGATTCTGTGGTTTTGGCGCTATCGGAGGTCGGTGTGTTTCTTGCGGATCATTACGTGGTTTGCGGTGAGCGCTACGTCGGATTTATGGCATCGTTTAAAAAGAGATTTGCGCAGCAACCGGAGATTGTGAGATTTTACGAAACTAAAGAGGAAAGGTTAGAATTGGAAAGTGGCACAGATATATCTTAAATGCGTTTCGGATGCCTTGGCAAAAACTCTTTCATTCGTAAATAAAGAGGATGCCGCAACTGCGGCAAGCGAGAGTATGTTTGAAAAATACGGTACGCTCAGCAGAATACTTTCTTCTGACGTAAACGTTTTGTCCTATGATGAGAAAATCGGAGAGAAAAACGCACGCTTTGTCAAGCTTCTGGCAAGTGTTATTTCAAGGGCGAAAACAGAACAATACCGCTTCGGGATAAAGCATACACCCGAGCAAACCGATGAGTATTTCAAGGCATTGCTGCTGCCGCGTTCTGTCGAGTGCGTGTATGTTATGTCATTTGATTCAAAGGGACGGGCTCTTTCGTGCGACCTCGTCAGCGAGGGAGTTGTAAACTCATCCGAGCTTTTGCCGAGAAAGATTGTGGAAATAGCAACAAGACGCCGTGCGAAATATATGATACTCGCTCACAATCATCCGCACGGTGTGGCAAACGCATCGGATGACGACGTCTCCGCTACGATGAGTATATCGAGAATTCTTTCAAATTTAAACGTCAAGCTTGTGCGCCATATAATTGTTTCGGGTAATGACTCGACTTCTATAGGAACGGGCGGAAATTTGTAAATAAGACAACAGTTGTTGACAAAAAACGGAGGAAAGTATGAAAAATTACATACAAGGTTACTTTGCGGGAGAACGTGCGCTCTTTTCAACGAACGGTGCAAAAATCACGGATTCGGTATTCGAGGCGGGCGAATCTCCGCTAAAGGAAAGCCGAAATCTTGAAATTGACGGATGCATTTTCGGTTGGAAATATCCTCTGTGGTATTGCAATAACGTTGAAGTCAGAAACACAACGCTTCTTGGTACAGCAAGGTCGGGTATATGGTACACACACGGTATTTCGATATCCGATTCGGTTATAGAAGCGCCTAAAACCTTCAGGCGCTCGTCGGGAATAAGTCTTTGCTCGGTAAGTATGCCGGGGGCGCAAGAAACGCTTTGGAATTGCCGTGATATAAAAATTTCAAACACAAATGCGGCAGGCGACTATTTCGGATTTTGTTCGGAGAATATTGAGTGTGACAACTTTGTTGTGGACGGAAATTATCTCTTTGACGGCGGCAAAAATATAACTGTAAGAAATTCCAAGCTTATATCAAAGGATGCTTTCTGGAATACCGAAAACGTAGTTGTTGAAAATTCGCTTATAGTAGGCGAATATCTCGGATGGAATTCGAAAAACGTAACCTTTATAAATTGCACTATACAGTCGCTTCAGGGTATGTGCTATATGCAGGACGTGAAGCTTATCAACTGTAAGCTTATAAACACGACGTTGGCATTCGAATATTCAAGCGTTGAGGCGGACATCAACGGCAAGGTTGACAGTATAAAAAATCCTCTCCCCGGAAGCGTTATCTGCGCAGGGGCGGTTGATGAAATAATACTTGACGAAGAATACACAGACCCAAGCAAGGTTAAAATTGAAATAAAATCTTAAGTGGATGAAGCTATGAAATACGATTTTGATAAGCTGACAAATAGGCGCGGCGGCTATTCCTGCAAATGGGATATTGGCGCTGACGAGCTTCCGATGTGGATAGCTGATATGGATTTTGAAACGGCGCCTCAGATAAAAAACGCTGTTTTAAAAACGGCAGAGCTTGGTATTTTCGGTTATTCTACCTTGCCAGACGAGTATTTTACTGCGCTTTCGGACTTTAGAAAAAGACGCCACGGCCATAATTTTCTTCCGAGCGAGGCGGTCTTTTCGACAGGAGTTGTAGCTGCGCTTTCTTCTCTTGTACGAAAGCTCACGACTCCTGCGGAAAACGTGCTTATACAAGCTCCTGTTTACAACATATTCTATAACAGTATTCTGAATAACGGACGAAACGTGCTATCGTCGGATTTGGTGCTTCAAAACGGGCGGTATGAGATAGATTTCGACGATCTTGAAAAAAAGCTTTCGGATAAGCAGACCTCTCTTATGATACTGTGCAATCCGCACAACCCCGTCGGACGTATATGGACGAAAGAGGAGCTTGCGAAAATCGGTGAGCTTTGCGAAAGATTTGGGGTTACTGTTATCAGCGATGAAATACATTCGGACATACTTCGTCCGGGTCTCTCATATACACCGTTTTCCGAGGCTTCCGAGGTGTGTCGCAGAATTTCGTTAACCTGCGTTTCGGCTTCAAAAAGCTTCAATCTTGCAGGTCTTCAGGCTGCGGCTGTGGTGTCGCATAATCCTATGCTTCTGCACAAGGCCTACCGTGCGCTCAATACCGATGAGTGCGGCGAGCCGAATATCTTTGCTGTGGGCGCTTATATCAGCGCTTATACGGAATGCGACGAGTGGCTCGACGGTGTTGTCGACTACCTTTTTGAAAACCGTGCTTTTGCGCAGGATATATTGAAAACCAAAGCTCCGAAGCTTAAAGTTATAGATTCGGACGCTACGTATTTTCTGTGGGTTGATATATCTGCGTTTGGAAAAAGCTCTGATGAGTTTTGCCGTGAGCTTCGGAACAAAACCGGACTTTATATAAGCTCCGGCGCTTCCTACGGCAAAGCTGGAGAAGGTTTTGTGCGCATTAATATTGCAACTCAACGTGAACGTGTTCGTGACGGAATGGAAAGGCTGTTGACTTATCTTAACAGTCTGTAAAAGAATGTTTTGGTAAACATATATTTGCAAAAATCGACAAAAAATGCCATAATCGCTTTGGAAACAAGAAATGACAGTTATCCTGAATCAAGCATAATATAGCATTGGAATAACTATAACGGGAGCGCAAGATGCCCATTTTGAGCGCTCCCTTTTTGTTTGTTTTTCTGCGCTTTTACGACGTAATTTTTCGGTTGTGGAGAAGTCAATTTTTGGATCAAATGAAAAAAGTTGAGAAAAATTTGAAAAAGGACTTGACAAAACGGTTTTTTATGTTATAATATTAAAATGCATTATAATTGCATTTTTCTATGGGGGTTTTTTGCGCTTTTTTCAGAATAAACTGTTAAAACAGCACAAAAAATCATCGCTTGTTTTGCACTTTTACACAAATTGCCCACGGCATCTTTACATAGTGCGAAATAATCCCGGTATGCGATAGTGAATTTGTAAAATTTCAGGAATGGAGTGATTCTATTTATGATGCTTAAGCCCAGAAAGCTTGGCACGAACGTGCGCCAGAGTTTTTCAAAGATTGAAGCAGCAACGGAAATGCCGAATCTCATCGAGATTCAAAAGGACTCTTACGAGTGGTTTTTGAGGGAAGGTCTTAACGAGGTACTTAAGGACGTATCTCCCATTACCGACCACAACGGCAATCTTTCCATTGAGTTCACCGATTACACGCTTGACCCCAACCCGAGATATTCGGTTGAGGAATGTAAGGACAGGTCTGTGACCTATGATGCCCACATGAAGGTGGGTGTGCGCCTTATCAACAAGCAGACAGGCGAGCTTAAAACTGCGCAAATATTCCTTGGCGATTTCCCTATAATGACCGAAAACGGCACCTTTGTAATTAACGGTGCAGAGCGAGTAATCGTTTCGCAGCTCGTTCGTTCTCCCGGTATGTATTATGGAGACTCGGTTGATAAGCAGGGTAAGCACAACTATACGGCTACCATCAACCCCTACCGCGGAGCATGGCTCGAGTACGAGACCGATGCGGCAGGTCTTTTCTACGTGAAAATCGATAAGAATCGCAAAATTCCCGTCAGCGTTCTTGTAAGGGCGCTTATGCCTGCCGAGGCATCGGATAATGACGATATCATCGCTATGTTCGGTGATGAGGAAATGCTTACGGCAACTCTTGCTAAAGATGAGTGCCATACTGCGGCTATGGAGAATAACACCTCCTGCCGTGACGAGGCACTTAAAGAGATATACAAACGTCTTCGTCCCGGTGAGCCCGCTATTGTTGAGAGCGCAGAGCAGCTTGTAAACAACCTGTTCTTTGACCCGAAGCGTTATGACCTCGCTCCTGTCGGAAGATACAAGTTCAACAAGAAGGTTGCTATCGGCGCGAGAATTGAGGGCAAGACTCTTGCATCCACGGTTGTAAACACAATGACCGGTGAGATTGTTGCAGAGGAAGGCGCATTTATCAGCCGTGAGCTTGCAACAGCTATCGAGGACAGCCTTGTAAATGAGGTTTGGGTTAAGAGCGAGAGCAGTAAGGCTGTTAAGGTGTTCGGTAACAATACCGTGCGCCCCGAGCTTATTCTCGGCTTTGACCTTGTCGATTGCGGCGTCAAGTCGGGTGAGAAGGTATGCTATCTCCCGCTTTCCGAGATTGTTGCCGAGGCTGATGCCGAGGGCGTTTCGGGCGAGGAGCGTGAGAACTTCATAAAGAAGCTCGCAAAGGAAAGACGCGATCTCCTCTCTCCCAAGCACATTACAAAAGAAGATATATTCGCATCCGTAAACTACCTGCTTTGCCTTGCTAACGGTGTTGGAAGCACGGATGACATTGACCACCTTGGAAACAGACGTCTGCGCTGTGTTGGTGAGCTTCTCCAGAACCAGCTTCGTATCGGTATGTCGAGAATGGACAAGAACATCAAGGAAAGAATGTCTATGCACGACACCGATGATTTGCGTCCCGAGGCATTGATTAACACACGTCCGGTTGCTACCGCAATCCGTGAGTTCTTCGGATCATCTCCTCTTTCGCAGTTCATGGATCAGAACAACCCCCTTGCCGAGCTTACTCATAAGCGCCGTCTTTCGGCTCTCGGTCCCGGCGGTCTTTCAAGAGACAGAGCTTCGTTTGAGGTGCGTGACGTTCACTATACACACTACGGTCGTATCTGTCCCGTAGAAACACCCGAAGGTCCTAATATCGGTCTTATATCCTACCTTGCTTCTTATGCAAAGGTAAGCGATTACGGCTTCCTCAAAGCACCCTACCGTGTTGTTGACAAGAGCACGGGCCGTGTTACCGATGAGGTTCTTTATCTCACGGCTGACGAAGAGGATAACCACATAGTAGCTCAGGCAAACGAGCGCCTCAACGAGGACGGTACGTTTGCTAACAAGAAGGTTATAGCAAGACTTAATACCGAGTTCATCGAGGTTGAGCCTTACGAGGTTGATCTTATGGACGCATGTCCTCAAATGGCTGTTTCGGTTGCGGCAGGCTGTATTCCTTTCCTTGAGAACGATGACAATACACGTGCGCTGATGGGATCTAACATGCAGAAGCAGGCTGTTCCGCTTATGATTACGGATTCTCCCATCGTTGCAACGGGTATGGAGTATAAGGCAGCGGTTGACTCCGGCGCTGTTGTTATTGCCAAAGCGGCGGGTACGGTTGAGCGTGCGAGCGGATCGGAAATCGTGATTCTCAACGACGAAGGACGTAAAGATACCTACCATCTTATTAAATTCAAGAGATCTAACCAGGGCACCTGTGTAAACCAGCGTGCAATTGTAAGCGAGGGGCAGAGAGTAGAGGCAGGTCAGGTTATAGCAGACGGTCCTGCTACTGCAAACGGAGAGATTTCTCTCGGTAAGAATGCTCTTATCGGCTTTATGACCTGGGAGGGTTACAACTACGAGGACGCAGTTCTTCTTAACGAGAAGCTCGTCCGCGAGGATATGTATACCTCTATTCATATAGAAAAATTCACAAAGGAATCCCGTGATACAAAGCTTGGCGCTCAGGAGATAACCAGAGAGGTTCCCAACGTATCCGAGGATGCTCTTAAAAATCTTGACAACGACGGTATTATAAGAATAGGTACAGAGGTTCGCCCCGGTGATATTCTTGTAGGTATGGTAACGCCCAAGGGCGAGACCGAGCTTACCCCCGAGGAAAGACTTCTTCGTGCTATCTTCGGTGAGAAGGCACGTGAGGTTAAGGATTCCTCGCTTAAGATGCGCCACGGTGAGTACGGCGTGGTTGTTGACGTCAAGATATATGACCGCACAAATTCCGACGAGCTTGCGCCCGGCGTAAACAAGGTTGTACACGTTTACGTTGCTCAAAAGCGTAAGATATCCGTCGGAGACAAGATGGCGGGCCGTCACGGAAACAAGGGTGTTGTATCGAGAATACTTCCTCCTGAAGATATGCCTTTCCTTGCAGACGGTACACCTCTTGATATCGTTCTTAACCCGCTGGGCGTTCCTTCACGTATGAATATCGGTCAGGTGCTTGAGGTGCATCTCGGTATTGCGTGCAGAAAGCTTGGCATAAAGATAATGTCACCTGTATTTGACGGTGCAAAGGAGACCGACATTCTCGAGCTTCTTCGCCAGGCAAAATACACACGTGATATCCGTCCGGGCGAGAGTGTTCGCGGTAAGGCGGTATTCATGGAGGTCGTTCGTGAGGACGGCAAGATGGATCTTCAGCGTGTCGATCAGTCGATAGTTGACGATGATGAGAAGCTTCATAGCCTTATGCTTAAGGAAAATCTTAAGGTAATAGACGGTAAGGTAACGCTTTATGACGGACGTACCGGTGAGGCGTTTGATAACCCTGTTACCGTAGGTATAATGTATTACCTTAAGCTCCACCACCTTGTTGATGATAAGATTCACGCACGTTCGATAGGCTCATACTCTCTCGTAACACAGCAGCCTCTGGGCGGTAAGGCTCAGTTCGGTGGTCAGCGTTTCGGAGAGATGGAGGTTTGGGCGCTCGAAGCATACGGTGCTGCTTATACACTTCAGGAAATTCTGACCGTTAAATCTGACGATATAGCGGGAAGAACCAAGACTTACGAAGCTATAGTAAAAGGACAAAATATTCCCACACCCGGTATTCCCGAATCCTTCAAGGTTCTTGTCAAGGAGCTTCAGGCGCTTTGCCTTGATGTCAGAGTTCTTGATAAGGACGGTGAGGACGTTGATATTTCCGGACTTTGCGATGACGATACACCTCAATTTGCTACAATTGAAGAGGTAGAGCGTAGCGCAGATGCCGAGGAAGACTCAGACAATACCGAGTATGACGGCGATGAGGAGCTTGATGATTTCGATAGCGAGGATGAAGACTACGCTTACGATGAGAGCGACGAGGACGCCGATGAATACTACGACGAAGAGGAATAATTTTTACGGAAGGGAAGGGGCTTCTCTTCGCATAAAGAGAAGCCTGTAATATAAAAATCTATGGAAAGAAATACGTTTGATTCTATTAAAATAGGTCTTGCTTCTCCCGAAATGATCCGTTCGTGGTCTCACGGAGAGGTAACCAAGGCGGAAACTATCAATTACCGTACCTTGAAAGCCGAGCGTGACGGTCTTTTCTGCGAAAAGATTTTTGGCCCAACAAAGGACTGGGAATGTCTTTGCGGAAAGTACAAGAGAGTTCGTTTTAAGGGCAAGATATGCGAAAAGTGCGGAGTTGAGGTAACGACCAAAAAGGTGCGCCGCGAGCGTATGGGTAACATTGAGCTTGCTGCTCCTGTATCCCACATCTGGTATTTCAAGGCTTTGCCGTCAAGAATGGTGCTTATGCTTGATATACCTGCAAAATCGCTTGAGAGAGTTCTCTATTTCGCAAGATATATAGTTATTGATCCCGGTAACACTCCGCTTGAAAAGAAGCAGATACTTACCGATGCTGAATACAAGAACGCAAGAGAAAAATACGAGGACGATTTCCGTGCGGGAATGGGTGCTGAGGCTATCCGTGAGCTTCTTGCCGAAATAGACCTCGAGGCACTTTCTTCTGAACTTCGTGAAAAGCTTGCGGAGTCATCAGGACCCAAAAAAGCTAAAATAATTAAAAGACTTGAGGTTGTTGAGGCTTTCAGAAAGTCAGGCAACCGCCCCGAGTGGATGATACTCGAAACAATCCCCGTGCTTCCTGCTGATATCAGACCTATGGTACAGCTTGACGGCGGACGCTTCGCAGCATCGGATATAAATGAGCTTTACAGACGAGTTATAAACAGAAACAACCGTCTTAAGCACTTCCTTGAGATGAATGCTCCCGAAATCATCATCAGAAACGAGAAGCGTATGCTTCAGGAGTTCGTTGATGCTCTTATTGATAACGGTAAGCACGGAAAGAGCGTTACAGGTGCGTCTAACAGACCTCTTAAGTCGCTCTCCGAGATTCTTCGCGGTAAGCAGGGACGTTTCCGTCAGAACCTTCTTGGTAAGCGTGTTGACTATTCAGGACGTTCGGTTATCGTCGTAGGACCCGAGCTTAAGATTTATCAGTGCGGTCTTCCTAAGGAAATGGCGCTTGAGCTCTTCAAGCCCTTCGTTATGAAGCGCCTTATCGAAACACAGAAGGCAAACTCTATAAAGGACGCAAAGAGAAAGGCAGACAAGGCACTTTCTGCCGAGGTTTGGGATGCGCTTGAATACGTTATTAAGGAACACCCCGTGCTTCTTAACCGTGCGCCCACACTTCACCGTCTTTCTATTCAGGCATTTGAGCCCATCCTTGTAGAGGGTAGAGCTATAAAGCTTCACCCTCTCGTATGTCCTGCATTTAATGCCGACTTCGACGGTGACCAGATGCCCGTACACGTTCCGCTTTCAAGCGAGGCGCAGGCAGAGGCAAGATTCCTTATGCTTTCCGCAAACAACCTTTTGAAGCCTGTTTCAGGTAAGGCTGTAACCGTTCCCTCGCAGGATATGGTGCTTGGTTCTTATTATCTTACCATTGTCCATCCGGGTGAGCTTGGAGAGGGCAAGGTGTTCCGTGATTTCAACGAGGTTGAAATGGCATACGAGAACAAGCAGCTCGGTATCCACGCAGCAATCAAGGTTCGTGTTACAAAGGTTATAGACGGTGTAGAAAAGACTGCTCTTATAGATGCAACCTACGGACGTCTTATATTCAACTCAAGGATTCCTCAGGACCTCGGTTACGTTGACCGTTCAAAGGATCCCTTCTCGCTTGAGATAAGCTTTGCCGCAACAAGCAAGAAGCTTAAGGAAATAGTTGACAGAACAATCAAATATCACGGATTTGCAGAGGCTGCAGACGTTCTTGATAACATCAAGTCTATGGGTTATAAGTACTCCACCAAATCCTCTCTTTCCATCTCGGTTTACGATATGACTATCCCCCCGAAGAAGAAAGAGCTTCTTGAAGAGGCATCCCGTCAGGTTGATGAGATAACAGAGCATTTCAACTGGGGTGAGCTTTCTGATGACGAGCGCTACAAGCAGGTTATCGACGTTTGGGATAAGACCACAGATGCCGTTACCAACGCTCTTATCGAAAACCTTGACAAATACAACTCGCTTAATATGATTTGTACCTCGGGGGCCCGTGGTTCTATGAAGCAGATGCGTCAGCTTGCAGGTATGCGTGGACTTATGTTTGCGACAAACGGTAAGACTATCGAAATTCCGATTAAGTCTAACTTCCGTGAGGGACTTACAATGCTCGAGTACTTTATGGGTGCAAAGGGTTCTCGTAAGTCGCTGTCGGATACTGCTCTTCGTACTGCAGACTCCGGTTATCTTACAAGACGTCTTGTTGACGTTTCGCAGGACGTTATCGTTCGTGAAGAGGATTGCGGCGCTACAAGCGGTATCGTGGTTTCGGATATAGTTTCAGGAAATCAGGTTGTTGAAAAGCTCTTCGACAGACTTGTTGGCAGATATACCGTAGGTGACGTTGTTGATGAAAATACAGGTGAGCTTATAGTTCCCGCTAACACAATGATTACCGAGGAGATGGCACAGGCTATCGTTGATGCAGGTATTGAGCAGGTAGAGGTTCGTACAATTCTTCGCTGCCTTGCAAAGCGTGGTGTTTGCGTTCACTGCTACGGTGCTGACCTTGCACACGGAACTCCTGTTTCAATCGGTGAGGCTGTCGGTGTTATTGCCGCTCAGTCTATCGGTGAGCCCGGTACACAGCTTACGATGAGAACCTTCCATACAGGTGGTGTCGCAGGTTCGGATATTACTCAGGGTCTTCCCAGAGTAGAGGAGCTGTTCGAGGCTCGTAAGCCCAAGAAGACCGCTATTGTTACCGAGTTCAGCGGTACAGCTCGTATCCAGTCGGATAAAAAGCTCAACAAGGTTATTATTCAAAATCCCGAAGAGCCGACAGATACAGACGTTATTTACGAGATTCCGTTCGGAATGCGTGTGTGCATAGAGGACGGTCAGTACGTAAAGCGCGGTCAGCAGCTTACAGAGGGCTTCCTTAACCCTGCCGACGTTCTTCATATGAGCGGTATAGATGCAGTTTATGACTATATCATCCGTGAGGTACAGAAGGTGTACCGTGGTGAGGACGTTGAGATTAACGACAAGCACGTCGAGTGTATAACAAGACAGATGACAAGAAAGGTACAGGTTGAGGATGCGGGCGATACCGATCTTCTTTCCGGTACAAAGATAGACATTCTTGAGCTTCGTGAGGCTAACGAGAAGATTGATGAGAGAATTGCAGCGGGCGAGCTTACTCTTCGCCGTGCTGAAGCAGCTCCGATGCTTCTCGGTATCACAAAGGCTTCGCTTATGACAGCTTCCTTCCTCTCGGCAGCTTCCTTCCAGGAGACTACCAAGGTTCTTACAGAGGCTGCTATTAACGGTAAGTGCGATAAGCTTCTCGGTCTTAAGGAAAACGTTATCATCGGTAAGCTGATACCTGCAGGTACCGGTATCGGCAAATACAGAGCTGTTGAAATTGCCGACAATTCAAAGGATGAGGATGCGTCTGAAACCGCTGAATTTGTGGCAGAAGTTCCCGATGAAAACAAGATAGTTTACACAGCTATGTAAATTATTGTTTGCAAAAAACAAAACAATTTCGCCCGAAAAGGCAAAAAAGCTGCTCAAGCGTAAAGCTTGAGCAGCTTTTGTTTTATGAGGTAACAAAATTGACTTTTCAAGAGCCGGACGGAATATCAGATCTGGCCGATATCCTTGCTATGCTTTTTTAGTGGCTCTTTTTGATGAAATAGTAGTCGTCCTTTTTGCGCGAAAACTTTGAGCGCAAATTTTGCATATCTTTTTTGAAGCCTTTGTTATCAAGTATGATTCCAAGTAAGAATCCAACTACCGTTATAAGTATAAAGAGCGGTATTGCAAACCAAAGGATGGGTGTTGTGACACCTCCCTCTGATGCGAGAAAAATACTCGGTGTAAAAGGTGCGACAAGTGCCTCTACAAATGGATAATTAACAGGCGGTCCCATAGCCCAGCATGGGTTTTGAGCTATCAGGTATGTTAGCAGGTCCGACGGCCTTGTTTGCTCTGTATAAGCAAGCATATAAACAACCGTGTCGTTAACTATCAATATCATAAGTATCATATAAAAGACAAACGGAAGCCGCCAGCATTTTCGATAATTTACCTTGTAAATTCCAAACAGGAACGGAAGAAACGAGGATACAAACAGAAGTCCGTGACATATCACAAAACGCAGCTGCTCTTCAAGCGGCTCGCCAAGCCAATAGGTAACGCATATTGAAATATAACCTGCAATCGAGCCGATGTAAAAGAAGAAATTCTGCCAAAGCTGCGAGCCTATAAGTAAAACTATCGGTGATGCAAGAATTAAAAATGCGCACATATTATATGCTGTACCACGTGCTAAAAACGTATCGCCGTAGTATTGCGGATAGATATACATTTTAAATAGATGCTGAAGCGTGTTGAGCAGCGCAACTATAAATACAACGGTAGTTTTGGTGCGTATGCCGGTTTTTCTGAAAATCAGATAGAGCAGAAGAACCACAACGGGCGGAATCAGCATATATATTATATGGAGCGGTGAAAAAAACACAGTATTTCGTCCTCACTTTTCGGTTTTTCCTTGACTAAATATATTTTAACATAAAAATATCAAAAACGCAATACATATTTTCTTCCTGCTTGATGCCTATGTCGGTGAAATTTTCGCAAGGCTTAATTTGCATTTCTTTTCCCGCAGTTTTTCTTCTGAAGTCCATTCAACCCCACATTGATGTAAACACCTATTGACTTTTTATGCGAAAGATGCTAAAATTATATCAAACGGTACGCTTGTTGTTTTTGTATCGGACAAAACCTTAATAATGGGTATGCTTTATGTGTAATATAGAAAATTTACAAGATAATACAGAAGCTGTAGAGTGCGGGATAAAGGTTTCGGTAGTAATGCCTGTATATAATGCCGAAAAATATCTGCGCACCGCTCTTGACAGCGTTATAGATCAGACACTTCGTGAAATAGAGATTATTTGCATTGATGACGGCTCAACCGATAAATCGCTTGAGATTATCAAAGAATATCAGAAAAACGATTCACGCATACGCATTGTTACAGAAAACAATGCAGGGCCCGGGGCAGCGAGAAATAAAGGTATTGTGAGAGCAAGAGGAAAATATATAGCTTTTCTTGATGCCGATGATTTTTTTGAGGTTTCGCTTCTTTCAGAGCTTTATAATTTTTCCGAAGCCGAGGGGCTTGACATAGCCGTTGCCGATTACGATATATACAACAGCAAAAAGGCAAGATTTTCGCCTGCTATGGACAGTGACTACGGAGCGATTTTCACAGCGAGTCCGGTAACGTCAAAGAGCGAATATCCCGATTATATTCTTCAGTCAACCACAGGATACGTATGGAATAAGCTTTTCAGACGTGAATTTCTGGCTGAAAAGAATCTTTTGTTTTCTCCTGAGCTTTACGTGTTTGAGGACGTGCATTTTGTGACGATATGCCTTTCTATGGCGGAGCGGATAGGAAAGGTTTCGAAAATTCTCGCACATCACCGTGTATATTCCGCGCAGTCGCGCGCACGCACGTTCCGCAAGCATTATGCGGAAGTACCCAAAGTTTATGTGAAAATAAAAGAATTCCTTATGCACCGAGGAATGTATATTCCACTGAAACGTTCGTTTTTGAACCTTGCGGCAAGCAGATGCTACACGATATACAATTTGCTTTGGCGCGACGGAAAGGAAAAATTCTGGAGCATTCTTCACGCAGAATATGCGGAGCTGCTTGATTGGCACCTGCGGCAAAAGGGAGACTTTGAGCGCTATGACGTGTGTGATTTCGTGATGAACGTCGTGCTCTACGACCACGCAGTATATCTTCGCCGTGTCGATAAGGGAATAAAGCTGAAGCACGAGCGCTTCGGTGAGCTTTCCCGAGCAAACCGCTTTGGCAAAAAGGTTTCTGCATTTTTTGTTAAGCTTTTCGGAAAGAAAGCAAAGTGAAATAACATATCAGAAAAAGCACTTGTGATACAGTAGATATCACAAGTGCTTTTTCATTACTTTAAACTATTAAATCTTTTCGGGCAAAACTTTAGTAGCGAGGAACTGTTCATACGCATCGCATATTTCGGATACGTTTTCGCCAAATGCTATCTGCTCACCGTGATTGAGCCACAGCACCTTATTGCACATAGAGCGCACCTGGCCGATAGAGTGCGAAACCAGAATTGTAGTAGCGCCGCCCTCAATTATAGATTTCATTTTTGTTTCGCTTTTTTTCTTGAACGCTCCGTCACCGACAGACAGCACCTCGTCAAGGATGAGTATATCGGGATTTACGAGCGATGCGATAGAGAAGGCAAGGCGGGATTTCATACCGCTCGAAAGCTGCTTAAACGGTCTGTCCTCGAATTCTTCAAGCTCTGAAAATTCTATGATAGCACGGTAGGTGTCATCCATAAATTTCTTCGTATATCCGAGCATAGCGCCACGCAGATAGGTGTTTTCTTTTACGGTGAGGTCCCCGTCAAAGCCGGAGGCAAGCTCCAGAAGAGCTGCGATAGTGCCACGGCAGTCTACGTAGCCGCGTGTTGGACGCATAATGCCGGAAACGGCCTTAAGAAGCGTGGATTTACCTGCACCGTTCGTGCCGATAATGCCGAGCATATCGCCACGGTTTATCGTAAAGTTAATGTTTTTGTCAGCCCAGAACTCGTTAACCTTGTAATTTTTGGTAAGCTTGCGAAGCAGATATTCCTTGATTCCAATGTCCTTGAAATCCCCCGTGACATATCTTATGGATACGTCATGGCAAATCAAAATGGGGGCAGAGGACGTTTTTTTCGTGTTTTCCATATTAATCGTCCTCCAAATTAAGTGTAATAAAGGAATTTATGATTGTTCTTTTTGTATATGATTGCACCAATCGCAAAGGCTAATACCGCATATCCAATGGCAAGCAGATGCATCCAAATTGACGGAACCGTAGCATCAATTACAATAAGCCTGAAATACTTGATGTATACGTACATTGGATTTATATGGAAGAGCTTTTGTGCCAATGGTGAGAATGTGTTAACCGTATAGAATATCGCCGACATATACATAAGCAACTGTGTAAATACTGTCCACAAATATTTAATATCTCTGAAAAATACAAACATTGCAGAGAGAATCAGTCCCATTCCAAGGTTAAACAGCACAAGGCACGCAATAGGATACAAGAGTAATATGAACTTCCAAGTAAACGTGATTCCATCCAAAATGCAGAACACGAAAAACACGCACAGTGTTAAACCGAAGTTTATTAAAGTCTGCACGTTTTTGGAGAATAAGAACAGATATTTCGGGACGTTTACTTTGGAAAAAATATTCAGATTACCCATCAGTGATGTCATACCTTGGCCTGTGGATTCGCTGAAATAAGAAAAAATCAAATTTCCGCAAAACAGATAGGTAGTGTAGTGCTCCATTCCTTGACCGAAAAAGTTGGTAAAGACCAGGCGCATAACCAAGAGTGTAAATAACGGGGAAAGGACACTCCAAGCCATGCCTAACACGGTTCCTTTATATTTCTTTTTGAAATCACGCTTCACCAATTCCTCAAAGAGAAAATGGTGTTGCATAAATCTTTTTAACATAAACACTCCTAGTAGTTATTTCGAAATAATCAATATCACTGTAAACTCTGAATAAGCAAAACTTCTTTTATCAGAAATATGCATTATCCAGCGCAAGCGATATTAATGTGTTAGCAAGCTCTGTATTTGACATACCGCTAGCTTCCCACAGCTTGGGGTACATGCTAACATTTGTGAAACCGGGCAAGGTGTTGATTTCGTTGAATACGATTTCTTCGTTATCACAAAGGAAGAAATCTACACGGGACAATCCCTTGCATTCCAAAGCGGAATAGATTGTCACAGCTGCGCTACGAAGTTTTTCAGATTCCGTCTGCTGTATTGAAGCAGGAATTACGGTTTTTGATGCGCTGTTAATATACTTTGCCGAATAATCGTAAAATTCGTTAGCGGAAAGCACCTCGCCTACAACCGAAGCTTTGGGATCTGCATTGCCAAGAACAGCCACTTCAACCTCGCGGCCTACAATGCTTTCTTCAATCAAAACTTTTCTATCATGCTTAAGTGCAGTTTCAATAGCCTGACACAGTTCGGCATGGTTTGCGACTTTCGCTACACCAACGGATGAACCTGCAGAACAAGGCTTTACAAACAGCGGAAAGACTCCTTTAAAGTGCTCTGTAATTTCTTTGATGTTTTTTTCTGTGTCGGATTCGTAAGAATCTTTTTTGACAAGGAAATAATCAGCTTGTCTTACACCGGTTTTTTCTACCACAATTTTCGTGCGCGATTTATCCATCGATACAGCAGAAGCACATACTCCCGGGCCAACATAGGGAATACCGGCCAATTCACAAAGACCTTGAACTGTTCCGTCTTCACCATATTTTCCGTGCAGGACAGGCCATACGCAATCGACCTTAACGGTCTCGAAAGAATTGTCTTTTAACAGTATGATGCCTTGATTTACTCTCTCGGGGGAAAGAATAGCTCTGCAATTTAACTTATTTGTTTCCCAAAGGTCATTTTTTATTTCGTCAGTGGATGCTGTAGTAAACAGCCACTGTCCGTTTTTAGTTATTCCGACTTTTACCACATCATGCGCTGTGTTTTCCAGTATGGAAATTACTGTGGCTGCGGATTTTAACGATACTTCATGTTCAGAGCTCGTTCCTCCAAATAAAACAAGCACTTTTGCCATAAAATTGTTTTCCTTTCTATTTTTTCAGACTCTGTGTATGTTGCCCCAAAGCTCCTCAAAACTTCTTCTTCGGCAGAGGCTTTTTATCAGGTAAGGTCAACATGTTTCCAAGAATTTCGTTAGTTTCCGGCGGGTCCCATTTGCACACACCGCTGGCGGGGGTGAAGGTAATTTCGCCTATAAAGAGATTTTTACCGTCGTGCAAGAAGTCCACTCTGACAAATGAAAATTCTCGGCATATTTTTTTGGTGATAGCAATCATTTCGTTCAGGAATTTGGGTTTTTCTACTCCTTTTTCCATCTTGGGATGAGACGTAACAAAGTCAAGCTCATTCCAATCCAAATCGTAGGTCATCTTGCTGTTAATGCCGTGAGGCTCGTGAATTGCTACGACAAATTTTGCCTCGCCGTTAAAGCACCAGAACTGATATTCATATTGGCAAGGATGATATTCCTCGGCAATAATTCTGGGACGGATGTTCATGTAATGAAGCTCCTGACCGTATGCAAGTGCAAAGTTTGTATTCAACCATCTTGTAAACTTTTTCTTTGCATCCTCTACGTCAAACTGTTCCTTGTCCTTTACGATGATGTTCCAGCTACTACCGTGGTTCGTTTTTATTGCAAATTGATTTGGCAGACTATTGAAATCAATGTCGTCAAATTGATCCCAAACACCTAATAGCGGTATAAGGTAGCGTTTTCCGAAATGCTTGCTTACCCAATCTCTATAAAGATATTTATCGGCAAGTAAAGTTTTCAGAGGCACGTTGTCATACAGCTTAAGCCACTGGATTTTTTCGTTAATCGTTTTTGGGTTGTCAAGAGGCAGATCCAAGTTGCAACGCACTTTATACCAATCAATCAGTCTGGTTCTGCATTGCTCCTCAAATGCGTTGTCATCATCCTGTGCGGGTGACTGCTTTTCGGTGCTCGTTTCAACTTTTTTTGTCTGTTGTTGAGCTTTTGATACAGACTTTTTTGCTTTTACATTCTTTGTATTGGATTTTGTTGCAGAGCCTACAGGATATTCTTCATAGGGGTCTTTGCACAGACCGATATGAACCAAAATTCGTTTCCAAGTGTATATGAATCCGTGCTCCTTGTAGCAACGAACAAAACCGCGAATCTTCCTGGGGAGCCAGGTAATCATTCTTCCTAACTTGTACGTTGCAGAAGAGTGAATGTTATTGATTTCCGCTTCAAGCATTTTTACTTTGAGCGTCAGCATCTGCTCTGCCGGAGTACGTTCCGGAGTGCTGTTTTGCGTAGTGGCAGGTGCTGCGGCAGGAGCTTTTTCAATGATTATGGGTGCAACAGGTTTGGAAGAAACGTCCATTACGATTTTTTCAAAGATCATACGAGAAAATGCGTTATCGAAAACCAACTTTGCCTTTTCTTCATCAGAAATTTGATCGTATATTTGCTTTGTGGAGATTTTCATGCCATTGAAGGAACGCATAATTTGTTCTTCCTTCTCTTTTCCCCAATTGGCTTTTAATCCGTATCTCAACATTTCCTGCATACTAACGAAATAACCGATTGCATTTCGTGCAGATTTTGATGTTGTCGTTATAGAATTTGCCCTGATTCGACGATGATAGAATTTCCAATTAACAAACGTGACTCTTTTTGCTTCCATCAAAATCTGGAAACAAAACAGTTCATCCTCATGAATAATTCCGGGATAGAACTGGAAATTGTTCTCCTCGATAAATCCTCTGCGTAACATAATAAGACAAGCACTGGTAATATGTGCACGCTTACTACGCTGATATGCAAGGAAAGAAACACCGTCATAAACATTTGGGCAGGATTCTCGCTTAAGCTTTGACGGGTAGGTTTCGCCTGTTTCGTCGTAGAAACTTACCAAATCGAAGAAAAGAATATCCAAACGGTTTGCTTTGCAGAGGCAATACATCTTTTCAAGAGCATCCAACTCCAGATAATCGTCGCTGTCTATCATATAAACAAATTCGCCGGTTGCAATTTTAAAACCAACGTTACGAGAAGTCGAAAGACCTTTGTTTTCCTGATGGATTACACGGATTCGATTATCCTTTTTCGCATATTCGTCCAGAATTTTGGGGGAGGAGTCGGTTGAGCCATCATTGATGCAGATTATCTCGATTTGGCGCAACGTCTGGTTTAGTATGCTGTCCAGACATTCTGCAAGGTATTCTTCAACGTTATAAACAGGAATAATTACCGATATACACGGATTCTGCTGTGCTGGTATTACCATATTTTCAGGATATTTTAACGCAGGTGAACGTGCTTCATCAAGCTTGGCCATTAAATCTTTGCTAAATTGCTTATCTAACACACCCTCTTTGATTCCTTGATAGATAGCAAATTCATCAAGGTACTTTTCTAACAAGCTATCCATCAATGCGTCGTATGCACTGCTATCTTTCAGCTTGTTAAGGTTGTAGAGGACTTGAGAGATGGCATTGCTTGCAAAGCTTATACGCACCTTTTCAAAAATGTTTTCTTCCGCCAAACGCTTTTTGACTGCATACAGCGCATCGCAAAATGCAAGAGGTGTTTTCTGGTTGGCAGCCTGTAAATTTCCTGTCAAGCCTACTCGATAGTGAACAAGCACTTTGTTGACAGACACAATTTTTTCGGCAAGAGCTAATGAAACCATTGTAAAATAGACGTCGTTGGCACGAGGCAAGGCCTGAAATTCTAACGAGTGTTTTCTTACAAATTCAGCAGAAAACATTTTGTTCCAAGGCGCGAGGGTGGACACCTGGAAAATCTTTTCAGGCCAGGTATCACGATTGAATGGCTGGATTGTGGTATAACGCTCGGGTAAAAACCAAGACGTATCAATGAATTTTTCGGTAGTCTGATTGTACTGATTAGCAGCACACAAACCAATATCCGCACCATACTTTTCGCACTGATTATACTGCGTTTCCAGAAGCTCCGGTTCAAAGAAGTCATCGGAGTCCAAGAATACCAGATATTTTCCGCAAGCAGCCTTTATACCGTTGTTTCTTGCAACACCGGCATATTTGTTTTCTTGGGTCAAGATTTTTATTCGATTATCTGCCTTTTCATAGTCTTTCAAAATCTCGAGAGATTTATCTGTCGAGCCATCATCAACACATATTACTTCAATATCCTTTAATGTTTGGGAAAGGATACTGTCGATGCATTCCTTCAGATATGCCTCTGCGTTATAGACGGGGATTATTACAGAAACTTTAACGTTGTTGTTTATTTTCATAGCTATTGTCCTACTTTCATAAGCTGGTTAAATATCCAGGCTGTTCTGAACATATTAAAATGGTATCTTTTTTACCATTGTATCTTCCACATCTGTACTTGATAGAAGCTTGTTTCAGTAAATGCTGCAATTCTATCAGTGTGTTTGTTTCCATCTGTCTTTCCATATCGTGCATCATTATCACGAAATCATCGGCAAGGCACTCGGGAATTACATTGAGTATATCGATTCTTGAATATTTTTTCATATCGCCGCCCAGCGGACCGTCAATAGAAATAAAATCGAATTTTTTGCCATTGACAGCCTCTTTGAACAAGCTGTATACTCTGACAGAATCATCGCTTTTGTATTTAATAAATTCAACGTCGCTATACACAATTTTCGTGCGCTCGGAAACTTTGTTTTTACTTTTAAAGACTCGAATCCAATCAGGATCGTTTTCCAATACGATATGCTCGACATCTTCGTTTGCAGCTGCATACTGCGTTAACATTTTTGTCGTTTGACCTAAACCAAGATCAAGTATGCACTTTGGCTTTGTTATGTTTAGGGTTTGGTACATAACGTAAAGATAAGGATATCCTACCGCCCATCTTCCGGGAGAGAAATTCTTATCCTTAAGCCAATTGCTTTTTGTGATTACGTTGTTGAAAACGTGAGCATAGACTGTTTCAGCAGAGTTTCTGACCGCATCCTGCGCCTTTTGGTGCACAGCTTCAAGCTTTTCGAGCGTTTTTTGTTCAAGCTCGGCTTGAAGCTTTAGGATTTCCTCTGTGGAGATCGCTATTGCTTTTTCAAGCTCATCATTCTTGTTTGATGTAGCTTCGGCTGTCTCTTTAATCTTTACTGCTGAATCTAAAATGTTGGTGCTAATGAGGTTAACCTCGCTGACCGACTTCTCAATGCAATCAAGCCGATCATTCATCAGCTTATCTATCGCAACAGCCTGCCGCTTTAGAAGCTCGAGCTGCTCGAGAAGCTTTGCGTTATTATCGCTTATTTTATTGTTTAGCGCTTTTTCACTATTGTCAAGTGCGTCGAATCTGCTGTTAAGCTTTTTGTCGCTTTCGTCTATTGCCGCCTTTAATTCTTCAGAGCTACGGTTAAGCGCATCAATTTTCTCGGAAAATGCGTGATTGCTGCCTTTGATGGCTTCTCCAAGTGCAGAAATGCTTTTGCCAACCGAGGTAAACTCGCTATCAAGCTTTTGTTTTACAGCTTCGCCCGCAGCGCTTATTTTTTCGCAGAGCATTTTCGAGCTGCTCTCCGCATCTCTTATGCCCTTGTCAATCATAAGCTCAAGCGCCTTGTTGCCGTTGTCTATCTGCTCTCCAAGTTTTGCGCTGTTTGCGTCTATTTGCTCTCCGAACTTTGTGCTGTTTGCGTCTATTTGCTCTCCTAGCCTTGTGCTGTTTGCATCTATTTGCTCTCCGAGCCTTGTGCTATTTTGATTTACTGCGGCTATTTGCTCGTCAAGCTTTTCGTTAAGAGCTTGATTTTGAACGCAAATTTGATTTTTAATCTCTGCGCCGGCGATGCTTATTTCTTCGTTCAAAGCTTTTGTGTTTTCGTCGATTTTATCAAGCTTTTCCGAAATGCACCTGTCTTTTTCAAATTGCTCATCGAAACGTGCCTGTAAGGATTTTAATTCGGAAAGCACCGTATCGGCATAATGTTTATTAGTCTTCGCGGATGAGGGAACAAATTTCTTTAAGAAGCTCTTGAATTTAGAACTCACTCTTTATATCTCCTCTCTCGTTTGAATATTCTGGCCAGTGTATATTTCATTCCGTGCTCCCTGTAACAGTTAAGCACTTTTTTGATTTTGTTTTTTTTGTTCGGTGAATACGCACCGTGTTTTATGCTGTTATAAATCTCGCTGTATGCAAAATTTGCCGTAAAGCCCGAGCTTACGTCAGATTCATCAAAATCCCCGATAAAGCCACGCATTTTCTCATCGAGCATAGCGGGGGTAGAAGCTGTGGCGGAAAGCCTTGTATACCAATCAAAGGCAGAATAAAGCTCTCGTTCCATTATCATGTTTTTAACTTTTGCGTCGGCCTCTTTCACAAGCGCTCTGACAATGTAGTATGATGCAATCTGATTTTCAAATCTGTTTGCTTTATCGCCCGTAAGCGATTCCGCTTGTGAAACACGATAGCAAACTACGGGGAAATCGAAAACCATAATACGCTCTGCGCACAAAAGACAGTGAATGTAAAACGAGTGGTCGTTTACGCATTGCAGATTGTTGAAGCGTATTGCGTTTTTTTCGAGAAACGAGCGCTTGTAAACGGCATTCCACGGCACGTCTGCAATATTGAGCAACCGAAGCGGCTTTTTTGCAAAATTGAGAACACGACCTCTGTCAAGCGCTCCTATGGCGCTGTTCATAGAGTAGAGTGTCCTGTAACGCTCGGAGGATTGAGTATCGAGATAAGAAAAACCTGCTTTTACAAAGTCGAGATTGTGCTTTTTCGCTATCGAAAGCATTTTTTCAAGCGCATCGGGAAGATAAAAATCGTCAGCGTCAAGAAAAGTAACGTATTCGCCCCTCGCAATCTCTATGCCTCGGTTTCTTGCAACTCCGGCATACATATTTTTTTGCGAAAGGAGGATAATTCTGCTGTCTTTTTGAGCATACTCATCGAGTATTTCGGGAGTTTTGTCATCAGAGCCGTCGTCAACGCAGATGATTTCTATATTACTTATGTTTTGAGCAAGAACGCTGTCCAAGCATTCTCTTATGCTCCGCTCGGCGCGGTATGCCGGGATTATGACGGAAATATCGACACTGTTCATCTTTTGATTTTTCCTATCAGAAATTTGTATATACACGGAAGATGTACTACAAGATTTATTTTGAATCTGTCCTTTGCTGAAAATGCACTTTTCCCGATTGCGCCCCTGAATTTTATTATATCACGTCTGGCCTCGGAAAACAGATCGTCAAACTCACCGTCACCGTATCTTACCGATTTGGAACAAGTGTCAAGCGCATTTTTCACGGTTTCAGCCTTTAGAAACTCGGTAATATAAGGCACGGAAGAAAAATCCTCCATAGCCTTTCGCAACATTTTGCTGTAGCTTGTAAGCTTTGTGCGTGTCGGCGCTGAATTGCAGGCGCTGTCCGCTCTTTGGAAATATCTGTATTTTGGTTCGCTTGTCAAAACCGTGCATCCGGAGCGTGCAAGCGCATCAAGGTTGAAACGCATATCCTCGCCTATTGTAAGCGCCTCGTCGTATCTTATGCCTTCGATTGCGTCTTTTCTGTATAGCTTGGTGCAGCTGCTACCCGAAAAGAACTTGAAGAAATCTTGGCTCATATCCTCACTGCTGCGAACAATTATATCGCTTTTTGGAGAGGGCAGGGCATAGCTTTTATCTTCAAAATCGAAAAACATTCCGCACTGCACAATGTCTGCACCGTAATCTGTCGCCTTTGCGAGAAGGTGTTCGTACGTATCGGGCAGGAGCGTGTCGTCCGAATCCACAAAGCCTATAAAGCTTCCGCCGGCAATTTCAAGGCCTCTGTTTCTTGCCGAGGATACACCGCCGTTTTGCTTGTGTATAACTGTTATTCTGTCATCCCGCTCGGCATAGCTGTCGCATATTGCGCCCGAGGAATCGGTAGAGCCATCGTCAACGAGAATTATTTCGATATTACGAAAGGTCTGATTTATCAGACTCTCTATGCAAAGCGGCAATCGACCTTCTGCTGAAAAAACAGGAACAATTACCGAGATTTTCGCTTCGGACTGTAATTTCATAATTCTTCACCTCTGTACAGAGTCAGAATTTGGTGTGCGGTATCTGTAATGTCAAAGCCTCTGCCCCTTACAGCGTCGGCATAGGCCTCTCTGTTATGTAGCTCGGTAAGCTCTGTCATCGTTTTGACCCATATAACGGTATCGGTTATCGGAAGCGAAATGAATCTGTCGGTAAGCGCGGCTTCGGGTGGCAGGCTATCAGAGCAAAGCGCAAAAAGCCCGGATGCCTGTGCCTCTATCGCTGCGATGCCAAGCCCCTCTACGATGCTCGGAAATACGAATATATCCATTGCCGAAAGCCATTCGGAGATGTTGGATTGATTGCCGAGAAAGCTGACTTTGGCTTTTATTCCAAGCTTGTCCGCATAGCTCTCGTATTCCGAACGAAGCGGCCCGTCGCCAATAGAAATAAAATGCGAGTTGGGATTGGAGGCATTGTACTTTTTGAACACCTCAAGCGCAAAGCCTTGGTTTTTCTCACCTGAAAGTCTGCCTACGTGACCAACAAGGATTTCGCTTTCAAGCCCCAAAGCTTCTCGTATGCTTTTTCGGCTGTCATCAGAAAAACGAAATTCCTCTGTCCGTATTCCGTTATTTACGATTACTGCGGGAAGATTGCCATACAAAAATTTTGCCGCCTTATCCGAACAAGCGAGATGGTGGGTGGCAGTTTTTTTAAACAAATATTTACAAAAGCTGTGCAAAGCAAGCTTTAAATAACGGGTTTTACTTTTTCGAAGTCCCGAGCCGTGAGCGTGTACTATGCGCACGGGAACGCCAAGCCTTTTGGCTATCGCTACGTATTTAAGCGCCAGTCCGTGAAAGACGTTGAAATGAATAACGTCATATTTTTGCGACTTCAGAATATCGCTGAATATGGAGAAATTTTTAACGCTTCGCAATTTTCCCGAAAGCTCTGTGAATTTAACACCGATTTTTTTAAGAGCTTCGGAATATGCGTTTTCGGTTATACGTGCCGCGACAACGTCGATTTCAAGGCCTGAAATATCATCGGCGGTCAGCACACTTGTGATAAGCGCCTCTATACCGCCGCTGTCCCAACTTTCGAGAAAACAGCAAACTTTCCTTTTCATAGCGATATCCTTTAAAGATTTTTACTTATATAGTATAACATAGATGAAAAGTTAAGTCAATACTTAATTGTGAAAACTGTCGAAACCGAAGCGGATATTACCATCACAATGCACGAAAAGACTTGAATAAAAAACTTTAAAAAATCTCTTGACAAACACGCAAAGTAATGCTACAATAGTGGTACTGTGCATTCTTATGGGCAAATTATGCCTATTTGACGGTGACTTGCGGAAAAAACTGTAAATTCACCTGTTTTTGCCGTTATGAAATGCTGTTTGCTGTGAGGATGCGATTTTTTTGAATATATCCCGCAAATTCGGGTATATATATAAATATTAAAAGAAGGAGGAAAATCATGCCAACCTTTAACCAGCTCGTTAAAAAAGGTCGTCAGGACAAGGCTTACAAGTCTAAAGCTCCTGTGCTTCAGAGAGGCTTCAACACTCTCAAGAATGCACCTATCGACCTTAGCGCACCGCAGAAGAGAGGCGTTTGCACCAAGGTTACAACAACCACCCCCAAGAAGCCTAACTCGGCTCTTCGTAAGATTGCCAGAGTAAGACTTACAAACGGAATGGAAGCTACCTGCTACATTCCCGGTATCGGTCACAACCTTCAGGAGCACTCTGTTGTTCTTATCCGTGGTGGACGTGTTCGTGACTTGCCCGGTGTACGTTACCACATAATCCGTGGTACACTCGATACTCAGGGTGTTGCTAACCGTAACCAGAGCCGCTCCAAGTACGGAGCAAAGCGTCCGAAGAAATAATAAGGTACAAACTTCGGATAAAATGTGCTCACGTGCTGTGATGGTATAGATTTTCTTTATATATCGCAAAACGAGCACTAACGAATTGAAAAAACATTCGAGTACCTATGATATCATATTTAGATGAAGGAGGGAAGTACAGTGCCTAGAAGAGGTCAAATTTCCAAAAGAGATGTATTGCCGGATCCGCTTTACAATTCCAAGCT
>JAZOWX010000041.1:0-25809 GCA_045659405.1 Eubacteriales bacterium | reverse complement strand
TAGCGGATAATCTTGAACAAAGAGCTTTCGCAAATCTTCTCTCGAATAATGCATACACAGTAAAAATAACTTATGTTTACAACCTCAATGACGGTGAGGGCGATCATACTGTAACACGTGAGCTTATTATTACAACCGACGCAAAAGCTATGCCTGAAATTTCACTTGTAAATCCCACAAAGACACAGACGAGTGTTGGATTTGAGATAAGCGAAACAGACATAGATAATGTCGGTGCAGTTACCAAGATAGAGCTTGTACACGAGGGCGTCACGGGTGTTGCAAACAGCCTTGACATAAGAAACTTCGACGGACTTCTCTCGAATAACTCCTATACCATCTGGGTTACCTATGTTTACAATCTCAATGACGGTGAGGGTGATCATACTGTAACACTAGTGCTTGCTATTACCACAGATGCAAAAGCGATTCCTGACTTTGCTATTACAAACACCGAAAAAACACAAGCAAGTCTTGATTTCGATATAAGCGTAACAGATACAGATTCGGTAGGAGCTATAACCAAAGTTGAGCTTATCCACGGCACAGAGGTAACAACTCTTGAAAACGTAACGGCTCACGAAATTGCTAATCTTCTTTCAAATAATGATTACACAATTAAGATCACTTACACCTACAACTTGAATGACGGTGCGGGTAACAAGGAGCTTGTGAAAGAGCTGACGGTAAAAACCGAAGCAAAAGCTACACCCGAAATCTCGGTTGTAAATCCCACAAAGACGAAAGACTCCGTAGGATTTGAGATAAGCGAAACCGACACAGATAATGTTGGTGCAGTTACCAAGATAGAGCTTGTACACGAGGACGGAACGGTTGTTGCAAACAGCCTTGACATAAGAAACTTCGACGGACTTCTCTCGAATAACTCCTATACGGTCAGAGTTACCTATGTTTACAACCTCAATGACGGTGAGGGCGATCATACTGTAACACGGGAACTTGCTATTACCACAGATGCAAAAACTGCTCCAAGCTTTACCGTTAAAAACGAGAATATAACTACAGAGGAAATTGCCGCAGAGTATGATATATCCGACGTTGATAGTATTCTTTCCTACTACATGGTAGAGCTTTACAGCGGAAACACTCTTGTAACCGAAAGCTCGGATAAAGAAATTAACTTTACAGGACTTGACTATTATACAGAATACACAGTTAAATTCACCTATAAGTATGACCTTAATGACGGTGATGGTGAGCAAACCGTTGCGTATGACTATACTTTTAGAACGCTTCCGTACATCGACGTTATTGAGTGTAATATAGCGAACACCTCTGCCGTTTCCGAAGGTGAAACGATATTTATGTCGGTTAAGCTTGATAATCCTCTCGGCATGACTATTGAATCCGTAGTTATCAACGGTGAAAAGTATAACGTTACGGGCGCATCAACGTCGAATAGAATATTTGTTGAAATCGTTTATAACGGACAGTTTGCCGGCGGTGACACATATCTTAAGATTGATAAAGTCAATGCAAAAATTGATAACACTTCTTTAAACGTAGAGCCTAAAACCGAGCTTTCGGACAACGTGTTTATTAACGGTAAGCTTGAAGTGCTTAAAATTGAGTTTGTAAACGAAGATTTTGAGCCTATTGATTGGGCGTTCCCGTCAGAAAAGGTTTACGTGATGATTACGTTAAACAATTCCACGGGATACAGCATAGACAGTATAACAGAATCCGGCTCAAAGTCACAGGGAACAGTTACAAACCTTAAAAAGCTGGATAACAATCATTGGTACTACGAGCTTAATTTCGTTCTGTGGGCAGAGGGCATGCCGTATTATGACACCTCATTCGATACTGTCGGTTGGTTCACAAGGATGCTTGAAAGTCTCTCCTATTCCAATGACTATATAGCGAAAACCGTCACATATTCCGAGATAAAATCCTCATTCTATCGTGTGGCGTCGCACGGGGTGCATTATATTACGAGCCCTGACGACCTCAAAAATATGAACGACAAATCCTATTACGAGCTTGCGAATGATATCGACCTCTCGGGACTTGAATGGCTTGGCGCTGAATTTGATGGTGTGTTTGACGGTAAAGGTTATTCTATAAAGAATATGTCATTTGTCGGTACTATAAAAAATAGCAACGCATATCTTGGTTTGTTCAGTACCGGTAGCGGTGTCATCCAAAATGTTAATATAGAAGAAGCAACAATTGTTGCGGAGATAATTGCAGATGATAGCAATTCTTACTCTGCTTATTGTGGCGGACTTATTGGTGCAACTAACAGTAGAAACATTCGATTGCATAACTGTAATATAGATGAATATTCAATTTTTACAGTTAAAAATAATACAGGCTCGGTGTATGTCGGCGGATTGCTAGGCTACGCAAACATTGAAAATTGGTCAGTCTTTTATATTTTTATTACAGATTGTTCAAACGAAAGTAGTATAAATGCAACAGGAGAAACCGAAGTATTAGCAGGTGGACTTGTAGCTCATATCAACAATTATTCCGACAGCTTTGCTACTGTTATCAAAGGTTGCAGTAACAGTGGTAGAGTTATTGTGTCAGGTACGGGAATTGCGGGTGGCTTGATAGGAAGTGTTGGTTCTGTTATCACGATATCAAATTCCACAAACAATGGTGCAGTGAGTGCAAGAGTTGCAGGTGGATTAATCGGAGAAGCCGCTGGCGGAATATCTAGTATAATTCGTTGTGCAAACAATGGAATTGTAACTGCTTTTGATTTGGCTGGTGGTTTGGTTGCAAATGTCTACGATGCTAAACTTTCCGAGTCTGTAAATAATGGCGATGTTAGAGGAACAAGTCATGACAATCATAGTGCTGGATTGGTAGGACTCGCCTATATTATCTCTATAACAAACAGTATGAATAACGGTAGTGTTAACGGAAAGCATGTTGGTGGTATGGTCAGTCATGCGGAGAGTTCAAAGATCGATTGTTGCGTTAACTCCGGCGAAATTGCTGGCAATCGCGGAAGTGTTGGTGGTCTTGTTGGTTATGCTCCTGACGATACTGTTACGATAAATAACAGTTATTCGTTGATAACTGGCGTTGGTGGATACAATGGTGAATTTTCAACCGTAAACCAGCTCAATTCAAAGGAATTCTACACCGAAACACTTGGCTGGAGCGAGGACATTTGGGACTTCTCCGAGCTTGATGTTGAGAATGGAAAATATCCTAAACTAAAATAATTTTATAAAAATTTCACGTCGGGAAAAACTCTCGACGTGATTTTTTTTGCCTTGAAAAAGGGCATAGAAAAGAAAAGCGAAAGCAGATTTTGTTCTGCTTTCGCTTTGGCTTTTTATGTCGAAAATACAGTTTTTGAGCTTTGTAAACGCTCACTGCTTTTTAGAAAATGCATTTTCTGCCTCGGATTAATTATCGAAATCCATCATTTTTTGACCGAGATGCTGTGAATTTTGTGCCCCGGGGATAAAGGGGATTCCGAGGTGGTCGTATGCGAGCTTTGTTGCGCATCTGCCCCTTGGGGTACGTGCGAGGAATCCTATTTGCATAAGGTATGGCTCATACACGTCCTCGATAGTGATAGCTTCCTCACCGATGGTTGCGGCAAGCGTATCAAGTCCGACAGGGCCGCCACCGTAGAATTTGATTATCGCCTCGAGCATACGTCTGTCTATATTGTCAAGACCAAGCTCGTCTATCTCGAGGGCGGTGAGAGCATATTCAGCAATTTCCGAGGTGATTGTTCCGTCACCCTTTACAAGTGCGAAATCACGGATTCTTTTGAGAAGTCTGTTTGCAATTCTCGGTGTGCCTCTTGAGCGTGATGCAATTCCGTATGCTCCGTCATCGGTTATGGAAATTTCGAGTATTCCTGCCGAGCGCTTAACGATAGTCGCAAGCTCCTCGGGACTGTAAAGCTCAAGCTTTAAAAGCACACCGAATCTGTCACGAAGCGGTGTTGTGAGCTGTCCTGCTCTGGTTGTTGCTCCGATAAGCGTAAATTTCGGGATAGGCAAACGTATAGAGCGTGCGCTCGGTCCTTTACCTATGATTATATCGAGCGAGTAGTCCTCCATAGCGGGGGAGAGTATTTCCTCAACTGCACGTGAAAGACGGTGGATTTCATCAATGAAAAGCACGTCACCCTCGGAAAGATTTGTGAGTATTGCCGCAAGGTCGCCTTGCTTTTCAATAGCGGGGCCAGAGGTTGTTCTGATATTTACGCCCATCTCGTTTGCGATAATAGAGGAAAGCGTGGTTTTACCAAGACCGGGAGGGCCGTAGAGCAAAACGTGGTCGAGTGCCTCACCGCGAAGCTTTGCGCTCTCGATATATACTTTAAGGTTTTCCTTTGCCTTTTCCTGACCTATGTATTCATCCAATACTTTCGGGCGCAGGTCGTTTTCTATCTGCGAATCCTCGCTCGAGCTGTATTCATTCGATACAATTCGGTTTTCAAAGTCAAATTCGCTTACTTCATCCATCATATCGGTGGTTTTCCTTTCGGTTTAAAGTGCAAGCTTCTTAAGTGCAAGCTTTATAAGCTGACCTACGTCGCTTATTGAGGTGTCAAGCGTTCCGAGCGTACGCATAACCGTGTTTTTGTCATATCCGAGTACCATACGCGCCTCTGCCGCCTCGGAAAGCGGTCCTGCCATAGCGCCGCCGGTAGGAATCTGCGCCTGCTTTAAATCAGTACCCATCATATCCTTGGAAACCTTGTCCTTGAGTTCAAGAACAATTCTTGCGGCTGTCTTACCGCCGATACCTTGCGCCTTGGATATAGCCTTTGTATCCTCGGTGCATACTGCAAGTGAGAATTTATCGGGTGTCATAGTGGAAAGAATACTCATAGCCGCTTTCGGGCCAACTCCCGACACGGAGATAAGCTGATTAAAGCATACACGCTCTGATTCCGAGCCGAAGCCGAACAGCTCTATTCCGTCCTCTCTTACAGCAAGGTGTGTGTAAAGCTTTACCGTCTCTCCCATTTTATTCACGAGTGAGGACGAGGTGTTAAGGCTTACGGTGCATTTATATCCAACACCGCCACAGTCGATAACGCATATATTTGCATCCCTGTATGCGAGTGTTCCGTTTAAGTAGTAAAACATTATTTTTCCGCTCCCTCTGCCGTAATGACGGACTTAATAGTTTTTTCGAGCTTTTCTCTTGGGATATTTATATCTCTGCCGCAGAGCGTGCATATTATGCGTATATCACTGCCGACTCTTGCAACCCTGAAGCTATCGGAGGAGCAGGGGTGCTTTTTCTTCATCTTAAGAATATCCCCTACGTTAAATCTTACAATAGGCATTTTTCACACTCCAAAAGTTACTTTTTCGCCTTTTTAGCCCATATTACCCTGAACAGGTAGCGGAAAAGAAGCACAAGCGAGTAGAAAATAGTGAAAAGTACAACAGCGGCAAACGTACGAGCCGCAGCATTACCGCTGCCGGATGCCGACGAGAGAAAAATCACGCAGAATGCGCACAGCAAAACTCCGTAGTTAATGATATATTTCAGCACGGTCTTCAGCTTGGTTTCAAAAATAAGGATAGACGCAGATATTACTGCACCGAAGCCGATAATGGTGAAATATTTACCGATACCGATAACAGAATCCGACATTTCGGAGATAGCTGCAAAAATGTAGAAAAGAGTGAGTATAAGCACCGAATACAGACACGCATTCAGTACGAATTTCTTAAAAACTCTCATAAAAGCACCGCCTAAAAAACATTCTCTAATAATGATACCATATCTTTTTCTCTTTTTCAAGAGTAGTTTTTCGAAAGTATAAAGAAAAGTTGAAATAGAATAAAAATGCAAAAAATATTCAATAAATCTTCAAATCGGTTGACAATAAAAGATTTATTATGTATAATAAAATATATTGTGTAAATCAAAGAGAAAAGGAAAGATTATGAACAGATCGACAGCCAGAGAAAACGCATTTTTACTGCTTTTTGAGAGTGCGTGTAAATCAGATGAGGTAGCGGAGGAAATATTTGCGGGAGCGGTTGAATACCGTGATTTCAAAAGTGATGATTACGTGAAAAATGTTTTCTTCGGAGTTAATGAAAATAAAAGAATTATATCCGAAAAGATAGACGAAAATCTCGTAGGATGGCAGCGCTCAAGAGTTTCCAAGGTTTCGGAGGCAATTTTGAATTTAGCTGTTTACGAATTGATGTTTGCCGAGGACGTACCGACAAACGCCTGCATAAACGAGGCGGTTAAGCTGTCTAAAAAGTACGATGACGAAAAGGCGTATAAGTTCGTTAACGGTGTTCTCAACGCTGTTGCCGAATCTCTCGGTAAAAAATGAAAAGACAGATAATTCTGGGTATAGATACCAGCAATTACACAACCTCGCTCGGTATAGTTGATAGCGACGGTGTTGTTATCGCCAATCTCAAAAGACCGCTCCCTGTCAAACAGGGTGAATGCGGTTTGCGACAGTCGGATGCCGTTTTTGCACATATCAAAAATTTGCCCGATATTATGAGTGAGGCTCGCGGTATAATAGGCGAGTCTGAAATTTTGTGTATAGGTGTCAGCGAAAAGCCGAGAAACGAGACAGGCTCGTATATGCCGTGCTTCCTCACGGGTGTTGCCGCAGCGCAGAGTATAGCTTGTGCTATGGGTATTCCGCTTTACCGATTTTCTCATCAGTGCGGTCATATTATGGCGGCTATCCATTCATCGGGTGCGGCACTTGACGGTGAGGAGAGCTTTGCGGCTTTTCACGTTTCGGGCGGTACTACCGAGCTTGTTAAGGTTTCGCCCTGCGAGTGCGGCTTCAATACCGAAATTGTAGGATGCAGCTCTGACCTCAATGCTGGGCAGGCGATTGACCGTATCGGTGTTATGATGGGACTAAACTTTCCCGCAGGAGCTGAAATTGAGAAGCTGGCGCTAAACAATTCTAAAAAAATTCCGTCAAAAAAACCGAGCGTCAAGGATACTACCGCAAGTCTTTCAGGACTGCAGAATCTTGCGGAAAAGCTTTATTCGGACACGGGAGATAAAGCCCTTGTTTCTGCTTTTGCGCTCGAATACGTTGCAAATACGCTGAAGCTTATGCGTTTGGGATACGTGAATCAGTTTGGCCCTGCGAAATTCATTTTTGCGGGCGGAGTTATGAGTAACTCGATAATAAAGGATATACTTGCCGAGGGCGGATCTTATTTTTCCGCACCCGAATTTTCATCGGATAATGCGGTTGGCACGGCACTGCTTGCAAAGCGTGCATATTTTTCGGAGAAAAAATAATGGATATATCTATTTTGCGTGAGCGCCAGAGCGCTCCGCTTTCTGTCAGTGAACTGAATAATTATATCAAAAACACCTTCGACTCCGACAGGCTTCTTTCGGCTGTGAGCGTCCGTGGCGAGATTTCGAATTTCGTCAACCATCGCTCAGGACACTTGTATTTTTCCTTAAAGGATGACGACGGTCAGATACGTGCCGTTATGTTCCGCTCCCGTGCTATGGGGCTTAAGTTTATGCCCGAAAACGGAATGAAGGTAAGCGTTCACGGCAGTGTTACGGTTTACCCTCGTGACGGCTCTTATCAGATTTACGTAAACAGTATGCAGCCGGACGGTATAGGAGCTCTTTATCTCGCCTACGAGCAGTTAAAGGCAAAGCTTGCCGAGGAGGGGCTTTTTGACGAGGAGCATAAAAAGCTTATCCCGCGTATGCCGAGAAAAATAGGTGTAATAACTGCAACAACCGGTGCGGCTATTCGTGATATTTTGAACGTTACAAAGCGGAGATTTCCGCTTTCGGATATCTACATTTATCCCGCTTTGGTGCAGGGCGAGGGTGCTGAAAGCGACCTTGTGGCAGGTATTGATTATTTCGATACGTCAGGACTTGTTGACGTTGTTATTATCGGTAGGGGCGGCGGCTCAATCGAGAATTTGTGGGCATTTAACAGCGAGCGTCTTGCAAGGCGCATATATGCCGCTGACGTACCGATTATATCTGCGGTAGGACACGAAACGGATTTTACAATATGCGATTTTGTTGCGGATATGCGAGCGCCCACACCGTCTGCGGCGGCAGAGCTTGCAGTTCCTGATAAAACAGAGCTTCTTCGCTATATTGATTATTGCTCGGAGCGTATAGACAGGGCGCTTATCCGTAAGCTTGAACGTTGCTGTGAAGAGTTTGAGCTGCTTGTTATGAGATACCGTGAGGTGTCAGGCGAGGGTGCGTTTGAAGAAAGAAAAGAGAAAATAGATGCTCTTAAAAAAGAGCTGATTGTTTATATAGAGCGTATTTTGGAAAAGCATAGGTCAAGCCTTTCGCTCTTGTCGGGAAAGCTTGATGCTATGAGCCCACTTTCGGTGCTTGGGCGCGGATACGGTATTGTAATGCACGGCGGCAACCCTGTTTCAAGTGTCGCTGTGATTGCTCCGGGTGAAAATATTACGGTAAAGCTTTCTGACGGCAGACTTGGAGCTGTTGTAGAATCGGTTGAAAATGAGGTTAAAAATGAAAAATAATATGACGTTTGAAAATGCTATGACCGAGCTTGAGGGCATAGTAAAGAAGCTTGAGCTTGGCTCGCTTACGCTTGATGAGTCGCTTTCAGCATTCGAAGAAGCGGTAGGTCTTATAAAGCTGTGTAACGAAAAGCTTGAGGGCGCAAAAAGACAGGTAAAGGTCCTCACAGAGGGGGAAGACGGCATAATAACCGATAAGCCGTTTGACACGTCCGAAGATGAGACTTGACCTTTTTATGGCCGAGCGTGGATATGCCGATAGCAGGACCGATGCCAAAAACTTTATAACCGGCGGATTTGTCAAGGTTGACGGACGCACGGTCACAAAGCCTGCTTACGACGTATCCGATGATGCGGACGTGATTGTAGATAAAAGCTCGAAAAAATACGTCAGCCGTGGCGGCCTTAAGCTCGAGGGCGCAATTTCGGCTTTCAAAATTGACGTGCAGGATAGACTTGCCATTGATATCGGTTCATCAAGCGGTGGATTTACAGATTGCCTTTTGAAACACGGCGCAAAACACGTTTTAGCCGTTGATTCGGGCACAGACCAGCTTGTTTCGGTGCTGCGTGAAAACTCATCGGTAACGGTTATCGAAGGATATAATGCAAGGTATATGAAGTCAGAGGATTTCGAATACGAGCCGAATCTTGCGGTAATGGACGTTTCGTTTATTTCGGCTACCTTTATTTTTTCGGCGCTTCATAACGTACTTGCCGATTCGGGTGATTTTATCTGTCTTATAAAACCGCAGTTTGAGGTTGGCAGGGAAAACATCGGTAAGGGTGGAATCGTAAAGAGCGAGGCGGCAAGACTTGCAGCCGTAGAAAAAGTAATTTCAAATGCGGCTTCGTGCGGCTTTGAATACGTGGCGCACACCGAATCGCCGATTGTGGGCGGTGACGGGAACATTGAATATATTGCACACTTTATCAACAGGAAGTAATTTATGAAGAATATTGTTGTATTGCCAAATCCCAAAAAGGACGAGGGGCTTAAGCTGACACAGAGACTTGTTGCAAAATTAAGTAAACTTGGTTTTAACGTATACATAGACAAAGCGATGGCGGCTGTTAACGGTGCTACACCGTATACCGCTTTTCCCGATGCGACAGAGCTTATCGTTGTTGTCGGCGGTGACGGCTCTGTAATTGATGCCTCACGATATGCTATCGAGCGCAATATCCCGATTATAGGTGTTAATCTTGGTAAGGTCGGATATCTTACAGAGGTTGACCCCGACAATATCGACGTGTTCGAAAAGCTTTTGAATGGCGATTATGAAATAGAAAATAAGATGCTATTGACGGTGCAGGTATCTTCTGCACAGCAGACCGTCAGCTGTGAGCATCTTGCCGTTAATGACGTAGTTATATCGCATAATAATTTCTTCGGTATATGCGAATTTTTGCTGGAAAATAAAAACGGTGACGGTGTAAAATACCGTGCTGACGGTATTATTATATCAACCCCCGAGGGCTCTACGGCATACTCGCTTTCCGCAGGCGGGCCTGTTGTATCTCACGACGTTGATGCAATCGTCGTAACCCCGGTTTGTCCGCATTCCTTCTTCAACCGTTCTATCGTCTTTAAATCCGACGAATATATTTTGGTGACCAATCTCGGGGAAGATGATTTGAATATCTGTGCAGACGGCAGACTCTTCAAAAACCTTGGAAAGGGCGAGAGATGCTCTGTATTTGCCTCGGATAAAAAAATGAAAATGCTAACCTTTACAAAAAACAGTATGTTTTCGACATTATTTAAAAAGATGCGTATTCTGGAGGATATAAAATGAAAGCCCAAAGACAGAGAAAAATTCTTGAGATAATTGAAAAATACGATATAGACACCCAAGAGGCTCTTATCGAAAAGCTTGCCGAGGAGGGCTTTAACGTAACCCAGACTACGGCTTCACGTGATATACGTCAGCTGAAGCTTGTAAAGGGAACAACAGGCAGGGGTACTTATAAGTATATATCCCCTAACACGGCAAAGCCTGAGGGGAGCGTTCCCGTGCTTAAATCGGCTATACATACCTCTGTTGTAATGATAGAGGCGGCTCAAAATATCGTTGTAGTTAAAACGCTCGCAGGAATAGCAAACGCTGTTGCGGTAGGTGTTGATTCGCTTGATATACCCAAGCTTGTTGGCTCGGTTGCAGGTGATGATACGATACTTCTCGTTATGAAGGACAGCGAGTCTGCCGAGGAAGCTGTTATATCGCTTAAAGAGGTTTTTGGAGCATAAAAATTTCGGAGGAATAATATGTTATTATCTCTGCATATAGAAAATATTGCGGTAATAAACAGAATAGACATAGATTTTTCCCGTGGATTTACGGCTCTGACAGGAGAAACGGGAGCGGGAAAATCCGTAATCATAGAAAGCATAAAGCTGCTTTTTGGCGCAAAGGCGGAGCGTGAGTTGATACGCTCGGGAGCTGATTTTGCTATGGTCAGCGGCCTTTTTGGCGGTGTTTCGGAATCGGCTGCTTTAACACTTGGCGAGGTCGGTGTTTATCCTGATGAGGACGGAAATATCCTTATCCAAAGAACGGTAATGCGTGATGGACGCTCGCAGACAAAAATAAACGGCAGATCTGTAACTATATCGCTGCTCAAAAGCTGTGCCGTAGCTCTCATGAGCATACACGGACAGAGCGATACTGCGGCATTGACTGCGGTTTCAAATCATATAGAGCTGTTGGATACTTATGCGGGTGATGCGGAGCTTCTTCAAGCTTACGGTGAAGTTTACGAAAAGCTTGAAGCTGTAAGAGCAAAGATATCTGGGATAACCGATAAGGCAGCCGAAAGCGAAAGACTGCGTGAGATGCTGATATATCAGATAAAGGATATCGACTCTGTCGGTCTGCATCCCGGTGAGGAAGAGGAGCTTGTAGATAAAAAGGTAAAAATCAGAAACAGCGAAAAGATAAGCAAGCACGCTGATTTTGTATACAGGGCATTGCTTGGAGCGGAAAAGGTAAACGTCGCAAATCTTTTGGATAAGTCGGCAAACTCGCTTTCGCAGCTTTCGGAATTTATGCCGGAGTGTGCTGATTTTTCGGATAAGCTTCGTGAGTTTATGTATCAGATAGAGGATATTGCCGAGAGAGTTTCCACCGCTTGTGACGGTATCGGAGACGATGCGGATGCGCTCAACACAATCGAAGAAAGACTTGACAAAATAGCAAAGCTTAAAAGAAAATACGGACTTACAGTTGATGCAATTCTCGAATACAGGGAAAAATCCAAGGCAGAACTTGACACGCTTGAAAATTCCGAGGAGATTTTAATGCTTCTTGAAAAAGAAGAAAACGAGTTTTACGAAGCTGCTTTGGAACTTGCAAACAAGCTTCACGACGTGCGTGTTCAATATGCCAAGCTGCTGGAAGAGCGAGTCAAGCAAACTCTTGATTTTCTTGATATGCCGAAGGTTGTGTTCTTTGCATCTATAAAGGAGCAGTATTCGGCACAGAGGAAGAAGCTTGGCAAATTCGGCTCTGACGAGGTTGAGTTTTATATAAGCGCCAATAGGGGCGCAGAGCCACAGCCGCTCTCAAAGGTGGCATCGGGCGGTGAGCTTGCAAGAATAATGCTTGCGCTCAAAAGCACGATAGCGGATAAGGACGGAACAGAAACGCTGATATTTGATGAAATTGATGCGGGAGTTTCCGGAAAGACGGCAAGAAAAATCGGTATAAAAATGCGTGAGCTTTCGTCAGGTGTACAGCTTTTCGTTGTAACGCACAGCGCACAAATAGCCTCGCTTGCAGATGAGCATCTTCTGATAAGCAAAAGCGATGTTGGCGGTGTTACAGAGTCAGCGGTTAAGCTTCTTGACCGAGACGGAAGAATCACAGAGCTTTCGCGCATACTTGGCGGTATAAACGTAACAGATTCTCAACGTGCCGCCGCTATTGATATGCTCGACGGCAAGGAATAAATTACGGGTGGATTTTGAACGAGTACCTGAGGGAGTTTTTAAGACGTGAAAAAATCGCCTTTAAAGATGGCGAGGACTTGGCGAAAAAATCCTATATAAAAATAGGCGTTGAGGCAGACACGGTTTATCCAAAGGATAAAAACGAGCTTATATCGCTCATGTCACTTCTTGCGGACTTGAAAATAGAGTACAGAGTTCTTGGCGCTATGTCGAATATCTTGATTTGCCAGAGCGCAAAAAGATATTTGTTTGTCAGCACGGAGCTTTTGCGTGGGGCGAGTATAGAAAACGGCAGGCTTTCTGCTATGGCAGGTATGCGTTTTTCGGCTCTTATCCGTTATGCGATGGAAAACGGATATTCGCTTTTACCGGAGCTTTTCGGAATCCCCGGAAGTGTCGGCGGTATGGCTTATACCAATGCGGGCGCTTACGGTGCGCAGATGTCGGATGCTTTGCTTTATGCAGAGGTTTATGACGTAAAATCGAAAAGGGTAATAAGACTTTCCTCTGCCGATATGGATTTTGGTTATCGAAAAAGCATTCTGCAAACAGAAAATTTTGTGCTTATCAGTGCCGCATTTGAGCTTTTATCGGCTGATGAATCAAGTGTTATGAAAAAAGTGAGCGAGATAACCAAACGGCGAAAAGAGTCACAGCCGACAGAATACAGATCGCTCGGAAGTGTATTCAAGCGTCCGCCGAATGATTATGCCGCAAGGCTTATCGACGAGGCAGGACTAAAGGGACTTCGTATAGGGGATGCTGCGGTTTCCGAAAAACACGCCGGATTTATAGTAAATCTCGGCAGTGCTACGGCACGTGACGTTGTTTCGCTTGTTGAAAAAATAAGGGATACGGTTTATTCAAGATACGGTGTATGCCTATCCGAAGAAATAGAAATTTTGAGGTAGTAAAAGATGTCGTTTTCTTCGTTACAAAAGGAAGAAATAATAGAGCAAATGCCAAGGAGCTTGTGTTGCAGACGTGCTTTTCTTGGCGGAGTTCTTGCCGCACGTGCGACTCTTGTCGGTGATGACGTTGTATTATCTCTTGAAAATCGTGCGAATGCCGAATTCGTTTCGGAGCTTATAAAGGAGCAGTACGGAAAAAGTGCGGTTATATATACGCCGGTGGGCGGTGGACGAAAGATAATGCTTTCTTTTTCTTCTCCTGCGGCACATAGAAAAACCTCTCTTTTTTCATCATTCGAGGCATTTCTTGAAAAAAAATGTCCTGCGTGCGAGGGTGCGTATCTGCGAGGTATTTTCTTCTCATCAGGTAAGCTTTCCGACCCCGAAAAACAGTACAGCCTGGAGTTTTTCACGCAGGGACGTCAATCCGAGCTTTTTGAGTTTTTTGAAGCTATCGGCTTATCACCGAAGCTGTCTGTAAGAGCCGGTGTGCCGCTTGTTTATTTCAGAAAAAGTGCAGAAATAGAGGATTTCCTTGCAAATGCGGCTATGAACAATACCGTTTTTTCTCTTATGAACGCTAAAATAGAGCACGAAATAAGAAATAACGTAAACAGGGTTGTTAATTGCGAAACAAACAACCTCGGACGTTTGGGACAAGCTGCCGATAAAAGCGCCAGGCTGATATCCGAGCTTATGGCAAATGATTTACTTTCCTCTCTTTCCGAGGAGCTTGAGATGACCGCAAGACTGCGATATGAAAATCCGGAGCTTTCGCTTACGGCACTTGCGCTTCTTCATACACCCCCGATATCAAAGCCGGGGCTTTCGCACAGATTGAAAAGAATAGAAAAGTTTGCAAACGAAGCACTGAAAAAAGATAAATAAAAAACCGTTGGCGAAAGCATATAAAGCAATTCGCAGAAAGGATAGGTTATGGGAGATTTTGTACATCTTCATCTTCACACAGAATACAGTCTGCTTGACGGCGCTACCAAAATCTCCGAAATAGCGGACAAGGCTATAAGGGAGGGGCAGAGCGCTGTTGCAATTACCGACCACGGTGTAATGTATGGCGCTGTTGCTTTCTATACTGCTCTTCGTGAAAAGGGAATAAAACCTATCATAGGCTGTGAGGTATACGTAGCGCAACGTTCAAGATTTGATAAGGACGGCAGGGGTGATAGCTCGGGAAATCATCTTGTGCTTCTTGTAAAAAATGAGATAGGCTACAGAAATCTTTGTTATATGGTTTCACAGAGCTTTATAAACGGATTTTATTCACGCCCGAGAGTGGATATGGAGCTATTACGTGAATACCACGAGGGGCTTATAGCTCTTTCCGGCTGTATTGCGGGAAAAGTGCCAAGATGCATAGTTGCGGGTGATATGCCTGCGGCAGAGGCTGCCGCAGAGGAGCTGCACTCTATTTTCGGTGACGATTTCTATCTTGAAATCCAAAACCACGGAATTGACGAGGAGCTTAAGGTTTCGTTTGGCTTACGTCTTATTTCGGAAAAATATTCAATACCGCTTGTTGCGACAAATGACGTTCATTATCTTGAGCGCCGTGATGCTGATACGCAGGCGATACTGATGTGTATACAGACAAACAACGTTATAACCGACGGCAGACCGTTTGGTTTTGAAACAGATGAATTTTACTTCAAGTCAACAGCTGAAATGGAAAAGCTTTTTGCCGCTTTCCCCGGAGCTGTTGAAAACACGGTTAAAATAGCCGAAAAATGCAATTTCGACTTTGAATTTGACAAGCTTCATCTTCCTGATTTTAAGTCGCCCGACGGACTTTCTCACAAGGACAAGCTCCGTGAGGGGGCTTATCTCGGTTTTGAAAAAAGAAAGAAAGCCGGTAGGGTAAGCTTTGAAAAGCATTCCGAGCAGGAGTACGTTTCAAGGATTGAATATGAGCTTGACGTTATAAATACTATGGGCTTCAATGCCTATTTCCTTATGGTAGCTGATTTTGTTGGCTATGCAAAGGCTGTTGGCATTCCCGTAGGCCCCGGACGTGGCTCGGGTGCGGGAAGCCTTGTGGCTTACTGCGTTGAAATAACCGACGTAGACCCGCTTGAATTTGATTTACTCTTTGAGCGCTTCTTGAATCCCGAACGAGTTTCGATGCCGGATTTTGATATAGATTTTTGCTTTAACAGACGTGAAGAGGTCATTGATTACGTAAAGAGAAAGTACGGTGAGGACAAGGTTGCGCAGATAGTTACCTTTGGTACTCTTGCCGCAAGAGCCGCAGTACGTGATGCGGGACGAGCGCTCGGTATGCCTTATGCGCGTGTTGATACCGTTGCAAAGCTTATCCCTCACTCCCTGACGGCTACGATAGATTCTGCTCTCAAAACGAAGGATCTTCGTGAGCTTTATTCGAGCGAGTCTGACGTCAGAAAGCTTATAGACATAAGCCGCAGCATAGAGGGAATGCCAAGACACGCCTCCACCCACGCAGCAGGAGTTGTAATAACAGAGCGCCCGACCTTTGAGTACGTGCCGCTTTCGTATAGCGGAACGGGTGTTGTAACTCAATTTGATATGAACACCGATGCAAGGCTTGGTCTTGTTAAATTTGATTTTTTGGGACTTCGTTATCTTACAATCATAGATGATACGGTAAAGGCGATAAAGAAGCATACACCGAAGTTCGAGATTGATAAAATTCCGCTTGATGACGGGGCGACGTTTGAGCTTTTGTCAGCCGGAAAAACAGACGGTATATTCCAGCTTGAATCGGGAGGAATGAAGCGTGTGCTTTCAAAGCTTGTTCCTGAAACGATTGAGGATATAATAGCTTGTATCGCTCTGTACCGTCCGGGTCCTATGGATTCAATTGATACCTTCATCGCACGAAAGCACGGAAACGAAAAGACTGTTTATAAAACACCCGAGCTTTCCGATATACTTGACGTAACCTATGGCTGTATAGTTTATCAGGAGCAGGTAATGCAGATTTGCCGAAAGCTTGCGGGATACACGTATGCTAGAGCCGATATAGTGCGTCGTGCAATGTCGAAAAAGAAGACGGAGGCTATGGCTGCCGAGCGTGACGACTTTATTTGCGGTTGCGGTGTGCGCGGCATTTCTGCCGATATCGCAAACTCAATTTTTGACGATATGGTGGGCTTTGCAAAATATGCGTTTAACAAGAGTCACGCTACAGCATACGCTGTTATCTCTTACAGAACCGCATATCTTAAGGCGCACTATCCTACCGAATATTTTGCATCGCTTATGACGAGTGTGCTCGATAACAGTACAAAGCTTCGGGAATATATAGCCGATGCGCAGAAATTCGGAGTCAGCGTTTTACCGCCTGATATAAATCTCAGCGGAGAAAACTTTACAGCAGATGGCAGAAATATCCGTTTTGGACTTCTGGCAATAAAGAACGTCGGACGGCAGCTTGCTCTTTCGGTAATACGTGAGCGGCAACGTGCCAAATTTGCCTCGTTTGATGATTTTATTTCAAGAGCCTCTGCATTTGAGCTTAACAAAAGGACACTCGAGTCGCTTATAAAATGCGGTGTATTTGACACGCTTGGAATAACGAGAGCTTCGCTTATTTCCTGCTACGAGTCGATTTTGGACGGTGAGCAGCAAAGGCGGCGCAGCAACGTTACAGGACAGATGGATATGTTTTCGTTTGCATCCGACGGAGAGAATATACCGCAGGGCTTTGAGTATCCCGACCTGCCTGAGTATTCTATAAAAGAGCTGCTCATTATCGAAAAGGAAAGCTCGGGAATGTATTTTTCAGGACACATGACCGACAACTACTCGAAGCATATTTCATCTGTCGGTGTTGACAGGATATCCGATATAATTTCCGATTTCGGTGAGGATGGCGAAGAGTCACAGCAGACCTACCGCGATAAGAGCAAAGTAAAAGTGGCGGGTATTATTACGTCGAAAAAGACCAAAATAATTAAAAACGGTTCAACTATGGCATTTTTGACCGTAGATGATAAGTATGGTGAAATCGAGGTTATTGTTTTTGCAAGGCAGTATTCCGACTTCATAAGTATGCTCGACGAGGATTGTGCGGTTCTTATTGAGGGAAATTTGTCGGAGGATGAGGAGGACGGAGTTAAAATCATCCTATCCTCGGTGTCGCCCTTGATAAGCAATGCGGATTACGGGAGCAGTCTGAAGAAAAATTCAGAGCAAAAGAAGCCGAGGCTTTTTGTCAGGGTATGCGGACTTGAGGATAAAAGGCTTGAGAAGCTTTACAGAATATCTCTTCTCAACAGAGGTGATACCGACGTTGTTATATACGATACACAGAGCGGAAAATATTCAGTTTCCAAGGATATGAAGATAAATCCGACAAATGAGGTCATCGGAAGAATATCAAACATTTTCTCGCCTGAAAACGTTATATTTAAGTGAGAGATTATTGACACTCAAAATTTTATGATGTATAATTATCTTAATCAGTTTAATCAAGGAGCAGTTTATGATACCTTCTATTATTGTTGACATCGTACTTGTAGCTGTTATGGCTATAATAGTGATAAGCGGTGTTAAAAGAGGTTTTGTTAAAACGGTGGCAAGACCTGTAAAATTTTTCGCTTCCTTTGCTTTGGCGTGGAGTCTTTGCAACTATATATCGGTAGAGTTTGTAGAGGGGTTAATAAAAACTCCGATAGCTAATCAGCTAAAGGACTTTTTGCAGGAAAATTGCGCAAACCTCACACCGGAGAATATATCCTCCGAGCTACCGACGCTTTTGAAGATGGCAGCGGGAATGTTGGGAATCAATCTTGAAGAGATGGCGCAAGGCTCGGCTTTGAGCATCGTTGACGTTATTGTAGGAAAACTTACGGATCAGATTGTCCACGTTATTGGAATTATTGTATCCTTTATTGCCGTTTACTTTGCCGCAAAGATTGTCTTGACTCTTGTCATTATGCTTATAGATATGACTTTCCGTTCAGGACTTCTCGGAGTTATAAACAGGATGCTTGGCTTTATATTCGGTGCGGCTTTTGCGGTTATCGTGGCATGGTTTGCCGTAGTTGTGGCTGAGTTCGTTATGGGCTTTATAGGATATGACTTTGATTCGGGATTCATATATGAATTCTTCAGCAACTTTAATCCAATAGATTTGTTATTAAGTTTTTAAGTAGGTAATTTAAATGAGTTTACAAAGATGCGCGAGGTGTAAAAAGCTTCCCGCAATGGTTTTTATCACCCGTATGGAAAACGGGAAAACATTTAACGAGGGGCTTTGCTTAAAATGCGCAGGAGAGCTGGGTATAAAGCCTGTTAACGATATGCTTTCCAAAATGGGTATAAGTCCCGAGGAAATCCAGAATATGTCCGAGCAGATGGATTCTCTTATGGAAAACGTAGAGGCGGGACTTCCTGATGCGGTATCTGATGACGGTTCAGAGGGCGGCAAGCTTCCAACGATGAATCTTGGAGAGATTTTTGGATTTTCTTCCCCCGAAAAGGGTAGCTCCAAAAAAGAAAAAAATGCGGATGCTGCAAAAAAAGACAATTCAAAAAAGATGCTTTCAACATATTGTACCGACCTTAACCAAAAGGCAAGGGATGGGAAAATAGATAGAATAATAGGCCGTGACAGAGAAATTGACAGAATTATACAGATACTTGCAAGACGTCAGAAAAATAACCCTTGTCTTATAGGCGAGCCGGGTGTCGGAAAAACCGCAATAGCCGAGGAGCTTGCGCAGCGTATAGTCGAGGGACGTGTGCCCGAGGCGCTCATAGGTTATGAAATATGGCTTATGGATCTGACAGCTCTCGTTGCAGGTACTCAATTCAGAGGTCAGTTCGAATCACGTATTCTTGCGCTTCTCAAAGAAATAAAAGCAGCGGGAAATATCATATTGATGATAGATGAGGTTCACAATATAGCAGGTGCCGGTGAAACCTCTGACGGCAGTATGAGCGCCGCAAACCTGCTAAAGCCCGCACTTTCTCGCGGTGAAATAAGGGTTATAGGCGCAACAACGCTCAAAGAGTACAGAAAGCATATCGAAAAAGACAGTGCGCTTGAGCGTCGCTTCCAGCCTGTGAAGATTGAGGAACCGTCTGTTGACGATACTGTTGAAATCATCAAAGGCATTAAAAAATACTACGAAAGCTACCATAATATATATGTGTCTGATGAGGTTGCTACGGCGGCGGCTATTCTTTCGGAGCGCTATATAACGGATAGATTCCTGCCTGACAAGGCTATCGACCTTGTTGATGAGGCTTGCGCTAAAGCGGCGCTTAATTCGAGCGAGCTTAACGAAAAGCTCCGTCTTGAAAAACGTCTTATCGAGCTGAATGATAAGACCGCAAAGCTTCAGGCTGCTCTTGAAGCACCTGAAGGTCAGACCGAGAGCAACTACAAGGATATGGCGGATTTGAAATCCGAAAAGCTCAGGCTTGATGCAAGACTTGAGGAGCTTATTCCGATCACGGAAAGCCTGAAGCTTACGGTTAATGACCTGCGTAAGGTTATTGAGGTTTGGACGGGTATTCCTGCGTCGGATATAGACGTTGGAGAGCTTGGTGTGCTTAACGGCCTTGAAGAGCGTATATCCGAGAAGATTATAGGGCAGCGTGAGGCTGTTTCGGCAGTAGTCCGTGCGGTAAGACGAAAGAGGTCGGGGGTTTCGTATAGAAGAAGCCCTGTTTCTATGATTTTTGCAGGTCCTACCGGTGTTGGAAAAACAGAGCTTGTTAAGGTACTCGCAGACGACCTCTTTAAGCAGCCTGAATCTCTTATCAGGCTTGATATGTCCGAGTTTATGGAAAAGCATTCGGTATCAAGAATTATAGGAGCGCCTCCCGGATACGTCGGTTATGATGAGGCGGGACAGCTTACCGAAAAAATTCGCAGAAGACCGTACTCGGTTATTTTGTTTGACGAGATTGAAAAGGCGCATCCTGACGTTCTCAATATCCTTTTGCAGGTGCTTGATGACGGTAAAATTTCGGACTCTCAAGGCAGACTTGTAAGTTTTGAAAATACCGTAATTATCATGACAACAAATGCGGGTAGCGAAAATTCCAATTCCATTTCAGGCTTCGCAGAGCATAGAGAGATGCGTGAAAAGGAAAGGGTAGAAAAGGCGCTTTCAGGCTTCTTGCGTCCTGAATTTATAAACAGAATTGATGAGATTATCGCTTTCAGACATCTTGATAGGAGTGACTTTGCAAAAATTGCCGACATAATGCTCGGCAAGCTGAAAAAGCATCTCGCAGAGCGTGGCATTAAGCTTGTTTATACACCCGAGTGCCTTGACTTTATCGCAGAGGAGTCCTATTCGGAAAAGTATGGTGCAAGGAATATGCGCAGATACATCGAGAGAAATATAGAGGATAAAATCGCCTCTGTTATGATTGACAGTTATAATGAACAGCTCTCGGGTATATCGTTGCAAATAAAGAACAAATCTATTGAGATAGATTCAATTTGATTGTTTTTTCGAAAAAAGGAGATAAAAATCGTGGCAGAATGTTCACATGATTGCAGCACTTGCAAACAGAAGTGTTCAAAGGAATCGCTGCTTGAGCCGCAGAACAAGGCGAGTCGGGTTAAGCGTGTTATAGGAGTTGTGAGCGGCAAGGGCGGTGTCGGAAAATCGCTCGTTACATCTATGCTTGCCGTCACTATGCAAAGAAGAGGCTATCAGGCAGCAATACTTGATGCTGATATCACAGGTCCGTCTATACCGAAATCCTTCGGTCTTTCGGTTGGCTGTGTTGAGGGAAATGAAAATGGAATGATTCCCCCGAAAACAAAAACGGGTATCGAGATTATGAGCCTTAATCTTCTTGTAGACGAGGAAACAAAGCCCGTCGTATGGAGAGGACCTGTCATAGCGGGAACTGTAAAGCAGTTCTGGACTGACGTTGTCTGGGGCGAGGTAGATTATATGTTCGTCGATATGCCTCCAGGAACAGGTGACGTTCCGCTGACTGTATTCCAGAGTCTGCCGCTTGACGGAATCGTTATTGTAAGCAGCCCGCAGGAGCTTGTTTCAATGATAGTTGAAAAAGCTGTAAATATGGCAAAGCTTATGGATATCAAGGTGCTTGGTCTTGTAGAGAATTACAGCTATCTTGTATGCCCCGATTGCGGAAAGGTGATTAAAATATACGGTGAAAGCCATATAGATGAGCTTGCGGCAAGGAATAACACCGCAGTTCTTGCAAAATTGCCGATTGACCCGAGACTCGCATCTCAATGTGATAAGGGCGTTGTCGAGCTCTTTGAGGGTGACTATCTCGAAAGAGCCGCCGATATAATCGAGTCTTCATTTAAATAATAAAATATGACTTTTTGGGACAGCCTGTATGGGCTGTCCCTTTGAATTTACAGATAAAAGAATTTTCTTCCCACCCAAAAGCGACAACAATTTCACCTGTTGTGTGTTAAAATGTGCTTGTCGGGTGAAATAATCGAAATCTTCGGTGGCTTTCAAAAACGGCAAAATCTGTTCTTTGGGGCGCATTTATGCAGACTTTATATATTGACGTTTATTTTCTCATAAATTTCACAGTAGATATACTTGCTATATATTTTGCGGTGTCATTTTCTTCCGTGCCTACGACGCGGTTGCGGCTTGTTCTTGGCGCTGTGGCGGGGGCGGTGTTTGCAACGCTTGCTATATTCATTGATATACCGATATTTAAGCTTATATCAGCACTGCTTTTTTCCTTTGTAATAGCTATAATTTCGGTAAAGGAGGTTTCGTTTTTCAGGCGGTTTAAATTTTTCTTTGCCTTTCTTGTGTTTGAAACGCTTATCGGCGGTGCGGTTTATTTCGGCTATTCCTTGCTCGATAAGTATATGTATGAAATTTTAACTTCATTTGAAGGTGCGGAGGAAAACAGAAGCCTTTTAATAATTGCTATCGTGATTTTACTGTCTGTCGGTGTATTCAAGCTGTTTATTTCGATATTTACATCCGAGGGGCGGCACGGAAACCGAGAGGTCGAGGTTTCTGTTCTTGATAAAAAAATCAGCTTCGGTGCTTTTGTAGACAGTGGGAATTTGTTGCGAGACCCTATGGATATGAAGCCTATAATGCTGATAAAGGAAGAGCTTGCCGAGCGCTTTATGCCAAAGAGTCTTATTTCAGGGGGAACTTATGAGCTTCCCGCTGACGTTAAGCGACGCATAAGACTTATACCGCTTTCGGGCGAGGGCGGTGTGAAAATACTGATAGGAATAAGGCCGAGCAGCGTCAGGGTGCTCTGCGAAAATGGAAAAAAGGAAGAAATAGACGTGATTTTAGCCATAGACAAAGAAGGAGGAACGTACGGAGGCTACGAAGCGCTGCTGCCTGCGTCTGCAATCGAAGATGTTACGTAATCAAGGTTTTCTTTTTGGAATAAAAGCAAAATTATTCAGCCTTGTTGAGAGTATTTTCAAGAGGAACAAGGTATATTATATAAATGGAAGCGAAACTCTGCCGCCGCCGCTTTCGGCAACCGAAGAGGAGTATATGCTCGCAAATCTTGATAAATCCTATGCCAGAGATAAGCTGATAGTCCATAATTTGCGCCTTGTTGTTTACATTGCCAAAAGATTTGAGAATACGGGTGCGGGTATAGAGGAATTGATTTCAATAGGTACGGTAGGGCTTGTAAAGGCAATTTCAACCTTTAATTCGGATAAAAATATAAAGCTTGCAACCTATGCATCTCGCTGTATTGAAAACGAAATTCTTATGTTTATAAGAAAAAGCTCCTCGCAGCGCCGTGAAATTTCTATTGATGAGCCGCTTAGCGTAGACTGGGATGGTAACGAGTTGCACCTATCTGATATTCTCGGAAGCGAGGCGGACGTTGTTTCGCGTAATATGGAGGATGAAGAGGAGCGACGTATTTTAAGAGATGCCGTGACCGAGCTGCCCGCCCGTGAGCGAATAATAATCGAAATGCGCTACGGACTTTCGGGCGGCGGTGAGCTTACGCAGAAGGAGGTTGCCGACAAGCTTGGCATATCTCAAAGCTATATTTCACGTATCGAAAAGAAAATTATGCTGCGACTCAAAAGAAAAATTGAAGAAAAAATATAATTTATAATTTTTTTATGAAAACTATTGCAAAATGAAAAAATGTGTGCTATAATACTGCTTGTGAAAATGAATAACTATGTTAAGAGGTGTTAAAATGAAGGCCGGAATACATCCCGAATACAAGGAAGCTACCATTAAGTGTGCTTGTGGCGCTACCGTTCTTACTCATTCTGTTAAGGGTGATCTGAACGTGGAAATTTGCTCCAAGTGCCATCCTTTCTATACAGGTAAGCAGAAGTTTGTAGATGCAGGCGGACGTCTTGAGAAATTCAAGAAGCGTCTTGCAATGGCAAATAACAATAAGTAATCATTGCCAAAAAAGAGCGATGGATAGTCACAGCGCTGTGTATCCATCGCTCTTTTTCTCATCAAACGGAGGTGAGTTGTTATGGAAAAAATAAATTATGCGATTCTTGTTTCAATTTGTGAGCGGACGCAGGATACGGAGTTCTCAAAACGTGGGCTTGACGAGCTTGAGCGGCTTCTTGAAACCGCAGGCGGTAAATGCTTTGCAAAGGTAATACAGGTAAAGGAAAGCTTTGATCCGAGGACCTGTATCGGCAGCGGTAAGGTTGCCGAGATAGCAGAGCTTTGTAAGAATAATGATATTGAGCTTGTGGTGTTTGATTTTGAACTTACACCTGCGCAGATAAGAAACCTCGAAAACGACCTCGGTGACGGTATTTCAGTTATCGACAGAAGTATGCTGATACTTGATATTTTTGCACTTCATGCTGTGAGCGGTGAGGGTAAGCTTCAGGTAGAGCTTGCACAGCTCAAATATTCAGCACCGAGACTTATTGGCCGTGGAAAGGAGCTTTCCCGTCAGGGTGGCGGTATCGGAACGAGAGGCCCCGGTGAGAGTAAGCTCGAAAGTGATAGACGTCATTTGAAGGAAAAGGTTTCCATGCTCGAATCACGTCTTCGTGAAATGGAAAACAACAGAGCGGTGATGAGGGCGCAAAGAGACAGAAGCGGAATACCTAAACTTGCGCTTGTAGGATATACAAATGCCGGAAAATCAACTCTTCTGAATTATCTTACAGATGCAGGTGTCCTCTGCGAGGACAAGCTTTTTGCAACGCTTGACCCGACAACGAGAAAAATGCAGCTACCAAACGGAGACAGCGTTCTTTTGACAGATACCGTAGGCTTTATCCGTAAGCTTCCGCATCATCTTGTAAAGGCTTTTAAATCTACTCTTGATGAGGTTAGATATGCGGACGTGTTGCTTGTTGTCTGCGATATAACCGACAGCGAGGTAAGAGAGCATCTTCAGGTTACAAAGGAAATAATCGAAGAGCTTGGCGCTGCGGACAAGCCGATAATATACGTTTATAATAAGTGTGACAGACTCGACGTGCTGCCTGATTTGCAGGAAGAAAACTGTGTGCTTGTAAGCGCAAAATGCGGTTTCGGAGCGGAGCAATTGCTTGATGCAATAACGTCGGCTATATCTATGGGGAAGAAAAGGGTAAGGATCACAGTGCCGTACACCGAGCAGAATCTGTGCAGCAGAATTTATGATAATTATACGGTTCATTCTGTTGATTATAACGATAACGGGATTTCGCTCGACGTTACGCTTGATAAACGAGGCCTCGGTCTGTATTCCGGATATATAAATGATAAATGAGGAATAAAATTTGGAAAGCTATATAACCGTTAGAAAAGAAGGTATTTTCGAGTACGAGGATAGAAAATCCGTCTTTATAGGTCAGGCAAAGCCGGTTTCAACCGAGGCGGAAGCCATTGAATTTATAGCCTCGGTTAAAAAGAAATATCCGGATGCAAGACATCACGTTTACGCATACGTGATCAGAGAAAATCAAACAATGCGCTTTAGCGATGACCACGAGCCGCAGGGGACTGCGGGAATGCCCGTGCTTGACGCAATAAGAAAACGTGGCTGTACGGATGTTGTTGTGGTGGTTACGAGATATTTCGGAGGAACGCTTCTTGGCACGGGCGGACTTGTTCACGCTTACAGCGCCAGCGCTGTCGGTGCGTTGAGTGCGGCTGAAATTGTGGTATATGACACTTATACCGAACTTTCTATTGAGTGCAGCTATTCGGATTATCAGAAAATTTTGCCTACTCTTTCCGAAAGTGGCTTCAGAGAGGAAGAAACCGAATATGGCGAATCTGTATGTATCCGTGGCAGCATTTTGAAAAGAAACGCAGATAAGCTCACGGACGACCTTATACAAATAACGTCGGCAAGAATACTTACGAAGGTATTGTCGGAAAAATACAGTATCTGATATAAATATGAAGTTTCTTAAAGATGACATATGTAAAATTGCTTATTTTAAAGTATATAAAAGTGTTTTTTTGTAATTTGCCGTATATTAGAATGGCAGAGTGGG
>JAZOWX010000040.1:0-12906 GCA_045659405.1 Eubacteriales bacterium | reverse complement strand
AAGCACGTTATTTACGTATGGCTTGTTGCGCTCACAAACTATATAACGGCTATCGGCTATGACCCTGATAAGTCGTATGTGGAGCAGAGCGTGAAATTCAAGAAGTACTGGCCTGCCGACGTTCATATCATAGGTAAGGATATCTTAAGATTCCATACCATATATTGGCCGATATTCCTTATGGCGCTCGGACTTCCGCTTCCTAAAAAAGTGTTCGGACATCCGTGGTTTAATTTCGGTGAGGATAAGATGAGTAAGTCCAAGGGTAACGTTGTCTTTGCCGATGAGCTTGCAGATGTATTCGGAGTTGACGGTGTGCGTTATTACGCACTTTCCGAGATGCCCTACGGCTCTGACGGCTCTATAACCTACGAGAACGTTATATCGAGATATAACAACGACCTTGCAAACAACCTTGGTAACCTTGTCAGCCGTACTCACGCTATGACAAAGAAATACTTTGACGGAATCGTTCCAAAGCCCGCAGATGAAACCGAGCTTGACCGTGATTTGAAGGGTGAGGTTGCAAAACGCATTGCCGAATCCGTGAAGCTTATGTCCGAATATCACGTTGCCGATTCGCTTGACGAGATATTCACAATGCTTCGCCGTGCAAACAAGTATATTGATGAAACCACTCCTTGGATACTTGCAAAATCCGAATCCGACCGCCCAAGACTTGCGACGGTTATATACAATCTTCTTGAGGTGATAAGGGTAGCGGCTGTGCTTCTCGTTCCCTATATCCCCGCAACAAGCGAGAAGATATTTGCACAGCTTGGCACCGATAAGACGGATTATTCAACCGTAGCCGAGTTTGGTGCGCTTGAGTCAGGCAAGGCGCTTGGCGAGGGCGAGGTTCTTTTCCAGAGAATAGACGAGAAAAAGTTCCTTGAGGAGCAGGAAGCAAAAAGACAGGCTGCAATAGCTGCGGCTGCTCCCATCGAAGAGCCGGAGCACGAGGCTGAAATTACAATAGACACGTTTGGCTCTGTTGAGCTTCGTGTAGCTAAAATTCTTCAGTGCGAGCCTGTTCCAAAGGCAAAGAAGCTCTTGAAGCTTATGGTTGACCTCGGCTATGAAAAGCGTCAGGTTGTTTCGGGTATAGCCAAATTCTATCAGCCTGACGAGCTTATAGGCAAAAAAATAGTACTCGTCACAAACCTTAAGCCGGTAACGCTTTGCGGTGTAGAGAGCCGTGGAATGATACTTGCATCGGGTGAGGATGACGTAAAGGTTGTGTTCCTTGACGAGGGCGCAAAGCTTGGAGACAGAATACACTGATGAAATATTTTGATTCACATTCGCATTACTATGACAACCGCTTCGCCGAGGAATACCCCGGCGGAGCGACTGCTCTTTTAGATGAGCTTTTTGAAAAATCGGTGTGCGGTATTATCAATGTAGCCACCGCCCCCGCCAACTGCTTATCGGTTATTGAGCAGGCGAAAAAATACGAAAAAATGTATTCCGCACTCGGTATACATCCAACCGATGCGACCTATCTTACCGAGCGCCCCGAGGATGCAGTTGACTTTGTGAAGCGGCTGATACTCGATAAAGAAAATAAGTGCGTTGCTATCGGAGAGATAGGACTTGATTACCACTATCCCGATACCGACAAGAAAAAGCAGTTTGAGTATTTTGATATGCAGATGCAGCTTGCAAGGGAGCTTTCCTTGCCCGTATGTATTCACGACAGAGATTCTCATGCAGACGTGCTGGAAATGATTAAAAGGTACCCCGACGTCAGAGGTGTTCTTCACAGCTTTTCGGGAAGTGTCGAAATGGCGAAGGAGCTTGTGAGGCTTGGTTATATGATATCCTTTTCGGGAGTTTTGACCTTTACAAATGCAAAAAAGTCAACAGAGGTAGCGAAAATTCTCCCCCACGAGCTTGTTATGATAGAAACCGATTGCCCGTATCTTGCGCCGCATCCTAACAGAGGTAAGCTCAATCATTCGGGATATCTTGAATATACGAACCGCAAGCTTGCGGAAATTTTCGGTATTTCCGAGGAAGAATGCGCACAGCTTACCGAAAGCAATGCAGGGAGGTTTTTCGGTTTATGAAAAAAGGAACACTTTTCGCATATAAAGTAGAAGACGGTATATATATCAATATGACGAATCGCTGTACAAACAGCTGCAGCTTTTGTATAAGGAATAACGGTGATGGTGCGTACGGAACAGATAGTCTGTGGCTTGAATATGAGCCGAGTGCGGAAGAAATTCTTTCGGCTATTGCCGCTTTGTATTCTGATGATGCTACGGAGTTCGTCTTTTGCGGATACGGAGAGCCGACGGTACGGCTTTCGGATATGATTTTCGTCGCAAAGGAGCTTAAAGCGCTTTATCCGAAAATGCCGATAAGAGTCAATACCAACGGTCACGCAGACCTCTTATGCGGCTATGATACCTCTGTGGAATTCGGTGTTTTTGACAAGGTTTCGATAAGCCTTAATGCGCCAAACGACGAAAAATATGAAGAGCTGTGTCATTCAAAATTTAGGGGCAGGGCATTTGCAGGAATGCTGAAATTTGCGGAAAATGTAAACAAAAGATATAAAAACGTGACATTTTCGGTTGTAAAAGAGATGCTCACAGAAGACGAGCTTGAAAAATGCTTTGATATTTCAGAAAGACTTTCAATACCGCTTCGTGTGAGGGATTATATATCAGAATAAGTAAAGGTGTGGAACACCGGTGAGAACATCATGTGATACATAACCAGATGACTTGTCGGCACGTTTGATATGTCCACGTTTATACCCATATAGCCAAGCTCACCTATCAGCTGCAGCTTGGCTTTTATATTTGACAACGACTCGTAATATACGGGGGTGTTATCTGCGCCGATATAGCTTGATATGAGTGTATTTTGGTTAGTTTTTATCCTCGCACCGAGCGAAAGACAGTCGGCTCTGGCTTTTTTTAGCGGAATATAATTTCTTTGGTTAAATGCGTGAGCGCACAAATCCACAAAGGTCTTTGAGCTTTCCGAGCGCTCGGCATAGCTATGAAGCATTTTTGCTTCGCACTCCTCGAAGGATTGGTCTTTCGTATCGTCGATTTTCGAATATACGAGTATGTTTCCGTCTGTCAGCTCTGTTGCGCAAGAGTTGCACTCACCGTGACTCTCTGTCAGCAGTATAAGAGCTGAACCTATCATTTTTTTTCGAAGCTCAAATAAAAAGCCGGAATAGCTTTTGTCGGAGCAGGATATATTTGATGCGATTACCACACCGCAAAAGCCCTCGGCTGTTGCGGTGTCTATTATGCTGTCGCATAAATTCGAGCGTTTTGTTTCGCTCTCCAAAAACGAGCCGTCCGTTTTATCGTAAATCCGCAAGAGCGGCAATCTGCCGTGGTGCTTGATTTCCGTGGCGATTTCACGGCAACGCTTGGGGGGATAAACCTTTTCACCGTCGGTAATTGCACCGCAAAGCGTAATGTAAACAAGATAGGGAAGCGTGCGGTAAAAGTCATCGGTACGGCAGTCCTGACAAAGATATCCGTTTGCCGCCGCCATACCCAGATTTTCTCTCTCGTATTTTATCGCGATAGACTGTGTGGGATAGATATCGTCCTTTCCCGAAAGCGAGGGATTTATCGAGAGAAGCTCCTGCTTTTTCACACCGAAACGACGTGCGATTGCCGCAAGCGTATCTCCGCTCTTGACAGTATACGTCCGTGTCGGTATAGGCACTATAAGCTCCTCACCTACAATTATTTGCTCCCCCTCACTCAGTCCGTTGCTTTCGGCAAGCTGTGTCGGTGAGGTGTTATATCTTCTGGCAATATCACGCAGGGCTTCGTTTTCACCAACTGTATGTATAATCAATGCTGTTTTCCTTTCAAATATTATTTTTAGATTTGCTCGTTACATTTTATGAATGCTGCCGATTTTTGATACGGCACACAAAAATAATAATAGCATATACTCCAAAAACAATTTGTCGAATAAGAATTGAATAAATTAAAATTTGTGCTTGAAAGAGCGCCTCTTTTATGTTACAATAAAGTAGTATCGAAAAAAATCGGCTTTTTGACCGTAGCAGATATTAATTTAAAAAATAAATTCCGGCGGTGTAGGTATGAAAATAATCAGCGACGTAGTTATACAAAAGGTTGGCGGGCTTCACGTAGCGGTGGCTGTGGGAGCTCGTGCAAAGGAGCTTCCGTGTATGATAAAGCTTAATGACACGGGCGCTTTTTTGTGGGGCTTGGCGGCTAAAATGAACGAGATAGACGTATCTGCACTCGCAGGGGCGCTTGTCAAAGAGTATGAGATATCCGAGGATATCGCACTTGCGGATACCGAGCGCTTTGTAAAATCGCTTGTTGACAACGGTCTGACAGAAGAATGAGCGAGTTCTATACCGCCAATGGCGGTCTTATAGAGAGCATACTTGACGAGCACGGTGTTTATGCATCGGTTGTACGCGGCGTCAGTATGAGGCCGCTGCTTAAAGCGGGGCGTGACGTCGTGTATGTTTTTCCAATCGCCGAGCCTGTCAAAAAATACGACGTGCTGCTGTACAAGCGTGAGGGAAGATATATACTTCACCGTGTTATAGGCTTTTACCGTGATGGGTATATAATCCGCGGCGATAACACTTATAAAAAAGAATACGTCCCGAAGGCTTCTGCTGTCGGCATCCTGACAAGGTATAACAGGTGCGGGAAGCAGTATTCTGCAAAAACAAGAGCTTTTGCTTTTTACGGCTTTGTTGTGCAGGTGTTTTATTTGCCGAGATTTTGTCTTGTGTCGCTTAAGAGAAAAATAGAGAAAATAATAAAATCCTGCAAAAAAGGAAACTAACATTTGCAAATTTGCAATATTTTGTCTTTTTTTGATAAAAAATAGGCTATCATAAACGTGAGGTAAACCCGAAAGCTTATATGCTTTTGAGGGTTTCATATCAACGCTTGATAGCCTATTTTGTTATTTTGAATTTATTCTGCTTGTGCTTTTTGTCATACGCTTTGCATAGCTCGGTGTTATCTCGCAGGTAAGCTCCTCACCGTTTTTAAATCTTATAGCATCGAGTACAACTCCCCTGCCGATGTAGGGGCGTCTGTCGTTTGTAGGCCCTGCTCTGTGCGGTATCGGATATACGTTGTCAAGCGAGCGCAGGGGCGAGTCAAGTTCGGGCGGCTCATTTTCAAAAACGTCAAGAAGTGCAAAGATTTTCTTCTTTTTCAAGACCTCAATAAGCTCCTCTTCACGCAGGATAGCGCCGCGGGATGTGTTGATAAATACACCGCCGTCAGGCATAAGCTCAAGCAGCTCACGACCAATCATGCCCTTTGTCCTTTCGGAAAGTGCCGAATGCACAGATACCACACTGCATCCGAAAACCTCCTGAATCGGTGCTTGGATAGCTCCCACCGAGGCAAGATATTCTTTGTCAATAGGATATGCCGAATAAATCTTTATCCTTGCTCCGAATGCCTTCAGCATTTGTATAAGATACTTTGATATCATTCCAAAGCCTACGATTCCGATATCTCTGCCGATAAGACCTCGTGTCGGGCGGCTTTCGGTGCTTTTCCACAAAACACCGTTTTTCATATCAAAAACGTCGTCGGGGATTCGTCGGAGTGCTGACAGCATATAAGCGACAGTCCCCTCGGCAACCGACTCGGCAAAAAATCTGTTACCGCTGACAACCTTTATTCCGTGCTCGTATATTTTCTCATCAACAAGGTCTGCAACGCTTCCCGCTGTGTGCGCAATAAGCTTTATAGTCTTGTTCTTTTCTGTTGGTCCGCCGATAAACGTCGGTGTACCCCAGCCGGTGAGAACAATTTCGGCATCCTCTGCGGCACGGTACATTTCCTCTGCCGTGTAATTTCTGCCGAGGTCGTTGTATTTTACCTCAAAATTTTCCTCGAGCAGAGCTTTCGTTTCCTCTGTGAGAAACTCATCTCTTGTCGCCCCCTCGGGAATTGTCACAAGTAATTTCATTTTTCCGCCTCTTAAATTATAAATGAATAGAAAATCGGTTTCCTGATATATTTTAGCACATAATGCGCTGTAAGTAAAGAAAAATTAAAGAAAATTTCGGGCATCTATTGACAAAACGACGCTGTTGTTGTATAATACAAACGGTTGAACAACCATTCAACCGTTATAGAGCCTTGGAGGAAATATGAAGCATAACGATATGGATTTGATAAAGCCGTGTGAGCATCACGAAAGCAAGCTTGTGCAAAGGTCGGTACAGATGCCGAGCGAGTCAACGCTTTACGAGCTTTCGGATTTCTTTAAAATTCTCGGTGACTCAACAAGGATAAATATACTGTTTGCAATAGACGGTGAGCCGCTTTGCGTATGCGACATTGCCGAGCTTCTCGGTATGACAAAGTCTGCCGTATCGCATCAGCTTAAGGTGCTTCGCCAAAGCAATCTTATAACCTATAAAAAGTCGGGTAAAAACGTCTTTTATACTCTTGCCGATGACCACGTACGTGACATAATCGAAAAGGGACTTGAGCATATAAACGAATAATTTTTTTGTGGGGTACATATTATGAAATTCAAATTTAACATCACGGGCCTTGATTGTCCCAACTGTGCAGCAAAGCTTGCCGCAGATATTGAGGCGGACGAAAAAATCACGTCTGCAAAAATTAATTATCTTACAGAGAAGCTTACGGTTGAAGCGTCGGGGGATGAAAAGGACGTGCTTGATATCTGCCGTGAATATGCAAAGAAGTTTTCGCGCAGCGTAAAAATAGAAAAATAAAATGAAACGCATATACGAGTTTTTATGCCGTGATTTGGTAAAAATAATATGCGGCTTTGTCTTGTTTGCCATAGCGCTCGTTTTGGATATGCTATCCTTTAGCGTAGCGGCATACGTATTTTTTGCGCTGACGCTTGTATTCTCCGGCTTTCGTGTATTTTCCGACGCTGTGCTGGGCATTTTGCGCGGTGATATGTTTGACGAAAAGCTTCTGATGTCACTCGGCGCTCTTGGCGCTATGATAATCGGCAAGGGCAGTGAGGGCTGTGCAGTTATGCTGTTTTACCTTGTTGGTGAATATCTAGAGGGACTTGCGGTTAAACGCTCGCGCGCATCAATTAAGTCGCTTATGGATATATGCCCCGATGAGGCTGTTGTGGTACGGGATAATCTGGAGATTACGATTTTTGCCGAGGACGTTGCCGTCGGTGATATTCTCGTTATAAGACCGGGTGAGCGAGTTGCCGTTGACTGTGTTATTACGGGCGGCGAGGCGCAGCTTGATACTGCGCATCTTACAGGCGAGGCTCTGCCGAAATCGGTATCTGTCGGTGATAGAATTGAGAGCGGCTCGGTTGTGCTTGACGGTGTGTTGTTTGCCGTGGCGGAGCGCATAGCCGAGGACTCTGCGGCATCCCGAATACTTTCGCTTGTAGAAACCGCAGCCGAAAACAAATCTCGTGAGGAATATTTCATTACGAAATTTGCAAGGTATTATACGCCGAGCGTGGTAATTATGGCGCTTCTGATAGCCATAGTGCCTGCGGTATTTTCCTGGCTTTCTTTCACAGATTCTTTATATCGTGCGCTGGTATTCCTTGTCTTTTCCTGCCCGTGTGCGCTGGTTATCTCCGTGCCGATGGCATTTTTCGGGGGTATCGGATGCGCCGCATCACGCGGAATATTATATAAGGGCGGAAACGTAATGTCACCGCTTTCACGTGCGAAAATATTCGCATTTGATAAAACCGGCACTCTTACAACAGGTAAGCTTAATATATCGGATATAGAAAGCTTCGGTATGGAAAAAAATGAGCTTCTTTCGCTTGCGGCAGCTGCCGAATACGGCTCAAATCACCCGATAGCCGAATGCATAAAGGCGGCGGCAGGTGACTACACCCCCGCAGAAGAAATTCGGGAAATATCGGGAAAGGGAATAGTCGGCAAGTGGGGCGAGGAGCGGCTTTTGGTAGGAAATGCCGCACTTATGGCTGATAACGGCATAAAGGTTTGCACAAGCACCGCCGCAAAAACTCATATATACGTAGCGCTTGACGATACTCTTGTCGGCATCATATCTCTTTCGGACAGTGTGAAAAGTGAGGCCGGCAGAGCGATAACCTCTTTGAGGGCGCTTGGCGCAACAGATTTTGTAATGCTTACGGGTGACGTGCGTGAGGCTGCAGAGCTAGCCGCTTTGGAGCTTGGTATCACAGACGTGCGAGCAGGGCTTTTGCCAAAGGATAAATATGATGCAATAAGCGAGCTTGTCGGGCGTGGGCGTGGCTGTGTATTTGTCGGTGACGGAATAAACGACGCACCCTCAATCACGCTTGCCGACGTTGGTATTGCGATGGGCGCATCAGGCTCTGACAGCGCTATCGAGTCGGCAGACGTTGTAATAATGTCGGATAATCTTGACAGGCTCCCCGACGCTGTGAAAATAGCAAGAAAAACACTCTCTATTGCAAAACAGAATATAATCTTTGCCCTTGCGGTAAAGGCGCTAGTCCTTATTCTCGGCGCTCTTGGCTACGTCAATATGTGGCTTGCCGTCTTTGCCGACGTTGGTGTCGCAATGCTTGCAATACTCAATGCAATGCGAGCACTCAGGGGTAGGCTTGAATAAATACGGTAGTAAAAAAGCGAAGAACTGCCCACCGACTTTAGCTCGGGGGCAGTTCTTTTGTTATGTCGCATATATACTGAATTAAGCTGTGTATAAATCAATACTTTTCTTTCATATGGCGCTCGATATTTCTGTCTGCGTCACGCTTGGCTATTGAATCACGCTTGTCGTAAAGCTTTTTACCCTTGCAAAGACCAACGCACATCTTGACGTGTGAGCCCTTGAAATAGAGTGAGAGCGGCACGAGCGTGTAACCCTCTCGTGATGTAAGACCCGTGAGCTTCATTATCTCTCTTTTGTGCATTAATAGCTTCTTTGGGCGCAGAGGGTCACGGTTGAATATGTTGCCTTGCTCATACGGGCTGATATGTACACCGAGGGCAAACAGCTCCCCGCCGTCTATATCGCAATATGAGTCTTTAAGGTTGACACCGCCCGCGCGGAGCGATTTAACCTCTGTACCGAAAAGCTCGATTCCTGCCTCATACGCTTCGATAACGAAGTAGTCGTGCCTTGCTTTTCTGTTTTCAGCGATGATTTTGTCGCCACTTTTTTTCTCCAACGGTGTCACCCCCTCTTGTCTTTTTATACCGCTTCGTCAGCTTTATATATAGGTTATGTCTGCTTAATTATTTTATCACATTACAGCTGTAAAATCAACATAAAATTTATTTTTTGGGAATGCTTTTTGAAATAAGCTCTAAAATCTTGAATTTGACCTTGTATTTTCCGAGTATTAAATCATTTTCCGCATCGCTGTAACCACCGCCCACTGTTGTTGCCGCATCAAGGCACATTGGCGGATACATAACGCACCACCAATTTTTACCAACCCCCTCGCCAAGCTCAATTATAAGCGATAAATAATATCCCGCAGGCAGGGAAAAGCCCTCGTAATACCTTGTGTCAAACCATTCTACGTCGACTGACGCCGTGGCGGTATATCCAAATTCCGAAACCCACTCGGATGCGCTCTTTTCAATCTGTGCAAGATTTTTTCGAAGTGCGCTCTCCGCCTCTTTTATATCGGTGGTATCATTAAAAATATTGCTGTATTCCGAAAGGAGCCCATCACGCACCAAAAGCTTGATTTGCTGGTCACGCTCGCTATCCGAATTTGCGAGAATATGTATCCTTATCGTGTCGTTGTATATCCCCGCCTCCGCCTCTGTGGGCAGTAGTGCTATAAGCAGAGTTGCTATAAGTATTGTAAAAATCGAAAAAAGCAGACTTTTCATTTTTGTGTCCTCCGTTTTCCGCCAATAATTATTGCAGCGTTTTTTGCTGATATTGGCTCTCGGTAATACATTCTTGCCACAAAAATGAATTTTATTCACCCGATAAAAACACATTTTGAGCTTGTTTTGGAATATAATTGAGGCACACCTCACTGTGAGGTGTGCCTCTTGGGATTTATCACTTATTGCCTACGCAAGTGCTTTTGGCGCTTGCAGGTTCGGCTGTGAAAATATTATTTTGATTGTTTTATCATTTTCTGGTGAGTTTGAGTATTGCTTCAATCTTATCGCCTTCACCGATCATGTCGTTAGCCTGATAGTTCTGGAAGTACGCCTGTACTACGATGTAGTACTCTCCGGCAACCAAATCACGGGGGAAGTCGCCGGCATTGTGGACGGTAAGAGCTCTATCGTAACTATAAGCGCCATCAGCGTTTTTCTTATAAAACGTAAAGTAAACGGAGGAAAGATATTCGTCCTTCAGGTTGAAGATGAAGGTTGAATACTCATCAACGGTGTAAGTGAACGCAAACAGAGTGGAATAGCCAAAAATACCCTTAAAGTCCGAAGTTGCATCTATTGTTACATCTTCGGTGGTTTCGAAATAAATGCTTCCGACATCCTGGGTTTCTACCTCGGAGCAGTTTGTACAGCCGCCCTCAAGGGCGAATTCCATATCGCCGTTATAAGTTGCATCAATACCGTAGCTATGACCGTTTGTCCAGTATCGAACGTAAGTTGCGTTGCAGTTTTGGCACTTGTAATCCGTGTGGTAGATTGTAAGGCAATCGTCACCTGCTGTGGAGCTGTTCTGCTTTACGTAATGGTGACCGAGCATGTAGTAGTTACCGTTGTTATCTTGGTGATAACTGGTATCATAATCGAGCGTATCGGTAGCGGTGTTGTAAAGGAAGTTGAAATAATACTCACCGGCTACAACTACGCGCAAAGCATACTCTTCAATAGCCGCGGGTGCCAGATTTTCCCAGATAGATGCAACAGCGGCATCGTGGGTTGCATAAACGTCGTTGGAATCAATGTCCAAATAAATGTTTTCGTGAAGAACCTGAGCCGCTACGTTTATCGAGACTTCCCAGATGTTATTGCAGCCGGTCGTTACGTTCCAGGAGTATCCGCCAAGGTCTGCGTAATTTATAACGTAAAGGGTTTGGATATAAACATAATCTACGAAGTATTCTGTTACCGAATTACTATGGTCTTTTTCATTGGTAGTGGTTTTCTGTCCGATGTTGTAATTAATGCTTATTATGAAGAAGCGCTCGTTATCGGGATCGTCTATAACCTTGTAGCTTGTACCGCTTTCCCATTTCGCCTTGATATTATTAAGAGTTGCCTTATCCGATATAGTATCAATTTTTTCCTTGATAGCTGCCGCTTTTTCAGCATCAACAGCTACGGTATAACCGGGAATTATTTCCATAATGCAGGATTGAGTCATGTCAATCTCATCAAGAGTCATTTCGTAATCAAGCGTAATCTTCTCGGGGGTTATAACAACAGTAAAGTCGTAAGCCGCCTTTGCTATAGCTACGGGAAGCGGAAGCTCACCTATCGAAGCTGTGACGGTTATAGAGGTTACAGCGCCGTTTGCATCTATCGCAATCTCAACAGAGAAGAGCTCTGCTACCATATCTACTGCCATATTGAAGCTCTCAAGCATATCAGCGACGGGATCGCTCTCTGTGTCGGACATGGGAGCTGTGTGCTTGGGGTTAAAGTTGTCGGGGGCGGGAGGATTCGGAGCTACCGTACCGCCCATATTCATATTGGAAATAACGTCAATAACGGTATTTTCTTCGATAAAGTCAAATGCCTGAGCTATCATGCCTGTAACAGCCAGGATAACCTCGTCATCCTCTGTTGCGGGGTCGTCTTGCATACCGAATATCATTGCAACAGCATCCTTAACCGAGAATGCAAGGAAGGTCTCATCCTCAAGATAGTTGTCAAGGTCAAAGTCTGCGGGGAGCTGAATCTCTGCGCCCATCATAGATGCGAGCATAGGTATAAGCATCTCAAGCGTAGCTTCCTCTGTGCCCGTAACGAGAGCAACGAGTCCGTCGATAGCCGCAAGAAGCTCTACAAGGTCAATGCCCTGGTCTTCCTCAATGTAAGTAATAAGCTCGGCAACAGAGTAGTTGTAAAGCTTTTCGTCGGTAAGAGCAGCCTCAATATCAGCAACAGTGCCTTCGCCTGCTACGATGTCGATAAGAGCTGCGATGTTGTTGGTAAGAACGATCTCGGCCCAGCCCTTCAAAGCTTCAAGGCTGAAGGTTGCGGTAGCTGTACCGTCATTGTTTTCTGTTACAACGAACAGCGAGTTTACAAACGCTGCGCTGTACTTTGTAGCAACAGAGTTGATAGCGTCGATTGCATCGTCAAGGTCTACGTCTGCGAAGATAGGAGCGATTGTTTCCTCAACGTATCCAAGAATTGTATCAACCATAGGCTGATAATTTACGAGTGCCTGCTGTGCGTTTGCAAGCTGGGGAACCTTTGAAATGTCTATAGCTGAATAGTATTTGCTATTATCAAATTCGGTTTCCATAGGAGTATCGTCAGTTGATACGTAAATAACGTTGTTTTCAATATAAAGAACAACGTTTGCAAAAGTAGGAGCTACGGGAATATTCTTGTACGTAGTCTTGAGCGTTGCGTAACCGTATCCGGTAAGCGCATCGTTTTCGTCAAGAGTTACGTAAAATTCCGCACCCTCCATTGTAAGTGTTGCGGAGTTATGGGGATAATCCTCATCAAGCATAATAGCTTCAACGTCCGTAAGCTTAAGTCCGATAGTCTCAAGAGCAGAGAAATCGAAGCCTTCAAGCGAAATGAGAGCCGCGCCGCAGTCCTCACAAATAATAGTACCGTTGTGGCTGTGGTCACCGCCGGTCTCGCCACCGGTCTCACCACCGGTCTCACCACCGGTCTCGCCGCCGGTCTCGCCGCCGGTCTCACCACCGGTCTCACCGCCGGTCTCGCCACCGGTCTCGCCACCGGTCTCGCCACCGGTCTCGCCACCGAAACAGCCGACAAGAGTAAAC
>JAZOWX010000039.1:0-2037 GCA_045659405.1 Eubacteriales bacterium | reverse complement strand
TAAATCCATTTTACCACAACGCAGGTTCTATTGTCAAGTATATGGAACACGTAAGAATATTAACAAAAAACAAAGGTGAGGACAAAATCCTCACCTTCTGAGCTTTATAAAGCTTTAAATTACTTATACTTGCGCTTTCTTGCAGCCTCAGACTTCTTCTTGCGCTTTACGCTGGGCTTCTCGTAATGCTCTCTCTTACGGAGTTCTGCCTGAACACCGCTTCTGAGGTAGCTTCTCTTGAATCTGCGAAGGGCGCTGTCTATGCTCTCATTTTCTTTAACCTTGATTTCAGCCATTTTTGTCCCTCCCTCCGTACCTGACGGGATTTTTGTCGTAATATGGTTATTATACCAAAAACTTTCTGTTATGTCAATACTTTACAGAGCAGCCTTTGCGGTTTCAACAAGCTTTGCGAAAGCAGCCTTATCGGAAACTGCGAGCTCTGCAAGCATTTTACGGTTGAGGGTGATACCGCTCTTCTTAAGACCGTTCATGAAACGAGAGTAGTTGATACCTTCAACTTTGCACTGTGCGGAAATTCTGGTGATCCACAGAGCGCGGAAATCTCTCTTCTTCTGCTTTCTGCCAACGTAAGCGTAGTTACCGCTCTTGAGAACGGCCTGCTTAGCCATCTTAAAATGCTTACTTTTTGCGCCCCAATAGCCCTTAGCGAGCTTTAAGGTTTTATTTCTTCTCTTTCTGGTAGAAAGAGCGCCTTTTACTCTTGCCATTTCGATTTATCCTCCGTTAATGATATTACCTTATTTGGAATAAGGGATGAGCCTGTTGAGATCGTTCATTCTGGTAGTGCTTACATAAGAAGCCTTACGGAGCGCTCTCTTGCGTTTTGCGGTCTTGAGACCGGTCTTATGACGGTGGCCGGGGTGACCCATTTTTACTTTGCCGCCGGCAGTCCAGGTAAGTCTTTTAGCTGTTGCCTTGTGTGTCTTAATTTTGCCCATTGTTATCTTCCTTTCGTTTATTTGCCGTTCTTTTCGGTGCAAGTATCATTATCATGTTACGTCCGTCAAGCTTGGCAGGTTTTTCAACCACACCTTGTTCCTCACAAGCGTCTGCAAACTTTTGCAAAAGCGTAAGTCCGTTTTCGGTGTGTGCCATTTCTCTGCCGAAGAACTTAACCAGAACTTTAACGCGGTTTCCTTTTGTAAGGAATTCGTGCGCTTTGTTAAGCTTGGTGTTGAAATCGTGAGTGTCGATACGGCATCTCAGCTGAAGCTCTTTAAGCTCTACTGTCTGCTGTTTCTTCTTCATTTCTTTTTCCCGCTTTTCTTTTTCGAAGCGGTACTTACCGAAATCCATTACCTTGCAAACGGGGGGCTTTGCTTCGGGAGCGATCTCGACTAAGTCGAGTCCGGATTCCTCTGCAAGGCGACGTGCCTGTGCGATGGTAACAATACCGATCTGATTACCCTCCGCATCTATAAGGCGGACTTCACTTGCTTTGATTTCATCGTTGATGAACGATTTAGTGCTGATAACTGATACACCTCCGTGTTAAATACGCTTTTTTTTAAATAAAAAAAGCTGTGCAAAACAAAAAAGCACAGCAACGTAAACCCATATCGTTAACCGGGATACGAAAACTATTTACCGCGCCTGACACCTTGTCGGCGGGTGAGGAGAAAAACTCCAACTTCTTTGTCCAAAGCATATTACCACGTAGGAAACGTTTTGTCAATAGGTTTTATCAACTTTTTAATGTTTTTTATAAAATATTTCTCCTTGGCGGCATATACATATATTAAGATAAAAGGAGGTTTTTGCAATGCCAAATTTATTTTTAAGCCCTTCCACCCAGGAATATAATCTGTATTACGATGGGGAAGGGAACGAAGAGTATTACATGAATATACTTGCCGACCTGATGGAGCCTTATCTTTCGGCAAGCGGAATTTCTTTTACAAGAAACGACCCCGAAGGCTCGGTGGGCGCTTCCGTGCGTAAATCCAACGCGGGTAACTACGGTCTGCACCTTGCTTTACATTCCAACGCTTCGGGCAGTGCCAACCCGGGCGG
>JAZOWX010000038.1:0-5435 GCA_045659405.1 Eubacteriales bacterium | reverse complement strand
CACTTATAAACGAAAACAGCCAGGCGGATAAAAATGCGCTTATATGCGACACTCTTAAAAAAGTAGTTGAGCCTATGGGACACGAGGTGTTTAACTACGGTATGTATTCAGCCGTGGATAAGGAGCAGCTTACCTACGTTCAGATTGGTATTCTCTCTGCAATCCTTCTTAATTCGGGCGCTTGTGACCTTGTAATTACAGGTTGCGGAACGGGTGAGGGTGCAATGCTTGCTTGTAATGCTTTCCCCGGTGTTCTTTGCGGACACGTTGTAGACCCCACAGATGCTTATCAGTTTACGCAGGTAAATAACGGTAACGCAATCGCAATGCCTTTTGCAAAGGGCTGGGGCTGGGGCTGTGAGCTTAATTTGCAGTACGTATTCGAAAAGCTCTTCGTATCCGAGTGGGGACTTGGTTATCCCCGTGAGCGTGCCGTACCCGAGCAGAGAAACAAGAAAATTCTCGACGAGGTTAAAAAGGTAACTCACAACGATATCGTATATATTCTCGAAAACCTTGACAGAGACCTTGTGAAGGGCGCTATCGCAGGACCTAAATTCAGCGAGTACTTCTTCGCAAATTGCAAGTGCGACAGAATAAGAGCTTGTGTAGAAAATCTTCTTAAATAAAACATAGTGACGGCGTGCTGCTCCATAAACCGAGCAGTACGCCGAATGTGCGTTTGACGTGTTTTGTTTTTTGAAACAGACATAAAATTTAACCTAATTTGAAAGGCTATGATTTGTATTCGCTGTTGGGTGATAAAATGATAAGCGGTAGTAAAAAAGACTTTTTGCGAAAGACGTAGATATTATCGGCGGTAAATTACCCTCGTCCATTATCGTATATCTTATTCCTCTGGTTTTTACTAATCTTTTTCAATCGCTTTATAATGCGGTAGATTTTATTATCGTAGGAAACTTTTCAAGCACTCAGGCAATAGCGGTGGTGGGAGCAACGGCTGCGCTTACAAACCTCTTTCTCGCCTTGCTCAACGGAATAGCTGCCAGCGCAAACGTGCTTTTCGCAAGATATATGGGTGCTGCACAAGAGCACTCGGTGAAGCAACTCGTTTCGTCTTCGTTTATTTCCAGCATTTCGATTGGTGTTTTGTTTGCGGCAGGGGGGAATGCTTTTAACCTATCCATTGCTAGAGCTAACCAACTGCCCTGAAAACATTATCGCTGATGCCGCAGTTTATATGCTGATATTCTTCTTGGGTGTTCCCGCAACTACGTTTTACAGCTTTATGTCCTGTATTTTGAGGTGCAGGGGTGACTCAAGACGTCCGCTTTTGTATCTGTTGGTGTCGGGTGTTTTGAATGTTGTTCTTAATATTATTTTTGTAATAGCGTTTTCTATGGATGTTGCGGGTGTTGCTGTTGCTACGGTAATATCGCAGTACGTAGCATCCCTGATGCTTCTTATCAGACTGATAAAAATGGACGGAAGCGGAAGGCTTGACTTCACGGAAATGAAGTTCAGCTTTGATATGCTTAAGAAAATTTTCAGGTACGGCATACCTTGCGCTGTGGCGAATTTAGCCTACGCTGTTTCAAACACTCAAATAACGAGCGTTATAAATTCATTTGGAGACGTCGCTGTTGCAGGTAAATCTGCGGCAAATAATTTGCAAAGTGTTTTCGTAGGCGTCTTTTCATCCTCTATGCAGTCGATGACACTTGCTTTCGTCGGCGGAAATTTAGGGGCAGGCGACAGGGTGCGTACTCTGCGTGTTATAAAAAACTGTTACGTAATATCGGTAAGCGTTCTTACTCTTATGGGTATCATCGGACTCGTTTTCCATAAGCCGCTTTTAACTCTTTTTGTTCCGGGTAACGAAGAGGCTTTGGCTTTCGCTTCTGTTGCTAATACGTATCTTATGGGAGCAAGCTTCATCGTGGCGCTTCACGGACTTGGTAAATCGGTTTTACAGGCTTTCGGAATGAACCGATATCAGATGTTTTCTTCGATAATGGCGCTGTGTGTATTCAGGGCATTGTGGATAAGCTTTGTGTTCCCGTTTTTCAATACACCCGAGGCTGTTTTTATCGCTTATCCTCTTTCGTGGATTCTGGTCGTTATTATAGACGGTGTAAAAATTATACCTACGCTTGTAAATTATAAAAATGGAAAAAATTACGATATTTGATTATAAAAGGAGTTAAAAATGCTAACCAAGGAAACGAAAAAGCTTCGCAAAGGCTTGTTTGGTGATGTGGATATGATCTGCGGACCGCTGCCTGCCTCGCTGTTAACCTATGCTGTGCCGCTTATTGTAACGAGTATGCTTCAGGTGCTTTATACAGCGGCGGATATAGCCGTTGTCGGCAACTTTGCAAGTGCTGTTGCGGTAGCCTCTATCGGAGCAACCTCGTCTATTATAAATCTGTTGGTTAACGTTTTTGTTAATATTGCAACGGGTGCGAATATTCTTCTTGCACGTTACAGGGGCGCAAAGGATTTTGGCAATCTTAAGAAAACCATTTCTACAAGCTACACCTTCAGCTTGATTCTCGGCATTTGCATTATGCTGCTTGGAATGGTACTTGCAGAGCCTATGCTCGTACTTACAAAGTGTCCTGACAACGTTATGGACGGTGCGCTGAAGTATATGAGAATATATATGATAGGTGTGCCTGCGGCAATGTTTTATAACTTTATGTCCTGCGTGCTTCGCTCAATGGGCGACTCGAAAAGACCGTTTATATACCTCTCTCTTTCGGGTGTTGTAAACATTGTGCTTAACCTCGTTTTTGTTGTCGGCTTCGGTATGGACGTTGAAGGTGTTGCCATAGCAACGATTATTTCTCAATATCTCTCTGCGGCACTTCTTATGATAAGACTTGTCCGCTTCCGTGACGAAAACAGACTCGCTCCTCTTTCGTTCAAGCTTCACGGTGACTCTCTTAAAAAGGTAGTTCGCTACGGTATCCCATCGGCAATTTCGGGCGCTTCGTTCTCGTTTTCAAACGTGCTTATCGCATCTGCGATAAATTCTTTCGGAGACTATGCAATTTCGGGAAACACAGCGGCAGGATATATAGAGAGCTTGTTCCTCTTTTCCGTAACCGCACCGCTTATGCAAACAGCAGCAACCTTTATAGGTCAGAATATTGGTGCTGGCAACCGTGAGCGCAGTATAAAAATAGCAAGGCAGATGTACCTTTACGGCTGTGGCTTTGTAGCGATTATCGCAGCGCTGGCTCTTATATTTGACAGAGAGCTTGTGGCGCTTTTTATACCCGGAGAAACAGCTTCGATTGACTTTGGAATAATCGGTCTTGATATGAGAATGTGGTGTTCAATCATCTTTGCAGCGCTTCAGATTTCAAACGGTGTTATGCAAGCCTTTGGATACACTACGTATCAGATGATAAACTCTCTTGTGGGAATTGTCGGTATAAGATTCTTGTGGATGCTTGCTTTCTACCCCCTGAATCCCACACCCTTTATGCTTTATATTTGTTATCCCATTACTTGGACTGTGTCGCTATGCGGAAGCTTGCCTGTTGCATTGACTATATTGGCAAAGTACAGAAAAGGCAAGGATTATAAACTATAATTAGAAAAAATCAGCACCGCAAGAGCGAAAACGACAACTATTGTTTGTATTCTACTCTTGGTAGATATGCGGTAGATAGAAGTTCTACCTGCTATTCGCTTTGTTTCGAGTGACTTTTTACATTTTTGCTGTTATAATTTTCTCGCAATGTGAGCCGCAACCTGCGGCAGGGGGGAATTATAATGCAAGAGCAGAATAAGAAAAACAAAAACAAAGTTAAGATAGACCCGCCAAAGCGGTCTTTGCTTGAGGAAATAGGCAACTCTGTTACACACGGTGTTGGCGCGCTCCTCGCTGTATCGGCTATGGTGCTTATGTACATCAGAGCTGATACGGCAGAGGAATACGTCGGTGCCAGCGTGTACGGAATAGGTCTTTTTATAATGTTCACTATGAGCTGTCTTTACCATTCCTTTTCGCACGGCAGCGCCGTAAAGCGTCTTTTTCGCAGGTTTGACTATTCCTGCATTTACCTGCTGATTGGCGCAACCTTTGCGCCAATACTTATCGCCTACGTCGGCGGTGTTTACGGGTATTCATTTCTTATCGTGCAGTGGTGCGTTATAGTATTTGGTATAACGCTTGTAGCTGTTTTCAGCCCTGCAAGATTCCGTGGTCTGCACATCGCACTTTACTTCATACTCGGCTGGAGCGGTCTTATGCTTCTGCCCGAAATGTATCTTCGTGGCGATATCGCATTCATTTTGTGGATTCTGGGCGGTGGGGTAGTGTATTCAATAGGAATCATTCCTTTTGCTATGCGCAGATCCGCCTCGCATTTCATCTGGCATTTCTTTGTGCTTTTCGGTGCTATCGTACAGTGGTTTGGCATCTACACTCAAATATATCTGGCATAAGCCTCGTCGGCTCTTGCCGAAACGGAGGGTTTTATGCAGTTTCTTTACTTACTCGAAAAAATACGCAACCCGGTCTTTGACTTTTTCTTCTCCCTCATAACCTATTGCGGAGATGAGCTTGTATTTCTGACTGTTGCCATACTCTTTTTCTGGTGCGTGGATAAAAGACGGGGATATTACATTCTTACCGTAGGTCTTGTCGGAACGGTGCTCAACCAGGCGCTCAAGCTGATATTCAGAATAGACAGACCTTGGGTGAGGGACCCGGATTTCAAGCCTATTGAAAATGCCATAGAGGCGGCAAGCGGATACTCATTCCCCTCGGGGCATACGCAAAACGTTACAGGTACTTTCGGCTCTATTGCGGCTTCCTCAAAAAGACACGGCTTCAGAATATTCTCGATTGTGATGATAGTGCTCGTGGCATTTTCACGAATGTACCTCGGTGTCCATACACCGCTCGACGTCGGGGTTTCGCTTCTTCTCGGTGTGCTTCTCGTACTCGCCTTTTATCCGGTATTCAAAAGCGAAGAGAGCTTTAGGCGTTATATGCCGTGCGTGGTAATCGGCTGTGCCGTTCTTTCGGTTGTATACGTCCTTTTTGTGGTGATTATGCCAAAGGAGGGGCTTGACCCTCATAATCTTGAGAGCGGAATGAAAAATGCAGGAACGCTTCTCGGCTGTACCGCAGGACTTGTTGCCGTGTATTTCCTGGACAGAAAATTCACCAATTTCCGCACCGATGCTCCGTGGTATTTCCAGATAGTAAAGCTTGTTGTAGGCCTTTTGGTGGTTCTCGGTATAAAAAGCGGACTTTCAGCGCCGCTTACAGCTCTTTTCGGTAACGAATACGTAGCCCGTGCGGTACGTTATTTCCTGATAGTTATATTTGCAGGTCTGCTGTGGCCGCTGACATTTAATTATTTCGCTACTCACAGAATAGCAAAGCTTGATGCGCTCGGTGAGCGGATTGTAAGCAAGTTCAGAAAAAGCGACAGCTAAAAATCCTGAAA
>JAZOWX010000037.1:0-2064 GCA_045659405.1 Eubacteriales bacterium | reverse complement strand
TATTTTACCTTCTTTTTGTATTCATCATAGCCACGAAGCCCGTTTGTAAGCACCTTTTCCTCGTTTATGATTCGCACAACGATGATCACGGGATAGGCGGCAAGGGGAATAAGACCCCAGAACGAACCAAGAATAAGCGGCATAGGGATAAACATTAGAAGAGTTGCCGCATACATAGGGTGTCGGACTATGCCGTATAGCCCCGTGTCAACAACGCTTTGTCCGTCTTGCACCTCAACTGTGCGCGAAAGGTAGGCATTTTCTCGCAACACCTCGGCAAACATAATATAGCCGAGAAGAAATATAACTGCCGAAAGAATAACACACCACTTCGGCACCGATGCACCAAAGAAGCGAAACTCAAGCGCTGGGATGACAAATGCCGCGATAAACATAAGTCCCGAGAGGGCAACCACCCATTTCTGAGTGCCCTCACTCTCCTTTTCGCTGAGTCTTTTTTCAAGAAGCTTAGGCGCTTTCAGGTAGAGTACGACACCCATTATGACAACGGGTATGAAAAGCACCGCCATAAACAGCCACGCATGAGGATATAAGAATGTTCCTGCGGGCAGAAACAGCAAAAGTGATATCGCCACTACACCGAATATGAATTTCACAAGAGCATTAAGCAAAAGTTTCATTTGTGGGGGATTAGACCTTTCTCTTAAAGTTTCCGAAAACCTCTGTTACTCGCGAGAAGCTTGCAAAGGTTTCGGGGTGGCTTTTAAGTATTTTCATCATTTCACCGATTTGTCGCTTGTTGACGATGCAGACGAGCATATATTTGTCGGTGTCCGAGTACATTCCGTGTACGCTTATTTCGGTAACACCGTGCTTGAGGCGTTTCATAAGCTCGGCAGAAAGCTCGTTAGGCTCATTTGTGACTATCTCGAACTTGTAGCCGTCCTTAATACCGCCAAGTCCTTTGTCAACGATTAAGTTTGCGATAAAGAGGTTGATAAGGGTACACATTACGGGAGTTATCTTCATTCCGTAAACAAAAAACGCGATAAATACCACACTTGCATCCATAATGAAGGAAATATAGGCAATATTGGTATCGGGGCGGAGCTTTTTTATAAGGGCGGAAATGCCGTAAGTACCGCCACTTGCACCGAAACGGCGGAGCATCAAGGAAAAACCGAAGCCCGAAATTACGCCCGTTGCGATACAAGCAAAGAGAATATTAAAGTCACTGCCGTTGTTTGCAAAGCAGTAGGGAGAGGCACCGAGAGCCTCGTAAAGCTTCGGCAAAAATGACTGTGTAAGCATATAGATACTGAGCATCAAGCCGAGCTTTTTGTTTATGAATGCACTTACAAGCACGAATATCGGCAGATTGAATGCCACCATAAGAATTGACCAGCTTATCTTATTTCCGAGGAAATGATACGTAATTGTAGCAAGTCCCCCGACTCCACCGGGTGCAAATCCGTTACTGTTCTGGAAAAAATAGTATGCCGTACCGACAACGGCTCCTGCAAAAATAACGAAAAAGAAGTCTAAAATAAGCTCTTTAACTTGGTGTCTTTTGCTTGTAGTGTTCATTTTATTGCTCCTGTTTGTTTTTCTAAAAATAAAATGTAAGAGAAAAATCTCCCGATTTGATTTTACTATAAAGGATAAACCCAACGAATGCTAAGGCAATTACGGTAAAAATCACCTTCAGTATTTTTTCTTTTTTATCGATTGCAGATTCTACTTTGCCTCTGGCATCGAGAATTTCTTCGTCCGAAAGTATATTTTTTTTCAGTTGTTTTTGAATTTTTTCAATAATGCACTGTTCGTCATAAGGAGTAATATTTTCGCAGGCGGGACATTTTAAATCATATTCGGTTACTTCAATGTCACCCACGAAATGCGTTCTTCGATGACCGATTCTGCTGTGCTTTTTGTAGTCGGCATCGCCACGCTTTACTATCCTTGTGTTTGGATGTTTTATTAGGGCTTCACCGCACTTGTGGCAATAGAATTTTTTTGCTAACATCGCTATTGGCAAAGAATAGGTTTTGTTTTTCATTTTTACTCCTATGAACGTTATCGTGTAAACCTCACAACACTCTC
>JAZOWX010000036.1:0-12912 GCA_045659405.1 Eubacteriales bacterium | reverse complement strand
GATAATTCTTGTGGATACACCCCAAGAGGTCTGGTGGGGATTTTTGAGCTTGTTGTCGCTGTCAAGGAACTGAATGTCGAAAGCCTTTGCAAATCCGTCACCGAAGTTGTGCGACGTACCGCCCTGAAGCGCCTTACCGTCATGCATAAGCGCTTCAACCGTATAGGTAGCGTTTGCGCCTGCAAACTTTTCCTTGTCTGTCTTTTGTCCCTTAAGCACGGGCATAGCGAGGTCGTTTTCAAAGAAGTCTGCATAAACGTTCAGCATCTGCACGGTACGTGCCTCTGCCTCCTCTGCGGTTCTGTGCATTGTGTGGCCCTCCTGCCACAGGAACTCTCTCGTGCGGAGGAAGGGACGTGTGGTTTTCTCCCATCTTACAACCGAGCACCACTGGTTATAAACCTTGGGCAGGTCACGGTAGGATTTGATAATATTAGCGTAATGCTCGCAGAAAAGCGTCTCCGAGGTCGGACGTACGCAAAGTCTTTCTGCAAGACGCTCACTGCCTCCCATAGTTACCCAGGCAACCTCAGGCGCAAAGCCCTCAACGTGCTCCTTTTCCTTTGTGAGCAGAGATTCGGGTATGAACATAGGCATATATACGTTTTCAACGCCTGTTTCCTTGAAACGGCCATCAAGTATCCTCTGAATATTTTCCCATATTGCATAACCGTAGGGGCGGATTATCATACAGCCCTTTACTCCTGAGTAATCAACCAAGTCGGCCTTTTTTACAATATCGGTGTACCATTTTGCAAAGTCCTCATCCATAGAGGTAATTTGCTCAACGAATTTTTTGTCATTCTGTGCCATTTTTTTGATAAAGTCCTTTCAAATAACAATTCATCAGCATAAATTATATAATAATTATTAGCGTTTGTCAAGGCACGCACGACAAAAAAACCGCTCTATTTCCTCTCCGTGTTGTTTAATATGGAGAAAAGAAAATATTTTTGCAAATTCTATTGCAAAATCTTTCATTTTGTTCTATAATAGAAGAAAATTTAAGGCATAATGTCAGAAATTTGAATTTTTCAAATGAATTTTATGCAAAAAGGATATACAATGAGTACTTATCAAAGCTTAACAAAAGATGAAAAAAGTGAACTTTATTCTCAACTTAAGGCGCAGTATGAGAGCTTCGTCAGCTTGAAGCTATCGTTGGATCTTTCGCGTGGAAAACCCAATTCCGACCAGCTTGATATAAGCCTGCCGCTGCTTTCCGAGGCTCGTCCGAGAGAGAAGTGCTTCTCTGAAAACGGTGTTGACTGCCGTAACTACGGTGTGCTTGACGGTATACCGGAGATGAAGCGTCTGTTTGCCGATATGCTCGGAATAAAGACAGAATATATCGCTGTCGGCGGTAACTCATCGCTGCAGCTTATGTACGATACGCTCGCACGTGCTATGCTTTTTGGTGTGCTTGGTTCAGAGCGCCCCTGGTGCCGTGAGGAGGGACTTAAGTGGATATGCGTAACTCCGGGTTATGACAGACACTTCAAGATGACCGAAATGCTCGGATTTGAGCTTCTTTCAGTACCTATGACCGAAAACGGCCCTGATATGGATATGGTTGAAAGCCTTGTAAAAGACCCCAAGGTAAAGGGTATATGGTGCGTTCCGAAGTATTCCAACCCCTCGGGTAACACCTATTCCGATGAAACCGTACACCGTCTTGCAAAAATGGAGTGCGCCGCACCCGATTTCCGTATAATGTGGGATAATGCGTATGCAGTTCACGACCTTGGCGAGGTTGGCGATAAGCTTATCAATATATTTGACGTTGCCGAGCAGTACGGTACAGCCGACAGAATATTCTACTACACCTCAACCTCGAAGATTACCTTCCCGGGTGCCGGAGTAGCAATGATGGCGGCAACCCCTGCAAACTTAAAGCAGATATCCAAATATCTCGGTATACAGACTATCGGCTACGACAAGCTCAATCAGCTTCGTCACACAGCCTATTTCAAGGATGGCGAGGCGGTACACCGCCACATGATGCGCCTTGCCGAGTTTATCGGTAAAAAGTTCGATATAACTCTTTCAACGCTTTCCGACCTTGAGGGACTCGGTATAGCAAAATGGACCTCGCCCCGTGGCGGATATTTCGTTTCGCTTGACGTTTTGCCGGGTACAGCTACCAGAGTATACGAGCTTATGAAGGGCGCGGGTGTAACGCTCACAACTGTTGGAGCAACCTATCCCTACGGTGTTGACCCCGAGGACAAGAATTTGCGTATCGCTCCTACCTATCCTACCGATTTGGAGCTTGAGACCGCCTGCCGTATACTTGTTCTTACGGTTAAAATGGCAGCGCTTGAAAAGCTGATGGAGAAATAATTAAAATAACAGAAAGCAAAAACACACCGCAGATAGCGGTGTGTTTTTTATAGTTAATCCTGTTATCGGGCTTTAAAAACGTGAGAGTTAAATTACAAGGTGTTATCTCTGAAGCCCTTGCCCATTATCTCACTCGTCTTTGTGATAACTATAAATGCATGGGGGTCAATTTCGTTTATCGCACGGCGCAGATTTATTGCCTCGCTGCGGCGGCAGACTGTGAGTATGACCTCTTTATCCTCACCGGTGTACGCTCCCTGTGCGTGATAGACGGTTGCGCTGTGGTGCATTTTATGCATTATGTATTCTTCTATTTTTCGAGCCTTGGTTGTAACAATCGTAAAGGACTTACACATATTCATAGAGTCGAGAATATCGTCGATTACAAACACCTTTGCGAAAAGACCGAGCAGCGAGAAAAGTCCTGCTCTGACACCGTGGGTAAAGAAGGTCGATGAGGCGATAACCAAATCCGAAACGAGAAGTGCCTGTCCGACGTTCATACTCGTGTATTTTTTGAGTATGAGAGCGATAATATCCGTACCGCCCGAGGAAGCCCGACATCTGAATATGATAGCCGAGCCGATACCTGTGAGCAAAACCGCATACACAAGCTCGAGTGTGGGGTACTCTGTCAGCGGTGCGTTTATCGGAACGAGAATTTCCAAGAGCAGGTTTTCGAGTGAGAGCATCACAGAGCAAAAGATAGTAAGAGCGCCACAGCCACGACCGAGAATTATTACACCGAGCAGCAAAAGCAGGATGTTTATTATGCTCATATACGTAGCCTGTGAGAGTGCGGGGAAAATACGTGCGAGTATAATTGATATACCGCTGACGCCACCCGTAGCAAAGCCGTTTGGCGCTTTGAAGAAATAAATTCCCACAGCCATAAGCAGTATGCCAAAATTGAGCATTGACCAGTATCTGATATGTCCGATAGCCTTTTTTACGTAGCCGGCTCGGTGTGCGCTTGTGAAATTATCCTCGGGTAGCGACATTTTTTTAAATCTCCTTTGTGAGGTCGGTTGATTTCGCCTGTTTTCAAGAAAAATTATAGTAAAAATCTGCGTGAATGTCAATACGTATGTCACTTGCAAAATCGGTGTGAAAACGTTGGAAAAAGTCGGTTTTTTGAATAATTCCGATAAGCGCAATTCAAAATTCGTTTTTTATGGAAAATCGGTTTTGAAAGATTGACAAAAATGCTTTATTCGTGGTAAAATATATCTAATGAAAATTCACGGAGCTTTCTATGGAAAATAAGGAAATAAAAAGCAGAATAGAATATCTTACAAAACAGATAGAGTATAACTCCAAGCTCTATTACGAAAAGGATGCGCCGAAAATTTCGGATTACGAATACGACGCTATGTTTCGGGAGCTTTGTGAGCTTGAGGAAAAATATCCTGAATATGCCTCGCAGACCTCGCCTACCAAGCGTGTCGGAGGTATGGCGCTCGATAAGTTTGAAAAGGTGAGCCACCCGGTTAAAATGGGCAGCCTGACCGACGTTTTTTCCTACGAGGAGCTTCGGGACTTTATAGAAAAAACAAATGCGCAGCTCGACTTTATCCCCGAATATTCGGTAGAACCTAAAATCGACGGACTTTCGGTGTCGCTTATCTACCGTGACGGTGAGCTTGTTTTAGGCGCTACAAGAGGTGACGGACTTGTCGGTGAGGACGTTACCGAAAACCTCAAAACCGTAAAGTCTATTCCGCTGAAGCTTAACGAAAAGCTCAAATACCTCAACGTGCGTGGCGAGGTATATATGCCGAGGAGCGTTTTCAACGCCCTCAATGAGGAAAGAGAGAGAAACGGTCAGCCGCTTTTCGCAAACCCAAGAAATGCCGCGGCAGGCTCGCTCCGCCAGCTCGACCCAAAGGTTGCCGCATCACGTGGACTTGAAATCTTTATTTTCAATCTTCAGGACGGAGAGCTTTATTCTGACGGACGGGTATGCAAAACCCACGGGCAGACGCTTGATAGACTTTGCGAGCTTGGATTTACCGTGCTTCCTAACAAAAAAATACTTTCGGACTATTCGGATATCGAAAAGCACGTAGCCTGTCTTGGTGGAATGCGCCCCGAGCTTGCCTTTGATATGGACGGTGCGGTTATAAAAATTAACGACCTTGCCGCAAGAGGCAGAATAGGTGAGGGTACAAGCACCCCGAAATGGGCTGTTGCATATAAGTATCCGCCCGAGGAAAAGGAAACCAAGCTTCTTTCGATAGATATTCAGGTGGGCAGAACAGGTGTTCTTACCCCCACGGCAAATCTTGCTCCGGTGCGACTTGCGGGAACGACGGTTTCACGTGCGACTATGCACAACGTCAATTTTATAAAAGAGCTTGATATCCGTATCGGAGACACGGTAATAGTAAGAAAAGCGGGCGAAATTATCCCCGAAATCGTAGAAAGCGTGAAAAAATACCGCACTGGCGAGGAAACCGAGTACGAAATGCCGACTCTTTGCCCCTCTTGCGGTCACGACGTTGTAAGGGATGACGAGGGTGACGGCGCTGCCGTAAGATGCGTTAATCCCAATTGCCCGGCGCAAAGAGCAAGACGGATAGTTCATTTTGCCTCAAAGGGCGCTATGAATATAGACGGCCTCGGACCGGCTGTTGTCGAGCTTCTTATACGGAGTGGCAAAATTTCGGATATCACGGATTTGTATACGCTGACGTCCGAGGATATCGCCTCGCTTGAGCGTATGGGTGAAAAGAGTGCGGCAAACCTTATCGGCGCAATAGAAGCATCAAAAGAAAGAGGACTTGAAAAGCTTCTTTATGCCCTCGGAGTCAGACAGGTTGGTGAGGTTGCCGCAGAGGAAATAGCAAGAAGCATGAGGACTCTTGAAGCGCTGTTTTCAGCATCAAGGGAGGATTTTCTTGCAATAGATGATATCGGTGAGATAACGGCAGGTGCGCTTGCAGATTTCTTTGCCGACGAGAAAACGAAAGAGCTGTGTGAAAAGCTCAAGGCGGCAGGCGCCAGGACGGATGCCGTATCCGAGGTGAGGGGGGATATCTTCTCCGGTCTTACCTTTGTTCTTACGGGTACGCTCCCGACAATGACAAGAGACGAAGCGTCCGAGCTTATAAAGAAAAACGGTGGCAAGGTTTCCTCAAGCGTGTCTAAAAAGACATCTTACGTCGTAGCGGGTGAGGAAGCAGGTTCGAAGCTTACCAAGGCGCAGTCACTCGGAGTTAAAATAATCGACGAAAACGCTCTTGTTGATATGTTGAAATAAAGAAATAACACGGTTTAAAACATCCGATTTCGGAAGCTTTAAACCGTGTTATTTTCATTTAACTGCTTAATTTTGAAAATTATTATTTACATTATGAGTACATATTGTTACAAGCGAGATAGTTGTAGAGCTGTTCACCGTGATTCTGCTCCTCTTTTTGAATGTGTGCGAGCGTGTCACGAAGATAGGGGCTTGAAAACTCGAAAACGCTTGTGTCGTAAACAGAGGAAACGTGCTTTTCCATAGCGAGAGCATCCTGGCAAAGATATGCGTCATTCTTCTTTTTGTCTTCAGGGCAGCTTGATATTTTGCATTCAAGCTTTGCGCTTACCGCAGAGGGGGCGGCCTGTTGCATTTTCACCTCTGTGCCACCGAGAATCTGACTTATGGTCTGCAAATGTGTTTCTTCCGCCTTTTGGATAGTCGAGAAAAGATTTTTCAGCTCGGGGTCACAAGCGGCCTCCGAATACTTGCCGTATTTTTCAATACAGAGCTTTTCCTGCGATTTAAGGTCTGTAAGCAGTGATGTTTCTTTTTGTGTAAGCGTCATAAAAATATCCTCCCTTTTGGTTAGCCAACACCAACCTAAATAAAATACGTTTTAAAAAGCATATTTTATACAATACATCGCCAAAAATCCTCTAAATATCCGCATATTTCTCGGTATCTTGCAGTAAAGTACGACTTTACAAAAGATAACGGGCATAAATATGCCGATTTATATAGCTTTAGGCGTGTTCTATTTAGGTTGGTGTTGGCTTACTACAAGTATTGGCAGGGGAGGAATTTTTTATTCACGGCTTGATGAATTCAGGCGCACTTTCGATGCATAAGTGACCGATGCCGATAAAGTCAAAGCTTACTTTGGTGCAGTGCAGCTTGTAGCTTTCGCCCTCATTTGCGTCGGTGTAAAGGCTGTCACCGAGGAGCGGATGTCCGATATGCGCCATGTGGACTCTTATCTGATGCGTTCTTCCTGTATGAAGCTTGATACGGATAGTTGAATTCCCGTTAGCGTCTGACGAGAGCAGCTCGTATTCGGTTTTTGCGTATTTGCCGCCCTCAACGACACCGCGCTTGATGCTGTCGGGGGATAGCCTCTCAATCGGAGCTTCTATTATTCCGTGCCGCTTTGGTATACCGCGCACAATCGCTGTGTACTCCTTTTTAATTTCACCGTTTTTCATAGCTCTGCCAAGAAGTGCCGCAGAATATGCATTTTTCGCTATTATAACAATTCCCGACGTGTCCTTGTCAAGTCTGCTGACGGCTCTGAAAACGAAATTTTCACCGTAGTAATTCATAACTGCGCCGGCAAGCGTTGGCAGGGTGTTTCCTCGGCAGGGATGTGTCGGCATACCGCAGGGCTTGTTTACCGCAAGAATAAAATCATCCTCGTAAAGTACGTCGAGCGGTATTGAAACCGGGGTTATTCCTTCACTGCTTTCGACGGGCAGATGAGCGGTTATTTCATCACCCGATTTTACCGTGGCACGCATATGTACAGACCTGCCGTTGATAAATACACCCTCGGTTTTAACCTTTGTTATAAGAGATGTCGAAAAGCCAAGCTCTTTTGACAGAAAATCTTTAATTTTAATTTCGCCTACTATATCACGGGCGGTAAAGTGCAATATTTCGCTCATTTCGGTCTCTCACACGTAAGTTGTTAAAATGAATTAAGCTTCTTCGGCTTACATACCCAATAGTATATCATTTTTTTTAGCTTCTGTCAATTTTAAAAGAAAACGAGGACTGTTTTTTGGGAAACGTCGGGAAAAATCGAAAATATGTTGACAATTATGCGTATTTTTGGTAAAATTTTTCTGTAAAAGAAAGTATGAGGTATCAAATGAACAAAGAGCTTTATAATGCATACGTAAAAATTCTCGAAGAGGAGCTTTTGCCCGCAATGGGATGCACAGAGCCGATAGCCATAGCCTATGGCGGCGCTTGTATACGTGAGCTTCTCGGCGCTACACCCGACTCGGTGACAATACAGGTCAGCGGCAACCTCGTTAAAAATGCAAAAAGCGTTACAGTCCCCAACACCGACGGTATGCGCGGCATTGAGGCGGCACTTGCGGCGGGAATTGTTGCGGGAAATGCAAACCGTCAGCTCGAGGTTATAGCGGATATAGAAAAGTCGGAAATTCCGAAGATTGGGGAATACCTTAACCGTGGTGTAATTGCCGTTGAGCTTCTTGATACCGAACTTGCGTTTGATTATATCATAACCGCCACAGCGGGCGAGGCTACCGCAAAGCTCCGTGTCGCAAACGTTCACACGAATATAGTGTATAAGGAGAGATGCGGTAAGGTGCTGCTTGATATTCAGGCGGACGATGAGAGCGTTACAGGACTTTCCGACCACACCGTGCTCAACGTCAAGGATATTATTGAATTTGCCGATACTGTGGATATTTCCGACGTATATGCGCTTTTAAACAAGCAGATAGAGTATAACGTGGCAATCTGCGAGGAGGGGCTTAAAAATTCCTGGGGCGCATCTATCGGAAAAACTATATTGAACTTTGGCGCAACCGACAGCATCAACAGAGCAAAGGCACGTGCCGCAGCGGGAAGCGATGCAAGAATGAACGGCTGTGCTATGCCTGTCGTAATTCTTTCGGGAAGCGGAAATCAAGGAATTACCGCCTGTGTGCCGCTTGTGAGCTATGCCGAGGATATTTTTGCCGATGAGGAAAGCCTTATCCGTGCGCTTGTCGTTTCCGACCTTATCGCAATACATCTGAAAACCTACATAGGCAGACTTTCTGCATTTTGCGGTGCGGTTTGCGCAGGTGTTGGTGCGGGTGCGGGCATCTGCTATATGGACGGCGGCAGATATGAAGAAATAGCGCACACGGTTGTCAATGCACTTGCGATTTCGAGCGGAATAATCTGTGACGGAGCAAAATCCTCCTGCGCTGCAAAAATAGCGCTCTCTGTCGAGGCTGGCTTTATGGGCTGGAATATGTATAAGGGCGGAAATCAGTTCTACCGCGGTGACGGAATAGTAAGTGCGGGAGTTGAGAAAACCATCAGAAACGTCGGCACACTCGGTCACGACGGAATGAAGCTCACCGACAGGAAAATACTCGAAATCATGACTTCGGACAGCTCGGGGTGTATGTAATAAAACAATTTTTAAATGAGGCTCAAAAACGAGCCTCATTTCTCATACGTAAGGCTTTGCTGAAATGAAGAATCCCGAAATACAAAACTAAAACATAAAATTTTATATACTGTTGATTTTTTGCTTCGTTAGGTGTATAATTGTGATGTGCTGTTTGTTTAAAATGGATAATATTTGAAAATTACCGTCGGAGAAGAAAATATGAAATTCGGAATGCCAACATTACTTGAATATACGACGCTTGCCGATTGCGTGGCGGCGGCGGAGCGCTTTGGGCTTGATTTTGTTGAGGTTAATCTCAGCTTTCCCGGCTACACAGCCGAGGACTTGAAGGTGGAGGATTTGAATTCACTTGCCGAAAAGCACGGAATATTTTATACATTCCACGCTGACGAGGGATTGAATCCTTTCGATTTTACACCAAGCGTGTCCGAATGCTACTTCAACGTAATGCGAAAGACGATAAGACTTGCCAAGGGCGTAGGAGCGAAAATTGTAAATATGCATTTACAAAAAGGCGTATACGTTACGCTTCCGAGCGGTGTTGTGCTTTTGACCGACGCTTACTATTCGGACTACATACAGAGGGTTCGGGACTTTATTAAAATGTGCGAAGAGGAAATAGGCGACGCACCGCTTAAAATCGCCATAGAAAACGTAGACTCAAACCCCTTTACAAAGTCGCAGATTTCAGCACTTGAGCTGTTTATGCAGAGCCGAGTGTTTGCCTTAACTCTTGATACGGGACACGAGCTTTGCCTGAATTTTGCAGACGCTCATGTGTTTGAAAAATATCCTGATAAGCTTTCGCACATGCATCTTCACGATGCCAAGGGCAAGAGTGCGCATCTGCCGTTTGGCGAGGGTGAGGTTGATATCGAGAAAAAGCTTGAGCTGGCAAAGGATATAACCTGCCTGATAGAGGTTAAAACCGTAGCGGGACTTGATTTGAGCCTTCGCTATCTTGAAAAAAAGCAGATTGGGTGACGATATGACTAATAAAGAACGTTTCATAAAGATTTTTACTGAAAATATTAAGCGTGAGGGTGCGGACAAGCTTCTTGAATATCTGCTCTCACCGGCATCAGATTTCTTCACAGCACCGGCATCCGCAAGATTCCATTGCTCGTTTGAGGGCGGTCTTTGCGAGCATTCGCTTAACGTTTACGATTGCCTGAAGGGATATCTCGAGTCGCCGAGAATAAAGGAGCAGTTTGGATTTGAGTATTCCGAGGAGAGTATTGCAATCGTTGCACTTCTTCACGACCTTTGCAAGGTGGGAATATACAAAAAGGGCTTCAGAAACGTAAAGGACGAGCGTGGTGTATGGCAGAGGGTTGATACCTTTGAATATGACGACAGACTTCCTTACGGTCACGGCGAAAAGAGCGTGTATATAATTTCGGGCTATATGAAGCTCACCCGAGAGGAAGCTTTCGCTATACGTTACCACATGGGATACTCCTCTGAAAGGGAAGACCCAAGAAACGTCTCGCTCGCATTTGAGATGTTTCCGCTTGCATTCGCTGTTTCGGTTGCTGACAGCGAGGCTACGTATTTTGTTGAGAGCAAAAAAGAGCAGTAATTAAATTGTAAAAGCAAAACTAAAGGATAAACAATGACAAAAGAAGCGAATATTTCAAAAGAAAATAAGATGGGTACGATGAAAATACCGAAGCTGTTATTTTCAATATCCATACCGATAATAATTTCAATGATTGTTCAGGCGCTTTACAATATAGTCGATTCTATATTCGTAGCGCAGCTTGACCCGATTGCGGGTACAGGAGCTTTGACACTCGCCTTTCCTATACAAAACCTGATGATTGCCACCTCTGTCGGATTGGCTGTCGGAATGAATGCGCTGCTTTCACGCTCTCTTGGAGAAAAGAATTTCGATAAAGCCAATCTTGTAGCAGGGCAGGGCTTCTTCTTAACAATATGCGGATATATTTTATTCCTGATATTCGGTCTCTTTCTTGCAGAGCCGTTTGTGGCGCTTCAAAAGGAAGCGGGATCAGACGTCTATAATTACAGCGTCGATTATATAACCATTACCTCTGTTTTTTCTGTCGGTGTATTTATTCAGGTTGTGACAGAAAGACTTATGCAGGCGACGGGCAGATCCTTTTACAGTATGATAATTCAGCTTTCGGGCGCAATTACCAATATAATTCTTGACCCGATTCTGATTTTCGGTTGGCTTGGGATTCCCGCTATGGGTGTCAAGGGTGCGGCAATAGCTACCGTTATCGGTCAGTTTGTTGCGGGCACGATCGGTATAGTGCTTAATTTAAAGTACAACCCCGACATCAGGCTGCAGCTTAAAAATTTTATCCCCAAATTTAAAATTATTTGCGAAATGCTCGAAATCGGTATTCCGGCTGTTCTTATGCAGGCAATAGGCTCTGTTATGACATTCTCTATGAACAATATCCTCGGTGGCTTCAGCCAGGCGGCAGAGAACGTCTTTGGTGTGTATTTCAAGCTTCAAAGCTTCGTATTTATGCCCGTGTTCGGTCTCAATAACGGAATGGTGCCGATTATTTCATATAACTTCGGCGCGCGGAAAAAGGAAAGAATCTATGATACAATGAAGCTTGCGGGCCTTTGTGCGGTTGCTTATATGCTGCTCGGATTCTGTACGTTCCAGCTCTTCCCGGAGCTGTTGCTGTCGCTCTTTGCGGCAGAGGGCGATATGCTCACAATCGGAAAAGTAGCGCTTCGCACGATAAGCATAAGCTTTGTTCTTGCGGGCTTCTCAATAGTCAGCATATCCACCTGTCAGGCGCTCGGAAAGAGCATTTACAGCCTTATTGTCAGCATTGTAAGACAGCTTGTAATCTTGATTCCTGCGGCATATCTTCTCTCGCTTTCGGGCAGAGTTGAGCTTGTGTGGTGGGCATTCCCGATTGCCGAGCTTTTCGGATGCACTCTTTGTATAATCTTCGTTATGAGAGTTTTGAAAAAAGCTTTTATGAGCTTTGAGTCTAACGAAGAGGCTTAAACGACACGTTTTGCTAACAATACTTGTCAAAATAAATAAAAATCCTCGCTTCCTTTCGGAAACGAGGATTTTTTGTATCCTATTAAATCGGATATAAAGTCTGTAAAATCAGACGTTATATTTCGGAAACTTAAATCAGATGTTGTACTTCTTTCTGCCTACGTAGGAGGTGTGAAGTGCATGGTGAGCCGCATGGCAACCGTATCCACCCTTGAAGTAGTTATCGTAAACTTCCTTGATGATGGGGTTGTTGTGTGACTTTCTGATAGCCATTGCGCTGTCCTGTGCATAAAGAGCCTTTGCTCTTTCTGCCTTGAGGTCAACGGTGTCTCTTACGTACTGAGGCTGGATAGGCTGTCCGCCGCCGTTTACACAGCCGCCGGGGCATCCCATAATCTCAACGAAGGTCCAATCTGCCTCTCCGCTTGCGATCTTTTCCATAATCTTTCTTGCGTTCTCTGTACCCGAAGCAACTGCAACCTTGATATCCATACCTGCGATATTGTAGGTAGCCTCCTTGATGCCGGCTGTACCACGAACCTCGTGGAACTCGATATCCTGGTTGTCCTTACCGGTAAGAACGTCGTTTGCGGTACGAAGAGCAGCTTCCATAACACCGCCTGTTGCGCCGAAGATAACTGCTGCACCTGTATCAATACCAAGCGGATTGTCAAACTCCTCATCGGGAAGAGCAGTGAACTTGATACCTGCACGGCTGATCATTCTTGCAAGCTCACGAGTTGTAAGAGCTACGTCAACGACAGCAATGCCTTCGCCTGCTGCGGACATATCATCTCTGCCAACCTCGAACTTTTTAGCTGTACAAGGCATAATGGATACTACGAAGATATCCTTGGGGTCATAGCCCATCTTATCTGCCCAGTATGTCTTGATGAGAGCGCCGCCCATCTGCTGGGGGGACTTGCAGCTCGACATATGGTTGATGTATTCGGGATAGTAGTACTCGCAGAACTTAACCCATCCGGGTGAGCAGGATGTAATCATAGGAAGTGTGCCACCGTTCTTTACACGGTCAAGAAGTTCGTTTGCTTCTTCAACTATAGTAAGGTCGGCTGCAAAGTCGGTATCAAACACCTTATCGAAACCTAAACGGCGAAGCGCCGCAACCATTTTGCCCTCAACATTAGTGCCAACAGGCAT
>JAZOWX010000035.1:0-26283 GCA_045659405.1 Eubacteriales bacterium | reverse complement strand
ACAGATGCCTCGTCGCTCTCGGGCTCAAAGAAGAGACCCGCCGCGAGACCCGCCTTTATGTGGGTAGCGTCGGCGCCCAGCCTTTCGGCGAGGAGGGCAACGCCCACAAAGCGGTCGTTGACCGAGAGCTTGCGCTTGGTGTCCTTGCCAACCCTCTCGATGGTATCTCCGAGAAGCTTGTTCTCAAAGCGCTCGATGAGGTTGTCCGAAAATGCCTGAAGCTCGCTCATGGGCACGCCGTATTCAAGGTTGAGCGCCTTCGACGCCTCGGCAAGTGCCGCGCTCGCAAGGGCTCTGATGTCCTTATCAAGCGCCGCCTCCCAGATGTACGTATATCCGCGGAGCGCGCCGAAATATGCGGTAAGCGCATGGCTCATATTATGCATAAAGAGCTTACGGCGGATAAAGAAGTCAAAGGGAGCGAAGGGTACCATATTCTTAATATCCGGAATCTCGCCCTTGAAGGCGTTCTTGTCAACAGGTAATTCACAGTACGGCTCAACGCATACTGCAAGCGGATTACGCTCGGCAATCTCCTTGGGAGTTGCGGGAACCATTCGTCCGATAGACGGCTCGACAAGAGCTATATGAGTATCGAAATACTCGCACTCTGCCTCGTTCAGATTTTCCTTTACAAGTGCGGCAAAATATTTGTCCGCCTCAATCATATTCTCGCAGATTATAACGTTGAGGGGCGCTGAAATCCCCTTTTCCATTCTGCGTCTGACACCGCAGGCAAAGGGCGCTGCGATAAATTTCAGTATGTTAACACCAACGGCTGTTGCCATAATATCCGCCGCCGCCATTGCCTCGGCAATCGCCTCGTTATCACGTCCGTTTACACCGTGTACACCTGTTACCAGATACTCACGGTAGTTATCTCCGTCGGTGAGATAGATTGGATACTGACCGTCCGTGTTGAGCTTATCTATCACGGCCATATTTACATCAATAAAGGAAATTTCGTAGCCCGACATGTGGAAAAGCTGACCGATAAAGCCCGGCCTATATTTCCTGCGCCGTACATAAGTGCCTTTTTCATAAAGTTTAACCTCTCATAGCTGAATATTACTTGCATTACCTACAACAGTACATCACAGGATTTTGCGAAAATCAATGATTTGGCGGTACTTTTGTAATTTTTGCGAACTTTTGCGTGTTTTATGGGCAAAAGACTTGTTGACATTTTTAGTTAAGAGTGGTATAATACTCTATCATCACATTATCACGGCAGCGGTGGGCTGCGTATTTTATCAAAAGGAGATAAATGTAAATATGAAAACCAAAGCAGTCAGACTCTACGGTGCTAACGATTTGCGCCTCGAAGAATTTGAATTACCCGCAATCGGCGAGGATGAAATTCTCGCAAAGGTCGTATCAGATAGCGTTTGTATGTCCACTCACAAGGCGGCTCTTCAAGGTGCGGCGCATAAGCGTGTGCCCAACGACGTTGCTGAAAACCCCACTATAATGGGACACGAATTCTGCGGTGAGATACTTCAGGTCGGAGCTAAATGGAAGGACCAATATTCGGCTGGCGATAAGTTTGCCATTCAGCCGGCTCACGGATATAAGGGAAGTCTTGAAGCGCCCGGATATTCGTACAGATTCGTTGGCGGTAACTCGCAGTACGTTGTAATTCCCAACGAGGTTATGGAATGCAATTGCTTACTTCGCTATGAAAGTGACGCATTCTTCTACGGCTCGCTCGCTGAGCCTCTTTCCTGTATCGTAGCAGGATATCATACCAACTATCACACCAACAACACCACTCACCTGCATTCTATGGGCATTGTTGAGGGTGGAAACACTATACTTATGGCTGCCGCAGGACCTATGGGTCTTGGAGCAATTGACTACGCAATCCACTGCGACAGAAAGCCCGGTCTTCTTGTTGTAACCGACATTGATACCGCCCGTCTTGAACGTGCAGCATCTATCGTAACGGTAGAGGAAGCGGAGAAAAACGGCGTTAAGCTTATCTACGTTAACACAAACGAGGTAGAAAACGCAAAAGATTATCTTATGGAGCTTACCGGTGGCAAGGGATATGATGACGCATTCGTTTACGCACCTGTTAAGCCTGTCATAGAGCTTGCTGACAGCGTGCTTGGATTTGACGGCTGTCTTAACTTCTTCGCAGGTCCGACAAATCCGCAGTTCTCGGCTATGTTCAACTTCTACAACGTGCATTACAGCTTCACCCACGTGTGCGGTAATTCCGGCGGTAATACTGCAGATATGATAGAGTCGATTGAGATGATGAACGCAGGAAAGCTTAATCCCACCGCAATGATTACTCACGTTGGCGGTCTTGATTCTGTTATTGATACTGTTATCAACCTTGACAAAATCCCCGGCGGAAAGAAGCTTATTTACAACTTCATTTCCATGCCGCTTGTAGCTCTTGCCGACCTTGCAGAGCTTGGCAAGGATAATGAGCTTTACCGTGAGCTTGCTAAAATCGTTGAGGCTAATAACGGACTTTGGAGCCCCGAGGCAGAGAAGTATCTGCTTGCAAACGCAAAGGCTATCTGACCTTTAATCGGGAAAAATCAGGGTTCGAAAAGAACCGAAATACGTCAAAGCGCATAGCCGTAAGGGCTAATCTGATGCTTTGTGTGAGGGGCAACCGCCGCAAGTGGCGGTTGCCCTCTCTGCCGTTTTGGGGAAATTGGGTGAATTTCTTCGGCTTTTTGATGTTTTTTTGTGCGCACGTATCCCCAAATATTCGCAAAAATTCTTAAAAATCCTCAAATATATTTATTTCTATTGACATATCTGAAATCAAGTGCTAAAATGATATTTGATAAAAGATATCCTTTGATATTATATTAACATTCTAAATAAAATATCAAGTGCCCCTGTTTGATTAATCTTTAAAATAAACATAAATCGGAAAGGAAAACAAAGTATGGCAATAGCTGTTATTATGCCGAGGCAAGGTCAGAGCGTTGAATCTTGCATTATCACATCATGGAACAAAAAGGTTGGCGATACGGTAGAGAAGGGCGAAATCCTTTTCTCTTACGAAACCGATAAATCCTCTTTTGACGAGGCAGCTCCCGAATCGGGCAAGCTCCTTGCAATCTTCCACGAGGAGGGAGATGACGTTCCCTGTCTTGAAAACGTTTGTGTAATAGGTAATGACGGTGAGGACTTCTCGCAGTTTGCTCCCCAAGGTGAGAGCGCAGCAGAAGAGCCCGTAGCTAAAGCTGAAGAAAAGGCAGAGGTAAAGGCAGAGGTAGTAGTTGAAGCTCCCGTTAGCGTAGCGGCAAGCGGAGCAATCTCGCCCAGAGCAGAGGCTCTTGCAAAGAAAACAGGCGCTGACCTTCTCAAGGCAACACCCACAGGCCCTAACGGAAGAATTATCGAGCGTGACGTTCAGTCGCTCGTTGACCGCGGACTTACAATATCCGCAGCTGCATCGGGTGAATACACCGCAGCTGTCGAGGGCAGCGGAATAAACGGTAAGGTTGTGCTTCAGGACCTTAACGCAGGCAATGCACCGGTTATCAGCGATAGCAAGGCTTGTGAGACCGCCGCTGCAGAATACGAGGAAGTTAAGATGCCCAACATCCGCAAGATTATTGCAAAGCAGATGTGCGCATCTCTTACCAATATGGCTCAGCTTACTCTCAACACCTCCTTCGATGCAACCAAGATTATGGAGCTTCGCAAGTCCTTGAAGGTAAATGGCGAGAAGCTCGGACTTCCCAACATCACACTCAACGATATCGTTCTTTACGCAGTTTCACGCGTTATCCTTAACCACAAGGGTGCAAACGCACACTGCCTTGACGATTCTATCAGATACTTCAATACAGTTAACCTCGGTATCGCAGTTGACTCGCCCAAGGGTCTGCTTGTTCCCACTCTCCACCACGCAGAGAAGCTCTCACTCTCCGAGCTTTCCCGTCAGGCAAAGGGAATTATTTCCGCAGCTCAGGGCGGCAGCATCAGCCCCGACCTTCTCAAGGGCGGAACGTTCACCGTTACAAACCTCGGTGCTATGGGTATTGAGTCCTTCACACCTATCATCAATCCTCCCCAGACAGCTATCCTCGGAGTTGACTGCATAACAAGAAGACTCAAAGAGGTTGACGGAAATGACGTTTCTTATCCCGCAATGGGACTTTCGCTTACCTTCGACCACAGAGTGCTTGACGGTGCGGATGCGGCAAGATTCCTTAAGGAACTCGTGTTGAAGCTTGAAAACTTTGACCTTTTACTGTTAGTATAATAACCCGAAGTGAAAAGAGGAACTTACAATGTATGATTTGATAATTTTAGGCGGCGGTCCCGGCGGCTATAACGCAGCAGAGAGAGCCGGACATGCAGGTCTTAAAACTCTTGTTATAGAGGAAAGAGCGCTCGGCGGTGTTTGCCTTAACGAGGGATGCATTCCCACAAAAACACTTCTCTACTCGGCAAAGATTTACGATTACGCAAAGCACGGAAAGGATTACGGTGTAAGCTTCGGCTCTGCCGAGATTGACCACGCCTTTGTCGTAGCACGTAAGAACAACGTTGTAAAACAGCTTGTTTCGGGCGTTGGCGCAAAGCTTAAAAAGAGCGGTGTAGAGGTAGTAAAGGCGAGCGGTGTTATCCGTGAGAGAACCGCAGAGGGCTTCGTTGTTGAGGCTGACGGCAAGGAGTATATCGGAAAGCAGCTTCTTATAGCAACCGGTTCTTCTCCTGCACTCCCCCCCATTGACGGACTCGCAGATTCCTTGAAGGAGGGCTTCGCTCTTACAAACCGTGAGGTTCTCGACCTTCAGAGCATTCCGAAAACGATAGTAGTTGTCGGCGGCGGTGTTATCGGTCTTGAAATGGCATCCTACTTCAACTCGGTAGGCTCTAAAGTCTACGTTGTAGAAATGCTCGACCACATCGCAGGTCCTGTTGATTCGGATATCTCGAAGCTTTTGCAGAAGGATTATGCTTCAAGAGGAGTTGAGTTTATCCTCGGCGCACGTGTTACATCTATCAAGAACAAGACCGTTACATATGAAAAGGACGGCAAGTCGGTTGAAATTCCTGCGGATTACGCACTCGTTTCGATAGGCAGACGTCCGAGAACTGCAGGTATCGGCTGCGAGAACATCGGACTCAAGCTTGAGCGCGGTGCTATCGTTACCACCGAGCAGGGCAAGACAAACGTTCCCGGCGTATATGCGGCAGGCGACGTTAACGGAAAGTCTATGCTTGCGCATACTGCATACCGCGAGGGAGAGGTTTGTATCAATACAATCCTCGGCAAAAAGGACCGTGTAAATTATAACGCTATTCCTGCTGTTATTTATACCAATCCCGAGGTTGCTTCGGTTGGCGAAACCGAGCAAACCGCAAAGGAAAAGGGACTTGACGTGTCTGTTGAGACAGTCACTCTCAAATACAGCGGAAGATATATCGCTGAAAACGAGCACGGATACGGTATACTTAAGCTCGTCATCGACAACAAGCACAAGAATATTGTCGGCTTGCACATGATAGGCTCGTATGCATCCGAGATTATTTACGGTGCGGCAATGATGGTAGAAACCGAGATGAGAGTTGAAGATATTCAGAAGCTCGTATTCCCGCATCCCACAGTTTGCGAAGTAATTCGTGAAGCAATGTTTATGTAATTTTTTGAATAGGAGATAAAGATATGCCAAAGAGTCAATACGTAGATCCCGGCAAAGCATTTGAAGCCGGTTACATTCACTTTGAAGACATTCCCGTATGTCAGTACAACAAAACCCTCAAGCAGGAGCTTAAGATTTACTCAAAAGAGGATATGATCCGTATCTACCGTGATATGGTTATCATCCGTGAGTTCGAGACTATGCTCAACGAGGTTAAGACCAAGAGCTGCTACAACGGTGTTGAATATAACAACCCCGGCCCTGCTCACCTTTCTATCGGTCAGGAGGCTTCTGCGGTAGGTGAGGCTTACTGCCTTGACATCAACGACCTTTCCTTTGGTTCTCACCGTAGCCACGGTGAAATTCTCGCAAAGGGACTTTCCTCGATAGAGAAGCTTGATGACAAAGAGCTTTACGACATAATGAAGGAATTCCTTGACGGTGCTGTTCTTTCTGTTGTTGAAAAGCACATGAACGCAGGCGGAAACGTTAAGGAACTTGCTATCAACTTCCTTCTTTACGGCGCTCTTGCTGAAATCTTCGCTCGTAAGACCGGATTTAACCGTGGTCTTGGCGGCTCGATGCACGCTTTCTTCATTCCCTTCGGTCTTATGCCTAACAACGCTATCGTTGGCGCTTCTGCTCCTATCGCACTCGGTGCGGCTCTTTACAAGAGATCCAATCACAAGCCCGGTATAGTTGTTTCCAACTGCGGTGACGGTGCTACCGGACGTGGCCCTGTTCTTGAGGCTCTCAACTTCGCTTCTATGGACCAGATTACCAAGCTTTGGGGCATGGACGGAAAATACAGCGACGGTGGATTGCCGATACTCTTCAACGTATTCAATAACCATTACGGAATGGGCGGACAGACTCGCGGCGAAACCATGGGTTACGATATGGTTGCTCGTCTTGGCGCAGGCTTTAATCCCTCTCAGATGCACGCAGAGAGAGTTAACGGTTACGATCCTCTCGCTGTTATTGATGCTGTATCCCGCAAGAAGAAGCTCCTGCTCGAGGGCAAGGGTCCTGCTCTTCTTGACGTAGTTACATACAGAGTTTCAGGTCACTCTCCCTCTGACTCCTCTACTTACCGTACTGCAGAGGAAATCGAGGCATGGCGTGCAGCAGATCCTATCATTGCATATAAGGAAAAGCTCGTGCTTGGCGGTGTTGCAACTCTTGATGAGCTTGCTAAAATCAACGAGGACGTAACCAATCGTATGACCGAGGTTATGAAGCTCGCTATCAACGATGAAATCTCGCCTCGTATGGACCTTAACAAGGAGCCTGATGCTATCGCATCTATGATGTTCTCCAACCAGAACGTTAAGAGCATGGAGCCTGACAGAGAGCCCGACGTTCTTATGCCCAAGGATGAGTGCCCGAGAGTTAAGGAAATCAAGGGTAAAATCCGTACTGCAACAGATGCAAACGGCAAGCCTGTATCAAAGATGAAGATGTACAACGTCTGCGACGGCTTGTTTGAGCCTATAATCGACAAATTCTACGAGGATCCCACCCTTATCGCATACGGTGAGGACAACCGTGACTGGGGCGGAGCATTCGGTGTATACAAGAAGATGACCGAAGCTATCCCCTACCACCGCTTCTTCAACTCTCCTATTTCCGAGTCTGCTATCGTTGGCTCTGCAGTAGGATATGCAATGTGCGGCGGACGTGCTATCGTTGAGCTTATGTACGCTGACTTTATCGGCTGTGCAGGTGCTGAAATCTTCAACCAGATGGCAAAATGGCAGGCTATGTCTGCAGGTATTCTTAAGATGCCTATCGTTCTTCGTGTTTCCGTAGGTTCGAAATACGGCGCACAGCACTCTCAGGACTGGACTGCGCTTTGCGCACACATTCCCGGTCTTAAGGTTGTATTCCCCTCCACACCCTCTGATGCAAAGGGTCTTATGACAAGCGCTCTTAACGGCACAGACCCCGTAGTATTCTTCGAATCACAGAGAGTTTACGGCTTCGGTGAGGAGTTCAGAAAGGACGGAGTTCCCGAGGGACATTACGAAATCCCCTTCGGTGAGCCTGATATCAAGCGTGCAGGTAAGGACGTTACTATCCTTACTATCGGCGCTGTGCTTTACCGTGCTATGGAGGCTGCTAAAATTCTTGAAGAGAAATACGGCATCTCTGCTGAAGTTATTGATACTCGTTCAATAGTTCCGTTCAATTATGAAAAGGTTATCGAGTCTGTTAAGAAGACAGGTAAGGTGCTTATCGTAGGCGATGCTTGCGAGCGCGGCTCTGTTATGAGAGATATGGCGTCCAACATCACCGAGCTTGCATTCGACTACCTTGACGGACCGCCCGTAGTAGTTGGTTCTCGCAACTGGATAACTCCTTCGTTCGAGCTTGAAAAGAGCTTCTTCCCGCAGGCAAGCTGGATTATAGATGCTCTTGCTGAAAAGATTCTTCCTATCCCCGGATACGTTCCTACACAGAACTTCACCGAGATAGAGAAAATCGAGCGTGACAAGAAGGGTATCTGACAACCCCTAAAATTACAAGACGGCTGAAAACCCCTGGGTTTTCAGCCTTGTCTTTAAAAGCGCCGACGCCACGAAGGCCGCTTTATACACATCTTTAGCTGACTGACGGAGGTCAAAATGAAATATATTCGTCTTTATACGACCAACCCTTTCTACAATCTTGCCGTTGAGGAATACCTGTTCCGCAATGCAGATGATGACGTTTTTATGCTTTGGCAGAACGAGCCATCGGTAATTTCGGGCAAGAATCAGAATATTTATGCCGAGGTTGACCTCGATTATGCCGAAAAAAACGGTATAAACGTATGCCGCAGAATTACAGGCGGAGGTTCGGTTTATCACGACCTCGGTAACATAAATTACACCTTTATTTCAACACACGGTGATACACGGGCGCTCGATTTCGAATTTTTCACGCGTCCTATCAGAAATGCTCTCGCACGGCTCGGTGTCGAGTGTCGGGTTGGCACACGTAACGATATTGAGTGTGAGGGCGGCAAATTCTCCGGCAATGCACAGCATTTTGAAAACGGACGTATTCTCCACCACGGAACCTTGCTCTTTAACACCGATTTCGGAGTTATGGAGAGGGTGTTAAAGGTAGATAAGGAAAAGCTTGAATACCGTGCGATTAAATCCCTGCGTTCCAGAGTTGTAAACCTCTCGGGGCTTATCAAAGAGAAAATCACGCTTTCGGATTTCATTTCGAATATCGAGGCAAGCGTTTGCACGGACCTCGGCGCAACTGCCACAGACGCACCCAAAAACGAGGAGATTGATGCAATCTATAAGCGTAATCAGTCGAGTGAATGGCGATTCTCGGACAAGCGTTTTCTGACGAATTATTCGGTAGAGCGCAAAAAGAAATATCCGTTTGGTCTTATTAAAGTTCAGCTTGAGCTTGACCACGGACTTATCAGCCGCATCACATTTTCGGGCGACTTTTTCAGCACCGCACCGATAGAAAGGCTTGAGGAGGCGCTCGTTGGTATGAACCCAAACAGCCTTACAGAAATCGACCCATCACCCTACATAAGCGGTATGAGCTTTGCCGAGCTTGAGGAGCTGTTGGCGCAATAAGCCACCGTGAGCCGAGCTTTGCCGAAATTAATAGAGCGCCTTGTAAGAATAAAAAAAGAGAGGTACTGTGTTTTTTCACAATACCCCTCTTTTTTTATTCGGTTATGCCTAAATACGGTAGCCCCTTGTATATGTAAATTTGAAATTAAAGTGTGTTCTTTGAACCAAGAACGTTGACGATTTTGTGGCTGACCATCTTCTTCACCTCGGCTCTTGCAACCTTGAGATATTCTCTGGGGTCGAAAGCCTCGGGCTTTTCAGCAAATACGCGGCGGATACCCGCAGTCATAGCAAGTCTGATGTCAGAGTCAATGTTGATTTTGCAAACCGCCATTCCTGCAGCCTTTCTCAACTGCTCCTCGGGAATACCGACAGCGTTGGGAAGCTTGCCACCAAGAGCATTGATCTCGGAAACGCACTCGTGAGCTACGCTGGATGCGCCGTGAAGAACAATGGGGAAGCCGGGAAGTCTTTTGCTTACTTCCTCAAGAATGTCAAATCTGAGAGGCGGAGGAACAAGAACTCCGTGCTCGTTTACGGTGCACTGTTTAGCGGTGAACTTATATGCTCCGTGAGATGTACCGATAGAGATAGCGAGAGAATCAACACCGGTTCTCGATACGAATTCCTCAACCTCCTCGGGCTTGGTGTAGGAGGAGTATTCAGCAGATACTTCATCCTCAACACCTGCAAGAACGCCAAGCTCACCCTCAACTACAACGCCGCGGGCATGAGCATACTCAACGACCTTTTTTGTCAGAGCGATGTTATCCTCAAACGAGTGGTGCGAGCCGTCGATCATAACAGAGGTGAAGCCTCCGTCAATGCAGGACTTACATACGTCAAAATCAGCGCCGTGGTCGAGGTGAAGTGCGAGGTCAATGCCGCTGTCCTCAACTGCCGCCTTTGCAAGAGCCATAAGGTATGCGTGTTTAGCGTACTTTCTCGCTCCTGCCGAAACCTGAAGGATAACCGGGGATTTTTCTTCCGCAGCTGCTTCGGTTATAGCCTGGATTATCTCCATATTGTTAATGTTGAAAGCACCGATGGCATAACCGCCCTCGTAAGCCTTCTTGAACATTTCTTTGGTTGTTACAAGTGCCATTTCTATTCTCCCTAATTTTATACTTATCATATATATTTTACACTATCTGTGGGAAAAATCAAGACCTATTTTCAATTTTGGCAAAAAAGTTGGAAATAACCGCTCAATCCGAAAGACTGTTACCCCCCAAAAAAATCAAAAATAACTATGTGCCGTGCGCTGATATTGAGCGGTGAGCTGATAGCTCGGCTATTGATATAAATGAACCTACAGCGGCATTTTATTTTAGCCTATTGCAATTAATTTTTCCGAAAGTGTTGATTTTTTGTTGATTTGTGAGATTTATAGTGCTATAATAATATTGAGCATAAATATTACGTTTACGCGGTCGGAGTGGCTGCAAGCTGTCAAAATCCGAAGTAAAGCGGGGCGGTATAGCACAGAAGCTCATGAGCGTAAACGCAGAATTCATCAGATATTATCTTTTTGAAAGGGACAAACTTAAATACTGAACACTCTTTGTAATTTTTCTCATAAGTACGGAGGCTGTGCCGAGTACGTTCTCGCAGGAGGCGGAAATACCTCGTGCAAGGACGAAAACTATCTTTATATCAAGGGCTCGGGTACGGCTCTTGCAACCATTGAGCCTTGCGGCTTCGTTAAAATGGAGCGTGCAAAGCTAGAAGCTATGCTGACCAAAAGCTATCCCTCGTGCGAGGAGGAGAGAGGCGGCTGTACTTGCCGATTTGATGAGCGCACGTGCGCCGGGTGAGGAAACCAAGCGCCCCTCTGTTGAGACGCTTTTGCACAATCTCTTTGTGCAGAAATTCGTTCTGCACGTTCACCCCGCAAAGGTTAACGGCCTGACCTGCGCTGTAAACGGTGAGAAAATCGTAAAGGAATGCTTCGACGGTACGGTGTGGGTTGAATCCACAAAGCCCGGATATATTCTCGCAATGCTTTGCAAGGATAAGCTTGACGCTTACAAGGCTTCACACGGCAAGGCGGCAAACGTCCTCTTTTTGCAGAATCACGGCATTTTCTTTGCCGCTGACAGCGAGGAGGAGCTTGATGCGGTTGTAGCCTCTGTAATGGATAAGCTTGCTGCGATGATCAAGCGTTCACCTGATTTTACCGAGGTTGGTTATAATGCGGAGCTTGTTGCGGCAATCAGCCCGATTATCGCTGGACTTTGGGGCGAGGGAAGTCCCGCAGCGGTGAAATTCACCGCCAACAAAACCGTGCTGGAATTTGCCAAGAGCGCAGAAAGGTTTTCTCTGACATTGTCGAATCCTTTACCCCCGACCACATCGTTTATTGCAAGGCACATCCGCTCTTTGTTGAAGCGGCTACCGAGGATGCCATCAAGGAAGCCTTTGCCGCATACGTGGCAAAATATGGCTATAAGCCGAAGGTTGTATTTGTAAAGGAGCTTGGAATGTTTGCGGTGTCGGATACCGAAAAATCCGTACAGACCGTAACTGCCGTATGGCTTGACGCCCTGAAAATCGCCGTTTATGCCGAAAGCTTCGGCGGCGTGCTTCCGATGACCGAGGACCTCATTGATTTCATAGTTAACTGGGAAGTTGAATCATACAGATCCAAGGTGAGCGCAGGCTGAAATAATACATAATATTGAGACAAAACAGAGTTTATTGTACGCAAAAGTTGTCATATAATGCTATTTAAAGCTCTTTTGGCTCTGTATTCAAGCGCTGGAATAGTTTAAATATAAGTAAAAAGCAACCCCCGAAGTATCGGATTTTGATACTCGGGGGTTTCTTTTTGTTTTGTGTGATGCTGAAGGCTCAATATCTGAAAGCGAATGAGCAGACCTGAAATATGCAGATATAGTTTATAGATTTAGCTGTTGCTTTTCGTTTTAAATATCCACACCGAGAAGCTGCTTTGCAAGAATGCCTACCACAAAGGAGATTATGGCAACTCCTATGCTGATTCCCGACATTTCAAAAAAGCGTGATCCGAATTTCAGATCCTGTGCGACAGAGGTGTAATAGGTAAAGCCCGCAATAATCAAAATAATGATGCCGATCATAATTCCAAGTGCGAGCAGAGGCTCTGATAGCAATACGTAGGGAAGAATAAGAGCAACCACGGTCAAAAGGTATGCGATTCCCGTGTATGAGCAGGATTTTAATGCATCCTTTCGTCCCTCGCTTTTCGCTGACAGAAATTCGCTTGATGCCATAGAAAACGTAGCGGAAATTCCGACTATCAATCCCGAAAGAGCTACAAGCTTTGTGTTTTGCATAGCGAATGTGAATCCCGCAAGGCTTCCCGCAAGCTCGACGAGCGCATCCGAGAGTCCCAGTACCATACTGCCGACGTAGTGGAGCTTTTCTTCGTCAAGCATAGCAAGAAGCGAGGCTTCGTGCTCTTCCTCTTGTTCTCTGATATGTATGCTTTCGGGAACCTCATTTGCGAGCAGGTCGTATTTGATTTGCGCAACCTCTTCGCCTCGCTCCATAAGCTTAACGGCAAAGGTAAAGCCTAAAATTCTTGCAATGAGAGTGTATTTGAGAACTTTTGCTTTGCTCGGCTTCATTTCGACACCGGTGTAGCTTTTCCAAATTTCATAATGCGCGTGTTCTTCTGCGGCAAGTCGCTCCAGCGTTTTCTTGTTTTCCTCGCCCTTGGCAAATTTTGCGATTCTTTTGTAAATCAAGCTCTCGTTCAGCTCGTTTTGCTGCATTTTCATTATTACAGCGAGAGTTTCTTTTGATAGTTCTTTCATTATGCTTACCTTTCCTTGATTCGAATGTCTGTACGTATTTTCCCGCTTTAAAAAGCGCCGAAAATTCTTAAGCGGTGCGCTGCTTTATAGCATCGGATTTTGGTGCAAAACCGCACTGATTATACTTATTTTAGCATAGAAAGCCGATGCTGTCCAGAATTTTTTACAAAAAAATACATTTTTAGCAAATACAGCATTACTGCGGCTTCGAGGATAAAGAGTTGCGTGTCAGTTACGATGCGCAAGGCAAGGTGATTTCTTACGAAATTGACTTTTGTTTTGTACAATTTTGCCAACTAAACAGTACATTTCCGCACCCTCGTGCGCTAGTGACTGCACGTAGCAGGGTAGATGATGAAGATTAAATAGCAAATGCCGATGAGGAAACAAATGACACCTCATCGGCTAAATTTTTAGTATTGTATTTTTTTAACGTTGAATACGCGCAGATTGAAGCGAAGCGCCCTCAAAAATAGTGCAATCACTCAAGCGTTGAACTTATGGGCTCTGCTGCCGCATGGACGTTTTTATGTTTTTATGAACTCTTGAATAGTGAACAGTATTGTGATATAATAATACAAAAAAGCAGCTGTTCTGTGGAGTGTAAAGTGGATAAATACAATGTAAAAATGTACGAAATTGAAAGCTTTAAATATTTATTTGATTCGGGAATATGCTTTAGAGGTAAATGATATGTTTGATTTCAAAAATAAGGTTGCCGTTGTAACCGGTGGTGCGCTGGGCATTGGAAAATGCATCTCGGAAAAATTTCGTGAGGCAGGTGCGATAGTTTGCGTGATAGACTTGCTTCCAAACGAGTATTTTGTGGGTGATCTTGCCGACAAGCGGGCGCTTGAACGCTTCGCAGAAAAGGTAATTGCCGATTTTGGTCACGTGGACTACCTCATCAACAACGCAGCGCCCAAAATGGTCGGCATTACAAACGGCAGCTATGAGGACTTCGAATACGCGCAGAGAGTTGGTGTAACTGCACCTTTCTACCTCTCAAAGCTTTTCGCTCCGTACTTCGCGAGGGGCGCTGTCATTATCAATATATCCTCCTCGCGCGACAGAATGAGCCAACCCGAGACCGAGAGTTACACGGCGGCAAAAGGCGGTATTTCCGCACTTACGCATGCGCTTGCCGTCAGCTTTGCGGGAAAGGTTCGGGTGAATTCAATCTCGCCCGGATGGATTGATAATAACTACACCGTTTACGAGGGCGCAGATGCCACACAACAGCCTGCGGGCAGAGTTGGAAATCCGCCCGATATCGCCAATATGGCGCTCTATCTCTGCTCGGATATGGCTGGATTTATCACGGGTGAGAACATCTGCATCGACGGCGGTATGACAAAGCAGATGATCTACCACGGAGACCACGGCTGGTCGCTTAATACAAATAAATGATGAATCAATATCTAGAGAATCTGAACAAGATTGAGTTCGTCGTGACCTATGCCTGTATGGGGCGGTGCAAGCACTGTTCCGAGGGCGACCACACGCCTTGCGGTGAGCGAATCGATCCCGGGATTGCCGCAGATGCGGTGCGTAAGATCTCGGCGGAGTACGATATCAAAACCGTGATGACATTCGGTGGCGAGCCGCTTTTGTACACGGATGCGGTCTATGCGATAATGAATGCTGCCAAAGAGCTGAATATTCCTTGGCGCCAAGTCATCACGGGCGGCTATTTTTCAAAGAATGCCGAAAGAATCCGTGAGGTCGCAGAGCGACTTGCCGCGTGCGGTGTGAATGATCTGCTTTTGTCGGTGGATGCCTTCCATCAGGAAAGGATACCGCTTGACATTGTAAAGCAGTTTGCTAGAGAAGCAAAGAAGCGCGGCATACCGATTCGTCTTCAGCCAGCGTGGTTGGTAAGTGTGACAGATGACAATCCGTATAACGTAAAAACGCGAGACATTATCGACAGCTTTGCCGATATGGACATTCCCGTGGGAGAGGGAAATATCATTTTCCCCGAGGGAAACGCGCTGAAATACCTCGCAGAGTATTTCACGGATGAGCACCCCCAAAATCCGTATGCGGAAGATCCGCGCGACGTGCGTTGTGTGTCCTTCGAGCCAAACGGCGACGTTCTCGGTAGCAACGTGTACGAGCACGACATTATGGAAATTATGAAGGATTATGCTCCTTAAAAAATGAAGACGACGACGGTCATCGGTTGTCTTAGCTTTGGAGAAACAAATGATTATTTTAAAGAAACTATACGATAAAAACAAAATATGGTTCGCTGTCACATGGATCATTGCATATTGCGTACTGCTGTCCCTTGGAGATGCGCTTTCCGCAGTGATCGGCATAGAAAAATCAGTAACACTCGCCATAGGAATTCTCCTTTCGGCAATGCTTCTGCTGTTTTTGAAGAAAAACGGACTTTTTTTGGATTACGGACTTTGTACGCCAAAGACCTCTGTGAAGTCTATGCTTTACTACATACCAATTTTTGTAATGCTCACGGCAAACCTTTGGTATGGCGTGACCTTGAATTACGGTGCGCTTGAAACCGTGCTTTATATTCTGGCAATGCTTTGCGTCGGCTTCCTCGAGGAAGTTATCTTCCGTGGACTTCTCTTTGAGGCGATGCGAAAGGACAACGCAAAGGCAGCCATCATCGTTTCGAGCGTGACCTTCGGCATCGGTCATATCATCAATCTGATAAATGGATCGGGCGCTGAATTGCTTCCCAATCTGCTTCAGGTGGTATATGCTACTGCGGCGGGCTTTATGTTCGTGATGATGTATTACAAATCAAAAAGTCTGCTCGTTTGCATTGCTGCTCACGGCGCCTTCAACGCGATAAGCGTTTTTGCCAATGAGGCAAGCGCAACAAACGAGATGCAGATATTGACCGCAATTCTTCTTACTTTAATAACGGGCTCTTACGCACTATATCTGGCGCTTTCGATGAAAGGAAAAACGAATGATTAAAGAACTTGTACACGATCCGATATTCCTTGCAGGAAAGTCGGAGGCTGCAACGAAAGAGGATTTGCAGGTCGCACAGGATTTGCTCGATACGCTTATAGCACACCGAGAGGGATGTGTCGGCATGGCAGCAAATATGATAGGTGTTCGGAAACGCATTATCGCGTTTCTTGATGAGAGTGGACGAGCTCCTACATATACGGTGATGCTTAATCCCGAAATTATCGCAAGGTCAGGTATATACGAAACCGAAGAAGGTTGTCTGTCGCTCCTCGGCGGCCCCCGTAAGTGTAAAAGATACAAGACCATCAAGGTGCAGTTCCAAACACTTGAAATGAAAACGCATACAAAAAACTTCACCGGTTGGACTGCACAGATAATTCAGCATGAGGTGGATCATTGTAATGGGGTTTTGATATAGAAAATGTCATTTTAATGGAGATATAATAAGCTTAAGGTAAGATATTAGAATTATGAAAGTTTTAATGAACAGAACGCTGAAAAGACTCCAAGAAACATTTACTGACTGTGAATTATAAAAAATTATTGCCTGTCTTCGGATGGGCATTATTTTATTATTCTGAATCCTTATGTTTCAAGAATATCGGTATCCTCGCATTCTTGAATCCGAAGTGGAGCCAAACCTCGCCTTCGGAGGAGGCATCAATATCGAACGTATCTGCCAAAGAGATGGCTTCAGCTATCTGTTTGCAACCATAGAAGCTATAGACCCAGTCCTTGACCATTAGAGACATCCCTGTTCCGAACAACTCATCAAAAACGATTTTATGTTCTGCATCTGGAGACTCCTTATGTATGACTTCTAGTATGCGGTTTATTGCTTTTGTTGCGCGGGGATAGTTCACGGGGTGTACGACCCACATATTGGTCTTGGGAAGCTTGTCCGCCCACTCACGTATCAAACCGAGTATAGCTTCTTCCTCTGGGGATGTGTACTCAAAATCTTCGTTCATAATCAAATCTCCTCGTTTTTCTTAAGAGCTTTGAACAGCTCTTTTCTTTTTTGTCTGCAAGAAGGGCAACGTTTCGGCTCTGACAGCTTGCGTTCTTCATAATATTTTTGTTCTCCGCCTGTAAAGAGGAACGTCTCGCCGCAGTCGCAGCATACGATCTTTTTCTTCTTTCTTTTGTGCTTTTTGGGGACTTCGGGTTTTACCTCAACGACCTTGGTGGTTACAAGATAGATCATGCTGCCTACTTCCTGTGTTACTCGGTAAATCGGGGTGGGGGCGTTCTCCTGCTGACGGAGCGCAAAGCGCTCCTCGATGATTTCCATGTTGTCTTCAAAATACTTTGCAAAACTCATTTTTCTGTCTCCTTTTTCTTTTTTGTTATTATAGCTTTGTGGGTCGGTGTGCGGGGGTACATATAAATAGCAAGGGTGCGTACCCACTATATATAGCAACGAAGTATTACAGCTCAAATATATAGGAGCGAGATGTAACTGCTTATATAGACCTAAGGGGTAACCGTCCGCTAATATATGTACTCGCCGTTCGGTGTTGTTTATATATGTAACCACCGTTGCTTCCTCCTTTTATATGTACTCACTGTTGCGTTCCCCCCTATATATATGTAACCACCGACAACCTCCTTATATAGGGAACGGCGGTCAACCCCTTTATATAGCGTTGGGTGTTTGACTCTTCTGTTATAGTACCAAAAGCGTACACCCCTGTTATAATACCAAAAGGCGCAACCCCTCTGCTATAGTAGCAAAATGCGACAACTCAACATTTACAAATGTTATGATATGTGGTATAATAAAAAAACAGAATGAAGAAATATTAATGTTCGAAGGTATCTCATATTCTAGAACAGCCTAATAATTTTGCGAAAAGTGTAAAGGCTATTTCTCAAAATTCCAGTTTAAACGATAGTCAGAGAAGTCAAATTGATTTTTGGACACAGTTTAAAGATGTTTTAGAAGAACTCAAGCCATTTAACAAAAGAAAGCCTAAACTCAAGGAAAGGAATAATCAAAATGACAGAGCTCGAAAAAATAGCATACGCGAAATCATTTATAGATAAACTGGCGAACGGAGTGAACCCTATTGATGACAGCACAATTCCGGATAATGACGTAGTTAATAACGTACGTTTGTCAAGATGCTTCTTTTATGTTTCGGATCTTTTGCGACAGGTTATTGAGAATGGCGGAATATCTCCAGCTCCTCAAGTGCAAATAGTAGAAAAGAAAAGCCCAAAGCAGCCATATTACCTTTTGCCCGAGCAGGCAGAGAACTTTGAATATTCCAACGTTCCGATTACGGCGACCGAAATCTTCAATCGCATAATGGCCGTGGGACCACAAGAAGGTGTAAAGAGTATTCCAAAAAAGAATCTGACAAAATGGCTTATTTCCTTGGACCTTTTAGAAGAGGTTGTGGTCAACGAAACCAGAATTAAGCGTCCCACCGAAAGCGGTAGGGAAACTGGTATTCTTCTAGAGGAGCGTATAGGTCAACGCGGCAACTATTTTGTTGTTCTTTATAATTTATATGCACAGCAATTTATTATCGATAATATAGAAGCAATGTTGAACTTTGACGAAGAAAAGCACAAAATCAAGAGCGCTCTCGAGCATAGTGGCAATTCTTTGGATAGAAGGCAGGATAAAGCTCCGGATTCTCAAATCAACGATGGAATCAAGGATACATCAAAGCCCAAGGTAACCTGCCAAAGCTGTAGATTCGCCAGAAGCGGCGAATGCTTCCCTCAAAGAGAAATATGTAAAGAATATGAAAAAGCTTATGATGTACCGCAAGGCGAAAGAGAAGCATGGCCTGAAATGGGTGATGCATCGTATTTAAGACAAAAAGGCAGACGAAGATAAATGAGATAACGGCGCAAGACTACAGAGTACAATTAATAGTACACATAACATGTTAAAATCAATCTGAAAGGACGAGTGGATGAATATGTTCGAAGATGATTTTTATGATATGTTTCCTGATAGGGACTTGGATGGCGATCATGATATAGTTGATTTTTTTATTAAAGAAGAGCTTGATAGAGAGTTGCAAGCGGAGCTTGACGAGCGCGATGCGGATCATACCTCCTTCTCCACAGAGGATTGGGATATTGACGAAGATAGTGATGTTGATCCGGAAGATTTCGATACAGAAGAAGATTATTTAGATGCTGTTGAAGAAGAAAAGCATGAATGGAGAGCGCATACATTGGATAAGCCTGATTTCGAAATTGATCCCGACGATTATGAAACAGAAGAATACGAGGAAGCTCTCGAAGAAGTGCAAGCGTTAGCTTCGCAATCGGATATGTTGTTCGATGAAGAGGAAGACAACACTTTTAATTCCATGACGGGACGAAAAGATGCTACCTCTATTGGAATTCCTCTGTCTTTTTCCATAGAGCTCTCTTATCCCGGCAAGGATAAACTAGAAGAAATCAAAGAGACGGATTATCCTAATAAGCGCACATATGATGCCGCATATGCCCTCTGCGAGATAGAGCATGGCGATCCGTATATTCCTTCAGGAACCACCAAAGAAGCAGAAGCGGCTCGTCATAAGTTCGTTCTTTCTCAAAGTTGTGTTGCTGCGCGGTATTTAACCAGATATGATGGATTTATTTTTGCTCAGGCAGTAAAGGATAACTTCCGTTTGCCGATAGATGTACAAAACGAAGATGATGAGGTGAAGAATTACTTCCCGGACTTCTTTATGGAGTTAGCAGAAGAAGACGTTGCTTTAGCCATTGATGTATGGGTGTGGTGTATTAAAGAGTTTGGTGCATATCAGACTTACATGGAAAACGCATGGACGATATATAATCAAATTTTGTCATCCATCGACGATTACCCGGATGAATTTAAGGAATCTCTTATAAACCGTCTGGGAAGCGACCGGGATTTCCGAAGAGGATTATTAAGCGATTGCCCGGATACCCCTTACTGCGTGCCGGAACTAATAGTTCGCGCGCTGACGACCAATAGAGAAAAGGTTGCTCAAGTAATATTTATAGCAGCAATGAAAAACTCCAAGGCGAAAAGCAAGTGGAAAGAGGCCCTTTTGGAGAGTATTATCTCTGAGTGTTCCAATTGGGAAGAGCTGGAAACGATGGAGTCATTTCAAAAATACATATTGCCAATTGCTGAAAAGCTTGATGACAAGCGCATACAAAGAGTGCTTCCTAAGATGGTGAAGGAAGTTGAGGATTATATTAGGTATGTTGAATCATCCAATGATAAATACCGGTTTTCACGGCGTTTTGCGTGGCGAGCTACGTGTGTAGATGGTTCTAAGTATGGGATTAGCCCATTAGATTATGAAACATATCAGGAGTATCTTGATGCCATCGAAGAACGCAAATATGGCTGGCGCAAATACTGCAATAAGCGATTTGGTGTATCGCCGGAAAATTATGAAACACGGCAAGAATACGATGAGGCTGTGAAAATCGCAGCAGAGAAGGAAACTCAAATTATGAGGGAACTTCGTGATTCGGAACCTGTTGACACCAAGGTGTATAAGTTCTGTAAGGTGAGTTTAGATTACCCATATAAGCCATATTACTACTATCTTGTCGGTGATTTGAAATTGGAAATCGGTGACCATGTTATGGTGCCTTTTGGAAATAAAAATGATTTGAAAGATGCTGTGGTTATGTCTGTTGGAGCGTGTGCCGGCTGTACATTTCCGTGCAAGATTGAAAGCCTTAAATATGTAAAGGAAAAAAGCGACTTCAATCTTTGATGCGGTGTACAAGTAAAAACACAGCAAAAGAAACAGGGCATTACACAAATCTGCGTAGCAAATTGCGTACACCCCTCTAAAAAACTGCGTAACAAGCAAAAAAATAAAGCCTTAAAAACCTAATGTTTTCAAGGCTTTATTTGGTCCTAACGACAAGGCTTGAACTTGCGGCCTCTACCACCCCAACGCGATGTAAACAATAGTTTACATTACAAATAGCTCTTTTTGGTGCTTTTGTGTAGGAAAACTCTGCTGAATTTCGCACGGTATGCTCTTAAATCCAAGTAATCCAAGCACAACTGTGGTCGTTTATTGTGGTCCTTTTCCAAACTCAAATATAACGAAAAAAGCAGAGAGCTGTGTCCTAACACACCAAGCGCACGAGCATTAAAATGTAAACTAAAGAAAACATAATATTCGCTCGATTTTGCTATATTGTAACTCTGAATGCCTAAAAAAGCAAGTCCTTTCCCAATAATATTTTTCAAAAATTACACCGATATATACAAAGAAAACAGCCGATGAGGAATCTCTATCAACCTCATCGGCTGTGCCTTTATCGAATATCAAAACGGTACTAAATTACCTTCCGCTGCCTAAAACGTAAAACAGTGGCTCTGCCTCAAGGTGCAAAAATTGATACGCAGTAAGCAAATAAAAGGATAAAAGTAATTCGAAATAATTGAAAGCGCTAAAAATTTATGATATAATAAATCATACAGTGTAAAAAAGGACTTTGCCATATGACTAAACAAAACCCTAAAAAGAACAATCATTTATATCCAAAGTTTCATATCAAGAAATGGATTGACTCTGGAGGAAAGATATACAATAAGAAAACCGGCAACATAAGAAAATGGTATAGCTCTGAGGATTATACATTGAAATACTATTACTCTTTGGGCGAAGAAAACAGCGAATTGGAAGATAGAATATCGAAATTCGAAACTTATATTGCACCGATTATATTGAAAATAGATGAAGCAGAGTCAGAGGTGGTTCTTACAGGAAAGGAACTCGAATTATTAAAATTATATTGTGTCCTGTGCGGAAGTAGGCATAGTTTTACAAGCGAGGTAATAAAAGAAGACGAGTCGGGCATTTATCAAAGCAATAACTATTTGTGGGGATTGCACCGTGCGGAAAGTCAGGAACAGGCTATCGGCATAACACAACAAATAATACGGGATTTTGAGAAGATCGTTTCTCTAGATGAAAATATAGAATCGCAAATTTCGCACTGGATGATTGATCCTCAATACGTATATTCGACATATACCGTGGGATTGCATATTGCTATAGGAAGAGCCGACTCTCCCATGCTTTGTATTTCAGATAGATTTTGCATTATAGAAAACACTATGGATTCCGACTTTTTGTATTCATATGTTCCTATCTCGCCAAAAACTGCGCTATTCTTGGTCAAAAGCAAATATTATATGGATCAAGAAACTTTTTATAGGACAAAAGTACGTTTCGGTGAGAAATACGGCTCAGGAATTCCCGATCAATATCTTTCAGTTATTATGGGAAGCTCTAAAATATACGATGCAGAGGATGCATTGTTTTGCTCATACTACCGAGTGAGATCTTGCGTCCATGTCAAAGAGACGTATCTAACCAGAAATACTGTTAGAAACGCAAGAGTCAAAATTAATGTCTTGCCTAAATTTGTGTTTCAGCAATTTAATTCGGTCTTTTGTGAGGATGGAACTAAAATACTGTTTTGCGATGAGAATGAGATGCGATTTGCAATGAATCACAAGTTGAATTGCAGAAAAATAACTATAGGGTAAAAACAAGGGGAAAAACATCCCCTTGTTTTATTAACTGGGAATATATGATTTTGTAAAAAAATCAACGTTCTTGTAATTTCTTTTAAGTTAACCACTTGCAATTTGTCGGTAAATGTGGTACAATGTTAAATATATAAAAATATTTATTTATATGGGGTAAAAATGCTATGGATTATAAAATCGTACCGAATATAGAACCGGAAGATCCATATGAAAAGGCAAAGTTGGATGTTATTAAAGCAAGGGAGTCAATATTAAAGTTGCCTCCTATTCAACAAAGAGCATTAGCGGAAGAATTATTTGGTGTAGCTTACGTTGAAATGGTAATGAAAATGTTTAATAATTTGATGAGGTGAAAAATGGCGGCTAGTTATAAGAAGTTATTTAAACTACTAATTGATCGCGAAATGAAAAGTAAGGAACTCGCAGCTAAAGCTGGGATCAGTCCTGCGACTCTCGCTAAAATGAAAAAAGACGGTGCTACCGTATCAAGTGATGTGCTTGTGAAAATCTGCACGGCATTAGAGTGTACTATGGATGATATTGTTGATATCATTCCTTCGTCAAACAATTGAAATGGAGAATTAAAACAATGTACAATGCAAACAAGAAAACCAATTATCATAAGCTTTTACCCTATTTATCCAACAATCAGCAGTTTGACGAATCCTACGCTTTGATTAGCCATTACATTCAATTGCAAGGAAACACCGAAGCAACCGAATATCACAAACTGTTGTTAGAGCATGGAATTGATATTGATAGCTTGCCTTCTGCGGACGACTTTAATAAAGAGTTAGGTATTCCTTTCCCAGCAAGCAAAGAGCCCAAATTCACATTTATTGACTTGTTTGCTGGAATTGGTGGTTTCCGTATGGCAATGCAGAACCTTGGCGGTAAGTGTGTGTTCTCATCCGAATGGGACGATGCTGCCAAGCAGACATATTTCGAGAACTACGGTGAGGTGCCTTTTGGTGACATCACCAAACCAGAGACAAAGGCTCTGATTCCTGAAAAATTCGATGTCCTTTGTGCTGGATTCCCGTGTCAACCATTCAGTTATTCTGGACAAAAGTTGGGCTTCAAAGATAAAACAAAAGGTACTCTGTTCTTCGATGTATGTGAAATATTGAAAGAGAGACAACCCCAAGCATTCTTCTTGGAAAATGTTAAAGGCATTGTGTCTCACGAAGACGGAAAAACAATAGAAACTATTCGTACCATCTTGACGGAAGAACTTGGTTACGATATACACGAAGACGTCCTGTGTTCCTTAGACTTCGGACTACCTCAGAAAAGAGAACGTTGGTATTGCGTTGGATTCAAAAAGAAACCCGACTTTAAATTTCCCGAGGGCAAAAAACAAGGCGCTAAACTTAGAGATATCATTGATTTAGATAATAACGATCCATCCTTAACTCTCCCTACGTTTGAATTAGATCGTATCAAATACCATTTTGAACATGCAGACGAAGTGAGAGTTAAACACGACAATTCGAAGTATGCTCCAAACACAAAAAAAGGAAAATATGGAGTTTATTCATTCCAAAAGGCGGATGGTAGTTTGCGCTTCCATGTAGGCGATCCTGCCAAAACACAAATTCAAGAAGCGTTCTACTCGTGCTTAGACTCATATGCATCAACAATTATTGCAAACCGTACACCGAAACTTTGGGATATCGGAAGAAGATTATCGGTTCGTGAATCGGCTAGATTGCAAGGTTTCCCGGACGATTTCAAGATACCGGTTTCCGATGCACAAGCATACAAACAATTCGGGAATTCTGTATCAGTTCCAGTTCTGATTGAAATAGTAAAGAATATGACAAATCATCTTAAGTTGGAGGATAAATAACTATGTATTTCTTCACACCAGATACCATAGCGCAAGCTAATAAAAACATCGAAGCTCTTGATTCGAAGTTTGGTGGCTTATTGTGCGTTTTGCACTGCTTAACAGAAAACATCGAAGAAAATGTTAGCTACACAATAGATGGAGAAAAGTTACGTAAGCAATTAAGCTTCGTTTTTGATAAAGAACCCAAAGATTCATTTGATAATGCGAAACCCAGTTATATCATTTTCGCTAAAGAATGGGTTTCCACATTCTTCGAAAACTATATAAAGACAAGAGTAGATCTGTTATCGTGTGCAGTATTTTTCTTGAGAAGACAAGGATTTGAAAGAGAATATACTAAAGAAGAAGTCATTGATTTCTTTGTAAAACGCTTTAATTTGGAAAGCTTAAAAGAATGCTGGTTCTGTGATAGCAGCAAACTGGAGCTTGTCTACAATCAATATGGCGTTGAAGATAATCAATCCGAGTTCTATACCAAAATGAATTATCTCTCTAGCTTTAAGTCTATCCTCTTCCAAAATGTAATTCAAAAGTCAGCTTCTGATTTAAAAGCAGCAGGGCAAATTCAGACGCTCTACTCTGGATCTGGCGTCCAAAAATGTTTTCTTCTTTCTGACGAGCCACTCGATCGGTACTACATTATGAGTAATGCTGTTCAGGCATCTTCTGTAGTTGAGGCGAAACTTACACCCGAGTGGGTTAGCTCGCACGCGGATGAGTTTGAAGATGTACGGTTAGAGGCAGAAACTCAGTATGACGATTTCCAAAGCAAATTTGCGCCAGCAGTTCTATCTACATTAAGTGGCGAAGACTTGCTCCGCAAAATGTTCTATAGCGAAGAAACTAACAAGGAAAATCTCTGTTATTACTTAGAATTCCATGCTAAAAACCGTGAGTTGTTTGGTAGCGTTGCAGGCGGTTCTGCATATAAGTTTAATCTTTTCTATCAAAAGAAAAAGTCTTCTTGGGTGACGGGATCTTCGGCAAAACCCAAAACGCTCACCTTGGATGAAGCTATTGTTCTTGGTACAGAGATCAGAGATGCTATCGTCGAGGGTGCGAAGATTATCGCAGCGAATCAAACTCTTACTGACGCAGAGGGCTATAATAATCTTTATAATCAGCTTTTTGCAAAGATGGGAAGATACATTAACTTGTTGTGGGTGCAAAAGTATTATCACATGATTTTCCCCGACAAGTTCCCCGTGTTCTACAACGAAGCATGGCAAAGACATGTTTTAACAAAACTTGATATCGAACCTTACGACAACGGGTTTGTTAGAATGGGACAGATTAGTTTATTTGTCAATGAGTGCGATGTTGAGAATGTTGTCTTTGCTCAGATAATTTATAAGTATTTCAATATGGTAGAAGACAGCGATAATACGAGCAATGATTCGGATAATGCTGATGTAGTGGAGGAAACTTCTGACACCGAACTCCCCACTCTATCACCTAGAGGCAAAAATAAAGTTATGCCTTTGAATTTTATCCTTTATGGCGCTCCTGGTACCGGTAAAACATATGCGACCGCTGAGTATGCTATGGCGATCATTGAAAACAGAAAGGTTGATTTGAGCCAGAAAACTTCCGATGAGCGTTCTGCGTTAATGGGGAAATATAAGGCAGCTATCAAGGAAGGTCGCATTACATTTACCACATTCCACCAAAGCTACGGATATGAGGACTTTATTCAAGGATTAAGACCAGATACCAAGAATGGAGGTTTCAACTTCGTTCCTGTGGATGGTGTATTTAAGAGAATTGCAGATGAGGCAATTAAACATGGTGACAAAGATTATGTTATCATTATTGACGAAATCAATAGAGCCAACATTTCTAAAGTCTTTGGTGAATTGATTACCTTGATAGAAGAAGACAAGCGTTGGGGTGAAATCAACGCTCTTAGCGTAACATTGCC
>JAZOWX010000034.1:0-52453 GCA_045659405.1 Eubacteriales bacterium | reverse complement strand
GTTTCAAGCACACCGCCAACGCTGTCGCCGCATGCGGCGGCAGCCTCAATTTTTTCTATCATTTTTTCAGCCGTATCGGTAGCGAGGGTGGGGAAATCACGGCTGTTTAAAAGCTCTGTGTCGCTGATACCCGAAATTTCTCCCGAGTCGTCTATACCGCCAAGGCGCTTGATACGTGAGCCGATATAAATACCCTTTTTCTCAAGTGCCGAGGAAAGAATCGCACCTGCCGCAACAAGCGCCGCAGTAACTCTGCCCGAAAAATGTCCGCCACCTCGGTAGTCCTGATATCCGTGGTACTTGCAGTTAGCAGTATAGTCTGCGTGAGAGGGGCGCGGGGTATTTTTCATCCACTCGTAGTCACCGCTTTTCACGTTGGTATTTTCAATCACAAGCGCTATCGGTGTGCCCGTCGTGTATTCATTAAATACACCCGAGAGAAAACGAAGCTCATCGGCCTCCTGCCTTTGTGTCGATATTTTCCCCTTCGCTTTTCTTTGCAAAAGCTTTCCCGCTATATATTCACGGTCAATTTTAATTCCGGGTGCGAGTCCGTCTATTACAGCTCCTATAGCCTCTCCGTGACTCTCACCAAAAAGCGTAACCGTGATTGCATTTCCAATGGTGTTTTTCATAAACAGCTCCCATTTTGTAGTAATACGTAAAGTTATATTTGCATAAAACGCATTTTTAAATTATTTTTCAAGCTCTGACTTTATGTAATCTCCGAATTCTTCAACGGTCATTTTTCTGATTTCGAAGCTTCCGATTTCATTTACGAGAATTGTGTCGATTGTGCCGCCCGAGCGCTTTTTGTCGTGGTGCGCAAATTCGATTGCCGTATCAATATCACCGCTCCACTTTGTGGGAAGATGAAATTTTTCAAGAACCTTTATGACTCTGCCTCGAGCGGAGCTGTGTGTCATAGGTATCATACCGAGCGCCACGCATTCACCGTGATAAAGACCCGAAAGTCCCTCGACGGATTCTATTCCGTGTCCGAGTGTGTGCCCAAAGTTGAGGATTTTGCGAAGCCCCGCTTCCTGCTCGTCCTCCTCGACCACCGCCGCCTTGATTTTAAGAGCCTCGGTTATAACGTATTCTATATTCGAAAAATCAACGCTGTTTTCTTCAAAATATTCGAACAGACTACCGTTTGAGGTAGCGGCCATTTTTATCGCCTCGCAAAGTCCGCTTGAAAACTGTCTTTGGGGAAGCGTCTTTAGCGTATCCGTGTCTATTAAAACACCGCGCGGACGGTAAAACGAGCCGATTATATTCTTGATTCCCCCAAGATTTATAGCGCACTTTCCGCCAACAGATGAATCTACCTGCGAAAGAAGCGTTGTCGGAATATTGTAAAAATCTATACCTCGCATATACGTGGATGCCGCAAAGCCGGTAAGGTCACCGACAACACCGCCGCCAACCGCAATCATAAGGTCGCCTCTGCCAAGCTCAAAATCGGCAGCCTCGCTCATAAGATTTCTGTAAACGTCAATGCTCTTTGCGCCCTCGCCCTCGGGTACGGTGTAAATTCTTGAATTCTTTGCCTGATTTGCAACTCTTTTTGCATATTCGGTCGGCACACCGCTGTCGGTTACTACAAGAACCCGTCTTTCAAGGTTGAAAAAATCCTTTGCCTTGTCAATCAGCCCCGAGCCGATTATTATATCATAATCTCCTATATGAAGCTTTTTCATAAAATTCTCCCATTCAGCCTGTTTTTTGAAAGCTGACCTTGGCGAATCAAACGTAAGTGCCTACCGCCTTCAGCCTATCGCAATATTTGTCAAGCTCACGCATCATTTCTTTACCCTCGTCGGTATGAATGTTGCCTTCAGCCTCGACGTAGAAGTAATATTGCCAGAGCAGCTCCTTCATAGGTCTTGAACGGAGCGAGCGCATATTAAAGCTGTGCTTACCGATGATATCAATAGCTCTTGCAAGCGCTCCCGCCTCATTTCTTACCGTGAAGAGCAGAATGGTATGAACCCCCATTTCCGAGGACGTGTGCTTTCTTTCGGTACGGGAAAGCACTGCAAATCTCGTCGTGTTGCTCCTTGATTGGTTGATGTTTTTCTCAAGCACGTCAAGCCCGAAAATCCGAGCCGCCTCGGCACTTGCTATTGCCGCTATGGATTTGTCGTTAAGCTCAGAAACCTGCTTTGCCGCAAGAGCTGTGTTCGCATATTCACGGGCTTCAAATCCATGCTCGTGTATATACTTTGCGCACTGTCCGAGCGCCTGCGAGTGGCTGATTACCGTCTTTATATCCTGAATTTTAGCACCCGGTGCGGCAAGCAGGTCATGGCTTATCGCAAGCTCACACACGTTGTTTATATAAAGAGTGCCTGAAAAGAGCAGGTCGGTAACCTCGCCAACCTCACCGTTTGAGCTGTTTTCTGTCGGAAGCACGACTATATCGCACTCTCCTGACTCAACCGAGCGGTATGCCGATTCAAAATCACCGTATGCAATCTTTCTTGCTGTGGGAAAGAGCTTTTCTGTGGCAATATGAGCAAAAGCGCCCTCTGTGCCGCAGTATGCCACACGCATACCCGATATAAGCTTGTCCTGATACGAGCGTGAAACCGCCATCGTGTCCTTGATAAAGCTTACGTAGTAGGGGCGAAGCTCCTCATCCTCAACAAGCTCGGAATTGCGTCTTACTACCTCTGCCTCACGCGCCTCGTCAAGTATTTTAAGGCCGTGAGCTCGCTTATATTCGGCAACAAGCTCCGCCGCTCTCATACGCTCGACGAAAAGCTCCGCCATTTTGCGGTCAACCTCGTTTATGATTTTTCTTGCCTTTTCGAGTGAGTTTTCCATTTGTGAAAAAGTCCTTTAGTTCTTTTTGTAATGCTCCGCAAGCTTTTTGAAGGCGGGGAGCGAGCGCTCTATCTGCTCTGTTTTTACGCAGTAGGATATTCTTACGTAGGAGCTGACACCGAAATCATCGCTCGGCACGAGGATAAGCTCGAACTTTTTAGCTACCTCTGAAAACTCGTAAGCGTCAGCTACGGGTGACTTCATAAAGAGATAGAAAGCACCGCTCGGGCAAACCACGGTAAAGCCGTATTCGGTCAGCTTTTCAAGCAGAAGTCGTCTGTTTCTGTCGTAAATTGTAATGTCCGAAACCTCACCGAGAATACCCGGGATAAGCTTCTGCAAAAGGCTTGGAGCGCACACGTAGCCAAGCGAGCGTGCCGCACCGCAAATAGCTCGGTAAACCTCGTCAGCCGCATTCATTCTCGGGCAAACGAGAGCGTAACCTATTCTGTCACCGGGAAGCGAGAGCGACTTGCTGTAAGAATAGCACACGACGGTATCGTCGTAAAGCTTTGTAAGATATGGCACGTCAAGTCCGTCATATACAAGCTCACGGTATGGCTCGTCTGCAATAAGATATATGGTTTTGCCGTATTCAGCCTCTTTTTTACGAAGAAGCTCTGCAAGCTCACGCATAATTGACTCGGGGTAAACAGCTCCTGTCGGGTTGTTGGGAGAGTTGACGATAATTGCGGCTGTGCGCTCGTTTATAGCTTCGGCAATTTTGTTGATATCCGGATAGAAGTTTTCGCTCTCGCACATAACCTCAACGAGCGATGCCCCTGTTTTTTCAACGAAAACTCTGTATTCGGGGAAGTAGGGAGCGAGGGCAATTACCTCCTCACCGGGGAGTGCTATTGCGTGAAGCGTTGATGTAAGAGCCGCCGCCGCACCAACCGTCATATATATGAGGTCTGCCGAAACGCTCTCACCGTATTTGTTATTTATTTCCTCTGCGATTCTTTTTCGCACGGTAAGGTCACCCTGAGCCGAGGTGTAGCCGTGAAGCGAGAGCGGATTTTCGCTATTCAAAAGACGCACCAGCTCCTCTGTTACGGCCTTGGGAGGCTCAACGCTGGGATTTCCGAGCGAGAAATCAAAAACGTTATCCTCTCCGATTTGTGTTTTTCTCATTTTTCCGTATTCAAAAAGCTCACGTATTACAGAGCGCTTCGAGCCGAGAGCCAGCATTTTTTCATTAATCATAATACACCTCTTCTATATTTTAAATGTTTTCGTACATATTTTATAATAATTATTATATTACCCGTATGCGTAAAAGTCAAGAAAAAAGAAGAACATAAGCATAAAAATTCTCTCGTTTGGCATAAAAAACCATATATTTGGGTAAAATTAAAAGGCGAGAATCAGCTTTTTCTCGCATTCTGTTGTAAATTCTCGGAGAATATGCTAAAATAAAGGAGAAACAAATGAATACCGATACGTCAGTATGGCTGAATGATTTTTTAAATGCGGCACTCTCTGCGGCAATCAGGGTAGCTGTTGCGCTGATTTTGCTTTTTATATCCTTTCGGTTGATAAAGCTTCTGATTCGCAAAATAGGGAATATGCCAAAGGTAAGAAATGCCGACAAAACGCTTTCTAAAATTATGCTTTATGCGCTGTCCTTAACGCTTCGGGCGCTCGTAGTTTTGGCGCTTATATCCTTCGTCGGAGTTGACACGGGCGGAATTACCACGATAATTGCATCGCTCGGTGTCGGAATAGGACTTGCCGTGAACGGCACGCTTTCGAATTTTGCGGGCGGCTTTCTCATAATTGTGACAAGACCGTTTCGCATTGACGATTTTATAGAGGCGCAGGGCTATCTCGGTACTGTCGAGGATATAAGAATAATATGCACCAAGCTCAGGACACCCGACAACAAGGTAGTCTATATACCAAACGGTGCGCTCTCCTCGGGCAGTATTGTCAACTATTCGGAAAAGGAGCTTCGCAGGTTAGACCTTGATTTTCCGATTACAAACAGTACGGATGCCGAGGTGGCAAAATCGCTTGTGGATAGGGCCGTTTCCGAGTGCGCCTATATAATAAACGAGCCCGAGTATTCAGTAAGAGTAAAGAGCTTTGGTCAGGACGGAGTAGAGCTGTTTTTGAGAGCCTGGTTGAAGAGTGACGACTATTGGTCGGCATATTACGATATAACCGAGGCTGTGCGTGAGAGCTTTGTGAAAAACGGTATTTCATCACCTGAAAAGCACATCAGCGTAAGACTTGTTGGAGAGAAAGATGATAAAGACGGACATAAAGGTAAAAATTAAATATACCGAGTCTGATATCAGACGGGCTATCACCGAAAGATTGCCGATAGAGAATAGCGAAATCAAAGACGTAGCTATACTTCGTCGCAGTCTTAATCTTGCTGATACGAAAGCGCCCCACTATGATATGAGTGTCGGGGTGTGCCTTACAGAGGAGCGTGAGGCGGGACTTCTGAAAATGAAGAAAAAGGTCTCGTCCGCTCCGAGTCTTGAGCTTACCTTGCCAAAATCAAAGCTTCCCACTCGTCCTCTTGTCGTGGGGGCAGGCCCTGCGGGACTTTTTGCCGCCCTCGCACTTGCCGTGGCGGGTGCAAACCCTGTTCTTATCGAGCGTGGACGAGCCGTTGACGACAGAATAAACGACGTCAACCGCTTCTTTACAAAAGCCGAGCTTTCGGAAGAAAGTAACGTGCAGTTTGGAGAGGGTGGAGCTGGCGCATTTTCTGACGGAAAGCTCAAATACGGAGCTTTAAACAAGTACAAAAACAAGGTGCTGACAGAGCTTGTTTCGGCTGGTGCTCCACCCGAAATTATGTACTCAACCACAGCTCATCTCGGTACGGATAAGCTACCCCATATAGTGCGTGGAATAAGAGAAAAAATAATAGCAAACGGCGGCGAGGTTTTATTCTCGGCAAAGCTTGTTGATATAATAATAAAGGACGGTGCGCTTGTTGGTGCGGTTTATGAAAAATGCGGTGAGCGTATAACGCACAGTACCGATAACGTCATACTTGCCGTCGGTCACAGCGCAAGAGATACTGTGGAAATGCTCGTCCGCCGCGGACTTTTTGCCGAGCCGAGAGGCTTTGGCATAGGAGTGCGTATCGAGCATCCGAGGGAGTACATAGACGAGCTTATTTACCGTGAGGCAAAGGGCGAGATTGGTGTTGGCGCAAGCTATCATCTTGTCACTCATTTATCCTCCGGCAGAAGCGTTTACAGCTTCTGTATGTGTCCGGGCGGCAGCGTTGTTGCGGCAGCTTCCGAGTCGTGCGGAGTTGTAACAAACGGTATGAGCGAATACAAAAGAGACGGTGAAAACTCGAATGCGGCGCTTCTTGTGTCTGTAACACCGAATGACTTTGGGGATGACTCACCCCTTGCGGGATTCAAGCTTCAGTCGAGCATTGAGCGAGCCGCATATTCTATGGCGGGTGGATATATTGCCCCCGCACAGCGGCTTGGCGATTTTATGGAGGGCAAAGCAAGCAAAGCGCTCATCACGAAGCCTACCTATCCTATCGGCACGGTTTGCGCCTCGCATGATGATTATATGCCGAAGTTTATCACCGATTCGCTTCGTGCGGCAATGACCGATTTTGACGCTTGGCTTGGCGGCTACTATTACCCCGATGCAACCCTCACGGGTGCTGAAACCCGCTCTACCTCGCCAATTCGCTTTACAAGAGGAGAGGGGCTTGAGGCGCTCGGACACACGGGAATTTACCCGATAGGCGAGGGCGCAGGCTATTCTGGCGGCATAGTGTCATCAGCCGCAGACGGTGTGCTATGCGCTGAAACGGTGCTTAAAAAATACAGCGAATAAATGCTTTTGCTATCGACAATAAAATATCAGACGTCAAAGAAAAAACACCTGTTTGTAAGAATTTGCAAACAGGTGTTTACATATTTTCAGCTTTAACCGTTCTATGCTAGGGGCAGACTTCGACGGCAATTTCGGAAATTATACTTCAAAACGGCTTAAAATGCCCACTCGCCGTTCTCGAAGATTTTAACGGTTTTTCCGTCTTTGCAAACTGCGGTGATAGACATATCGGCTGTGCCTATCATAAAGTCCTCGTGAACTACCGATTTGTTAATGCCCGCTGCGTGAGCCTCGTCCTCTGTCATGTTCTCGTAGTTTTTGTGCAGATTTGTAAAGCCACGTCCGATTGCAAGGTGACAAGCCGCATTCTCATCAAAGAGTGTGTTGTAGAACAAAATTCCGCTCTCTCTTATCGGAGAGGAGTAGGGAACGAGCGCACATTCGCCAAGATATGCAGCACCCTCGTCCATAGAAAGAATCTCACCGAGAAGCTCTGTGCCAACTTCAGCACCGTGCTCAACAACCTTGCCGCCCTCAAAGCGCATCCAGAATTTGTCTATAAGCTGACCGCCGTATGAAAGCGGACGTGACGAGTACACGATACCATCTGCAGCTCCACGCATAGGTGAGGTAAATACCTCCTCGGAGGGGATGTTAGGGTTGAAATAAATGCCACTGCCCGAAGCGTTTTCACCGCCGCCTGCGAAAATGACGTCGTCAATAAGACCTACACGGAAATCCGTGCCGTTTGATGCCTTGTAAATAAGCTCACGGATACCGAGCGAGTTGAGGTATTCGCATCTCTTTGCAAGATTTTCATTGTGATGCTCCCAAGCTAAAATCGGGTTGTCGTCAACACGTGAGGTGTCGAGAATAACCTCCCAAAGCATCTCAACCGCTTTAGCGGGACGCTCGTTGGGGAACACTCTTTTTGCCCAAGCCTTACCGGGAACAGCCGCAATGCACCACTGATACTTGTTTTCCATCTTGTCACGGATAGGCTTTATAAGCTTTGAGCGCTTTGCCATCATATTAGCATATTTTTTCTGATTTATACCTGCAAGTCCCTCAGGGTCCTCCGACATAAGATAAATCTTGCAGGGGAGGATTTTTACCTGGTGCTCCCATCTTTCAAGCTGCCAGGGGTCGAGCGTTTCAAGTACGCTGTCCTTGCAGTATCTTACGTGCGATTTTACAAGCGGCTGATAGGAAAAATCAACGGTTACCTTTTTTGCGCCAAGCTTGTAGCACTCATCAACAACCATCTTTACAAATTCAGGCTGGTCAAGCTCTGCAGTGATGTAAACCTCCTGTCCACGCTGTACGTTAACACCGCACTTTGCAATGAGCTGTGCGTATTTTTTAAGTCTAGTCTTGTTCATTTTATATCTCCGATATCTTTGTTTTGTAAATAAAAGCTGTCAAAATCAAATACTTTTCAAGGTTTCAAGCAAGAACGTCCACACACGTGCCGCCGATGTCAGGGATAGCCTTTCCTCGGTTGTGTGTATGTCGTAGTTGTCAGGGCCTATCGAAATGCAGTCAAGCCCCGGGAGCTTACCTGCGAAAATTCCGCACTCAAGTCCTGCGTGTATTGCCATAATCTTCGGTGTTTTTCCGTACATACGCTCGTGGAGCGTTGACATAACCTCTCTTATGTGCGAGTCCTTTTTATATTCCCAAGCGGGGTATTCGCCACGCTCACCGCACTCTGCGCCAAACTTTGTCGCAATGTTTTTAACCTTTTTTACGAGTGCTGTCTTTTTATCGTTCTTTGACGAGCGGACCGAAGCCGCAAGTGATACGCTGCACTCGTCGGTTGAAAGCACACCGAGGTTAAGCGAGGTTTCAACAAGTCCCTCGATTTCATCGCTCATAGCCACAACACCCGACGGCTCTTCGCATATCAGTTTGACGATTTTACCCGATGATTCCTCTGTAAAGGGAAGTGTCGCAGAGGGTACGCTCGTGATTTCAAAGTGAATATCCTTTTCTATGGCTTTGTGCGGGTCGATAGCGTTTGCCGCAATCTTCAGAATCTCACCCGTGCGTTTTATGCTTGATGTGAATATGCAGGATGCCGAGCGAGGGATAGCGTTATCAGCGTTTCCGCCCTCTATTTCGCAAATGCGCAGATTAGGTATTTTAGAAAGCGCATCCGCAAGGATTTTTATTGCGTTTTCACGTCCGCTGTTGATTTCCGTGCCGCTGTGTCCGCCACGCAGACCGCCTACTCGGAGCTTGTAGTAAACACCGCCCTCTATATCACGCACAAGAGGCAGCTTTATATCAACACGCACTCCTCCCGCACAGCCGACTGTGAAAACACCCTCGCAGTCGGAGTCGATATTTATCATAACTCTGCCGTCAAGCACGTCGGGGCATATAGCCGCAGCACCGATAAGTCCTGTTTCCTCATCAGAGGTGAAAAGCGCCTCGATTTTCGGGTGCGACAGTGCTTTGTCGTCGAGGATTGCAAGCATATAAGCCACGGCAATACCGTCATCAGCTCCAAGCGTCGTGCCCATAGCGCCAAGTGTGTCACCCTCACGGAAAAGGATAAGTCCCTCGGTGTCCATATTTATACCGCATTCGGGGGAGCACTGCTTTACCATATCGGTATGTCCTTGGAGTATAAGCGTCGGGCGCTCCTCAAAGCCTGCGGTTGCGTTCTTTTTTATTACAACGTTATCGGCGCTGTCACGGTAATACCAAAGTCCCCTATCTTGTGCAAATCTGACAAGATAGTCGGCAATGGGCGCTGTATTTCCCGAGCATCTTGGAATAGCCGAAATCTCTTCAAAGAAACGGAACGGACGCTCCGCAACTCTGAAATCCGAAAAATCAATCATTTTTTCAAAACCTCTAAAAATCTTCGTATGCATATATTGTACCTCAAAACACAAAATATTTCAACCCCGTGTGTTGACTTTTTTTCGCTCGTATTGTAAAATATAAAAAAATAACGTTAGGAGCTTTTAAAATGACAGCTCAAGAGCTTTTTGATTTTATTAAATCCGCCCCCACCGCTTATCATACGGTAGAAAGTGTAAAGCGTGCGCTTGTGGATGCAGACTTTACCGAGCTTTATGAGAGTGATGCGTGGTGTCTTGAACCCGGCGGCAGGTATTTTGTTATAAGAAACGGCACGTCAATCATAGCCTTTGTAAATGTGCCGGAAGCGATAGGATATACGGTATGCGCCTCTCACAGCGATTCTCCCGCTTTCCGTGTGAAGCCTGACGGAGAAAGCGTTGGCGCTTATGTGAGTCTGCCTGTCGAAAGATACGGCGGTTCGATTCTCTACTCCTGGCTTGACCGTCCGCTTTCTGTTGCGGGCAGAGTTTTGCTAAGGGGTAGTCGGGGCATCAGCGCACGGCTTGTTAATCTTGATGCGGATGCGCTCTGTATTCCGAGCGTTGCGATTCATATGAACCGCAGTGTAAATGACGGATATAAATTCAATCCCGCCAAGGATATGATACCGCTTCTTGCTTCTAAAGCGGGAGCGGGTGAGCTTATGAAGCGTATTGCGTCACTTGCCGGAGGCGATGCGGATGATATAGTTGCCCACGACCTTTTCCTTTACAACAGAGACGAGGGACGCAGCTTTGGTATAAACGGTGAATTTGTCCTCTGTCCAAGGCTTGACGATTTGGCTTGCGTTTATTCAACGCTGCGAGGCTTTCTTGAGGCAACGCCCTGCAAAAATATACCCGTACTTGCGGTTTTTGATAACGAAGAGGTCGGCAACCAAACAAAGCAGGGCGCAAAATCTACTTTCCTGCCCTCGGTGCTTCTCCGCATAAGCGGCTCGGAAAACGAGAATTACAGAAGACTCGCCTCATCCTTTATGGTTAGCGCGGATAACGCTCACGCAAAGCATCCGAATTTCCCCGAGCTTTCGGACGCTAAAAATGCCCCGATTATGGGAGAGGGTATAGCTGTTAAATATAATGCAAATCAGCGCTATGCGACAGACGGTGTATCTGATGCGATATTCAGGGAAATATGCCGTACAGCCTCGGTAAAGCTTCAAAGCTATACAAACCGTGCGGATATGCCGGGCGGCGCAACCCTCGGCTCGGATGCGGATACGCTTGTGTCAATTTCTACTGTCGATATCGGAATACCGCAGCTCGCAATGCACTCTGCAAATGAAATATTGGCGCTCTCTGACGTTGAGGCTCTTGTCAGTGCTTCTCGTGCTGTTTATTCCGCACCTATTTCAATTCGCTCGGATAAAATAACTCTTTGCTGAACAAGGTAAATACAAAAAAGTCGGTTTTTCTTTGTAAAAACCGACTTTTTTCTTTGATAAATCATATTTTTTGACTAAAATTCCGGGCTGCTGCGCCTTTTTAGCCTTTTTGTATTTTTTAGAGGAAAGTGAAAAAACAAAAGAACAGTGCAAAAGTCCGTTTTTTTTCGGTAAAAACCGACTTTTTTCTTTGATAAGTCGCATTTTTTCGAAAAAACCGTGCGTTTTTACGGAGGCTTTAACTGTAAACTTGTGACAAACAAAGCTTAGTGCTTTTTTGCGATTTTGTAGAGTTTTTTATAGGCGCTTCTATTGACAAATCGCGCGCGTGCGTGGTAATATATTTACATATATCTTTTGTCGTGGGGTGTATGATGCTGAAAATTGAGGGACTTACGAAAAAATACGGTGATAAGGTTGCTGTTGACAATCTTACGCTTGATATAGAGCCCGGTGTGATTTATGCCTTTATCGGTCATAACGGAGCGGGAAAAACTACAACGCTTAAGGCTTGTATGGGTATTCTTGCACCCGACTTGGGCAACATATATATCAATGGAATGTCTGTTTGTGAAAACCCGATAGAATGTAAGAAAATTACAGCATATATTCCGGATAACCCCGACCTTTACGATTTTCTTTCAGGAATAAAATATCTTAATTTCGTTGCCGATGTCTACGGTGTTGATGCCGATACCCGTGAGCGCATAATTTCCGAGCTTTCGGAAAAGTTTGATATCAAACGTGATCTCGGTGAAAAAATAGGCGCATATTCTCACGGTATGAAGCAAAAGCTTGCGATAATATCTGCGTGGCTTCATTCGCCGAAGCTTATAATTATGGATGAGCCATTTGTCGGACTTGACCCTGTCGCTTCACATACGCTGAAGGAAATGATGCGTGAGCATTGTGAGCGTGGCGGCTCTATATTCTTCTCAACCCACGTGCTTGACGTTGCGGAAAAGCTGTGCGACAAGGTTGCAATCATAAAAGCGGGTAAGCTTGTTGTCAGCGGAAATATGGATGATGTGCGCGGTGACTCATCGCTCGAGTCTGTATTTCTTGAGCTTGAGGAGGGGGAAAATGATTAAAACTCTCGTCAGGGTGAGGCTTTCGGCACTTTCCACCTCGCTTATGGGCAAAAGTGGCGAGAAAAAGCCCACCGTCGGCAAAACCGTGCTGTTTTTGCTCCTTTATGCCTACGTTGCGCTGGTTTTTCTTGGCCTTTCTGTGCTTATGGCAATAACGATGGGAACGGCGCTTGTGCCTATCGGTGGCGGCTCTCTTTATCTTGCTGTTTTTGCTTCCGCCGGCTTTGCCGTGCTTTTTATCATGAGTATATTCGAAACAAAATCCGAGCTTTTCGACTGCAAGGATAACGAGCTTATACTCTCAATGCCGATAAAGCCAAAGGATATAATTATTTCAAGAATACTAACCATTCTGATTTACAACTATTTTGCGGCGCTCGTTATAATGCTCCCTGCCACTATTGTATATACCGTGTTGTCAGGCGATGCTGTCGGCTGTGTCGGAGCTGTGCTTTCGATGCTCATAATTCCGCTGCCCGCAACAGCGCTCGCAGGCTTTTTCGGTTATATCGTAGCCTATATCTCAAAGCGTACAAGACATTCTACGCTGATAACCGTTCTGTTTTCGATCGTATTCGTGTTTGCGTATATTCTCATTTATTCGAAGCTGATGACGGTCAGCGAGGACTTCTTTGAAAATATAGATGGCGGCATCGTATTTGTCGGCGGTGCGGCTTCGGTATTCACCGTTATCGGAAATGCGGTGCTTCTCTCACCGCTTGAATTTTCTGTATTTGCGGTAGGGTCGGTGGCAGTTTCAGTACTCTCCTACGCGGTCCTTGCCAAAAATTACCTCAAAATAGTAACCGACAGCAGAGGGGCGGCACGCATTGCATATAAGACGGTTAAAATGAAAAAGGGCGGTGTACTCACAGCTCTTCTCAAAAAAGAATTTGCGAAAATTCTTTCTTCCTCGGTTTATATGCTCAATGCCGGACTTGGCACTGTGTTCAGAGTGGCTATCGGTGTGTTTGCGCTTGTAAAATCAAAAGAGCTGCTTACAATGCTTGATACGCTTCTTATTGAGCTTCCCGGGGTGTCAGCCGACGGGGTAAAGACGCTTGGTGTCTGTCTCGTTATAATCTTTATGTCCTCTATGGATGCGTTTTCGGCATCATCAATTTCGCTGGAGGGTAAGAACCTTTGGATAATTAAGTCGATGCCGATAAAGCCCTATGACGTGCTTGTTGCAAAAACTGCGGCGCACACGCTTATATGCACAACAGCTTCGCTTGTATCAGCCGCACTTATGCTGATCGCTGTACGCGCCTCGTTTATAAGCTGGCTTATAGCGTTGCCGTTTTGCGCTGTCTATGCCGTAGAGCTTGCGCTTTTCGGTACTGTGATAAACGTAGCTTTGCCAAAGCTCGAATTTGAAAACGAGGCTCAACCGGTAAAACAATCGCTTGCATGCTTTATCGTACTTTTCGGGCAGATGCTTTTCGGTTTTTTGCATCTTATCCCCTCTATCGGTGCGACACTCGCTATCGGGGGGCAACTCACATCCGCTGCAATTTTGCTTTTGCATATCATAATAAGCATCACGCTGTATTTTGTTATGTCGAGGGTGTCTGTGCGCAAATTTGCAAACCTTTGATTACATAATATGCAAAAAACGGAGGCTTTCGCTTGAGACGGTTCTTTAAAAAGTATGTACCGATAACATTCATTGTAGCGCTTGTTTTGTTTGTTTCTTCTTATATATTGCTCGGTGCTGCAAGTCGTGACTACACGGTAGCGGACGGTATATCGGGCGGCATCGGCAGAAGCTTGCGAGCGGCACTTGCGTATATAACAAATCCGCTCCCCATATCTGTGGCAGAGCTTCTTGTCATAACGCTCATACTCTGTGCTATTATGCTTGTATTTCTCTGTATCCTTGCCGTGAAGAGCTGGCGCACACGGGTGCGTATCCTATTTCATATCCTATCCTTTATTTTCGTGATGTATTCCTGGTATGCGATAGCCTTCGGTGCGTCCTATCACACCGAGCCGATAGAGCGGAAAATGGGCTTTGCGGTAACCGGGGTTGATGAAGATGACCTTTACGAGCTTTCGCTGTATCTTGTCGGTGAGCTTAACGACCTTGCCAAGGCGGTAGCAAATCCTCTCGGTGAGAGCAAAATGGGATACGATATGCGCACACTTTCCGAGCGGGCTGTTTCGGCTTATGACGCCTTTGTTGCAGATTATCCGATTTTTGAAAATTTCACCTCTTACGTAAAGCCGGTAATGCTCTCGCGGCTTATGGCATACACCGGCATTCTCGGTATGTATACCTATTTTTCGGGTGAGGCAAATATTTCGACGGTCTACCCGGACTACTGTATACCCGCATCTGTAATACACGAATTTGCGCATCAGCGAGGGGTGGCAAGAGAGGATGAGGCAAACTTCATCTCCTATGCCGTTTGCTCTTATTCAGACGACAGCTATATAAGATACAGCGGTTTTCTGAATCTGTTTGAGTACACCGTATCGGCGCTTTCTGCGACGAATCGAGAGCTTGTCGGAGAGCTTTATTCTATGCTCGATGCAGGTGTGATTTCGGATATGCGTGCATACTCGGACTTTTATAATGCGCATAAAATCACCTTTATACGGAATATTTCGAATTTCTTTAACGATACCTATCTGCGTCTTAACGGCACGGAGGGCGTCGTAAGCTACTCAAGGGTCGTAAGACTCTCTGTTTCCTATTACAAATCGCTTGGAATCATAAGCCAAGATAACTGATACAGCGTTTTTCACGAATAAAATTCGGCGCACACCGTGTAACCCGATTCAGCGCATCCGAATAAGATGTAGCGAGGCGGTATTTTCCGTCAGGCTTCATCGGAGGTGCGATATGGGTAAAATAAAAATTTCGGGCGGAGTGCCTCTTTATGGCGAGGTGCGTGTCGGGGGTGCTAAAAATGCGGTTTTGCCCATAATTTTTGCAACTCTTATAACTCACGGTGTGACAGTCATTGAAAACGTCCCGAATATATCGGACGTTGACGATTGCATAAATATTATAGAAGCATTCGGCGCGCTTGTGAAAAGAGATGCCGACACTCTGCAAATAGACACCCGACGTCTTGCCTATAAATCACCGCCAACCGATGCGGTGTGCCGTATACGTGCGTCTACTTATCTTATCGGAGCTTGTCTTTCTCGCTTCGGCTTTGCCGAGCTTATGCCGTTTGGCGGATGCAATTTTTCTGACCGCCCAATAGATTTACACCTCACGCTTTCCGAGCTTTTCGGAGCAAAGCGGGTGAAAAACACGCTCATATCAACAGGTCTTCATCCTGCGTATGCCGTGCTTCGAAAGGTTTCTGTGGGAGCTACCGTGAATGCTCTTTTACTTGCCGCCGCAACGGGCGGTGTCAGCAAAATAACTCCGTATGCTAAAGAGCCGCATATTTTTTCGCTTATAGAATACCTGCGCACAGCGGGCGCACGTATTGAAACCGATGAAAAAACGATTACCGTATTCGGCACTCGGCTTCGCGGCGGATATTCACGAATAGTCGGGGATATGGTAGAGGCGGGTACGTATCTTGCGGCAGGTATGATAACCGGCGGTAAGGTTACCGTTTTGGGCGCTCCCCCCGATCATTTAAGCTCGTTTTTGTCACCCCTTGCTTTGTCGGGGGCTGATATAAGCTGTGATAGCGGCAGTATAACCGCCATAGGACTTCCGATGCGGGAAGTGAATATTCTGACAGGCCCGTACCCCGATTTTCCAACAGACCTTCAGCCAATAGCCGCACCGCTTCTGGCTTTGGGCGGCGGTGGCTGTATATGCGATACCGTCTGGGCTGAAAGATTCGGATATCTTTCGGCACTTAACCGATTCGGTCTTGACTACGAAATTGTATCGGGTACGGCAAAAATAAAAAAATCCGCATTTACACCTGCGGACGTAACAGCACCCGATTTGCGCGGGGGCGGAGCTTGTATTCTGGCGGCACTCTGTGCTGTGGGGGATAGCAGCATTGATAATTCAGAGTTAATATACAGAGGGTATGAGCGTATAACCGAAAAGCTTATGTCCCTCGGTGCTAAAATATATAACGTATAGCCACAGAGAATCCGACAGCTCGGATTCTTGCGGCAAAAAGAAAGGAAACAAAAAAATGAAACGTATCATCACAATACAGGACATATCCTGTATAGGAAAATGCTCTCTGACAGTAGCTCTGCCAATAATTTCGGCAGCGGGGGTTGAGGCGGGAGTTCTTCCGACGGCAGTACTCTCAACTCACACGATGTTCCCGAAATTCACATTCTGCGATCTTACTGACGAGATACAGAAAATTTCGGATACCTATACCGAGCTCGGTATAGATTTTGATGCCATTTATACGGGTTATCTCGGATCGTTTGAGCAGATAAAGCTTGTCGGTGATTTTATTGACCGCCATAAGAGCGAGAAAACCTACGTCGTTATAGACCCTGCAATGGCGGATAACGGAAAGCTGTATCACGGCTTTACCGAGGAGTTTGCAAAAAGCATGGCAGGACTTTGTGCAAAGGCGGACCTCATTATACCTAATATAACCGAGGCTTCCTTTATGCTGGGAATTCCTTACCGTGAAAGCTATGACGAGGCGTATATCCGTGACGTTCTCAAGCAGCTTTCTACCCTTGGCGCAAGAAGAAGCGCTATCAGCGGTGTCGAGTTCGGTGACGGTAAAATAGGTGTGTACGTTTATGACAGAGAAACCGACAGCTATTTCTCCTATTTCAATGAAAAGCTTCCCGTCAGATATCACGGCACAGGAGATATCTACGCATCAAGCACCGTAGGCGCTATTATGAGAGGGAAGAGCCCCGAGGAGGGCTTGAAAATAGCTGTTGACTATACTCTTGAATGTATGAAATGTACGCTTCGTGACGAAAATGCACGCTTCTACGGTGTTAATTTCGAGGAGGCGCTTCCCAAATACATAGAAATGCTTAACAGCTGATTTCGGCTTTACCGAATATCTGCAAAAAGCCTTTGCTATAATCCGAGAAAACGTCAGCCTGCTATGCCGCAAAGCCTTGAGCTTTTGCGCCTTATCAAACAAGCCTTGTTTGCGGATATCAGAGAGATTTTTTTGCAAAATGTTAGCTTAAGTTTGCTTATTAAAACCTTTTTGGCTTGTGTCGGCGTACTTTGGCCGTGCGAGATGCAAGATACGAGAAGAGCAGTGCGGTTGCCATATAGCATGCGTAGTTTATAAGCGCCCCCGTGTTTATTTTTCCGCTGTTTGCCACAATTCCGACTGTCATCATAACAAGAATTATGGCGAGTGATGAAATTATAGCGGGGAGCTTGCCGAATTTTTTTGAGCAAACAAAAGAGGATATGGCTGCGCCAATTATGATAGCGGCAACCGAAAGCGGCTTTACGAGCGATAGCGGGTCGGCTGTGCAGTAGGATATAGCCGACGTAATAACCGACAGCGCTGCCATAATTCCCACGGCAGTCAAAAAAGAGAATGCCGTTTTGGAAACAGCGCTGCCACTTGAATTTTTCTTTAAAGACATAAAAAATGACCTCCGAATAAGTCTTATTACAGCTTATTCAGAGGTCTTTTGCTTTATGACCGAATTATTTGTCGGTATTTTCTTCAGCAGCGTTATCCTGGGGTGCAGCAGCTGCCGCATCGGCTTCCTTTGCCTCCATAACGCTTGCGGCAATGTCCGCAGCCTTTACGTCAACACTTCTTACAGCGCCCTTGAGGAAACGGATCTTTGTTTTGTCCTTTGTTGTTTCAAGCACAAAGGTCTCGCCCTTTATGGAAACAATCTTTCCTATAATACCGCCGATAGTGGTAACCTCATCGCCTACTGCCAGAGAATCGCGCATTTCGGCATCCTTTTTCTCCTGCTTTTTCTGCGGACGTATCATAAAGAAGTAGAAGAAAAGAAGCAGAGCGGCAATCATAATTACGGTGGTTATGAGCTCCTGGCCTCCGGCGTTTGCATCTTCAAGTAAAAAATTAAGCATAATCCTGCCCTTTCTGTTTTATATTCGTATACATTATACACCACGTTTTTTAATAATTCAAGAACATCTGCACAATTTTTCAAAAAAGTCGCAAATATAAGCTGTTTTCGGTTTGGAGTTATGAGGCTTGCTGTCGCTTACTGTTATTAACTTGCTATGCAAACGTTATGAAATTGCCCGCTGACTTCAAGCTTGGCGAAGCCAATCATAACGAAACGAAGTATCTCATAGCTCATAAGCTGCCCATAGGGCAATCATAGTTTAGCGTGATGCTCGGTTAAGAGCATCACGCTGTTTTATATTTGCGCTTTCTTATTTTGATTTTTTTGTCTTTTGATCTTTAAGACGAGCCTTGTTTTTCTCGGCTATTGCGGTTATCGTTTTAATAACCTTTGATGGGTAAAGCCACCAATCTCTGCACCATACTCTTAAGATGCTCCAGCCGCGAGCGTAAAGGAAACGAGGCTTGTAAACGTCTCTTTCAAGACATGAATCGGATGCCGCAAAGGCGTGCTTGTCAAGCTCAACACCGACAAGGTATCTGTCGTATTCCTCGTCGTAGATTGCGAGCGAAATACGGTTGTTCTTGTTTCCGAGGTTTGTATCAACCCGATAACCGAGCTTTTCGAGTTTCGCTTTCATCTGCTCCTCAACCTCGGGAGCTTCGGTTATTGATGCGGCTTTTATCTCTGCCGGGGAAAGCTCGGAGAGTATAGCCGAAACCTCCTGGGCGTTGCCCTCTGAAACCGCACGCACGTACATAAGATATTTTTTGAGAAGCTTCGGGCCCTCGTGCTTTGAGTTTTCGACCTTCAGGTCCTCGGGCTCTATACTGGTTACAACGTATATGCGCGACTTTGCTCTCGTTATCGCAACGTTCAGGCGGTTTTCGCCGCCCTCTGATGAGAGCGAGCCGAAGTTGGTATAAAGCTTTCCTGCTTCGTTTGGTGCGTATCCTATGGAGAATATTATGATATCACGCTCGTCACCCTGTACGTTTTCAAGGTTTTTGATAAAGAGGCTGACGTCCTCACCGTCCTCTGTGCGGTGCGTTTCCTCAATAATAGCCGAGCGGAAATCGGCATCAGCGGCTGAAGCTCTGTCTATGGCATCGGCTATGCAGGACTGTTGCTCGCTGTTAAAGGTGATAATTCCGATTGTTTCGCCGTTTTTGCGTGTTTTGAAAATTTCCTTGAGGATTGAAACTATTTCGGTAGCCTCTGTGGGATTTTTTCTGTCTATCCACTCGCCCTTGACCTTGGAGCGTATAATGGGACGCGAATTGTTGTCCTTGGAAATGTTGGGAGCTATTTGCAGTCCTGTGGAATAAAACGCATTGTTAGAGAAATCTATAAGCTCACGGCGGCGGCTTCGGTAGTGATATGTCAGGTTTGCGCTGTCATATCTCGCAACCGCAAGGTCGAGTAAGCTCTCAACCTCAAGCGCTGCCTGCACCGAATAATCCTCCTGAAGCTCCGGGTCAGCGCCAAGATAACGCTTCATAAAGGTCGTGGACGGGCGAAGCTGCTTTGCGTCACCTGCTACAACGATGTTCTTGCCTCTGTATATCGAGGGAATCGTGCTCTCGATAAATACCTGAGATGCCTCGTCGAAGATAACTATATCGAACAGATTTTTCTCAAGCGGCAAAAGGTTGGATACGTTTTCGGGCGAAAGCAACCAGCAGGGGAAGAGCGAAAGAATGAAGTTTCCGTATATCTCCATAGTCTTTCTTATCGGCCACAGCTTCTGGTCCTTGGATATCTGATAAAGATAATCCTTGTTGTTCTTTGCCGTTTCGTAAAGCGTGTCGTATTCTTTGCTGTTCTTACTTGCGCACAGCTTGTATGATACGGCGAGCTGCGCCTCTTTAAGCTTGTAGATTCTTGAGGTGATATTCGGATAATCAACCATTTTTGACAACTGTTCTTTGCATTCTTCTTCGTATTTGATTATCTCGTGATATATTCTGATTTCAAGGAGCTTCTCGAGTATATACTCGTAATGTGAATAATTTTTACTTGCCGTGTAGGCAAAATTGAGGATTGAAAGCTTGTTGTCGTCAAGGCTGTAAAGAAGATTGTTGACGTCTCTCAATGAGATGTAATTGTCCAGCGCCTCGTGCACGAGCTTGATGTATGCGGTGTTGCCACGCAGTATGTTATCAATAACCGCAATATAACCGTCAACGGTCAGGACACGGTGCAGACAGTCGTATTCTGCCACGAAATGCTCAATCGCGGAAATCGTAGCGAGAAATTCTTCTTTTATGAGGGCTTTTTTGTTTGTAAAGGTTTTACCCGTCTCAACCTTGGTTGCAAGCTTTACTATTGCGTCAAGGCTTTCCTTGTCGGATATCCTGTCGTAATAAGCCAACACCTGGCGGTAATAGGGGTATTTCGCAATGTTGAAAAGACCCTTGCGAGATTTTGAAATATCGTCAAGCAGTCCTCTGACCTCGCTTATTGTGTGAATGTCGATATTCGGCTGAAGATGGTCGATAAGCGGGTTCTTTTCCTTGTTCTGAATGAAATCGTAGTAAAGTCTTTCAAGATTTCTCGCCTTGATAACGAAGAGCGCATCGCTCATCTCCTTATAGCTCAAGCCGAGAATATCAGCTCGCTCGACAAGCTGAAGGTATATGCCGTATTCCTGCGAGTTTTTGGAAAGCATATACGAGGAGGAATACATATCCGAAAGCGAAAGACCGAACGGGCGCTTCGTATTCAGTACGTTGAAAATCGTCTTGAGGTCGCTTTCCTCACGGTCTATTTTTGCTTGAAGCTCGTCGTATTCCGCTGACATTGCCTCAACGTCTGCAAGACTTTCTATCATATCCTTCTGGTGGGCGGAAAGACATCTCTCGTAGAAGCTGCGTTTTTCACGTGTTTCATCGGTGATATACATTGCCTTTTCACCCAAAGGGCCAAGACGGTTGTATACAACGTCAAGGGCAGCTTTTTTCTGCGAGACAACCAAAACTCGCTTGCCTTTACAGATACTATCGGTTATTATGTTAACAATTGTTTGCGATTTTCCTGTTCCGGGAGGGCCGTAGATAACCATATTACCGTTTTCGTTAACCTTGCGTACTACCTCGGATTGAGCATAGTCCAGCATCTTTACGGTGTAGGTGTTATCGTCGTCGGCACGCTTGTGGCGGTTGCGCTTCTTTTTCTGCGCCTTGGGCTTTTTCGTTCTTAAAAGCTCATCTATGGCGTCGTTTGTGAGCTTTTTCTTTTCGAGTGCCGAATAGTCGTTGTATATGGAGTTTGATATCGGGAAACGTGCAAGCACCGCAGCATAGCGCACCGAAAGCTCGGAGCGTGAGTCAGGCTCTTTGAATTTCGTGTAGCTGTAAATGTTTTTCGAGGTGGAGCAGTCTATCTTAATGTTTGCTCCCGCAAGATAATCCACGACGTCACGCACACAGCTGAATTTTTCACAGAAGCTGTCAAAATCAAGCTCAAGCTGGTCTATGTTCAGCTTTTTGGACTGTGCGTAAGCGAAAATAAGCGCGCGGTTGATTTGCACCTTTTCCGCTTCGTTCATGCTTATTTCCACGGTATTTTCGTCGATTATATCAATCTTAACCGGGAAGAGCATAAGAGGAGCTTTTATGAGAGTCCTTGCCGCTCCCTGCGCAACAGAGCCGAATACGAAGGGGTAGCCGATATACAGCTCGTATCTACCGGTTTCCTTCTCGATTTCCTCTATTTCACGCTTCAGCTCCTTGAGCTTTGATATTTCGGATTCGATAAGGCGCTTTTTGTCTGTCGGCTTTGCTTTTTTTGATTTTTCCTCGGACACTTCCGCAAAATCTGCATGAATTGTCCGCTCATCCTTACGTGAGTCGGACTTGAAGCCGAAATCAAAGCCTCTTTTCGGCTTACTCTGGTTTTCCAGACAGTATGCGATATCGTCATATTCCTCGGGCGATATGAGCGTCAGCGGCATACGCACGGAGGATGAGAGAAACTTCGAGAACTCGGAAATTTTATCATCACGGCCAACGAAAATGTGACCTATATCGTAAGCGTTTTTCTTTGAAACGTTTTTGAGATAAAGACACTTGTTGTTACCGCCGATTTCTATCAGGCGCTCCTTGTAATAGGTGTAAATGCTTTTAGCCACGCACGCTTCCTCCTTTCCGAAAACCTTTCCAAAATTACCGAAAACAATCATATAAATTATACCACAGCCGCGCTTTTTTTGTCAATCCCCAAGTTTGGATGAAAGTAAAAAAATATCTTATTTTTTCAGCGCGCTCGCCCAAAGAAAAGAAATAAATACGCGATTGTATAAATAGCACAAAAAGCGAGGGGGAATTTTGCCATATTTACAAGTTGATTTTTTTGCATGGGAATGCTATAATAATTATAACCAATATATTTATGCAATATCTGGAAGGAGCTAAAATATGAAAAAAATTGAGAAGCTTTTGGTTTCGCTACTGGCGATAGCGCTTGTAATATCTGCGAGCTGTGTCGTAGCTTTTGCTGCGGATGACAGCCCTGCTATTACCGACAGCGAGATTGAGGGACTTGTTAAAATATACGGAGACGACATATTCTGTGCCGAGGACTTTGAGAGTGCTTCGAGCATACGCTCTGATTCGGATATTGTTGACGAAAGCGGAATTATCCGTGAGCTTGTAAGCGACGGTGAGAATACTGTTGCCAAGCTTGTTGGAGCGGCTTCGGGAAATAAGGACGTTGTTATTGCGGCGAATCCCGGAGAGGATATTGCCGGCATCGTTTTTGAGATGGACGTAGCTGCCAGCGGCGGAGTATTCAATATTTACGTCGGCGGACAGAGCGTATCGGGAGATAAGCTTTCGAATACACTTCTCGTATCCTTTGATTTTTCGGCAGAAAACGGCAGTATATTAGTTCAGAAATTCGGCCTTTACGAGTTGCCTGTTATAGAAGCTCTCGAGGGTGTATCTCTCGTAAAGAATGCGTGGTACTCCGTGTGTGTAATTTATGACGCTTCCACGTCGTATTATACCATAAGTCTCGTACAGACCACCGATGAGGCAGGAGTGGCTCTTGCAGAGCCTATTTCGTATTCCGTTGAGCTTCCCGGTGTTTTGAGTACGGTAAGCGAAGCAAAGGTTGCCGTTTCGGGTGTTACTATGGCGGAACAGACTGCTTACATCGACGATTTGTATCTCTATGCAGGTAATGCTGTTATTGATTTTGCGGCAAAGGAAGCAATGCTCGGTGCAGCAGTTGTCAGACTCGTTGAAAAGCTTGACGCAGCAGCGGCAAATCAAAAGGCAGCTATCGTTGATAAGCTCGAAACTATTGTTATTGACCGTGAGTTTGCATCGGTTGATTATACTGACGATATCAAGTATGCAAAGCTTAAGCTCGCAGAGTATTTCACAGAAGAGTACAAAAAGGCAGTTAACTCCTTTAACAGCGGTGATTTGTACGAGGAGCGTGTTGCAAGGATTGCCGAAATTGAGCTTGCTTATGATCTTATCCCCGAAATCCCCGAATATACAGAGGAAGAAAATGCCGCAGCCTATGCGCTTGCTTCGGCTGTATCGGATACCAAGCTTTCTGCATTCAGCACGTACAACATGATAATCGCAGACTTTAATTACACTACCTCCGAGTCGGTAGAGTTTATTAAGTATCTTGCGGATAAGCAGCTTCGTACCAACCGTTACGATCTTCTTAAGGAATGGATTGATATTGCTAGCAAGTATGAAATTGACCCTACGTTCAAGGCAGTAGTCGTTGAGGACGGGGTGAGCGTTGCATACGACATTGCAAAATCCTATGAAAACTATCTGCATTTGATTCATAAGCTCGAAACACTCGCTGATTCCTGCGAGACCTTTATCGAATGCGTTGATATCATCAAAGATCTTGAGCGCAGCTTTTTTGAAAGATATGCTGCATACGCACTCGCTATGACGGTTCGTTTCCTTGACATTGAGTATACATATTGTTATGATGTTGAAAAAGAGGACGGAAGCATAACTCGTGTATATCCTCTTCGTGACGTTGTGGTTGAAAATGAACAGACAGGTGAGCTTGAGGTAATCTCCAAGGGCGCTTTGAGTCTTTTCGACGAGTTTTCTGTTGGAATACAGGAGATAGAAAAGGTTTGCGTTAATTTCATCGCCGCTATAGCAGATGCTAAATCGGCAACTAATATCAGCGGTCTTGATCTGGGACTTTCAAAGGCTGAAAAGTATGATATGGAAGGAAATGATCCGACCAAGATTGCTCTTGAATTTGGATATCCCGGTGTTACCGAGGCGGTTGCTGATTACAAGGCTCTGTGCGAGAAAAGAGTAGTTGAGGCTGAAGCTGCGCAGAAATTCGTTGCGGCGGTTGAGCTTGTAAGGGCTGCAAAGGATAAGAGCGCATTGCAGGCTGCAATGAGTGAGGCTGCAAAGCTGCTTCCCAAAAACATCCTTGACGGATACGACGGATACAGCGATGCTATTGCTTATTATTCTGATATTGAAGCTACGCTTCTTTACAACGAGACTAACGCAAGTAACTTCATCGCACTTGTTAATTCACTTGCGACAGCTACTACTTACGTAGAAAAATATAACATTATGAAAGCCGCAAAAGCATATCTTCCCGAGCTTGATATGGAGATAGAGGGAGTTGCCTTGGCAAAGGCTGTGCTTTCTGCAAACATTCAGGCATACAACGTAGAGATGCAGAAAACAAATGATGCGTTTGATGAGGTTGTCGGCGAAACTGCAAAGATGGCTTCCGCCACAGTTCCTACCGATGCATATCTTCGTGTTGTTGCCATAATAAAGAAGATTTTCGAATAAGATAAGTCTTAAATTGCGGTGCGGGATATCCCGCACCGTATTTGTTAATAAAACAACTGTAAGTTTTTTTCATAACATATATTTGAGAGAAAAGTCATAGTCATACCGCACTTTTCTAAAATTGCTGTGTTTTTAGAGAATGGAGAACAAATGAATAACCACGAGCAAAAAATCAAACAGATAAGCAACGAGCTATCCTTGCTTGGCGAGCGTAAATTTGAATATTTCAAGGAAAATTCGCCGGCCCTGCCGCGTAGGCGTGACGTTGTGGATATAATAACCGCTGTCCGTCACGTGATGTTTCCCAAATACTGCGCCTTTGATTCGGAGGTAGCGGCATCTCCCGAAGCTATCCTTGACTACATATACAGAAAGATAGAAAGAGTGGTATCTCTTGCTTTTGGCGAGGATAGCTGCAGCGCTGGGGTAAAGGATTTGGCTTACGAAATACTCGGCACGCTTCCCACGGTTAAGGAGCTTCTTATAAAGGACGCTGAGGCTATATATGAGGGTGACCCTGCCGCATCGGGTACAGAAGAGGTAATTCTCTCATATCCCGGCTTTACGGCTATATCGGTCTATCGACTCGCCCACGAGTTTTATAAGAGAAAAATACCCTATATTCCGAGAATAATGACCGAATATGCGCACGAAATCACAGGTATTGATATACACGCAGGAGCAACCGTCGGCGAATATTTCTTCATTGACCACGGCACGGGTATAGTTATCGGTGAAACGACAACGATAGGTAATCACGTAAAAATTTATCAGGGTGTAACCCTTGGTGCGAAAAGCTTTGAGCTTGACGATATGGGCAATCCCGTAAAGGGAATAAAGCGCCACCCCGATATAGGTAACAACGTAATTATATACGCAAACGCAACAATACTCGGCGGCAATACCAAAATCGGCGACGGCTGTATTATAGGCGCTAACGTATGGCTCACAAATTCGGTTGAGGGCGGAAAAAAGGTCTATTACACCGAGAAAAACAGTCAGTAGTGGGTAAAAATGAAAATTGATTTAAATTATTTTCCGGGCTTTACAAGAAAGGCTTTAACCTTTACTATGGACGACGGAAACGTAAGGCTCGATCAAAAATTCATAGAAATAATAAAGCCCTACGGATTTTGCGGTACGTTCAATCTTACGTGTGCCGATAAGCAGGGCTACACTCCCGAGGACTACCGTCGTATATATAGCGGATATGAAATTGCAAACCACTGCTTAAATCACCCCCATGCTCTTGACGATAGTATCGAGTATATATTTTCCGACGAGGTATATAATCCCGATACGTCAAAAGAGGACGGAAGAACGCTATACAGAGATAAAAGTGTAGACGGTGTGTGGTGGTTAAAGAATTCTGCTAACCGCTGGGGTATGGTCGGCTATTCAACAACCGAGGATTATATTCGTTTCATAAACGAGGCGCAGGAAAATCTGGAAGCCGTATTCGGCAAGGGGGCTGTCGGAGCATTCGTGTGGCCCTACGGCAAGCAGTCTAAAAACAAAGCGATTTGCGAATATCTTCAAAATTCGGATTTTTATGCGGTGAGATCTTCGGGAAGCCTTACGGATACAACCAATTTTGCAATGCCTGCCGACAGAAAAGACTGGAGTTATAACGCAGGCTTTATGAATCTTCTTGAGGTAGCGGAGAAGTTTGAGGCTTGTCAGGATGACGGTGAGCTAAAGCTCTTTGCGTTCGGAGTTCATGCTCACGATTATGAAAACAACGGCAAATGGGATGATATGAAGCTCTTTGCAAAAACCTACGGCAACCGCCCCGAGGATTTCTGGTATGCTTCAAACCGTGAAATTTTCGAGTATGAGGATGCAGTAAGGTCGGTTGTTGCAGAGAATGGAAAAATCACAAACCCAACCGATATAAGGCTTTATATAAAGGTAGACGGAAAGAAATTTATACTCGACCCTCACACCGCGCTTATTCCTGACTGACAGCTCAAATTCGCCGTCGGTTGCAAAAAATATTGTCATTACAGTAAACGAAAAGCAACGGAAATGCATTTTAGCATTTCCGTTGCTTTTTATTATGTATTCAAATATATCAGTCCGGCTCACTCGCATCGGGATATTTGCCTATCAGTCGTTTTCCGGCTCGCCTGCATCGGGATATCTGCCCATATATTTGAAGCCGTCTATTTCGCCCTTGCACATTGCGTGGAAAATGCGGTGCTTTAGTCCCTTGTTATCTCTTTCGAGGGTTGAGAGTAGCTGCTTCATATTCTCACGCTCGGTAGCCTTATCTTCGGGGCAGGGATTTTTGACTATCGGAAGCTCACGCCGTCTTGCAAAATAAGCTACGTCACGCTCGGTAGCGTAAAGCATAGGTCGGATAAGCGTAATTTTTCTGTTTGAAAGATAGCTTTTCGGTGAAAAGCATCCGAGCCTTCCCTCGAAGAAAAGATTCATCATAAAGGTTTCTACGGCATCGTCGTAGTGATGTCCGAGCGCCACCTTGTTGCAGCCTGACTCACAAGCCGCCGCATGCAGAGCGCCTCGCCTCATTTTTGCGCAAAGCGAGCAGGGGTTGCTCTCTTTTCTTACGTCAAATATAATTTTTGCTATATCGGTTTTTACTACCTTGTATTCAACAGCTTCACTGTCGCAAAGCTCGCGGATTTTCGAATAATCCATATCCGGAAATCCCATATCTACGGTTATCGCAACAATTTCAAATTTTTTCGGGTAAAATCTTTTCAGGGCGCACAGCGTTGAAAGCAGAGTTAGCGAATCCTTTCCGCCCGAAACACCCACGGCTATTCTGTCACCGTCGTCTATCATTGCGTAGTCGTCGACTGCTCGCCTTACAAAGCTTAACATTCGTTTCAGTTCGTTCATTTGGACCTCAAAGCAGAAAAGGCATTTTGTGCCCCCTCGGCATATATTAATAAAAAGAATAATTGAAAATGGAGATTTATATGAGTATAAAGATTTATATTGACCAAGGCCATAATCCGTTTGGCTTCAATACGGGCGCAGAGGGAAATGGCTTTTACGAGCAGGACATAACTTATAGGATAGGTGTGCTTCTTTACGACCTGCTTCGCTCAAATTCGGAGTTTGAAGTAAGACTGTCAAGACCTACGGAGGATACCGTCCTTGGTGTAAACAACGCATCAAGCCTCACGGCAAGAGTCAGGGAAGCCAACAGCTGGGGCGCTGATATATTTCTATCGCTTCACACAAATGCTGCTGCAAACGAGAGAGCCTCGGGCAGCGAAGCGCTTATATACAGCAGAGCATCAAGCGTAGCCTTAAACCTCGGTGAGGACATCCTGACACAGCTTAATCTTGTCACGGGACTTCGAAACAGAGGTGTTGTCGAGCGTCCGGGACTCTACGTCCTAAAGCGCACCAATATGCCCGCAGTCCTTGTTGAAATGGGCTTTATTTCCAATCCGTACGATGCCGAGCTTATGGCATATTCCCCGAATCTGTTTGCCGAGGGAATCTATCGTGGAATACTTGCATATTACGATATGCTCTGATAGGACAAAAGTTTAATACGACTTAATTGTCACTTTAACTTTAGCGAGTCAAGTGATATATATTCCTCGGCAAGCGAAGGCGAGGTTGCATTAAAGGTGTAGGCAGCACCGCATTTTTTGCAGTATGCCTGCACCCTGTTTTCATAAAAGCGCAGGTCGTATTCGCCGTTTTTGCAAGGGCATTCAACTGCGCCCTCGGCTTCGAGAGTTTTGAGAACAAAGCGCAGCGTGTCATAAAGCATAGGCTCGGGAAGCATTTCGTCCTCGTTCATATCCTCGGGCTGAAGCTCGTGTATATCCTCTACCTCCATACCCGAAACGATAGCCGAAAGCTCTGCCGCCGTGCGTTCAAGCTCATCTGCTATTTTCTCACGCTCACCGATGAAAACGATATCCGTCTGCGAATAGGGGCAGGGGAGGGTAAGTATGTCCTTTTCAAAGAGCATATTTTCGGATATTGTGTAGGTGTGATTCTGTCGGCAGAGAATGCAGGGAGCGTTGAGTGTTACCTTTCCGCTTTCCTTTGCCTTAATATCAAGCGAAAAATTGCCGCATCCGCACTTGAGTCTTAACATATCTGCCTCTATTGCGTATTTTCCGACAAAACCGAAAATGGCATCCGTGCATTCGGGGCATCTGTATGCGATGTGAGTCCTTATTGTGTCTTTCATTTAATGCTCCATACTAAAAAATCTATTTTTTAAAAACAAAAGGTTACATTTTTGTGGGTTTTTGCTATAAAACCCGCTTTGGATGAATTCTAAAACAGATGAGTCTTTTGTGCTTAAGGCTTCATCATAGCGTCGAGCAAAGAGAGGCTTTTTTCCTTTCCGCACACAAGAGAAACAAGCTCCGCTCCGAATTCAAGAGCTACACCCGCACCCTTTGCGGTTGTGACGTTTCCGTCTGTAACAACCGACAAGTCGGTAATGTGGGCATCCGTCAGCTCGTTCTCAAAGCCCGGGTAGCATACGGCACGCTTTCCTGCGAGCAAGCCTCGTCTGCCGAGTATAAGCGGTGCTGCGCATATAGCGGCAAGCCTGCCACCGTTTTTTATTACGGCATTAATAAACCTATCGGTAAAAGCCGAGCTGTCGAGGTTGAGTGTGCCGGGCATACCGCCGGGGAATACCAGAAGCGTGATTTCGTCGGGATTTACCTCGTCTGCCGTAAGATCAGCAATCATTGCAATACCGTGTGATCCTACGACGATTTTTGAGGTCATGCCTACCGTCTTTACGTCAAGTCCTGCACGTTTTAGGATATCTATCGGCGCTATTGCCTCTGTTTCCTCAAATCCGTCCGCTAAAAGAACAGCTATCATATTTTTCTCCTTATACTGTGGCATTTGGGAATTAATAATTTGCCAAGCGCTCCATCCAGTCATCCTTGGATATCAGCGTTTCTCTCGGCTTCTGACCGTTAGGCTCGCTTACGATACCGAGCCCCTCCATAATGTCTATAAACTTTGCAGCCTTTCCGTATCCGACTCCGATTCTGCGCTGAATAAGAGAGGTGGAAATTTTACCCGACGTAACAGCAATATCAACAGCATCAAGGAATTGCTTGTCGTGCATATAGTTTGCCGCATCCTGCGAGCCGTCACCGTCCATATCACGGTCATCCGAGCTTCCGCCCTTGCTCTTAACGCATTTTTGAGCCGCTCTTGTGATATCCTCCATAACCTTATCGTCGTAGGATACCATATCCTTGTTTTCTTTGAGTGCGTCCATAACGGCATAAACCTCGGGGTCTGAAACGAATGCGCTCTGCACTCTTACCGGCTTCGGTGTGCCAACCGGGTGGTAAAGCATATCACCCTTATCAAGAAGTCTCTCCGCACCCGCACGTTCAAGTATGGTCTTTGAGTCGGTGTAAGATGCAACCTTACATGACATTCTTGAGGGGATGTTTGCCTTAATAACACCCGTGATAACGTTAACCGAGGGGCGCTGTGTACCGATTATCAGGTGAATACCTGCGGCTCTTGCCTTTTGCGCAATGCTCATTATAAGTCCCTCTACGGGGTCTCTTACCTGGAGCATAAGGTCGTTAAGCTCGTCGATAACTATAATAAGCTTGGGCATAGGCTCACCGAGCTTGGGGTTTGCCCGAACCTTTTCGTTATAGCCCTCAATATTTCTTACGTTCTGATTTTCAATAGCGTCGTAGCGGCGCTCCATTTCCTCTACCGCCCACATAAGAGCGCCCGCCGCCTGCTTTGCATCAGAAACGACAGGAACAAGCAGATGAGGAATTCCGTTGTACATTTTGAACTCAACCTTTTTGGGGTCGATAAGTATGAATTTAACCTCGTCGGGACGTGCTTTGTAAAGTATACTTATCAAAATCGAGTTAATACATACCGATTTACCCATACCGGTAGCACCCGCAATCAGCACGTGCGGCATCTTTGAAATGTCACCGAATACGGGGCTTCCCGTAACGTCCTTACCTATGCAGGCGAGGGTTTTAGACGGCGCATTCTTGAATTCGTCCGTCTCCAGAAGGTCACGAAGCCTTACCGTCTCGGGCGTCTTGTTGGGAAGCTCGAAGCCTATGGCAGACTTGCCGGGTATTGGCGCTTCTATTCTTATACCTTCAGCGGCAAGGCTGAGTGCTATGTCGTCAAACAGATTTACTACCTGGTTTACTCTTACGCCCTTTGCGGGAACAACCTCGTATCTTGTGATTCTCGGTCCTCTGTCATAGCCCTTAATAGAAGCCAAAACGTTAAAGGAAGCAAGAGTCTCTATAATCTTGTTTCCGTTTTCCTCCATTTCCTCGGTAAGGCTCTCGTTGTACGTCGAATCGCTTTTTCCGAGAATTTCAAGAGAGGGGAACTTATAATTCGAGTAATCGGGGCGTTTTTTCTTCGGCTCTTCCTCTGCTTGCGGCTCCTTTTCCTCGTGGATAACAACCTTATCATCCTTGCCTAAATCATCGCTGTACGTGTAAAAATTCGTAGGCTCGATAGGAGCGGATTGAGGTGCGAAATCAACCTCTTCATCGGGCTCGTCATCCTCGGGTATATCTATTATGACGTCCTCGTTTGTCTCGTACTCTGCGAGGGGCTCGTCCTCCTCATCCTCGGTATCCGAAGCCTCATCCACGTCTATGTAAATTGTGTTGTCCGCCTCGGCGCTTGGGGTCAGCATTACTCTTGAAAGAGTTATAACCTCATCCTCCCGGTTATCGCTCTGCGAGGGTTCGGGTACTTCTGCCATAGGCTCTTCGTACTCGAAGTTATCAAACGTCGGAGTAGCTGTGACGGGCTCGTTGATGATAGGCTCTTCGTAAGTCGAATTGCCAAAAGAGGTCTGTGCATCGGGCTTGTTGAATACAGGCTCTTCAACTGTTTTTGGAGTGTCCGAAGCCGGTGAAACCGAGGTGTTAAATACCGCTGTGTCGGTCACCTGCGCACTACTAATCGGGCGCTCGTCGGTTTTTTGCGTGCTTTCGCTTTCTGCGTTTCCGTATAAGCTGTACGAGTTGCCGACCTGTGCATATACACCCTCTCGCTTTTCGGTTGTCTCCTCATATATCGGTGAGGACTCACGGTGATAATCGGGAAGCTGTACGCTCTTTGAGTATTCCTCATTCACACCGCTTATAAACTGTGCGGCACGGTTGTAGCTGTCCTTGGCATACGACGTGTCCGAAACAGTCGTATCACCGCCTTGCGGCTCTGCGCTTTGCTGTGCACGCATAGCAGAGAATGCCGCTTTCTTTTTCATATCAAAGTCGGCTTTTCTTCTTGCCATTTCTATGTCGTGCTCGGATATAGAATGAACGCTTTCCTTTATTTCGGGTGCGGACCTCGATATCGGTGAGGCTGCGACCTTGCTTGAGGGCCTGTTTGCCTCTGTTGAGTCAAGCGCAAAATCAATCGGGCTGAAATCCTTTGTGAATATTTCGTCCGCATTGCAATCAAGTCCGTAGCTTGCACGCTCGCTTGCCTTGGACTGCTGCGGTGTCGGCTCGCTTTTTTGAGCTATTTCGGGGAACAAAAGCACACGCTTTTCTTCCTTTTCGGCTGCGGTAGTCTTTACAAAATCTTGCTTGTCCGTAAATTTTGCAGCTTGTGCGAAATCCCTTTTAGGTGCGAAATCTCCATTTACAAAATTCTCCTCGGCGCTCTTATGTCTTACCTTGCTTTGGAGCGTCGGATTTTCCTCAAGTGAGCGGTCAGAGCGTGTTTCGTGTATGCCGAGGGTGGGAATGCTTAATTCCTTCATACCGTTATCAACCGCAAAATATTCATCATCAAACAGCTCGTCGGTCTTCTGCTGTGAAATGCGCTCGGCTCTTTTATTTTTGTGCGACTTGATTTTGTTGAACAGCGCACTAACACGCCCCTCTATTTTTGCTCCGAATTTTGCAATAGCAAGCAGCGCACCGTAAAACGACCTTTTTGCAGCGCCTCTGCTCTTTGCAAAGAAGAACGATATGTAAAGAGCAATTATAACTGCGGCAATTATGATAAGGCCTACGTGACCGAAAATTTTAATTATTGCAAAAGCGACAAGGTTACCTATAAATCCGCCGCCGACACCCGCCATACCGTCGGTGTAAAATTTCTTTGCGTCGAATACAAGCTCCGTGCCGAAGCTTCCGAAAGTATATATAACCGCCGAAAGCGAAACCAGAGCAATGAATGAAAAAATCACACGTGAAACCGTGCGCTTCGATGCAACGTCGGACGCATAGAATATAGCATGAACCGCAAGTAATACGGGGATAGCGTAAGCACCCTTTGCAAAAAGTCCGAGAAGCAGTCCCGAAATAACATTTCCGAGCGCTCCTGTCTCCTTTGTTATAAAGCACAGCGCCACAAAGGCTGCAAGTGCCAAAAGTATTATCGGAACAGCCCTCCTGAAGCCTGCAAGAGCGGTGTATCCCTTATCGTTTTGTTTTTCGGACATTTGTCATAATCCTCCAAGGTATAACTTTCTATCTTATATGATATCAAATTTTAGCGCAAATTACAAGTATTTTAAAATATTTTTTCTTCATTTGAATAACAACGAAGCAAGCGGGCGTGTTTTAACGCTATAACTCCTTGACAAAAGTCAGCTTATCTGCTAGAATTATTAGAAGATATGATTTTAGTGAGGGCTTATTTATGCTTTTATACAATTCACTTACAAGGAAAAAGGAAGAGTTCAAACCGAGATTTGACGGAAAGGTTTCGATATACACCTGCGGACCTACCGTTTATCACTTTGCACATATAGGAAACTTGCGCACCTATACTATGGAGGACGTGCTCGAAAAGTATATGCGCTATATCGGTTATGACGTTAAGCGTGTTATGAATATCACAGACGTCGGACATCTGACAAGCGACGGTGACTCGGGCGAGGATAAAATGCTCAAGGGCGCTCGCCGTGAGCACAAAACGGTTTTGGAAATAGCAAAATTCTATACCGACGCCTTTTTCTCGGATTGCGAAAAGCTCGGTATAAAAATGCCTGACGTAATAGAGCCTGCAACAAACTGTATCCCCGAATTTATTGATATGGTACAGACGCTTATTGACAAGGGGTATGCATATTCCGCAGGCGGAAATATATACTTCGATACCTCGAAGCTTGATAAGTATTACGTGTTCAACGACTTTAAGGAAGAGGACCTCGAGGTAGGTGTCAGAGAGGGCGTTGAGGCGGATGATAACAAGAAAAACAAGACCGACTTTGTTCTTTGGTTTACAAAATCCAAGTTTGAGGACCAGGAGCTGAAGTGGGACTCCCCCTTTGGACTCGGCTATCCCGGTTGGCATATCGAGTGCTCTTGCATAGCTAAAAAGCATCTTGGCGAATATCTCGATATTCACTGCGGCGGTATAGATAATGCCTTTCCGCACCACACAAACGAGATAGCGCAGAGTGAGTCTGCTTTCGGGCACGATTGGTGCAACTACTGGTTCCACGTTCATCACCTGAACACCAATTCGGGAAAGATGTCTAAATCAAAGGGCGAGTTTTTAACCGTATCGCTTCTTGAAGAAAAAGGATATGACCCGCTGGTTTACAGATTCTTCTGTATGCAGTCTCATTACAGAAAAAATCTCGTATTCTCCTGGGAAAATCTTGATAATGCGAAAATCGCTTACGAAAAGCTTGTCGCACGTGTTGCAGCACTTTCGACTGACGATGCGCCGATTGACGAGGCTGCGTTTGCTCTTGGCAAATCCAAATTCACCGCAGCGCTTGATAACGACCTTAATACGTCGCTGGCTGTTACCGCACTGTATGACGTTTTCAAGCTCGATACCAACGATAAAACAAAGCTTGCGCTTATAGAGGACTTTGAGAGAGTTTTGGGCCTCGGACTTGCCTCTGCTGCCGAAAAGCTTTCAAAGGCGGAGAAAAAAGAGTCACAGGACAGCTCGGTTGACAGTGAGCTTCTCGATTATATAAACAATAAAATTGCCGAGCGTGCAGCCGCAAAGAAAAACCGTGATTTTGCACTTGCCGACGCTATTCGTGATGAGCTTTCCTCACGCGGTATAACTCTTGTTGATTCAAGAGAGGGAACGACTTTCAAGCTTGATTGAGTGAAATTTTAAAACTTATGTTTGCATTTTGTGTGCAAAGATGCGTTTTAGATTGCAAAAATTAAAGAATTATTTTTTGAAACTGTGAAAAAAGGAGATGCGGAATGAGCCTTTTAAAACGAATGTTTTCGGTTGTTCTGATTCTTGTTATTCTTCTTACCGTGGCATTTATATTTTACAATTCATCTCTGCCGCCCGAGGAGTCGGCACAGCAAAGCGGGGTTATCGGTGATATAGTTGCGGAAATTATTCCTCCCGAAACACAGGTAGGCGGATTTGTGCAGAAATATATCAGAAAGATAGCTCACTTTACCGAGTATGGACTTCTCGGAATCGAACTTGCGCTCTTCTGTGTGCTTTTTGCAGAGCGTAAATTTACCTGTTTTACACGTTCTCTCTTCTTTGCGGGGACTGTTGCGCTGATTGACGAAACTATACAGATTTTTTCGAAAAGAGGCCCATCGGTTATCGACATGTGGATAGATATCGGAGGTTACATATTCTTTTCGCTGTCAGCTCTGCTGTTTTCGCTCGTCGTATATTTGATTTCGCTTGTAATACGCAGTATAAGAGGGAAATAATTAATTGAATATGCTTCAAATTCAGCCGATATTTGGTTTTATCGGCTGAATTTTGTTTTTGGTGTGGGCTAGTATCTTGATTTTTTATTTTTTTTATGATATCATATATAATGGTTTAGTGTGGTCTGCGGATGATAAGGCCGAAAAAAGCGCCAAAACACATCGCCATAAGTTTGATTTTATTGCCGAGGAGGGCTTGTTTATGGTAAAAATAACCGGTATTGAGCCGCATTCGGCGGCAAAGCGTCACCGTATTGCGGTTGGTGATTTTCTGATTTCGATTAACGGAAACGAAATACGTGACGTGCTGGACTATCGTTTTTATCTTACTGAAAGTAAGGTCGTTTTGCGGCTTTTACGAGGCAAGAAGGAATATAAAGTAAAAATCAAAAAGGATGAATACGACGATATAGGTCTTCTTTTTCAAACAGCGCTTATGGATAAAAAGCAGTCCTGTAAAAACGGCTGTATTTTCTGCTTTATTGACCAGAATCCCAAGGGACTTCGTGATACGCTTTATTTCAAGGATGACGACTCAAGACTTTCGTTTATACACGGAAATTATATAACGCTTACAAATATGAGCGACGAGGACGTTGCACGTATTGTAAAAATGCGTTTTTCACCGATAAATATATCCATACACACGACGAATCCCGAGCTGCGTGTCAAAATGATGAAAAACAAGAACGCAGGTGAGGTGCTTCGCTATCTTGACGTCTTTTATGAGGCGGGACTTTCTATGTGTGGGCAGATTGTTCTGTGCCGTGGAGTAAACGACGGTGATGAGCTTCTTCGCTCTATGCAGGACCTCACGAAATATCATCCTTACCTTACAAGCGTTTCGATAGTTCCTGCAGGACTTACACGTCATCGCGAGGGGCTTTATCCGCTCTCTGATTTCACAGCGTGTGAGGCGGCGAATATAATTGATATGATAGATAGAGTGGCGGATGAAAACAAAAAAACTCTCGGCACACGACTCTTTTATGCGGCGGACGAGCTTTATCTTAAGGCAAAAAGACCTCTGCCAAATGCCGAATATTACGAGGAGTATCCGCAAATAGAAAACGGTGTCGGAATGCTTCGCTCATTTTCGGATGAGGCTGATTCGGCAATGGATGACGGTGAGGATGCAGTTCAAAATCAGCGCACTGTTTCGGTAGCAACAGGCGTTGCATCTTATCCTGCTATTCTTCGTATAGCAGAGGAATTACAGCAAAAAAATCAAAATTTGAAAATAAACGTTTACAAAATTATAAATAATTTCTACGGAGAGAGCATAACGGTATCCGGACTTCTCACGGGTGTCGATATGTACGAGCAGCTAAAGGAAAAGGAGCTTGGCGACGAGCTTATAATACCAAAGAATGCGCTTCGGTGTGAGGGCGATTTGTTCCTTTGCGGTATGTCGAGATATGAGCTTTCGGAAAAGCTTTCCGTGAAAATACGACCGTCGGATGCTGACGGCTTCGATTTTATCGATGCTTTGCTCGGTGACGGTGGGGGAGAACAGGAGGAAATCTGAAAATGTCAAAACCAATAGTTGCGATAGTCGGCAGACCTAACGTCGGCAAGTCCACGCTCTTTAATAAGCTTATCGGTGAGCGCCGTTCAATAGTAGAGGATACACCGGGTGTCACACGTGACAGAATATATGCCGAGGCTGAATGGAATGATAAGCGCTTCATTCTCATTGACACGGGCGGAATAGAGCCTAAAAGCGATGATACGATACTCAAGCAAATGCGACTTCAGGCGCAGATTGCTATTGACTCTGCCGACGTGATAATCTTTATGTGCGATATCAAATGCGGACTTCTTGCGGATGACCGTGATATTGCCGTAATGTTAAAGAAGTCGGGCAAGCCAATTGTCCTTGCGGTAAACAAGTCCGATAAGGTGGGACACGTACCGTATGAATTCTACGAATTTTACGAGCTTGGCTTTGAGCGTGAGCCGATAGCTATATCCTCGCTTCACGGCACAGGCTCGGGCGACCTGCTTGATGCGGTTATTGAGGAGTGCGACTTTTCGGTTGAGGACGAGGATGACGGGGAGGTTATAAACGTTGCCGTTATCGGTAAGCCCAATGCGGGAAAATCCTCGATAATAAACCGTATGTGCGGTGAGGAGCGTGTGATAGTTTCGGATATTGCAGGTACAACACGTGATGCGGTTGATACAAGAATTGAAAACGAGCACGGAATATTTAACTTTATAGACACAGCGGGAATCCGCCGTCAGTCCAAGGTTGAGGACAGAATAGAAAAATTCAGCGTGCTTCGTGCGAATATGGCAGTCGAGCGTGCGGACGTTTGCCTTATAATGGTTGATGCGGGCGACGGTGTAACCGAGCAGGACGAGCGCATTGCGGGAATTGCACACGAGGCAGGCAAGGCTTCAATTATAGTAATAAACAAATGGGATACAATAGAGAAGGATAACAGCACGGTTAACAACTTTAACAAGGACGTAAGGGTGGCACTTGCCTATATGCCGTATGCCCCGATAATCTACGTTTCCGCAAAAACCGGACAGCGTGTCGCTAATATTTACGAGCTGATAAAGCGCATATATGCCGAGAGCAGAAAAAGAATAAGCACGGGTATGCTCAACGACCTTCTCGGTGATGCGATGACAAGGGTACAGCCTCCCTCGGATAAGGGAAAGCGCCTGAAGATATACTATATGACGCAGATATCCACAGCGCCGCCTACCTTTGTTATATTCTGCAATTCCGAGGAGCTTTTCCATTTTTCATACAGAAGATATATTGAAAACTGCCTGCGTGACACCTTTGGCTTTGAGGGGACACCGATAAAGCTGATAATCAGGCAAAAGGGCGATGACGAGGGTTAACCTAAAGCAAAAGAGGTGAGCAATATGTTCATAGATAACATTAAGATTTATGTAAAAGCGGGAGACGGCGGAAACGGCGCCGTATCCTTTCATAGAGAAAAATACGTCTCGGCAGGCGGACCTGACGGTGGCGACGGTGGTCGTGGCGGAAACGTAGTTTTCAAAATAGACGAGGGCGCAAATACGCTTCTTGCGTTCAGATATAAAAGAAAATTCATTGCCGAGCGTGGCGGTGACGGTATGGCTGACAAAAAGCACGGCAAGAACGGTACGGACGTCATAGTCAGCGTGCCGCGCGGCACACTTATAAAGGATGCCGAGAGCGGAAGAATTATATTCGATATGGCAATGGCAGACGAATATATACTTTGCCACGGTGGCCGTGGCGGATGGGGTAACCGTCATTTTGCAACACCCACAAGACAGATTCCGAGATTTGCAAAATCGGGTATGAAGGGTGAGGAAAGAGAGGTTACGCTCGAGCTTAAAATGCTTGCGGAGGTCGGACTTATAGGATTCCCCAACGTAGGAAAATCCTCTATACTTTCGAGAATATCCTCGGCAAAGCCTAAGATTGCAAATTATCACTTTACAACGCTTTCGCCAAATCTCGGTGTTGTAAAAATCGGTGACGGACGAGGCTTCCTTGCGGCTGATATCCCCGGACTTATCGAGGGCGCATCCGAGGGAGTTGGACTCGGGCACGACTTTTTGCGTCACGTTGACAGGTGCAGACTTCTGTTGCACGTTGTCGATATCGCAGGTGTTGACGGCAGAGACCCAGCCGAAGATATAGATAAGATTGATACCGAGCTTTTGAGGTATTCCGGGGCTCTTGCCGAGCGTCCGCAGATAATCGTTGCAAACAAGTGCGACAGTGCGGATATGGAAAGCGAGAGCGTCAAAGCCTTTATGAAGCGTGCGGACGAGCTTGGCAGAGAGGTTGTGTACGTCAGCGCAGTGACGGGAGAGGGACTTGACAAGCTTGTGTCGCTGACAACCGAAAAGCTTCGTGAGCTTCCGCCTCTTGCCGTTTATGAAACCGAGTATTCCGAGGAGGAGCGGATGGTCTCGTCGGTTAAGGAAAAAATCACCGAGATACGCAAAGAGGGCAATAAATATATCGTTGAGGGCGAGTGGCTGTTCAATCTTATGGGCCAGGTCAACTTCTCCGATTACGAATCGCTCAACTTCTTCCAGCGTGTGCTTATCAAAAACGGAGTAATAGAAAAGCTGCGTGAGGCAGGCGTTCTTGAGGGAGATACCGTAAGTATATACGATTTTGAATTTGATTTTGTATATTGAGGCCGTATGATAAAGGAACTTGTTGTAAAAAACCGCTCGGTAAGGCGGTATGATAATTCGGTAAAGCTCGACCGTAAACTGCTTTCGGAGCTTGTTGATATCGGAAGAATCTGCCCGAATGCGGGAAATCTTCAGCGCATACGCTTTGCTACCGTGTGCGAGGAAAATACGGTAGATGCTGTGCGTGAAACTCTCGGCTTTGCGGCATATCTGAAAGAGTGGGGAGGACCTGCAAAGGCGGAGAACCCCACAGCGTATATAATTATACTGTCGGAAGCCGAGGATTCAAACGTTTACATCGATATCGGTATTGCCGCAGAAGCTATGCTTCTTGGTGTTGTTGAACGAGGATACAACGGCTGTATGTTCAGAAGCTTTGACAAAGAAAAGCTGTCAAATATTCTCGGTGTTGATAAGCTTGTGCCAAGACTTGTTATCTCTCTTGGTAAGGCGGACGAGTGCGTAGAGCTTTGTGAGGTTGTGGACGGCGACATAAAATATTACCGCCGTTCTGACGACGTTCACGTCGTTCCGAAGCGCTCTCTTTCCGAGGTTCTTGTAATAGAAAAATAAGCAAAATGTCATCCTTTACGTACATTTTGTGCAAAAAAACAGTCGGGAACAGCGATTTGCTGTGTAATCCCGACTGTTTTTTTGTTTACGGTAACGAGAGCTTTTAAACCTCTTTAAAGAAGCTTTTATCTCACAACTCCGAAGGCTCGGTTTATCGAATCTGCGACAATTGCCGAGCCGGTCTTTACTATTGCGTTTATTCCTCTTGGTGTGACGAGCATTCGCTCACCGAAGACTCGTTTTGAAATTATTCCCGCATCTATTACTGTGGGAATTCCTATCGACAGCACAGGGCAGCCAACCGTCTCTTTTGTTATCTTTCCTCTTGGGTTTCCGACACCCGAGCCTGGGAATATCCCCGTGTCCGAAAGCTGTACCGTGCAGCCGAGCCTTGTTTCGGATTCCGCACAAAGAGCGTCAATTGCGATAATGACGTCAGGCTTCATCCTTTCGCTTATCGCAACAACCGCCTCGGTGGATTCAATTCCGCTCTGCGCCACCACACCGGGGCGCAACGAGGCAATCTCTATACAGCCGAGCGCCGCAAACATATCCGGCATAGATGCCCGCAGATGCATTGTGGCCTCAATTTGCTTTGCGGCAAGAGGACCTAATGAGTCGGGGGTAAGCTCCTCATTGCCAAGCCCCACAACCAATAGCTTTTTCGGTACAAGCGCATTGAACTCGCACAAGTGCCAAAGCTCGCTTGCAATCTCCTCGGCAATATCCTCTGCATCGTAAGAATCTATCATATCTAACCCCTGGACGTTGAAGGTGTGATAGTGACCTATGGGGCGTCCTATTTTTTCTGCCGCAGCTTCGCTCATTACGTGTATTCTTTCCCATACACCGCATCTGCCGTTGTTTCTTTTGAAATCAATTCCGTCACCGCCCACTCTCTGTCGCTCCGACATAAGGTCTGTGTAATATGACGGCGCTTTTGAAAATAAATTCGGCATTTTTCTTTCCTTTTTTATCAAGTTTTCCACGTTCTTTATGCTCTTATTCATTAAAAAACAATCAGTTTTTACAATAGTCTTTGCTTCTTTTTGTGCAATTCTACAAAAATGAGAACTTAACCATTTATTCATTGCAAAATATTTTTCTTTATGATAAAATATATAAGTACTAAAATGCCTTGTTAGGAAGGAAAATTCAGGAAATGAAAAGAATTGTAAGTCTATTTTTGACGGTTGTTATGCTTTTCGGTATCGTTACCGTGCTTGCAGCTTGTGGTGCTCCTAAAAATCCGGGAGCGGAAATTGCCGTATATCTCGGAGATGAGGTGTACGATTTTGACCCTACCGATTATTATGCGGATGATAATGCCGAGCAGGTTATGTCCTTGCTCTTCGAGCCGCTCTTCTCGATAAACAAGAAGGGTAAGCTTGAGTGCGCAGCGGCTGACGATTACGACGTTGATGAGGATGACCGCACAATAACCATAACACTTCGTGAGAGCTACTGGTCTGACGGAACGCTCGTTACAGCAGACCATTTCATATATGCTTGGCGTAAGCTTCTCGATGCCTCTACGTCCAATCCCGCAGCAGCGCTTCTTTATGACATAGAGGGCGCAGTTGAAGTTAAGAAGGGTGAGGAAACCAAGAACAGCGGTGCTTTGGGACTTGAGCGTCTTGAAAAGGACGTTATCAAGATTACCTACCGTGAGGGCGGAAATCACGAGCAGCTTCTTAAGAATCTTGCGAGCCTTGCAACAGCTCCCATTCACTTCGACAACTATGAAAAAGCTCCTGACTATTGGACAAAGAACTCGAGCATTTGGGTGTTCAACGGACCGTTCCAGATTTCCTCAATAGACCGTGACGAGGGCGAGTTTACTCTTCAGAGAAACGTTGGTTATCACCAGAGCCCCGATAAGAAGGACTATGACAATGAGGTAATACCCTATAAGCTTGTTTCGGTATTCGGAGTTGACGGTGCTGCTATTTCGCTTACATATTCTGATATAGAAAATAAGACTGTATTCTATATGGGTGATGCAAGCCTTGCGCAAAGACAGGCAAAGTCGGCTAACACGGTTATCGACGACCTTTCTACTTATTCCTACGTTTTCAATACCGAAAAAACTCTGTTTACCAAGAAAGAGGTAAGACGTGCTCTTTCTCTTGCTATTGACAGAGATGCCATTATAAGCGCTATCAAGTATGGCAAGGCGGCAGACGGCTTCCTTCCCGATGTCGTTGTCAATTTAGCAAACGGTAAAGAGCTTAACACCAACACACTTATCAGCGGCGGTGCAAAGACAGCTGAAGCAGGCGCTCTTCTCACCTCTGTATCCTCATGGCTTTCCGGACTTTCCGCAGAGGAAAAGACGATAGAGCTTACCGTGAACAATGATGAACAGAGTAAAGCTATTGCAAATCTTGTAAAGTCGGCTTGGGAGGCTCTCGGTGTAGGTATTACGGTACAGATAAACGCTGTCGGCTCTGTTACAAACGAGGTTGCGGGACTTGAGATAGAGGATTCCGCAATTCAGTCTATTATCAAAAATGCTGCCGCTACGGGTGTTCGCAACTTTGACGTAATAGCTGTTGATTGGCAGATGTATTCCAAGGATGCTTTCGTTGCACTTGCCGCATTTACCACTACTATCAACGGTAACGGTGTAAACTTCGGTGCAAACGGTGAGTCTATTTCACGTTACAACATCAGCGGCTGGTCTAACGCACAGTATGACACATATATTAATGAAGCATACGCTGCAACAAGCCTTTCGACACGTGGCGAAAAGCTTAGCTCGGCTGAAGCTTTGCTTGTTGAAGAGATGCCTATAATTCCTCTTGTATATAACCAGAACTTCGTGTATACCTCAAAGGAAATTTCAAAGCTTACTTATGATGCTTACGGTAACTTCGTGCTTACCGAGCTGAAGCAGAAAAACTATGAGGATTATCTTCAGGACGAAGATTAATTGATATGAATGAAAATGGCGGTTATATCGCCATTTTCATTCGTTTTTAGAAAAAACGCAAACAAAGGTGTGCTAAAATGAAGAAAAAAGAGCCATACAGGTTGAAAACGTTGCTTGATATAAAAATATTTCTCCTCTTTATTTTGGATAATATCAAGTATCCGATAGAGCACGGAACAATAATGAAGATAGTAGACGAAAACGTTCAGACACCTACGTTTGATTACGAGGAAGCACTTGCCGATCTTGTTTCCACCGAGCTTGTCTGCACCGACGAATTCGAGGGTAAGCATTACTATATGATTACCAAAAAAGGCAGACCGTACGCTGCGGAGCTTTACGATACGCTCGACGAAAGCTTTCGGGAGAGAAGTGTCAGAAGCGCAATAAAGCATTCCTCGCTTTCCGACCGCGGACTTAGTATAAAAACCGATATAGAGGAGCTTCCCAGCCGCAGATTCAAGGTTACCGTCAGTATGCTTGATACCGAGGAGCAGATAATGTCAACCTCATTTACCGTGATATCCAGGCGAGAGGCTGAAAAAATCAGGGATAATTTCATCGCAAGACCTGAAGCTATGTATAACGGATTTTTGTTTGCGGCTACCGGAAGAATGGAGTATCTACCGTAAAATTTGTTGAAAATTGACAAAAAACATCCCGACGAATAGCGGGAATTGTATAATTTCTAAAAAAAATATTGACTTTTTTTAACAAATGTCTTGACAAATATTTAATAAAAAGATATAATGATGAGTGCATAGGGGGCGTGATTAATGGATTTTAATAATAAGCCTGATACCACCGAGCTTCTTATGCTTTGCCGCGGGAGAGACGATTCTGCATTTTCCGAGCTTCTCAAAAGATATACGCCTATGATAAACAAGCTTATCAGTGCGTATTTCGACTCGCCATACGACGTGGCGGAGGCTTTTTCGGAGGCTTCTATTGTGCTTCACCGAGCGGCAATATCCTATGACCTTGAGCAAAACGAGGTCACCTTTGGGCTTTACGCCCACGTTTGTGTTCGTAACCGTTTGCTTGATATGCTTCGTGCGAGTCGTCTTGAGCCTGCCGTTTGTGATGTCGATATAGATACGCTTGCGGTCAGCGGTGGCATAGAGGAGCGTCTTATAATGCGTGAAACAGTTTCCGCATACAGAGAGGCTGCCGAGCGGATTCTTTCGGAATACGAGTATAAGATTTTTCTCTGCGTTTTAAAAGGACTTAAAACTGCCGAAATAGCAAAGCTGCTCGGCAAGGATGCAAAGTCGGTTGACAATGCAAAGTCACGTATGTGGCGCATTCTGCGTCAGGAGCTTGGCGGCAGAGAAAAAGCATAATTTTGTTATATGCCCATGTAGCTTAAGGGAGAGCGTTGGTTACAAAGGCGTCGGTTGGAATCCGTCTAAGGGCGAAAATATTTATTACTTATTTAAGTGAGGAAAAAGCATGTACCAGGACGAGACATTGAAGTGCAAAGATTGTGGTCAGGATTTCGTGTTCACAGCAGGTGAGCAGGAGTTCTATGCTCAAAGAGGTTTTGAAAACAAGCCTCAGAGATGCAGAGAGTGCCGTGCCGCAAGAAAGAATGCGCAGAAGGTTGCAAGAGAAATGTTTTCTGCAGTTTGCGTAGAATGCGGTAAGGAGTGCCAGGTGCCCTTCAAGCCCACCGAAGGCAAGGCTGTTTATTGCAGCGAGTGCTTCGCAGCTAAAAGAGAAGCACAGAACTAATAGCGCCTACCGAAGAAAAGCGGTTTTTTGATATCTGTATTTTGCAGATGTCACAAAGCCGTTTTTTCTTTTTATTTTATTTTTTAAATATATACTGTACAAATGCTTAATTTTGTGATACAATATATTTCGTATAGATATAATTTTGTGACGGAGCTTTGTATGGATAACTCGGTATATAAAAAGAAAAAGGATAAAAACAGGAATTTTTCATCCAAAAAAATGACGGACAATCAGGAAAAAATCAATGACGAGTGTATAGTTGCGGGAAGAAACGCTGTGCGTGAGCTTCTCGGGACTGACCGCGATATTGAGAAGATATACGTACAGAGTGCAGAGCGTGAGGGCTCGATTAAGCTGCTCGTAGCTTTAGCTAAAGAAAAGAAAATCCCCGTAATAGAGCTTGACCGTCAGAAGCTTGATAATATCGCAGGCGGAGCTGTGCATCAGGGAATTGTTGCGATAGCATCCGAGCGTAACTATTACAGCGTTGATGACATTCTCGGCTATGTAGAGGAAAAAGGCGAAAAGCCGTTTCTCGTTATGCTTGACGGTGTCGAAGATCCGCATAATCTTGGCGCGATAATAAGAAGCGCCGAGTGCCTTGGAGTACACGGAATAATAATCCCCAAGCGCCGTGCTGTCGGACTTACGCAAACGGTGGCAAAGGCATCTGCGGGAGCTGTCGAGCATATGAGAGTTGCCAGAGTTACAAATCTTGCTGTAACCATAGATGAGCTAAAGGAAAGAGGTCTTTGGTTTTATGCCGCAGATATGGGCGGTGATGAGTATTATAAATCGGATATGCGAGGAGCTTCTTGTATAGTGCTTGGCTCGGAGGGCTTCGGTATATCAAGACTTGTTCGTGAAAAATGCGATTTCACGGTTTCTATCCCCCTTTTGGGAAATGTTAATTCTATGAACGTATCCTGCGCCGCAGCGGTAATACTTGCAGAGGCGGCAAGGCAGAGAAAGGAATCGGACGGTACCTGATATGGATGATAAAAACAGCATAAAGGAAATACTTGAGCGTGCGGGCGCAGATAGCAACAGCGAGTCGGTTGAATTTGAGTTTGCAGAGCGTGCGTCTGTGATTTTTGAAACCGAGGACACCGCACAGAATAACGAGGAAACAAAATCACAGGAGTTTGAATTTTTTGCCGAAGAGACAAATGAGCCCGAGCTCGAAACGGCTGATGAGTCAGCGGCGGGCGGGGAATTCGTGTTGCCCGATATATTTGACATTGAAGAAAAGAGCCGTGAGCTTGCATCTGCGGATGCCGCAGGACTTCTTACTACATACGTACCGAGATTTACCGAGGTAAGCGAAAACTACCGTATGAGAGGTGCGGAAAGGTTAAACGAGGTTACAGTCAGCGTTAATTCGGGTGCGCCAATTGACGGTGAGAGCGATATCGACCCGACAGCCGAGCTTTCCGAAAGCGTCGGAAACGTAAACGTCGTAAACCTTGATAAAGAGCGTGTTTTTGCACAAGAGGAAACAAAAACCGTATATAAGTTTGAAGACCCCACGATTGAAAAGCCACAGCCGAAAATACGCACACTCGAGGACGAGGTGCGAGAAATAGACGAGCTGATGCGCACAGACGAGTCGGGAGAAAAACAGGAAAGCGAGTTGTCGCAAGGTGAAATTCCGAGCGATGAACCCGAAGTCATTGAGCCCGAAGCTCCGAAGGTAAGCAGTATCTCTGACAGCGCTGTCCGTGAGGCTAACCGAAACAACCTGCCCCCTGTGGAAAAGGTGACTACAACGCAGACTGCGGTGGCGGAAGCGCCTAAAAAAACAAAGAGCAGGGACTTTTCCGTGCCGCTGCAAAGGGATGGCTTCAAGGACAGATTCCTTGACCAACTTCTTTCTATTAAAGTAAGATTTGCGGTAGCGGCATTTATAACTCTGCTTATTCTTGTGTTTGAAAATCTCGGTGTGATAGGTGTGGATTTACCTGCGGCTATGCGTATACCGAAGTATACCGGCATACCTGCACTGCTTGATTTGCAGCTTGCCGCATGTGTATTCGTACTTGCCATACCCGAAATCGCAAGTGCTGTATATAAGCTGATTCGGGGAAAGATTACCTCTGAAATTTCGATTATACTTTCGCTCGTCATACTTGCGGTGTATTCAATTACGGTATACTCCATTAAGGCTATTGATTATCCGTTGTTCGGCTTCTTGTTTGCCGTACACGCAGATGCCGCAATAGCGTCCGCTTATCTGAAAAAAAGCACAGATTTTTCAAGCTTTAAGCTTATCAGCAGTAAGGAGAAGAAAAAGGCGCTCGTTATAACTCCGACAAGAGAGTTGGCTATGGAGAATATGGCGCTTGACGGAACTGTTGACGAATATAAGTCAAAAACCGTTCGTGTTATGCGTACAGCGTTCGTTTCCGACTTCTTCAAGCGTAGCGGAGAGGTGTCGGAGCGAAGCGCGACAACGCTTATGATGATGGGAATAAGCTTGGGCGCATCGCTCGTGTGCGGTATAGTGGCATATTTCCTTTACGACGGACTGTTTTCCTTTGTCACCGCTATGGCTCTTGTTTTCCTGATGTCGATGCCTGCTTTTTCGGTGCTTACCTATAAATTCGTCTACTGTCACGCAGCAGCGGCGGCTAAAAAAGAGCGCTTTGCGCTCGTAGGACAGAGTGCGCTTTCCGAGTATGTAGATGCCGACGTCGTTGTTTTTGACGATACCGAAATATTCAGCGATGACGACGTGAAGCTGCGTAATTTTTCGGGTGATATGACCAAGGGAATGCGGCAGATGTCTGCTATATTTTCGGCTGTCGGCGGACCGCTTGACAAAATATTCTCATCAGCACTTGACCGCAAATGCGCACCTGCTGACAACGTTGTCATAGAGGAGGACGGAATTTCGGGAAGCGTGGACGGTAAGCTTATCTATGCGGGAACCGAAGCGTATATGCTTCGCCACGGCGCAAGCTTTGAGCGCCTTGATAACCGTGCCGCCGCCCCTGCCGTTGATTCTTCGAAAATAATGTATGCCGCAGAGGACGGTGAGGTTTATGCAAGCTTCCGCATAAGCTATTCCTTCTCCGAGAGCTTCACTATGATTCTTCCCTCGCTCAGAGTGGAAAAAATTGTACCTCTTATAGTAACACGTGATCCCAACATAACGAATGAGCTTATAAAAACGCTCACTATGGGAATCGATTCTATCAGAGTCTTGAAAAAGACCGACGCAACACCGAGAACCGAGCTTATCGAGCGCACAGCAAGTGCGGGACTTGTCGGAATCGGAGAGGGCGCAGGAGCGCTTCACGCAATGCTGCTTTGTAAAAAAAGCGCCGCCTTTTCTTCAAGACTTGCGCTTACTGAAGTTATGGCGCTCGCTGTGGGCGCGGCGCTTGGCGTAGCACTTTCGCTTGGCGGAATGACACAAGCTCCTACTGCGGCTCTCGGTATGTGGCAGCTTCTCTGGTGCGTTGGTGTCGGCTTCTTAAGCTACCGTGAGTATAAGCAGGACGGACAAGAATAAAATTCTGCGCCCCACTGAAAATAAAAGCGGCAGTATGTAATCAATTTACTCCGAGGATATTTCTGATGAAATCTAATCAAAAGCTTTCTTCTGTTTTGAAGTCTGTTCAAAAGCCGGGAAGATATACCGGCGGTGAATATAACCAAATAATCAAAAACCCCGAAAATGTAAAGTGTCGGTTTGCATTTTGTTTTCCTGACACCTACGAAATAGGTATGTCAAACCTCGGTGTGCGTATCCTCTACGACGTTCTTAACAAAAGCGATGACGTGTGGTGTGAGCGCTGCTATGCTCCGTGGGTGGATATGCGTGAGCAAATGGAAAGATATGATATACCTCTGTTTGCCATAGAGAGCGGCGACTCGCTTGATAAGTTCGATATGGTAGCCTTTTCGCTACAGTATGAGCTTTCTTATACAACGGCTCTTTCTATGCTGAAGCTTGCAGGATTTCCTATATATGCAAAGGATAGGGGCGAGGAGCATCCTATAATAATCGGTGGCGGACCGTGTGCGGTAAACCCCGAGCCTGTTGCTGATTTCTTTGACCTTATAAACGTCGGTGAGGGTGAGGAGCTGCTCCCCGAAATCTGTGAGCTTTACGTGCAGATGAAAAATGACGGTAGCTATACGAAGTCGGAATTTTTGAGACGTGCATCGCATATTGAGGGTGTTTACATTCCCTCGCTTTACAACGTAAGCTATAATGAAGACGGTACGGTTAAAGAATACCGCCCGATTTATGACGACGTGCCGAAGCGTGTGCGTAAGAGAATAGTCCGTGACCTTGACACAGCGCCGTATCCCGAAAAGCTGGTTATGCCGTATATCGAGACCGTGCATGACCGTATCGTGCTTGAGGTGTACCGTGGCTGTATAAGAGGCTGTCGTTTCTGCCAGGCGGGAATGATGTACCGTCCGATACGTGAGAAATCACCTGAAACGCTTTGCAAATTATCCAAATGTCTTTATGAAAATACGGGATATGACGAAATTTCGCTTATATCTCTTTCAATCAGCGATTATTCAAAGCTGACAGAGCTTACATCCGGACTTCTTGAATGGACGGATGATGCCAAGGTCAGTCTTTCGCTTCCGTCGCTCCGTGTCGATAGCTTTTCCGAGGAGCTTATGGATAGAATATCCTCGGTAAGAACAGGCGGACTTACCTTTGCCCCCGAGGCAGGTACGCAAAGACTGCGTGACGTTATAAATAAAAACGTCACCGAGGACGACCTCGTGCGGTCTGTCAAAATTGCATTCGGTGGCGGAAAGAGCAACGTAAAGCTCTACTTTATGAACGGTCTGCCCACCGAAACAATGGAGGATATTGAGGGTATAGCCGAGCTTTCAAATAAAGTAATAGGTACGTATTATTCCTTGCCAAAGGAATCACGCCCGAAGGGCGGTGTCAGCGTTACAATCAGCGTCGCCTGCTTTGTTCCGAAGCCGCATACTCCGTTCCAATGGGAAAAGCAGGACAGCTACGATATGCTCACGCAAAAACAGGAGCATCTTCGAAGCTGTATAAACGACAGACGTATAAGATATACCTATCACGATGCGAGGGTTTCACGTGTTGAAGCCGTACTTGCAAGAGGTGATAGACGTGTCGGCAAAGCTATTGCTCTTGCAGCCGAGCGTGGATTTATGTTTGATGCTTGGGATGAGTATTTCTCTTATGAAAAGTGGGAGGAGGTATTCCGTGACGCAGGAGTTGATATGGATTTCTATACCACAAGAGGCTACGGCGAGGACGAGGTGCTTCCTTGGGATATTATTGATATCGGTGTAACCAAGCAGTTCCTGCTCCGTGAAAGAAAGCTTGCCTATGAAGCAAAAACCACCCCGTCTTGTGCAGAGCATTGCAGCGGTTGCGGAGCGAATAAGCTCGGAGGTAAGAACAGATGGTGCAAGTAAATCTTCCTTATCATAATATTCGTATTAAATTCCGCAAGGTCGGTGATTTGCAGTACGTGTCGCACCTGGACCTTGTCAGAACGATGCAAAAAGCTCTTAAGCGTGCAGGACTCAATATGTGGTACACCGAGGGCTTTAACCCAAAGCCGAAAATGGTGTTTGGCCCTCCGCTTTCGATAGGAGTTGAGAGCGAGTGCGAGTTTCTCGATATCCGTCTGCTCGATACACCCGATTGCAAGGCGATAAAGGATAGCATTAACAAAAGCCTTTCTGAAAACCTTGCGGCAATAGAGGTGTATGAGCCGGAGCATTCGCTTACCGAAATTGAATGGCTTTCTTACCTTATAACCATAAATACAAAGGAAACCCCTGATGTGATTGCCGAAAAGCTCGAAGGCTTCTTTGCAAAAGACGAAATAAACATTCTGAAGAAAACCAAAAAAGGTGAGCAAACGGTAAACATAAGACCTCTTATAAAATCGGTAGACCTTACTGTGGGTGAGGGCGGTGTTCAAATAAACTGTGTGCTTTCCTCATCATCCGAGCGCTTTTTAAATCCCGAGCACCTCATACGTGCGATAAAAGAGGGAACGAATGTTTTTACAGGTGACCTCCTTAACGAGCATTACACAGTCTTAAGACAGTGCGCATATCTTTCGGATATGACCGAGTTTAATTAAATAATACTGTCAAAGTTAAGACCTGCAAGCCGCCTTAATTGACCTAAAGCGTCAACAAGGCGGCTTTTTGCTTCGATAAAGCTGCCCTCGTCTTTCGATAAGACAGCACCCTCCATTTCTGCAAATGCCTCCTCGACCTCTGACATCATAACGTGGCTCACCGTGAGATTTATATATTTCGCACGTTTTTCATAGTCGGTTGAAAGCTCTTCGAAATTTTCCCCAAGTCTATCGTCAAAATTGAGCGACTCGGTTTTTTCTATCGTCTTATCGAGCATATTGTCGACAACAACCGTGTTTATGCCTACAAAAATAAATAGAACGGCAAGAATAATTCCCGAAATAACAGCGCTTTTCATTTTTGCTCCTCTTTTTCTATTATGTTTATTGTGCCGCTGTCGTCAATCGTCATAAGAAAAATATTTTCTTCCTTTAATTTTGAGGCCGAAAGCTGCTTTTTCAGCCAGCGCTCGTTGTATCCGAGCGAGCGTATCGTATCAAAACAAACTTCACCGTCAATAATTAAGTTGTGGGCAATTCCCGCAGTGTCGCTTTTTTTGATAACCGAAATCTTTCCGTTTTGTTCTATAATCCCGTATTCCACCTCTGAAATATCACCCACGCCGCAAACTCTCAGCTCCGAAAGAATCTCGTTTATTGATATCCTGTTGTCACGCAGAGTCTTTTGCAAAAGCTTACCTTTATATATTATATATACGGGAGCGCCTTCAACCGCGCGCTTCAGTAACGGAAACTTGTTTTTTAAAGCGGCAATTATAATCTCTATGCAGAGAATAAAGGTAACGGGTATCACAGCGTGTAAAATAGGCACCGAGCTATCGCATATCGGAATTGAGGCGACCTCTGATATTAAAAGCGTTGAAACAAGCTCCCCAACCTCAAACTCTCCAATCTGCCTCTTTCCCATAATTTTAAGAGAAAGTGTCAGGAAAAGATAGATGATTACGGTACGAATAAGTATAGTTGCCATAAAGTTCTCCAAAAAAATGATAAATAAGTGATTGTTTTGCTGAAAATATGGTAAAATATGTTATAGTTGTATTGCACCATCCGAATTATCGAAAAAAATTGAAAAAATAATTCAAAAAAATTGAAAAAACCTATTGACTTTTCAAAAATGGTGTGATAGAATATAAAAGCTTAACGACATTAAGCACTTGCTCATTGAAAATTGAAGAACATGAAATTTCGAAGCACTGAATTAGTGCAGAGATCTTGTCAAAACACTTTGAAAAAAGAAACTCAAAAAGTAAGATAAAGTCAGAAAGACTGATCTAAAAAAGGTGTTAGGTCGCATGAGCGATTTAATATAGAATTTTTTAGAGAGTTTGATCCTGGCTCAGGATGAACGCTGGCGGCGTGCTTAACACATTCAAGTCGAACGGGTGTAGCAATACATCAGTGGCGGACGGGTGAGTAACGCGTGAGCAA
>JAZOWX010000033.1:0-92627 GCA_045659405.1 Eubacteriales bacterium | reverse complement strand
AAATTGAGTATTGACATTTACTCAAACATTGAGTATAATTATGATATAGTTGACATTTTTCTGAATTGCCTATACCAAAAAGAGTTGCCTGGAGGTTTTTTATGAACGAAAAAGAAAAAAGCAAAGACACGAATAGAAAATGTTGTAACTGTGACCATTATGATACTGATGGATACTGTTTTCTACTTGGTTCTTCCTACAACACGGGATACCCGGTTAGTCCGAGAGGATGTTGCAATCATTTTAGTGAGAAATATACCCCGCAAAATTCTGGATATAGCTCCCCAAGTTGTTTCCTTACATCCGCTTGTGTTGACTATTATGGCAAAACTGATGACTGTTATGAGCTTGAAACTCTGCGCAGAATGAGGGATGAGCATCTTGTGGTAATGGACGGCGGTAAGGAGCTGATAAGTCAATACTATAAAATTGCACCGCAAATAGTCGAAAAAATTAATAATAGCGAAAAGCGGGACAAATACTACGAATTTATATATGAGGTTATACAAAACTGTATTAGCTGTTTTGAAGAGGACAAAAAAGCAGAAGCGGTAGAAAAATATAAAAACATGGTATCTTTCTTCCTTAAAGAATTTGAGATGGAGGACGTTCGATAATGGCAGCAGGTGTTTTCTTTCTTACAGTGGGTATAATCTTGATCGTAGCGGGCTTGGTATTGTCTGCGTACATACAATCAAATCCAAGGGGTGCTTATAACAATATATTAGATCCTATTTCAAAAGTTTGTCTGTATATCGGTGCGTTTTTCGCTTTTGGAAGCATGATTGCCGGTGATAAACCGTTGTGGTAATCTCATTTGTTGAATCAAATCAAGTGAAGCCCTCTATGTGGGATGCGCTTTCCCTAACCGAGTTTCGTATTGTCTTTTTATATTTTGCAACGAAAAAGCGAGCTGAAAAAAGCTCGCTTTTATCTATTTATTAATTAAACGGTCCTTAAGAGTATGCCCCATTCGAACCGGTCTTTCATACAGCATACACAAACAATTGACACCACGTACACCTTTATGCTATAATAGCCTCAAACAGCTACAAAACAAAAAAGGAGGTCGGGATATGCTTTACTTACAGAGCTTTACTATGCCTAGTGAGGACGACGAATACAGATTTTTCCTTAACAGCCAGAAGGCACGGCGCACCTGTTATGATTCGAAATATCCGTTCGGGCTTTTCAGATACCGAGAGCTTCCTGAATTTTATTTTGACGATATAACGATATTTTACGGAAACAACGGCAGCGGAAAAAGTACGATTCTGAACGTCATTGCCGAGAAAATCGGCTTAAAGCGCAGTACACCGTATAACAGGACCGACTTTTTTGAAGATTACGTACAGCTTTGTGACTACACGCTCGAGCGTTCTATCCCGCAGGGGAGTGAAATCATAACGAGCGACGGAGTTTTTGAACGAGTCCTTGATATACGCAGGCTGAATAACGGTATAGACGACAAGCGTGAAAAGCTTGTTAAGGAATATATCGAAGAGGTAACGAGTGTCGAGCCGAATTTGCTGAACGGAATTGATGATTTCGACAGGTGGAAAAGAGCAAGCGATATGCGTAACCCGAACAAATCACAATCGCAGTTTTTGAGAAAAAACCTTATCAGAAACGTTGAGGAGCGCTCAAACGGTGAAAGCGCACTTGCGTATTTCGTCGATGCTATAAAAGATGACACACTTTATCTGCTCGATGAGCCGGAAAACAGTCTGTCAGCAGGAAATCAGCTACAACTCAAATACTTTATTGAAGACTGTGTAAGGAATCACGGCTGTCAGTTTATTATATCCACGCACTCCCCATTTTTACTCTCAACAGAACACGCAACAATCTATGATATCGACCAGACACCGCCAAAAACAAAGAATTGGACCGAGCTTGAATCGGTGAAAACATATTTTGAATTTTTCAGAGATAACGAGTGGAAATTCGAAAAATAGCCCGAATTTGTAAATAACAGTTTGCAAATTTTCATTTATGCAATCCGAGCAGTTCTACATACAAAAAGCAAATCCCGAAGCTTTTCTTTGTCAACACCCGAGCGTCGCAAGGCAATAGGTCTTTGCGTCAAAAGCGGCACAGACGTGCGCAGAGTCGATACAGGAGCGCTTCAGGCAACGCTGAAAGAGAACAATGCGTTTATCAGAATATAATATAAAATGCAAAAAAACAGAGCAATCGAAAAACCGATTTGCTCTGTTTTTGCATTTTTTGAACAGTTTTGTTTACTTTATATATGCTATTTTGTATTGACTCGGTGACATTCCCTTGTATCTTTTGAACATTTTGCAGAAGTAGCTGAGGTCATTAAATCCCGATGCAAACGCCGCTTCGGTTATGCTTTTTTTAGGAAGCATAAGACAGGCATTTTCTATGCGTTGCTCGTTTATATATTCCATTACCGTCTTTGAGGTATAGCGCTTGAAAATTCGGCAGATGTATTTTTCGCTTAATCCGACAGCGTCGGAAAGTGTATTAAGAGAGATTGGCTCAAAAAGATTTTTCTCTATCCACTCAAGAATTACGGCAACCGTATGAAGCCCCTTATCCATACAAGACTCGCTCTTTTGAACAATGAAGCCGCTGCTGTGCATCTCGAAAAACAGCCTATAAAGAAGGCTGACCGTTTCAAGCTCAAAAAAGCTCCCTGCCTCTCGCACCGAGCGAAACAGCTCGCATATAACCGATATAATAGAGCTGTCGTTTTTGCTGATAAGATTCTTGTAGCTGAATGATGCAGAACGAGCCTCAAACGAGTATTTCTCGCTGTCAGCCATTCGCTGACGCTTCAGCATCGCCGTGTCAAAAACAAGGCACTCGTAAACAGCGTCCTCGGGATATCCTTGCATAAGACAGCCCCCCTCTATAAAGAGCGCATCGCCTTTGTTCAGCTCGTATTTTACATTGTTAAGATATGCGAAAAAGCGCCCTTCAAGCACCCTGACAAGCTCAAACTCATTGTGCCAGTGCGCCCTCATAACGTATCTTGGGTGAGTTTTATCAATGTAATAATACTCAATCGGAAACCCGGGTGTACCGTGTCTCTTTTTTTCTATCAGCTCTAAATATTCCATAGTTTACCCCGCAAAGCGAATTTCGTCATATAATAAGCGTATTTTACACAAGTATTATATCATTTTTTTTACTATAATACAAGTATAGATACCAATTTTGGAGGAAAAAATTATGGCAAAATCAAGACTTATCGGAAGCTATCCCGTAATAGGCATCCGCCCCACCATAGACGGCAGACGCGGAGTGCTCGGAGTAAGAGAATCTCTTGAAGAGCAGACAATGAATATGGCAAAAAGCGCCAAGGAGCTTTTTGAGAAAAATCTCAAATATTCAAACGGCGAGCCTGTAAAGGTTGTTATCGCTGATACAACAATCGGAAGAGTTGCCGAAGCCGCTCAATGTGCGGACAAATTCCGTCGTGAGGGTGTAGATATTACCCTTACCGTTACCCCCTGTTGGTGCTACGGCTCGGAAACCATGGATATGGATAAGGATACAATAAAGGCTGTTTGGGGCTTTAACGGTACAGAGCGTCCCGGCGCTGTTTATCTTGCCGCAGTTCTTGCGACACACGCTCAAAAGGGACTTCCCGCATTCGGTATATACGGTCACGACGTTCAGGATGCAACCGCAACCGAAATCCCCGCTGACGTTCGTGACAAGCTTCTTCTTTTCGGAAAGGCGGCTATTGCGGCAGCTTCGATGAGAGGAAAGTCATATCTTCAGATAGGCTCAATCTGTATGGGTATCGGCGGCTCTATAATCGACTCTGCGTTTATCGAGGAATACCTCGGTATGCGTGTTGAATCGGTTGACGAGGTCGAAATCATCAGACGAATGACCGAGGGCATATACGACAAGGCAGAGTACGAAAAGGCTCTTGCCTGGGTTAAGGAAAACTGCATCGAGGGTATTGACAAGAACCCCGCAGAGCTTCAGAAAACTCGTGCAGAAAAGGATGCAGACTGGGAATTCGTTGTCAAGATGATGTTGGTCATCAAGGACCTTATGAACGGAAACGACAAGCTCCCCGCAGGCTGTGAAGAGGAAAGAGTTGGACACAACGCTCTTGCCGCAGGCTTCCAGGGTCAAAGACAGTGGACAGACTTCTATCCCAACTGCGACTTCCCCGAGGCTCTTCTCAACACCTCGTTTGACTGGAACGGAGCAAGAGAGCCTTACATACTCGCAACCGAGAATGACGTTCTCAACGGTCTCGGTATGCTCTTTGGTAAGCTTCTTACAAACTCTGCGCAGTTGTTTGCTGACGTAAGAACATACTGGAGCGGCGAGTCGGTTAAGCGTGCGACAGGCTATGATATAACAGGCAAGGCTAAAGAAGCTGACGGCTTCATTCACCTTATAAATTCGGGTGCTTGCTGCCTTGATGCAAACGCCGCTGCAAAGGACGCTGACGGCAACAACGTTATCAAGCCCTGGTATGAGATTACAGAGGCTGACCAGAAGGCAATAATGAAGAACACAGAATGGTGCTATGCAGACATCGGATATTTCCGTGGCGGCGGCTATTCCTCACGCTTCGAAACAAAGGCTGAAATGCCCGCAACAATGTTCCGTCTTAACCTTGTAAAAGGCCTCGGCCCTGTTCTTCAGATAGCAGAGGGCTATACAATACATCTTCCCGAGGACGTTTCTGACACACTCTGGAAGCGCACCGACTACACCTGGCCCAGCACCTGGTTTGCACCGATATGCACAGGTGAGGGTGCGTTCAAGAGCGCATACGACGTTATGAACGCTTGGGGTGCTAACCACGGCGCAATATCCTACGGTCACATCGGACGTGAGCTTATTACGCTCTGCTCTATGCTTCGTATTCCCGTTTCTATGCACAACGTTTCCGAGGATAAAATCTTCCGTCCCGCAGCATGGAATGCCTTTGGAATGGATAAAGAGGGCGCAGATTACAGAGCTTGCGCAACCTACGGACCTATTTTCAAAAAGTAATTTAAAATCACCTTTTCGGACTGCCGCAAATGCGGCAGTCTTTTTTTTTCTTTACAAATGGAAAATTTTATGATAAAATATATTTATAGTACATATCACGGCGATATTTACTGAAATTACAAAAGAAAGAGTGCTTTTATGAAAAAAATAAAGATTGTCTCCGACTCATCATCAGACCTTATGACTCTTGAGGGTATATCCTTTGCAACAGCGCCGCTTAAAATCATCACAGCTAATAAGCAATACGTTGATGACGAGAGCCTTGACACAAAAGAGATGGTAACCGACCTGCTTTCCTACAAAGGAAAGTCATCTACGTCCTGCCCGAATATAGGAGATTGGCTCGAGGTATTCGGTGAGGCAGATTGGGTATTCTGCGTTACGATTACGGGTACGCTTTCGGGTAGCTTCAATTCGGCAATGAACGCAAAGCGTGCATACGAGGAGGAGCATCCTGACCGCCGTGTATTTGTTCTCGATTCGCTTTCCACAGGCCCTGAAATTATCCTTATTATCGAAAAGCTGCGTGAGCTTATTTCTGACGGGGGGGAATTCGATGAAATTTGCGAGCGCATTACCGAATACAGCCAAAAGACGGGGCTTATCTTTATGCTCGAATCATTAAAAAATCTTGCTAATAACGGCAGAGTAAGTCCGCTTGTTGCAAAAATTGCCGGTGTCCTCGGTATACGTCTTGTAGGCAAAGCAAGTAACAAAGGCGACCTTGAGCCGCTACACAAATGCCGCGGCGAGAGAAACGCTCTTGAAACAATAGTAAAGGAGCTTAAATCGCTCGGATATGCCGGAGGCGAGGTGCGCATTTCTCATTGCCTTAACGAAGCGGCAGCACAGACTTTAAAAGCTATGGTTTTAACCGAATATCCCGAAGCAAATATACAGATAGTTCCCTGCCGTGGCCTTTGCAGCTTCTATGCCGAGCGTGGCGGACTGCTCGTGGGCTTTGAGAAAAATTAAAAAGCGAAAAGCTTCATTTGAAAACAGCATCCCGATACCGAATTTTTACGGTAATGGGATGCTGTTTATTTTTTCAATATCTTTTCGGGTTGTCGGTTTCACCGAGTAAATAATCTATGCCGGTGTTATAAAGCTTTGCGAGCTTGATAAGTATTGCTGTTGGAATATCATTTTCGCCGGTTTCGTATTTTGAATAGCCTGTTTGCGACATTCCGAGCAGCCTTGCAACCTCGGTCTGATTCATATCTCTATCTTCTCTTAAATCTCGTACTCTTTGATATTTCATAATCATTACCCCGCACGGCAGTGTTCGAATTTATTATATATTAACCTGTTTTAGGGTATTGACATTTAACCTGAAATAGGTTATAATGCTACATAGTCATTTTGACAATGTCATTAAAAAAGGAGAAAAGACAATGAATTATCAACAGCAAATTAAAAATCTTTTAGCAGAAGCTAGGGAGGGATTGCGCTATAACGGAATGAGCTCGGGAACTCGTGTTCTTACCATAATAGCTATGCTTCCGATTTACGCACTTGCATGCATCTCTATCGCTTTTTATTACGTTACACTTTTCCTCTACAATGCTCTTCTTTCGCCCGTAAGCTATCTTGAAAGCTGGCTTGAGGATAGACAGGATAAAGTACAGCATGCAACACAAGCGGTTCTTTATTTCATTTGCATACCTTTCATCTTCTTCAACCGTGTGCTTATGTCGTTTATGAGCTTCTCTTTCTATTTCCAGTGGTTCGGATTGCAGATTGTTATATATCTCGCAACTCTCGGTGGCATCAAATGGCAGCCCTCTATTAACGAGACCTCGTTTGAAGAGCGCAACTATGAGCTTAAGCCCGGTGAGGCAGGAACTATGGTATTTACCATACTTGCTTTCGGTTCGTTTGCTCTTTATCTGCTTCTGTTCCTGATAGTTAACGTAGGAGAAGTCTTTGAGCTTTCCACCTTCTGCGATCTTATCGGATATCTTTATTCCATAATGATTTTCATAGTAAACCCCTTAGTCTTCAGAAAAAAAGAAATCATAGCCGAGTGTGATGATTCGGTATCAGAGGACGAGAAAGCTGTGCTTGCAAAAGAGCCGGTTTCATTTAATTAAACAAAAGTCCTGTATAAGAAAGCTGTCCTCACAAAAAATGGGACAGTTTTCTTTTTTTATTGCATTTTCCCCCACGCTGTGATAAAATGTAAACATGAAACAATCGGGAGGCTTCAGCTATGAAAATAAAAGAAAAAATAATGCTCAACAGGTCGGGACTTGAGAAATACGGACCTATTAACATTGTCGCTTTCGGTGACAGCGTGACACACGGAGCCTTTGCCGCAGATGAAATTGATTTTGAAGCGGCTTATTGGAACGTTCTTAAAAAGAAAATTGCGGCAGTACGTACATATATGCCGATAAACGTGATAAATGCGGGTATTGGCGGCACTACGGCAAAGCTTTCGGTGGCGAGAATAGATTCGCAGGTGCTTTGCCACAACCCTGACCTTGTAATAGTATGCTTCGGTTTAAATGATATAAACGGTGAAAAGGCGGAATATCTCGGGGCGCTTCGGGAAATCTTCAGCCGTTTGATTGACTTTGGCACAGAGGTTATCTTTATGACACCCAATATGCTCAACACCTACGTTGCACAGGATACACCTCAAATACACATAAAATATGCGGAAAAGACCGCCAACGTTCAAAATGACGGAATTATGGACGACTACATATACAGCGCAAAGGCTTTAGCCGAGCAGATGGGAGTTAAGGTTTGCGACTGCTATTCGATGTGGCGCGAGATGTCAAAATCAAAGGACACAACAAAGCTGCTTGCCAACCGCATAAACCACCCGACAAAAGAGATGCATAAGCTCTTTGCAGACAGCCTTTTTGAGATTATTTTCGAGGGTTCGCAAAGCGCCGCCTATACCGACGACACAATGTACCGCGGATAATCTTTGCCGTAAATATTTTAGTATGAATCCCACCTTTAAAAATTAACCATACGTCAAAAAGCACACGTTTTGCAAACATTTAGCTACAAAACGTGTGCTTTTCTTTGATTCAATCACTCATTCACCGTTTTTCAATTCTTAAGCATTTCTGCTGTTACGTCGCAAAGCGGATAAACAAATCCGCCCTCGCCCCCCGAGGACATATCGCAGGCAATAACCTTTGAGCGATATATAAGAAGATTCACGCATACCGAAGCTTCTTCGTCGGCATAGTTAGTTACCTCGTACGTATAGCGCATTACCTTTTTCTTTGCGTATTTTGATATATCAAGTCCCTGCTTTTTCTGAAGCTCATTATAGCCGAGGATAACTCTGTCAAAATCCTCGGGCATTGTAAAGCTTTTTTCCTCCCTCGGCTCGGAATTGACCTTAAGCCCGAAGCTTTCAATAAACGCTACTCTATCCTCGTTTGTTTTCATTCCGCTGTAATTTATATCCCCCACGCCCGAGGCGTATACAGCATTATTGTTACCTACGCTTACCGCTACGACAAGCAATACCAGAACAAGACCTATAACCGTGAAAAATTTAACGGTGCTGGCCCTTACAGAATAGACAAACATAAAAAATACCCCCAAAAAATACGGTTTTACTAAAGTATATTTTTACGTCTTGTCTTTTATTCATAAATATAGTTTCACATGTATCTAAAGGCAGAACAAAAGCCCGTGTGTCGTAATTGACACACGGGCTTTTTGAGCCTAGCTCCGCCTTACAAATATTTTATTGTTACGTAACAATCACCGCTATTTGAGACTTGCGAAAACCGCGAGGCTCATTTTTGGGGTTTAATGATTGCAGCAGCAAAATACTACGATTATAGCAAGGATAATTATCCAAGTGCAGTTATCGTCAAAGATGTGGCATAAGCAGTTGTTATTCATATGTTCCTCCAAGATGTTAAATCGGTGACACAGCTTTTTTCTTGCCTACCGTTATTATCATATTATGATAAACTAACATTTTTGCGACAAAGATTATTTCGTGTTTTTGAGAAAGCGAAAATTTCACCCACTCATACCAAAAGACGACCGCAGGCGTGGCGGGTTTGGCGCAGAAATCTTCGCCCTCCAACCAAGAGCTGTACAGGCGTACAGCAAGGGAGGAGGACGGAGATAGAAAACGAAATACTAAATTAAAATGAGAAAACCTGCCAAAAAGCAGGTTTTCAACATTATTAAGAGTACATTAAATTAACAACTCATTTCGTTTTCGGTTATGCCCAAAGACGACCGCCGAGGTTAATCGAAAGAAAATACTGCCGCCCCATCCTTGACGATAAGCTTTGCCGCAAATCGCTTGCCGTTTTTGGATATAAAGCCGTCAAGCTTTGCAGTGCTTCCCGTTGCGAGAAGCCTTTGTACCTCGACAATGGGGATATCACGGCGGCAGATATTAAGTCCGATACGGAAGCCGCAGCCGTCAGCATATCCCATACAACCGTAGTTGTATTTGCCTCGCACCACGTTTTTGCCGCAAACGGGGCAAACACCCGCAATCTGTCCGTACTCACCGGTATCGGCGGTAATAGGCTTCAGATTCTTTCCGCCCTCAAAGACAGCGGCTATTTCACCCTCGGCAAGTCTGACGCTTTCCTCTATCGTCATCTGCCCTCGGAATACCTTTTTCAAGGCTTTACCAAGCTCGCTTGTTTTGTACTTATCCATATTTATGGAAAGACGTGCGAGAGATTCTATAAGATATTCGCCTGCAGGCTGTATTGTATAAACGTCTTTTTTCAGCGAAATATAGCCCGACTTTTTGGCATTGTCTATTATGCCCGTTCTTGTTGCTTCAGTACCAAGCTCAAGTCCTTCAAAGATTGCCCGATAGTCGTCAGCATCGTCAACCTCGCCCGACTCTTCAAGCTCCTTTGCCTTTGCCTTATCGTCCTTGAATGGGTTTTTCAGATAGTTGTTGAGCGTTTCTATGGTGTAATGCCTAGGTGGTGTTGTCTGCTTTTCGGCGGGTGAAAAATTAACCTTTACGCTATCCCCAACCGAAAGCTTCGGCAAAAGCTTATCCTTCTGATTATAATCGTCATACTTCGTCCAGCCGGGCTCCAGTATGACAGTACCCTTCAGGGAAAATTCCTCAAGCTCTCCAACCTTTATTTTTATCTCGCTCTTTTCAGCAACGCACTCCTCGGCGCAGAAAACTGCGACAAAGCGCCTGAAAACCGTAGAGTAAACCTCCGATTCCTTTTCGGAAAGCGCATTTTTATCGGGTATTTTATACGTAGGCGTAAGTGCCGAATGAGATTCGATTTTAGAGTCGTCAAAGATGTATTTGGAATCACGGAATTTTACAGGATATCCAAGCTTCGACACGTTTGAAATTATCGCACGCATCTTATCCTTTTCGGCGGTTGCAAGATACTCGGAGTTAGTTCTCGGATAGGTAAGATATCCCGCCTCGTAGAGCTTCTGAACAATCTTTAAGCTCTCCTCCATTGACATCTTGTATTTTTTACCGAGAGTGTTCTGAAGAGTCGAAAGAGAATAAAGCTTACCGGGGTGTACCGTGTCCTTTTTACTCGTTGCGTGGGTTACGACAGCACCGCACTCATTATACTTTTCACACAGCTCTTCGGCTTTGTTTTTCTCGTCTTTTGAAAACTTTTGTTTACTTAATAGCTCTATTTTCTCGCCATTTGTCACCTCGCTGCTAAAGAGCGAATAGTAGATTTCAGGCTTGAAATTTCTGATTTCCATATCACGCTCGTATATAGCTCTGACAATTGGCACTATTACACGTCCGACACGCAGGAGTCTGCCTGTCATAATAGTTGCATATCTTGTGAGGTTGACTCCGTAAAGCCAATCTATAAAGGTTCTTGCATACCCCTCATTCGCAAGATTATCGTAATCCTCCTCGCCACGCATTTGGGAAAGCGCACGCTTCACCGTTTCGGGGGTCTGGTCGGGAAGCCAAAGACGCTTTTTAGACTTCCCCTCTGCCTCGGCATTGTCAATGCAGAGTCTTACTATAATCTCTCCCTCTCGGTCTGCGTCCCCCGCATTTACTATCGTGTCAACATCCGGGCGCTGACAGAGGCTTTTAAGTATTTTAAACTGCTTTTCCACACCGTGGTCTGCTCCGCCGCCCTCGGCACGACGAAGCTCAAAACGGTATTCCTTCGGGAAGCAAGGCAGCTTATCGAGCTTCCATTTTCCAAGAGGCTCGCCGGTGTAGCTCTCTATGTCCGCAAGAGAGAACAAATGTCCGAATGCCCAACTGACAATATAACCGTCATTTATGAAGTACCCGTCTTTTTTATCCATTTTTCCGATACCTGCCACGATGTTTCTCGCAAGGCTCGGCTTTTCGGCGATTATAAGTATCATAGGACTGCTCCCTCCCGTATTTTTTCTCGCAAATATGCGTATTTATAATTGTAGCACACTTTTCCTCTGATTTCCACACTTTTTTGAAAATATACCCCACCTTAAAGAGAATTATTATTTAAATTAACAAATTTGTTTTGCTTTGGTATTCACTTTTTTGTCTTTTTATGTTAAAATTAAGAAAAGAAGATATGAAAAGTGAGAAAACTATGGCAAAGCTTTATTTCAAATACGGAGCTATGGGCTCGTCAAAAACAGCGCAGGCGCTCATAACTAAATTCAATTATGAGGAGCGTGGCATGAGCGTATGGCTTATAAAACCCGCAGAGGACACGAGGGACTCGGAGGGCTCGGTAAATTCACGCATAGGTCTTGAAGCGACTTGCACACCGATAGAGAAATTTGATAATATTCTTGAGCTGTTCGGACATCACGGAAAAACAGACGTCATAATCGCAGATGAATGTCAGTTCTTCACCGCCCGTCAGATAGATGAGCTTCGTGAAATCGTAAACGAATGGGGAATCCCGGTTTTGTGCTTCGGTCTGCGCACAGATTTCCTCACACACCTGTTTGAGGGAAGCAGACGCCTTTTCGAGATTGCCGATTCAATAGCCGAAATAAAGACGATTTGCCGTTGCGGAAGAAAAGCAACCGTTAACGCAAGACTCGGCAAGGACGGAAGAATACTTACGGCAGGACGGCAGATAGAGCTTGGCGGTAACGAGCGCTACGTCGCAATGTGCCACAAGTGCTGGATTGACGCACAGGACAAGAGCTGATTTTTCGAAAATACAAAATCCCAAAAGACGAAAAAAGTATATAAAACGCAAGGAGACCTGCTTTGAAGCTTGATGAAATTTTAAAGCTCTGCGACCACACGGTTTTATCGCCTGCGGCGACGTGGGAGCAGATACGCTCTGCAATTGATGACGCAATATCACTCTGTACAGCATCGGTATGCATACCGCCGTCCTTTGTAAGTCGGGCGCACGACTATGCAGACGGCAGAACCAAAATATGTACCGTTATAGGATTCCCAAACGGATATTCAAAAACCGAGGTAAAGGTTTTCGAGGCGAAAGAGGCGGTGCTGGACGGTGCTGACGAGATAGATATGGTTATCAATATCGGTATGCTAAAGGAAGGGCGCTGTAACGACGTTCTTGACGAGATAAATAAGGTAAAAAGCGCCGTAGGAGAAAAAATACTCAAGGTTATAATTGAGACCTGCCTTCTGACCGACGGGGAAAAAATAAAGATGTGCGATATCCTATCAAAATCAAACGCAGATTTTATCAAAACCTCAACCGGCTTTTCCTCCTCGGGAGCGACATATCACGACGTTGAGCTTCTTTGTAAAAACATCAGCCGTGGCAAAAAGGTAAAAGCCGCAGGCGGAATTGCGAAAGTCGAGGATGCCGAGAGCTTTATCGGCCTTGGCGCACAAAGGCTCGGTACAAGCAGAATTGTAGGCATTGCAAAAAAAGAAAATAAAAAATCCGATTATTGAGGTTGAAATATGAGCAAGATAATAAACACACCGCATATAAATGCGCACTTTGGAGATTTTGCAAAAACCGTTCTTATGCCGGGCGACCCGAAGCGTTCAAAATTTATTGCTGAAAATTATCTCGATAACGCACGTCTTGTAAATGACGTCAGAGGTGTTCAAGGATATACGGGAAGCTACCGAGGCATTCCGGTTTCGGTTATGGCAAGCGGAATGGGCATTCCGTCAATCGGCATTTACTCTTACGAGCTTTACACAAGCTTTGGTGTTGAAAATATCATACGTGTCGGCTCTTGCGGCGGACTTTCGGAAAACGTTAAGCTGCGTGATATAGTATTCGGAATGGCAGCCTCAACCACAAGCAATTTCGGAATTCAGTACGGACTTGAGGGTATCCTCGCCCCCACGGCAAGCTATGAGCTTCTCAAGGTGGCGGTATCCGAAGCGGAAGCGCTCGGAGTGAGGTATTCAGTAGGCAATATTCTCTCCTCGGATATATTCTATAACGACAATCCGAAGGCGGCAGAGCGCTGGCGCGATATGGGTGTGCTTGGCGTCGAAATGGAAGCGGCGGGACTGTATATGACAGCCGCAAGGCTCGGCAAGCGTGCGCTTGCAATATGCACCGTTTCGGACCATCTCTTTACAGGCGAAGCTCTGTGCGCGGAGCTGCGTCAAAGCTCCTTTACCGATATGATGGAAATTGCGCTTAACACCGCAATAAAGCTTTGATTGACAAGTTTGGTTTACGTTTTATGGATAATGTAGCAAAAAGAGTTTTTTGGATAGTGCTTGATTCGCTCGGAATTGGCGAAGCTCCCGATGCCGCAAGCTTTGGTGATTCGGGCGCAAATACACTCCGCTCGATAAGCTCCTCGAAGCACTTTTTTATCAAGAATTTAATAAAGCTCGGACTTTCCGAAATAGATGGTATAGACTACCTTCCCGACTGTAAAAATCATCTTGGTGCTGTTTGCCGTATGCGTGAATTAAGTATGGGAAAGGATACTACGACGGGACACTGGGAGCTTTGCGGAATTGTCTCGGAGCGCCCGCTCCCCACCTATCCTGACGGTTTCCCAAAGGAAATCATACAGCGCTTTTCCGAGCAAACTGGGAGAGCCGTTCTTTGCAACAAGCCGTATTCAGGCACCGACGTTATCCGTGATTTCGGTGATGAGCATATAAAAAGCGGCGCACTTATAGTTTACACGTCGGCTGACAGCGTTTTTCAGATAGCGGCGCACGAGGATATTGTTCCGCCCGAAAGGCTTTATGAATTCTGCCGTGTGGCGAGGCGCATACTCACGGGAGAGCATTCGGTGGGCAGAGTTATAGCACGTCCGTTTATCGGAAATTCTAAAGACGGATTTGTAAGAACCGCCAACAGACGAGATTTTTCGCTTGAGCCGCCAAAGCCAACCGCACTTGACGTTATATCAAAGTCCGGACTTGACGTTATAGGTGTCGGAAAAATTTGGGATATTTTTGCGGGTGCCGGTATTACACAGAGTATTCTCACCCACTCAAACAGCGAGGGTATGAATGCTTCAATCGAGCTGCTTGATATGGATTTTAGCGGACTTGCATTTATAAATCTTGTTGATTTTGACTCGAAATACGGTCACAGACAGGATGCTGATGGCTATGCTGTCGCACTTAAAGAATTTGACGGTATGCTTGAAAAATTTATTGATAAAATGAGTATGGATGACGTTCTCATCATCACCGCAGACCACGGCTGTGACCCCGCTGACTCGCATACCGACCATACAAGAGAATTCGTGCCGCTTATCGTATACGGAAAAAAGATACTGCCGAAAAATCTTGGAACGCACGACGGTTTTATGCTGGCGGGCGAGCTTGTAAAATCCCTGCTTGGCGTAAGCGAGCCGAACGATACGGTGAAAGCGATAATCCGAAAATAATTTCGTTTTTGCAACTTAATAAGCGAAAAAACAAAGAATCAAAATCGGGGCTGAAACGGAGTTTTACTGCTCCGATTTTTCCTTTTTTAAAAAAATCCTACCTATTAATTGTTAAATATTTAACTTTCGGAAATAGTATTGATTTTTAACCCCCGTTATGTTATCATATTTTTGGTTTGAAAATTCCAACCTTTGGGAGTGTCAAATGCACAAAAGATTTTTTAACGCAGTGTACATATTCAACGTCGTGATTCAGTCTATAATTTCACTTGCATCACCCATAGCCGTCGGTGTTTTTATTTCCTGGCTTCTCACCGAAAAAGCGGGTGTCGACAGTTGGATATACATCGTATTTATAATGCTTGGCGTAATTTCGGGGCTTGTCTCAATGGTTCGTTTTCTGCTTTCCTCAATGGCAGGAATACAGCGCCTTGAAAACGAGCAAAGGCAAGACGAAATCAAACGCAAAAAGCAAATGAGGGAAAGGAGCGTTACGGATAAAAATGAAGAAAAGCAGTAAGCTTCCGCTTTTTGAAATATCTATTTTGGCGCTCGGTGAGCTTATAGCTTCACTTCTTATAACGCTGGTATTTCTTATAATACGAAAATTTACGTGGTCTGTCGTTTTCGGTTCATTGCTCGGCAGCGCTGTGGTTGTGCTTAATTTTCTCTGGCTCTCGATTTCTGTCAACCGCGCTATTGATAAGGCTCTTATGGAGCGCCCCGCAGGCGATCTTGACGACGAACAAATCGAGGCATTTACGGCAAAGCACACAGCCGCTGTTCAGAACGCATCAAAGCTCTCCTATATCATAAGAACGGCTACTACGCTGCTGACACTCGTTCTGGCTTTTTTACTGGACGACGTGTTCAACGTTATAGCAACCCTTATTCCGCTGCTACTGCTGACTCCCATACTTACTGTCAGCGAATTCATAAAAAGGAGGTTTAACCGTTAATGGACTTCTCATCGCTTTCAAACGGCCCGAAGATATACTACACAATTCCTATCTTCGGCGGAATAAATATAACACAGACAACGGTAACTATCCTTGCAGTGACTATACTGCTTATCACGGTAAGCTATTTTCTCACAAGAAAGCTCACAAAAAGACCCGGAAGAATTCAGGTGCTTGTGGAAAAGGGCGTCAGCATGATATACGGCCTCGTTGAGGACACAATGGGCAAGCACAACTTGAAATTCGCCCCGTATATCGGAACGCTGTTTCTTTCCTCACTCTTCGGAACGCTTCTCGGAATGACACAGATTTTTCGCTCGGCGACAGCCGACCTTTCGGTAACTGCGGCTTGGGCGCTTGTAACCACCGGACTTGTATGGTATAACAACATAAAGAATTTCGGCTTCAAGACGTGGCTCAAGGGCTTTACCGAGCCTATCGTGGTTATGACACCTATGAACATTGTCAGCGAAATTGCCCAACCGATAGCACTTGCGTTCCGTCACTTCGGTAACGTAGCAGGCGGCGGAGTGCTTACAGGTCTTATTTATATGGCGCTCGGCGGACTTACAAACGTGATATTCTGCTGGCTGCCCGAGGTAATACTCTCGTATATTCCACCTCTGCTTCAGATAGGTATCCCCGCATTTCTCTCGATATACTTTGATCTGTTTTCCGGCTTTGTTCAGGCGCTGGTATTCTCCCTGCTCACTATGGTTTACGTAGCGGGAGCTTGTCCGCCGCCGGAGGAAATTCCCGAAAGACCGAACAAGAAAAAGAGAAAAAAGACAGAAGAAGCAAACTAATATTTACTTTTCATCAACTAGGATATTAAAAAACAAAAATAAAATATAAATCTCAGGAGGATTTAAAAATGGAACTTTCAGCAGCAATAGTTGCGGCAGCAAGAGCACTTGGCGCAGGTCTTTGTATGGGTCTTGGCGCTATCGGTCCTGCAATCGGAGAAGGTAACGCAGTAGGAAAGGCGCTTGAGGCTATGGCCCGTCAGCCCGAAATGCAGGGTAACCTTCGTACAAACATGATTCTCGGTTGTGCTATAACCGAGACTACGGGTATTTACTCTTTAGTTATTGCCCTTCTTCTTATGTTCCTTAAAATTTCCTAATTCTTCGAAGAATGAATTTATACTTAAGGAGAATTTAGAGTGGAAGGTTTTGAATCATTTGTCGGCGTAGATTTCTGGACTATGATTTTCGCCTGGATAAACCTGCTTATTCTCTATCTGTTTTTAAAGAAGCTTTTATTCGTGCCTGTAAAAAATATGATTGATTCCAGACAAAAGGAAATTGATGATATGTACACCGATGCAGAAGGCTCAAGGGCTGACGCTTTAGCTCTTAAGGAAGAGTACGAGGCAAAAATCGGTGCGGCAAACGAGGAAAGCGAAGTAATACTCAAGAATGCACAGCGCCGAGCACAGCTTAAGGAGGAAGAAATTCTCCGCGGTGCTGACGAGGAAGCCGCAAGAGTTATGAAGCGTGCCGAGGAACAGATAGAGCTTGAGAAAAAGCGTGCAATAAACGAGGTCAAGAACGAGGTTTCGGAAATGGCTATCGGAATTGCATCCGCCGTTATAGAACGTGATGTTACAGCTGATGAGCATAAAGCGCTTATCGACGATTTCATCCGCACTATGGGTGAGTAATATGGTGAATGTCAGCGAATACGCAAAGGCTCTTTTTGAACTTACAGAGGAGCTTGGAAGAACAGAAGCCGTACGTGACGAGATTATAGCTGTCGGAAAGATTTTCGGTGAAAATCCCGATTATATCAAGCTGCTTGACACCCCCGCACTTGCAAAAGAGGAAAGACTCGGTCTTATAGACGCTGCATTTTCGTCGCTTGACGAAATGCTTCTGAATCTTTTGAAAATGGTTTGCGAGGCAAGGCAGACGTATGCCATAGACAGACTGATTTCCGCATATCTTGCGGAATATGACGCATCACGTGGCATAGAGCGGGTTTCGGCTATCACCGCCACCGCTATGACAGAGGCGCAGTGCGAGGCAATGCGCTGTGCTCTTGAAGCAAAAACAGGAAAAACTATCATAATCGAAAATACCGTTGACAAGTCTATCCTTGGCGGAGTGAAGCTTCGCTATATGGGTCGTCAGCTTGACGGTTCGCTTAAAACACGTCTTGACGTCTTCGAGAAGAAGCTTCAGGATACGGTGTTGTAAATACAAGCAAAGTTGGTGATAAAATGCAGTCAAAAATAGATGACATCAGCAAGATTATAAAAGAGCAGATAAGAAACTATTCAAAGGCTACCAAAGAGGACGAGATCGGATACGTTATATCCGTCGGTGACGGTATATCAAAGGTGCACGGTCTTGACAAGTGCTGCGCAAACGAGCTTCTGGAGTTTTCCAACGGCACGTTCGGTATGGCGCTCAACCTTGAAGAGAATCTTGTCAGCGCGGTGCTTCTCGGTAATGATGTCGGAATATCCGAGGGAAGCATCGTAAAGCGCACGGGAAGAGTCGTTTCGGTTCCGGTAGGCGAGGCTCTTATCGGCAGAGTTGTCAATGCACTCGGTGAGCCCATTGATGCCAAAGGACCTATCGAATCCGAGGAATACAGCCCTATTGAACGCCGTGCATACGGAATAATCGAAAGAAAATCGGTTTCTGTTCCGCTTCAGACAGGTATCAAGGCTATTGACTCTATGATTCCTATCGGAAGAGGACAGCGTGAGCTTATAATCGGTGACAGACAGACGGGTAAAACCGTTATTGCTACCGACACTATAATCAACCAAAAGGGCAAAGGCGTAATCTGCGTTTACGTTGCGATAGGTCAGAAGCAGTCCACCGTAACAAACGTTGTTGACACGCTTTACCGCAACGGTGCTATGGATTACACCATAGTTGTATCCGCAACAGCGTCAGATTCAGCGCCCCTTCAGTATATTGCGCCCTATTCGGGATGCGCTATGGGTGAGTACTTTATGGATCGCGGCAAGGATGTTCTCGTAATATACGACGACCTTTCCAAGCACGCAGTTGCATACAGAGCGCTCTCTCTTCTTATAAGACGTCCTCCGGGCCGTGAGGCTTATCCCGGTGACGTATTCTATCTTCATTCAAGACTTCTTGAGCGTGCGGCAAGACTTGCGCCCGAATATGGCGGCGGCTCGCTTACAGCGCTCCCGATAATAGAAACGCAGGCGGGTGACGTTTCGGCTTACATTCCGACAAACGTTATCTCCATAACCGACGGACAGATATTCCTTGAAACAGAGCTGTTCCATGCGGGTGTTCGCCCCGCTGTTAACCCCGGTATATCGGTATCCCGAGTAGGCGGTAACGCACAGATAAAGGCGATGAAAAGGGTATCCGGAACACTCAAGCTTCTGTATTCGCAGTACAGAGAGCTTCAAGGCTTTGCGCAGTTTGGTTCAGACCTTGACAGAGATACAAAGGCAAGACTTGAGCAGGGTGCGAGAATCGTTGAGGTTCTCAAGCAGAACAGAGGTACACCTATTGCAGTTGAGCTTCAGGTAGCCATTATCTACGCAGTTGTAAATAATCTTTTGCAGGATATCGAAATATCCGAAATTAACAGATTTGAGGAAGAGCTTTTCGAGCAGCTCACCGCTGTTAACTCGGATATACTCGAAAAGATAAGAGAAACAGGAAATCTTGACTCCGAGCTTGAGGCTTCGCTTCGTGCGGCCATTATCGGTTTCAAAAACAAATTTTTAGGCAAGGAATAAGGAGTGGGCTATGGCAGGCGCATCCATGAACGACATAAAATCACGAATAAAAAGCGTTAGGAGCACCATGCAGATAACAAAGGCTATGGAGCTTGTAGCCACCTCCAAGCTTCGCCGTGCAAAGGAAAGAGCAGAGGGAACGAGACCTTACTATGAGGCTCTTTCGGGCATAATTTCAAAGCTCTTCTGTTCAGGCGGTGTTTCGGAGTCTGCTTTTGCGTCAAGAAAAGAGTGTAAAACCGCTCTTTTCGTTGTGATAGCGGGTGACCGAGGACTTGCAGGCGGTTATAACGCAAATATATTCAGGCTTGCTTCCAGGCTTTCGGAAAAATACGAAAAGGTAAAATTTCTCCCTATCGGAAAAAAGGCGTGTGATTATTACAGACACCGTGATGCTGATATTTTCGCTGCCTGCGACTACGTAGCACAGACGGGTGTAAGCGGCTGTTACAGCATTGCCGCTGACGTTTGTACAGCATACGAGCGTGGCGAGATAGACAAGGTTGTATTGATTTATACGCACTTCGCCTCTATGATATCGCAGGTGCCTGTATATGAGGAAATTCTTCCGCTTGACTTTAAGGATGCAGGTCAAAACGACGTTCTCTTTGATTCTGATCCTGACGAAATGCTCTCAAAGATAGTACCCGAATATGTCGGCGGAATATTCTATTCGGCAGTATGCGACTCTGTGGCATCCGAGTGCGGAGCAAGACGTACCGCAATGAATTCCGCAAACAAAAACGCAAGTGAAATGATAGACGTGCTTATGCTGAAATTCAACAGAGCTCGCCAGGCAGTCATAACACAGGAAATCACCGAGATTGTATCGGGCGCTGAAGCGCTGTGATACAGAGGGAAATCCTATATCAGAAAGGAAATATGCAGATGGAAAAAAACATCGGCAAGGTTATACAGATAATCGGACCGGTTATCGACGTAAAATTCGAAAACGGTCATCTTCCCGACCTGCTCAATGCTATTGAGATTGAGCATGACGGTAGAAAGGTTGTGCTTGAGGTAGCGAGCCAGCTCGGAGATGACGTGGTAAGATGCATTGCAATGTCGTCAACCGACGGTATGGCAAGAGGCATTGATGCGGTTGACACCGGCACAGGTATCACCGTTCCCGTAGGTCACAAGACGCTGGGAAGAATATTCAACCTGCTCGGCGAGGCGATAGACAACAAGCCCGCTCCCGAGACCGACGAAAGATGGTGTATTCACCGTGATCCCCCCTCGTATTCCGAGCAGGAGGGCACAACCGAGATTCTTGAAACGGGTATCAAGGTAGTTGACCTTATCGCTCCTTATGCAAAGGGCGGTAAGATAGGTCTTTTCGGCGGTGCAGGTGTTGGTAAAACCGTACTTATAATGGAGCTTATCAATAACGTTGCAAAGCAGCACGGCGGTATTTCGGTATTTACCGGTGTCGGCGAGCGTACCCGTGAGGGTAACGACCTTTATGGCGAAATGAAGGAATCGGGAGTTCTTTCAAAAACAGCTCTCGTTTACGGACAGATGAACGAGCCTCCGGGGGCAAGAATGAGAGTTGCTCTTTCGGGCCTTACCATGGCGGAGTATTTCCGTGATAAGGAAGGTCAGGACGTGCTTCTGTTCATAGACAATATATACAGATTCACTCAGGCAGGCTCGGAGGTTTCAGCGCTTCTCGGACGTATGCCCTCTGCCGTTGGTTATCAGCCTACCCTCGCTACCGAGATGGGCGCTCTTCAGGAGCGTATCACCTCGACAAAGCGTGGTTCTATAACCTCGGTTCAGGCGGTTTACGTTCCTGCGGACGACCTTACCGACCCCGCTCCCGCAACTACGTTTGCGCATCTTGATGCAACTACGTTTCTTTCAAGAAGCATCGCATCGCTCGGTATTTATCCTGCGGTTGACCCGCTCGATTCAACCTCGAGAATACTTTCTCCCGACGTTGTCGGAATTGAGCATTACGAGGTTGCACGTGACGTTCAGAAGATTCTTCAAAGAAATAAGGAGCTTCAGGATATAATCGCAATTATGGGTATGGATGAGCTTTCAGAGGATGACAAGCTCGTCGTAAACCGTGCAAGAAAGATACAGCGTTTCCTTTCCCAGCCATTCTCTGTTGCAGAACAGTTCACCGGTATGGAGGGACGCTACGTTCCGATTAAAGAAACCGTGCGCGGCTTCCGTGAGATTCTTGACGGTAAGCACGATGATCTTCCCGAATCAGCGTTCCTCTTTGTAGGTACTATTGATGAGGCAATAGAAAAAGCAAAAAAGCTTCGTGACGGAAATTAAGGAGTGAAAATATGAGGGATTTTCATCTTCGTATAGTAACCCCTGACGGTCTTGTATACGACGGAGAGGTTAAAAGCCTGCTCATACGTACAGATGACGGTGACGTTGAATTTCTCGCAGGACATACCGACTATTTTGCGCACCTCTGTGTTGGACGTGCAAGACTCATAATCGGCGATGCAGAGCGCTTCGCTTCTGTAAACGGCGGCTTCGTTTCGATTTCAGACGGTGCTGCTACCGTTGCGGCTACCACCTTTGAATTTGCGGAGAATATTGATATCGCACGTGCAAGACTCGCAAAAGAAAATGCCGAAAAGGCAATTTCCACAGCAAAAGAACAAAAGGAAATTGACGTAGCACGTGCAAAGCTTCTTCGTGCTATAAACCGTATTAACGTTGCGGAGCTGCTGTAATTTGACAACTATAATTTTAAAAAGGGGCTGTCGCATTTAGGCATAACCGAATAAAAAACATTTTGGGCAGAGGTACAAAACAAAGTTCCTCCGCCCTAGTTTATCAAAAGTGAGAGAATCAAGGTTAAAACCTACGGTTTTCTCATTTTTTATTATAGTTTTTTATTCTATCGCCGTTCAGCCTCCATCTTTGAGGGAGGGGGACCGCTTGCGGTGGAAGGAGTCGCTGTACCCCTGTACAGCTCTAGCTTGTCAGCCGACGATTTCTGCTCTAAATCCGTTTGCCCCGGCTGTCGTTTTGTGGGTATGTTTTCCCCTGTCGCAGATTATTGCACTTTAGATTTTCTTATATATTCCTCGTTTGCCCCGGCTGTCGTTTTGTGGGTATGTTTTCCCCTGTCGCAGATTATTGCACTTTAGATTTTCTTATATATTCCCCGTTTGTATCGGCTGTGAATAATCGAAAATGCCACGATAAAGAACAGCATATTAAGAAGCAGCGATACCGTAAAGCACTGCATTACAACGGTGTAAGTCGGCATCCTCACAAAGACGACGGACATCCAAAAAACACGGAATCCGAGCGTGAACACAAGCGAGCTTATACTGCCGAAGAACGGATATCCGTACGCTTGAAGCGCATTTGAGAGAACGCCCGTTACTGCAAGACAAATGGTAAACAGACTTATATAAAACATTCGCAGCATACCGTATTCGATAGCAACAGTTGAGTCCATTCCAACTATAATGCCAATGCAAAATTCTCCGGCAAAATAGCTTAACACGCCAGCGCCTCTCCGGTAAGCGCACCTCCTAAAAGACAGTAGGTCAAGGATTTTCTGACACGCTGGGGCTTCTGTGCTCCTATATTCTGCCCCATAAATACCATAGCAGCTATACCAAAGCTGTTATAAAACGCAGCAATCAAGCTTTGTACGCTTATTGCCGCACTGTTTCCGGCAACAGCATCAACGCCAAACGAGTTTATAGCCGTGGCTATCTGTATATTAGCAACAGGTATCACAAGTCCTGATATCGCCGTAGGTATACCAAATTTAACCATAAGAACAAACGAGTGGAAATTAAAGCGCATATCTCGGAAAGAAAGACGCATATCACCCTCAAAGCGCAGCAGTCGCAAAAGAATCAGAACGGCGCTGATAAGATTGGATACCGCAGTCGCAATAGCAACCGCCGCAACCTTTTGCGTAAGCACGAGGCACAAAATGATATTCAAAACTACGTTTACCGCACCGCCTATCATTATATACCTTAATGGGCTTTTAGTATCTCCAAGAGTCCTGATAATAGATGCGCCGTAATTGTAAAAGAGCATAATCGGAGCGGTCAGGAAGAATATTCTGACGTAAAGAAGCGATGCTTCATAGCATTCTGTTGGGCAGTCTACGGCTTTTAGCAATACGGGCGACAAAATGACACCCACAATCGCAATAATTACTCCGAAGACCACCGAGGATATAAGAGCTGTATTCATCGTATCACGAGCATTCTTTCCGTCACGCTGACCGACGTATCTTGCAAGTACTATGGATGCTCCGCTCGAAAGACCTATAAATCCAACAGTCAGAAGGCTTGTTATAATACCGGTAACACCTACTGCGGCAACTGCTGTCGTATCCGCCATATTACCAAGAACAGCTTTGTCAACAGCTGTGAAAAGCTCTTGAATAATGCTCGTAATTATAAGCGGAATCGTATAAATTATTATTGATTTCAAAATCGGACCGTTTGTTGCATCGATTTTGCGCATACTTCTTGCCTCCCGACCTTTTTTTATTCATTCTATCACAAACAAACAGCAATGTCACCCCTTTTTTGATTTTTTAAAAAAATATGTTTACACAGCAAAATCAACACGCCGCCACCCTTGACAAAGATTAGCTTATTTGATAAAATAATTGATGTTAATAAAGGAATGAGGACAGATAAATGTACTTTGGATACGATATAAGCGATAAGGTTGCGGCACTTGCAACACAGGCGGAGGCAGACTGTAAAGAGGTTTTTGAAAGAATAGAAAAAAACTGTCTTTTATGCTCGGCAAAGGTGCTTTCGGCATTTCAGGAGTGCTGTGTTTCAACAGCTGATTTTATAGAGGTTACCGGCTACGGCTACACCGATTCGGGCAGAGACAAGCTTGAAGCTATCTATGCAAAGGTGTTTGGCGCAGAGGATGCGCTCGTAAGACCGCAGATAATGTCGGGTACACACGCACTTGCCATAACTCTCGGCGGTCTGCTCAAATACGGTGACACGCTTCTTTACGTTACCGGCGCTCCGTACGATACGCTCGGCAGCGTTATCGGAACGCACGGCGACAGCCGCAATTCGCTGATAAAATGCGGTATAAAATACGAAGAAATCGGACTTGTTGATGATGATTTTGATATAGAGGCTATCAAAGCCCGTCTTTCCGAGAGCTTTGTAAAGCTTGTTGCCATTCAGCGCAGTCGAGGCTATTCAAGAAGAAAGAGCCTGACCATTGACAAGATAGAAAAGGCTATCAAGGCTATAAAGGAAGTAAGCCCCGAAAGCATTATAATGGTTGATAACTGCTACGGTGAATTTACCGAGGACAGAGAGCCGACAGACGTAGGAGCTGACGTTTTCGTTGGCTCTATGATGAAGAATCTCGGAGCAGGCTTTGCTGTGAGCGGCGGATACTGTGTCGGAAGACGTGACGTTATCGAGGATATCGCAGAAAGGCTCACCGCCCCTTGCGTCGGAAAGGAGCTTGGCGCTAACTTCAACCAGCTTGCAAGCTTCTACAAGGGCTTCTTTATGGCGCCCGCAGCAGTAGCGTCAACTCTCAAATCAATGTCGTTTGCGGCAAGAATGCTTGAGCTTTGCGGATTTTCGCATATCGACCCCACCTATGATGAGGTGCGCACGGATATCGTGCAGACGGTTGATTTGAACACCCCTGAAAACCTCATCAAATTCTGCACGGGAATACAAAAGGGGTCGCCTGTTGAGGCATACTGTACACCCGTACCCGGTGATATGCCGGGTTACCCGCACCCCGAAATTATGGCGGCGGGTACGTTTGTCACGGGCGCTACAAACGAGCTTAGCTGTGACGGTCCTCTGACACCCCCCTATACCGCTTTTATGCAGGGCGGACTCACCTATGAATACGGCAAGCTTGGTGTTATGCGTGCCATAGACGAAATGCTAAAAGAGGATTGAAGCTTATGAAGGTCTGTGCTATTGTCGGTGCGGGAGATTTTTTCATAAGCCGCTTTGACAAGGACAAATACGATTTTATAATAGCCGCTGACGGCGGCTGTGATACGCTTCTGTCAAAAGGTATTATCCCGAACCTTGTTGTCGGTGACTTTGATTCGGGAAGCGTTCCCCAAAATATAGAATATATCCGCCACAAAATCGAAAAGGATGAGACGGATATGCACCTCGCTTTTTTGGAGGGAGTGCGTCGCGGATATGATACGTTCTACGTTTTTGGCGGTGTTGGCGGCAGGGATGACCATACTTTTGCTAACTATTGTTTGCTTTATTATGCAAAAAAGCAAGGAAAGCAGATGTATCTTATAGGAGAGAAAACATATTCATTCATCATAGAAAACGAAGCGGTTTCACTCTCGGGTAAGTCGGGCGACACACTTTCGGTCTTTGCCTTCGGTGGGGAGGCACTTGGCGTCACCATCAAGGGTACGAAGTACACGGCAAATGAAGTTACACTCACCTGCGACTTCCCTCTCGGTGTTTCAAACAGCTTTACCGATGATGCGGCAGAGATTTCGGTTGCTAACGGTAGGCTTCTCATTATGGCTGAAAATAATTAAATTCGCTATTGACAAAACCGAAATGACGGTTTATAATAGACCTGTCGATGCAAATCAACACAGCATCGGCTACCGAACAGAATATATGTCAGGGGTGCTTTGCTTTTTGCAATACGGCTGAGATGGCTTTTTCGCCAAACCCTTTAACCTGATACGGATAATGCCGTCGTAGGGAGATAGGATAAGCAGCGTTTTTCGCTCAAATCTACCGTACAGACATTCGTCCTGTACGGTAGATTTTTTTGCCAAAACTTATGGCTATTGACAGACAGCGTATATTTGTACTGTCAAAAAGGAGGAAAAATGAAAAAAAGACAAATTTTAGCTCTCACCGAAGCGGGAATTATGATAGCGCTTTCTACCGTGCTTTCGCTTTTCAAGCTGCTTGAGATGCCATACGGCGGATCGGTAACCTTTGCATCAATGCTCCCGATAATTATATTTGCGTACAGACACGGTGCAAGGTGGGGCATATCTGCGGCTCTGACGTCATCTGTAATACAGCTTCTTCTGGGACTGAAAAACTTCTCGTATTTCACTACCTGGCAGTCGATTGTAGCACTTGCTGTTTTCGACTATATACTCGCCTTTGCGGTATTCGGTATTGCGCCGCTGTTCAGAAAAAGGCTTCCCTACACCGCCGCAATTTTCGCATCTGCGCTTCTGCCCTCGGTTTTGCGTTATATATTCCACGTAATATCGGGCGCAACAATTTGGGCAGGACTCTCTATACCGACAGAGGCGGCGCTCATATATTCCATAAGCTACAACGCAACCTATATGATTCCCGAAACAATAGTGCTTGTTACAGCGGCGGTATATCTTGCCTCGGCTGTTGATTTTTCAAGGTCTGTACCTACAAGAAACCGAACAGCAGAAAACGTCGGCTATATTCCGAAAACACTCGGCACACTCGTGCTTGTGTTTGCCGTGATTTTTGATACTGTCAAGATTTTTGAGGTGATACAGGATGCCGAAACAGGTGATTTTGTAATCAAAAATTTAGCCTATGCAAACTGGTGGGCAATAGGCGGTGTCAGCATAGCCGCACTTGCAATATTCGTAGCTGTTATGATAGCGGCAAATAAGCACGGCAGCAAAGCGAAATAAAAAAATCATCTTGGATTTTCGCACTCTCACTTACAGGAAAGAGAATGTGAGAGTAATTTTAAAAACCAAAAGGAAAAGACGGCAATTTGCACCCATTGCCGTCTTTTTTCTTAATTTTACCGTTTTCAAGACTTGGTTACGGTATTTGTTTTTTCGCCTTGAGCGGCGAATTTGCGTCTTGATCTCTGTCCGCCCCGTCTTGTTCTGTGCTTTCTTACAACGCTCGCACGCTCAAGTGCCGCGCGGTACTCGGAGATTTCCCTCTCCTCTACACGGCTGACAGTGCGCTTTGCACGCCAGGTTTCGTTAAAGTTTCTGTGAAGCTTCAGCACCAAGAACATATCTCCGTGCGTTTTGCACTTGTAGTGATATGTGTATTTCTGCCCTTTGCTGTGCAGAGGCTTATCAAGAGGTATAAGCGGCTTTTTGCATATCGGGCATATCGGTGCTTTTACAATATCGTCATCGAGCATCTCGCTTATCGTAACGTATCCGTCACCGCCCGCATCCGCATCTCCGATAACCTCGCTTTCGAGCATATTCCCCTCGGCAAGGCTGTATGCGGCTATGCCGCCCTCAACGTCAAGCTTTGCCGCAACGAGCGCTGTGAAATACGCATCGTTAAGAGCATCGTGTGCAGGAAGTGTTTGCGGAATTTCATAAAATTCCATAGCATATTCGAGAGAGCGTTGCTTTGCGCCGTCGCTGTTCTCTTTGTTGAATATTCTCTGCAGGTCATAGACCTTATCGAGCCACTCGGAAGAAATACCGTGAACGTTAAAATTCTCCTTGAGCATCGGGATATCATCAGGCCCCCATGTGAGAAATACGAAGTCCTTTCCGCACCAGCGCTTGAAGCTCTCCGCCGCCTCGGGCAGAGATACACCGCTGTCCATACGCTCCTGTGTTATTCCCGTCAGAGAAGAAACGTGCTTATGAATCTTTTTAAAATATTTTGGCTTGACTATTATCTGATAAGAGCCGCAGGGCTGAAGCTTCTTGTCAAGCTTTACAGCGCCTATCTGTATAACCTCGCCACGCAGACGGCAATTCAATCGCTTTTGCACCGCAAGCGACTTTTCCGCATACGCCTGGTTCCACTCCAGGTCAAGTGTTATGTAGTACATCGGTTAAACCTTTCTTTTTATCATACAACGAAAATAATTATACCATTATGCATAGAAAAAGTCAATATATCAACCCCCAAAAGAAGAAAAGAGCTATAAAAACTTGACATTGAGCTTTTATTTGTATATAATAATATTATTAAATTTTAGGAGCGTGGCAAATGGAAAACACCACAAGAATTCCCGAGATATTCGCTTCGCAGATTTTCAGCGAGGACGTAATGCGAGATAAGCTTCCGAAAGAGGTTTATAAATCGCTTCTTAATACCATAGCAGAGGGCAAGGAAATTGATGCCGGAATTGCCGATACGGTTGCAGGTGCAATGAAGGATTGGGCAATCTCGCACGGTGCTACACACTATACGCATTGGTTCCAGCCGCTCACAGGTGTGACTGCCGAGAAGCACGATGCTTTTCTCTCTCCGATAGGACACGGAAAGGCGATAATGGAGTTCTCGGGCAAGGAGCTTATAAAGGGTGAGCCTGACGCTTCCTCTTTCCCCTCTGGCGGCCTGCGTGCCACGTTTGAAGCAAGGGGATATACAGCCTGGGATCCCGCATCCTATGCCTTTGTAAAGGACGGCTCGCTTTACATACCGACTGCCTTTTGCTCCTACACAGGCGAGGCGCTTGATACAAAAACACCGCTTCTGCGTTCTATGGATGCAATAAACACAGAGGGACTTCGAATAGTTCGTCTTTTCGGTGATACAGAGGCAAAGCGTGTTATAACCACGGTTGGCGCAGAGCAGGAATACTTCCTTATTGACGAGGAGGATTTCAAGGCTCGTCGCGACCTGTTCTTCTGCGGAAGAACGCTGTTCGGTGCGCCCGCAATTAAGGGTCAGGAAATGGAGGATCACTATTTCGGAGCGCTCCCGCCAAAGGTAAGTGCATTTATGCACGAGCTTGATACCGAGCTTTGGAGGCTTGGAATCAGCGCAAAGACAAAGCATAACGAGGCTGCGCCCTCGCAGCACGAGCTTGCGCCCGTTTTCTGCACTACAAACATAGCAGTAGACCAGAACCTGCTTACTATGGAATGTATGAGAAGACTTGCGCCGAAATACGGTATGACCTGCCTGCTTACCGAAAAGCCGTTTGACGGTATTAACGGCTCGGGTAAGCACAACAACTGGTCGCTTGGAACAGACACAGGAAAGAATCTTCTGAAGCCCGGCAAAACACCCGAGGAAAACAAGCAGTTTCTGCTTGTACTTGCGGCTGTCGTAAAGGCGGGTGACGATTATCAGGATCTCTTACGTATTTCTGCGGCAACAGCGGCAAACGACTGCCGTCTTGGCGGTCACGAAGCGCCCCCCGCAATTATTTCAATATTCCTTGGAGATGAGCTTGACACGATAGTAGGCTCAATTATAGACGGCTCGAAGTATTCGAAAAACAGCGATAAGAAATATATGTCGCTCGGTACGTCTATGCTCCCGAATATAAGACGTGATACAACAGACAGAAACAGAACCTCACCGTTTGCCTTTACGGGAAACAAGTTCGAATTCAGAATGGTTGGCTCGTCACAGAATATAGCTCTTGCAAACATCGTGCTTAACACAGCGGTTGCAAAATCGCTTCACGACTTTGCTGATATACTCGAATCCTGCGAGAATTTTGATGCTACGCTGGACAAGCTTATTGCGGATACGTTCCGTGCGCACAAGCGTATATTCTTCGGTGGAAACTCTTACTCAAAGGAATGGGAAGCCGAGGCTGCGGCAAGAGGTCTTTCCAACTTCAAGACAGCCCCCGAAGCATACGAGCACTTTACAGATGAGAAGAACATCTCGCTCTTTGGTGACTTTGGCGTTATGAGCGAGACCGAGATGAAATCCCGCCGTGAGATATTCTTTGAGAATTACAGAAAGGTTAAGAATATCGAGGCACGTACTATGCTTGAGATGACTGTGCGTGATATCATCCCCGCTGTGTCAGAATATATCGGCAGACTTTCGGATGCTGTCAACGCAAAGCGTATGGCAATCAAGAATATTGATACCGTGTGCGAATGCGAGATAATAGAAAAGCTTTCAGACCTGCTTTCCAAAACCTACTCGGCATACACCGCCCTTGAGCGTGTGGAGAGTACGGCTATCACCAAGGAGTGCGCAGAGGAAGCGTCCTTCTATTATAAGAACAGCGTAATTCCTAAAATGAATGCGCTCCGCACTCTCGTTGACTCAATGGAGCTGCTTGTAGCAAGAGATGCCTGGCCGATGCCCACGTACGGTGACATTATATTTAAAATATAATTTCAGCCAATAAAAGGCTTATATTGCAATCAATTGTTTGCAAAAAGCGCTTATGATATGTAAAATCGCATATCATAAGCGCTTTTTTATTTTAAATATTTTCAAATGCCTTCATCCACTCGTTTTTGATAAGCTCGTGACCCATAGGGGTGGGATGAACACCGTTTGGACTCGCATGGAAATTATGCCATACGTCATTAACACCTACTAGTATGCTCAACACGTCAGGCGTAAGATTTATAATATCCTGCCTTATACGGGCATAAATATCAACTATTCTGTTGCCGTTTATACCCTTATTGATAAATTCGTACTTTCCGGGCTCACAAAATCCAAGCTCGGATTTTACAAGAAGCGGATAACCCGTGCCTACGTGCACTTCACTTCCTTTGTCTCTACCCGAATCCGTAATAGAATCGCCTTGAAAAAGAATTTTCATAGGCTTAACTCGCAAATAATTTTTAACGAAGAGTTGTTCAAATAGGAATAATTTTAATGAGAACGGTTTCAAAAAGCTCAAGGTGTACACGAATTTCGGGCTTTTCATCGAAATACGGCTCGTCGTAAAGAAGCTCGCCGTCATTTTCCTTACCTATTTTATATATCTGCACTCTGGTTTTTCCGCCGTTTTCGGAGAAGAGATTTGCTACGTTAAATACAACGTTTCTTGGGAAATCGCTGTCGTGCTCGCTGTAATTCGTTGCAAGAATTGCACCGTCCTTGCCGTCTGTTGCGGCGCATACGTGTATATTGTCATACGCATAATCGGTCTTTACCCAAGTTCCGAGGCGGTAAAGCTCACGGAAGAAGATAAAGCTGTAATAAGCCTTCTGCGGCTCGGAGAACTGGTCGTAAATTCCCGACCAAACACCGGGGCGGCCCTCGTAGTACATCATCTTGCTGATGCCGCCAGCCTGTGCCGCACACATACCGCCCGCAACAACAGACGCACCCTTTAGTCCGTTTATCTGCTTCATTGAGTACTTATAGTCCTCGCCCTGCCAGGAGCGAATGTAATTCCACTCGTCAAGCACAAGCTCGGTATCACCGAGTCCGTATTCACAGAGCAGCTCTCTTGCGACTTCAGCCACTTTATACAAGGTCTCGGGCCTTCTTATGTAAGCGTGGAATGAGAAGAAATCAAGCGGAGCTTTTCTCTCGCTCACAGCACGGATAAAAGCCTCTTTGAAATCCGTGCGCCAAGCAATAGCGAAAGCCGGACCGCCGATTTTAAGATTCGGGAATCTGCCCTTAAGATGCTTTGCGGCAACCTCATAGAAGTCTATAAACTGCTCCTCTGTGCCCTGCCAGCAGGGGTTTGTGCCGTCAGCGTCTCCGCATTCCGGCTCGTTCCAAATCTCCCAATATTCTATATTGTAGTTAAAGCCGTTTGCCCAGCCCTCATTATAGTGCATAATGATGTGCTCGCAGATTCTTGCCCACTTTGCAAAATCGGGCGGCACCTGCGTACCAACCTTGTGGCCGTGCTCGATAGATGCACCGAGTCTATAAAAGGGCTTCGTTCCCGCCGCTACAATAGTAGCTATATACTCATCGGTAGGACCGAAAAGATAGGATGCGGGGTCATTTTCATCAGCATCAAAGTTTTTAAATATTCTATGTACGTCTACCGTATGCTCGCCTCCGTATGATGCGTTGAAGGATGAATCGTGTAGTCTTGAATACGGAATTTCGAGGTCGGCAAACACGTTGGATTTCGTATTTCTCACAGACGAGCCGACAGGGCCGTTGTTTAACGAATTTACAGCGTTAATTTTACCTGCCGTGTTTTTAAAATCAATATTGATATTTATCATTTTACATCTCCTTTCAATGTCATTTTTATAATACACAAAAAGCACGGTCTTGTCAAGACAAAATGTTGCGAATTTTTTCCTAAACCTTTTTGCTGTATTTAAATTCTTTCCACCTGTTTTAGAGAAAGCTTATATTACTGCGCAAGCAGCATAACAAGCTCGACTGCAAAAACCGAGAGTGCGCCAAAGCCTGCAACGGTAACAAGACCTTTTCCGAAAAACGCAAGTGCTACCGCAACCGCTACACCGACAACCGCCGATATTGGCGAGGATGTCGAATAGAACACAGCGGGGATTGTCATAACCGACAGCACGGTATAAGGTATATAATAAAGGAAAGAACGGACAAAGCGGTTTGTTATTTTCCGCCTTATAAAGAGCATAGGCAAGAGCCTTACAAGGTAGGTTACACCCGCCATAACGATAAGATATATAAGAAATTCGACTCTCATTTTTGCGCCTCCTCCTCATCCGGAAGCGGACGGGCGATAGCGAAAACAGCGCTGACGCTTACTGCGCAAATCATAATCACAAAGCCTGCGGGTATATCGGATAAATACGGTGTGTAGTAAAAGAGTGCGGAAAGCACCACAGAAGAAAGCACCGCAAGCGCTGTTGCACGGCTCTGCTTAACACGTGGCACAACTATGGCAATAAACATACAGTAAAGAGCTATGCCGAGTGAATTTACAATAATTTCAGGCAAAATATTGCCGGCTGCCGCCCCCAGCGCTGTGCCGAGCGCCCAGCCTAAATAAGGGGCAATCGGAAGCCCGAAAAGATATTTTCTCCCGAGCGGTGACTCCTTGCCTATTGCAACACCAAAAATCTCGTCCGTGTTCGTATAGGCTACAAGAAATCTGTCGGCAAAGCGCACGCTGGCGCCAAAGCGCTGTGAGAGCGAGACCGACATCAATGAATATCGCATATTTATTATGAGCTGTGTTAAGGCAAGCTCGATAAGCGTACCGCCACCGGCAATAATCGGAACAGCAGCCATTTGCCCAGCCGACGTCAGGTTAAAGAGCGATATCATAACCGCCTCGATTATATTAAGGCCTGATGAAGTCGCAAAAAGTCCAAAGGCAAAGGAAACAGGCACGTAGCCAAGCGCTATCGGAATGCCGTCCCGAAGCCCCATTTTAAAGTTGTTGTTTTCAGTCTTTGATAAAAGCATTTTTCTCAAATTTAATATATTTGTTTACATTTTAGAGTAAAACTGAAAATTTTAGTTTTCTCTGAACTGATAAAGATAAAGCTTTTTATATTCTCCGTCAAGCTGGATAAGCTCCTCGTGCGTACCTCGCTCAATAACGCCCCTTGTATCTATAACGACTATCTCGTCAGCGCCCTTTACAGTCGAGAGTCTGTGTGCGACAACTATAACCGTCCTGCCTCGTGAAAGCTCCTCAAGCGATGCCTGTATCTGCATTTCAGTAGCGTTATCAAGCGCACTCGTAGCCTCATCAAGTATCAGGAGCTTCGGGTTTTTGAGGAACACACGGGCTATAGCTATTCTCTGCTTCTGACCGCCCGAAAGCTTTACGCCACGCTCACCGACCTCGGTGTCGTAGCCATTATCAAGAGTGCATATAAAGTCGTGTATATTAGCTCGTTTTGCGGCTAAAATCAACTCCTCGTCACAGACCTCTTTACCATAAGCGATATTTTCCCTGACAGTGCCGTCAAAGAGAAATACGTTTTGAGATACGATACCTATATTTGAGCGAAGGCTGTCGAGGGTGATATCCGAAATATCAACTCCGTCGAGCGTTATCCTTCCGCTTGTTATGTTATAAAATCTCGGTATAAGGTTGCAAAGCGTTGTCTTGCCACCGCCCGACGGTCCGACAAGGGCGAGCGTTTTACCCGCAGGGATATCCAGGTTAAGCTCGGATATGACAAGCTTATCGGGGGAATTTGTATCACCGTAGCCAAACGACACGCCCTCAAATCTTATATGCCCCGAAACCTCGGCAATCTCGGTTTTACCGTTGTCAATCTCCTCGCTCTCGCATATCAGCTCATAGAAGCGTGAGTAACCCGACATTCCCTCCTGAAGCTGTGTAAACAGCGCAGTAAAGCGCTGTATTGGAGTAAGAAACATACTTGTATAAAGTATAAATGCGGCAAACTCACCCGGATCTATTCTGTCATAGTAGAGGAAAAGACCGCCCGCAAGTATTATCACAAGGTAAAGCAGGTCCTGCAAAAACTGCATTATAGAGTCGAAGAAACCGAGCGAGAACATAGCACGGCTTCTGTACTTTGCGAAAAGCCCGTTTGCCTTGTTGAATTTTTTAATTTCGTGCTGGGCTGCTACGTATGCCTTCGTTTCTCTTATACCCGTTATCGAATTTTCAAGCGTTGTGTTTATCGCAGCCATCTGCCGTCTTGAAGCGCTCATCGCCTCTCTCATTCTTTTGCGCGAGATAACCGTAAAAAGAACTATGAACGGAACTACCGCAAACATTATAAGCGTAAGCACAACGTCTATACCCGAAAGCACAACAAATGCGCCAACAAGCATCAGAACACCGAGCAAAAGATTTTCCGGGCCGTGGTGTGCAAGCTCTGATATATCCTGAAGGTCGTTTGTAAGACGGGAGAGCAAATCACCCGTCTTGTGGTCATCAAAATAAGAAAATGGAAGCTTTTCGTACTTGCAGAACAAATCCCGTCGCATCTGCGCCTGCATTCTGACACCGACAACGTGACCGTAATATCCCATAATATAGGTGCACAGCGCCTTTATAAGATAAATACCGAGCAGAAAAATTGACGAGGTTATTATCATAGAAAGATTCTCATTCGGCACGTAGTTATTTATCATTTCTTTTGTTATCAGCGGGTAAAAGAGCGCACAAGCAGCAACTATCACCGCAGATATCATATCGAGAATAAAGAGCCGCATATGCGGCTTGTAATAGCTCAAAAATTTCTTTATCATCATCTGTAACCGTATTTATACCTTAATTTCGTAAGCGACTCGGAATCGGTATTCCCCCCAAGATGCTTCTGTGCAAGTCTTTTAAAGCCTGAATCAAAATCAATCTCTGCGCACTCTGTAAGCGCTGATATAACCCGATGTATATCGGTGGGCGAATAGCCCGAATTGACAAGCTTTGCCGTAATTCTTTTCGGCCCGAAAAGCGAGTCGTTTGCAAGTCCCACCACAAGTCGGCGAAGCTGTTTTTCTTCATTAATATATCCAAGGTCTGTCATATCGGCAACCACACGCTGACAGACGTCAGAGGGAAATCCGCCACGCCTTAATTTTTCATAAAGCTTTCTTTTTGAATTATCGCCAAACGAGAGAATATTAAGCGCTTTTTTCGTAGCTCTGTAATACTCGTCAGCCCCAATCAGCTCCGAATACTCATCGGCTGAAAGCTCATATCCCTCGGTTGGCTCACCCAGCAAGCAATAAAGCTCGTCGGTGAGATTAAGAGCCTTTTTCTCACCGACAAGCGTTATCATTACGTATTCGCCATGTTCTGTTTTACTGACAGTTTTAATCTTCATTTGTGAACCTTGATTTATCCTTTCCATAAATATCAACTTACGGAAAAAACATTTTGTAGTTGCTTTAGGATATCCCAAAAGAATCAGATTTCGTCGTCAAAATCCTTGATTTCAAAGTCGTCATCGTCAAGTGTGTCTGCTGTGGCATCAATAGGCGCAGCTTTGATTTTTTCCTTGATTTTTTCTTCAAGACTTGCCATAAGCGCAGCATCACCCTCGATAAGCTTTCTTACGTTATCCTTACCCTGTCCGAGTCTTTCACCGTCAAGATAGAACCAAGCACCGCTCTTGTCAATTATCTCAAGCTGGATAGCCATATCTATTATTTCGGAAGACTTCGAGATACCAGAGCCGTAAAGAATATCAAATTCCGCAGTTTTGAAGGGCGGCGCTACCTTATTCTTAACGACCTTACATTTAGTATGCGAGCCGTATACTTCAGAGCCGTTCTTGAGTGTCTCGGCACGTCTTACGTCAATACGCACGGACGCATAGAATTTAAGCGCGCGACCACCGGTTGTAACCTCGGGGTTGCCGTACATCACGCCAACCTTCTCACGAAGCTGGTTTGTGAAAATAACGATACAGTTGGATTTTGCAATAGAGCCTGAAAGCTTTCTCATAGCCTGCGACATAAGTCTTGCCTGTACACCAACGTGAGAAGCGCCCATATCACCCTCTATTTCCTGTCTGGGTACAAGAGCCGCAACAGAGTCGATAACTATAATGTCAATAGCTCCCGAATTAACGAGTGTTTCCGCAATCTCAAGCGCCTGCTCACCGCAATCGGGCTGTGATACGAGAAGATTGTTGGTATCTACACCGAGCTTCTTTGCATAAACGGGGTCAAGAGCGTGTTCAGCATCAATAAATGCCGCTTCTCCGCCCTCCTTTTGCACCTCTGCTATAACGTGAAGCGCTATTGTGGTTTTACCCGAGGACTCCGGGCCGTATATCTCTGTTATTCTTCCTCTCGGAATACCGCCGATTCCAAGTGCGAAATCAAGCGTAAGCGAGCCTGTGGAAACAGCCGAAACGTTCATTGCGCTGTTCTCGCCAAGGCGCATAATCGACCCCTTGCCACACTCTCTTTCTATTCTTGCCATTACGGTTTCAACCGCTGCCTTTTTATCGCTTACTGCGGGCTTTTCCGCAGCTGCAGTCGTTTTTTTAGCTGCCATAATTAATCTCCTTTTTCGTTGTTGTACTTTGATTATATATCAAGTTCTGTCCCATAAATAGGACTTTTGGTTTTCTTTATATAATTTTACAAGCGCCCACAGCTCTGACCGAGAGCTTCATAACAGCACCCTCGCCAAAGATGCGCTCCATATAATCCGAATACTCCGAAACTGCGGCATCCTCGATAAATGCCTGTATTGTTCCTGCAAATCCGCCGCCGTGCACACGGTAAGCTCCAACTCCATTATCAAACATATCGGTGAGCATAAGAGCTAAAGACAGACCCTGCTCCCCAGGATTTTTGTTTGTATATACGTTTTGAAGATATTCGTATGATGAGCGCCCCGACTCCTTCAGCATTGAGAAGAAATCCGAAGTGCGTCGGTCAAGCAGTGCCGCACGGGCTTTTGCCACACGCTCGTTTTCCTTTATAAAATGCACAGCACGCAAAAGAGCTCTGTCACCGAGTGTCGCTCTTATTTCACAGCTCTTATCCAAAAGCTCGGAAAATTCTACCGTGCGAAGCACGTCCTTTCCGAAAACAGCCGCTACACTGCGCATTTCAGAGGGAACCGATGCATAATCCTCATTCAGGTCAGCGTGGTTACCGCCCGTATTAACTATGCAGAGCTTATAGCCCTGCCCGTCCATAGAAAAATCTATTTTTTCAACCGTGGGCGATGCCTTATCTGCAAAATCTATGTAAACAAAGCCGCCGACAGCACAAGCCATCTGGTCCATAAGACCGCAAGGCTTACCGAAATACAGGTTTTCAGCATACTGCGCAAATTTTGCAAGCGTTGAATTTTCTACCGCTCCGCCGTTATAAAGATGGCTGAATATATTTCCAACCATAACCTCAAATGCCGCAGAGGAGGAAAGACCGCTTCCCTTCAAGACCTCTGTTGTCGAGTAGGCATCATAGCCGCCGATACACAGACGGTTATCCGAAAATGCCCTTGCAACTCCGCCGATAAGCGCTGATGAGGTGTACTTTTCAAAATTATCCGGGCTTGATATCTTATCAAGCTCAATTATATTTTCTTCATAGCCCTCGGAAAGAAAGCGTACTATACCGAGGTCATTTTTAGCCGCAACGGCTATTATATCTCTGTCGATTGCCGAAGCTATAACGCAACCGTCATTATGGTCGGTGTGGTTACCTATAATCTCGCTTCTGCCGGGGGTTGAGAATATCGAAATATCCCGTCCCGCACCGTACTTCTTCTCAAAGCTCTCTATTGCCGATATAATACGCTGTGCCTGTCTTTCGGGTTCGCTGTAAAGCCACCCCAAAACGTCGGCTGCGCTCTCTTTTATTTTAACCTTAAGCTCTGTTGAGTTCATATCTGCACCTTTAAAAATTCTGTTACAATACGTTTAGCTTCCTCTATCAGGGATTCCCTATCACGCAAAGCTCCGCTCTCGTCATCAATATAAAGAGTCTGTGCCGCATCTTCATGCCTGAACCAGGTAAGCTGACGCTTTGCATATCTTCTTGACGAAAGCTTGATTTTTTCCTTTGCCTCATCGAGAGTGCATTCGCCCTCAAGATAAGAAACAATCTCCTTGTAGCCTATTGCCGACGAGGCTGTGGACGGCTCACGAAGATATCCTTGCGAATACAGCTCCTCCACCTCGGAAAGAAGCCCCATATCAAACATCAAATCAACTCTTTTATCAATTCTGTCGTAAAGAGTCTGTCGCTCGTGAAATGACAGCACAATAATTTTTACGTCAAGCTCACTCTTTTGCGCCCTTGTCAACTCATCCCAATAGGATTTAGGCTTTCCCGTGGTTTCATAAACCTCGATTGCTCTTATTACACGCTTGACGTTATTCTCGTGTATTTTTTCGGCTGATACCGGGTCAATATCCCAAAGTCTTTGCCAAAGGCGGTGTCTGTCATCCGCATCCTTTATCCCTGCGAGTATTTTTTCTCTGTACTCTGCCGAACTTGCTTCTACCGACTGCGCAGGGCTACGCAAAAGCGTATCCAAATAAAGTCCTGTTCCGCCGACTATTACGGGAATGCCTCCTCGCTCGGATATCTCTGCTATCGCCGCCATTGCACCCTCTCGGTATGCCTCGGCGCTAAAGCTTTCATCCGGTGAGAGAAAATCAAGCATATGATGCCTGATGCCCTCTCTTTCCTCCTCGGTAGGCTTCGCCGTTCCTATATTCATATATTTGTATATCTGCATCGAGTCGCAATTCACAACCTCACCGCCGAGCGCCCCCGAAAGAGCTACTCCAAGCGCAGTCTTTCCCGACGCAGTAGGTCCTACGATAGCTATGCACTTTATCATTTTGTATTGCTACCGAGCCAATCTCCGATATAGTCGAATATTTCCTCACGGTTACTCTCATTAAACAGCTCGTGACGGCAACCCTCGAAAAGCTTTAAGCTGACAGAGCTGCAACCCGAGAGCAGAAGATGCTTATAAACGTACTCCGGGCCCTTGCCGTATGAGCCGACAGGGTCTTTATCACCGCTGATAATAAGCGTGGGAAGCTCTTTCGGATAGTTCTCAAACCAGCTCTTGCTGTTTGCCATTCCGAGCATTGAAAACAGATCGCCGAATGCCGAAAGAGTAAATGTGAAATTGGTATAAGGGTCATCGTCACGGCTCGCAACACGAGAGACCTCACGTGTCAGCCATGCGTGCTCGCCATCCGATTTCGGAAATCTGGAGTTGTATCCCATAAATGCCAAAGAAGCGACAAAGCTGCTTCTGTGCTTATCGCCGTGGAAAATCTTACCAAGCTTTACCGCAAGCTTACCAAACGGAAGCGCAGGGTTCGGGCCTGCCGTGCCGTGGATAATAAGTCCCTGAATACTGTGAGGGTGACGGTTGGTATAAAGACGGGCAAGAAACGAGCCCATACTGTGACCGAGAAGCCACAAAGGAAGCGTCGGGTAAACGCTTCGCAGATATTTATTCATAGAATGAATATCCTTGAGCAAATACAGCACTCCGTCACGCTCGGCGAAATATCCCCGCCCCTCATCATCAGCACTCTTTCCGTGACCGAGATGAGCGTGTCCTGCAAAAATATATCCCTCGCCCGTGAGATATTCGGCAAGAGCCTGATATCTTCCCACGTAATCTCTCATTCCGTGGCAGAGCTGCACGACACCCTTCGGTTCTTTCGTCTTCGGGGCATATATCTCCGCATATATGGTATGTACTCCGTCAGAGGACGGAAATGTTATTTCTGAAAAAACATAATTCATACGGATTCCCTTTCTGAATCTTCAATATGTAAATGTTTGTTTACGTATCACTCGGATTAACCTATCAGGCAACACGAGCGCAAAGAATCGACGTCAGCCAAGTCCTTTGGCTTTGCACTTAAATGCTTATTTAGACCTTATAAATTCTTCTACCTCGTTTGCGGTAGGAATTGACACAGAAGCTCCGCTTCTTGTGACGGTAATTGCCGCAGCCGCAGTTGCATATCTGACAGAGGCAAGTATATCACCCGTGCGCAGATATTCAAGCGTCATTGCCGCAGTAAAGGTATCACCAGCAGCCGTGGTGTCGACAACCCTTGTCACACGCTCGGCAGGTATCATATAATATTTCTTTCCGTCGTAAACGAATGAGCCTCGCTCACCCTGTTTTATAACGATGTACTTGCATTTTACACGCTTATAAAGCTCAAGCGCCGCACGGAGCGAGCTGTCCGAGCCGACAGGCTTAATTCCCGTATAGGTTTCGGTCTCTGTCTCGTTTGGAGAGAATATCTCTATCTGCGGAAGCGAGGACAGCGGATAATCCGCAGAGGCGGGAGCTGCGTCAACGAATATCGGTATTCCCTTTGAGGATGCTATTTTGGCAGCCGAAAGCGCCACCGAAAACGGTATTTCAAAGCCGATATAAAGCGCATCCGGCTCACACCTGAAGGCTTCTATAAGATTTTCCGTGCTTATATTTGCGTTAGCGCCGGGATAAACAACGATTCTGTTTTGACCCGTGCTGCTTTCCTTCATAACCGCCGCAAATCCTGTGGGCGCATCAGGGTCTACCTTTATGTGTGAGGTATTTATTCCCTGACTCTTGTAATACTCAAAAAGCTTCTGACCGTGAGTGTCACGTCCAAGCTTTGCTGAAAACACAACGTCACCGCCAAGCTTTGCAAGAGCTACCGCTGAATTTGCACCCTTTCCGCCGGGTGTATAGGCAACGCCGCCGTCATCTATCACCGTTTCTCCCGGGGCTGGGACCTCGTACATATTAAGCGACAAATCCATATTTGCGCTTCCGACAAGTAAAATTCTTTTCATCACTTTTTCTCCTGTCAGCAGACTTATCCCAGCATCTCGTCGTCATGCGAAATCTTGAACACACGTGCACGCTTGGAAAGCTCGGTTGCAAGTGCGCTCTCTCTGTTTCTGCAAGTGAATATAAAGCTCTGTGAGCCCTCCTTGGCAAGCTTGGCAAGAGCTTTCATCATAGCGTGCGCACGCACGTTATCCTGGTGAGCAAAGCTCTCGTCAAAGCAGAGCGGAGGACGCTCGGTATAAAGCATATCAACAAGCGCAAGACGCACCGCAATATACGCAAGGTCACGTGTTCCGCCCGAAAGGAAATCTACCGATTTCTTCTCACCGTCTGCCGCCTCAAAGGTAACGACAAGACCGTCGCTGACGTCAAAATGAGTATATTTCTTATCAGTCATAACGCTCATCATCTGCGTTGCATATTCACCGAGTCTTGGTGATATTTCAGCACGAAGATTGTCAGACGCTCCCTCAATCGCTCTTAATGCTATGTAATAAGCCTTATGCCTTCTTCGAAGCTCATCTATACGGCTGTCAAGCGCCTGTATTTTCGAATAAAGCTCACCGGGGTCGCCCGCACGGCTCTTAAGCGAGAAGAGCGTTCTGTCAACCTCTCTTGCACGCTCCTCTTCGGCGGCTATAAGCTCCTTGTGCTTGTTTATATCTCCGATTATATCGTCGTAGCTTACACCGACGAGAGCCTTTCTTCGCAGAGGCGGCACCTGCGCTCTTATATCTATCTCACTCTTGTCCGAGAGTGTTCTTCTTATTTCTTTTACGGTCAATTCGCTCTCGCTCTTGTCCAGATGCAGTGCATCCTTTTGGTCAAGGAAATTACGAACACGCAAATCAAGCGCATCGAGATATCCGTTGAGGTCTGATTCGGGCGGCTCGCCACCCCATTTGAGAATAATACTTGCAAGCTCTATTTTTGCGCTTTCATAAGCCATTCTTGCAGACTCTGCCGCAGCTCTTGCATTTTCGGTAGCACGAAGTATACCGTCACGCTTATTCCTCTGCTCTGCAATATGATTTATCTTGGCATTAAAGTCACGGTAGGACGAGGTAGAGAATTTAGCCTCAAGCGAGGATAGAGCCTTATGTGTTCCGTTGTAGGAATAAACACCGAATGCAACCCCCGCCACCGCCGCAAGCGCACAAAGCACTCCGCCAACGATAAGACCGACGTTTCCGCCCGAAAGTATGAACATAACCGCCGCCGCAACAGCGAAAAGTCCGCCGACGGTAATGAGGGAAATATCTCTTATCAAGGTTCGGTAAAGGGTTGATGCCGAGTTTTTAAGATGCTCTTCTCCGCCGCACTCATCGCATATCTGTATTGCAGTCTCCACGTCTTTAGTGATACCGATAGCCGCTCTTTCCTTTTCATAAGCTGCCTCGGACTCCGTAAGGCGGCGGTAGGTTTCATTCACCGTCTGCCTTGCAACGGCTATATCCGTGAGATAATCTCTTCCCGGCACAAATCCGAGATGAGTGTTTTCTTCTATAAACGCATTATAATCAGCGTTCTTTTTCTCGCACTGCTCCTCAAGCTCGTGAAGTCTGTCAAACGCCTGAATAAGCATCGCATTCTGATAGTCGTTATTGAGTGTATGAAGCCTTACGAGTCTGTCCTCGTAATCAGCCTTTTTCATTCTTATGTCGTGAAGCTCGGCTTCCTTTACAAGGATAAGCTGGTTTTCCTCATCCGAGGACTTCAGCTTGTCCTCAAGCTCCTCGGATTTTCTCATAAGGTCAACTATCGTTCCGCCATGGCCGCTCTCATGTAAATGCAGCTCCATTTTATCCGAAATTTTAGTTGCCGCACGACGGTTGTTTACCGTTTCAGCACCCGAGAAAAGTATATTTTCTATCGACTCTCTGACAGAGCCCTCGTTAATTTTAGAATCGCCTATCTGTCCGACGAAAGCCGTATTGCCGAAAAGCTCCGAGTCAACACCGAAGAATACTTCGCCTGCGGGCACTTTTCCGAATGCGGGCGCACCCGTCGAAAGGTCAATTATCGTAGCCTCCTCCTTATAGGTAGGACGCGCGGCATTATCGCCAAGCGCAGTCATTCTCGTAATGAGATAACGCTTACCCTTGACGTTCACGTACATTGAGCCCTCGGCAGTACCGGTCGTCCAGTTAAGGCGCAGCTTACGCTCGGTGAGTCCATCTCCCTCGGTCTGTTCAAAGCCGTAAAGCATATATTTTATAAATGCGGCTATGGTACTCTTACCTGCCTCGTTATGTCCCTCAATGACGTTTATAGTGCTTGAAAATTCAAGCGTCATATCTCTGATAAGTCCAAAGCTTTTTATAACGATTTTCTCTATTATCACAGCAGATTCCCTCCCCTTAGTCAGTCAAGCGACATATCGCCCGATAAAAATTTGATCCCGCGCTGCACCGAATCCTTTGAGTTATACCAAGGCTCCTCATCGTATCGGTAATCGAATTTTTTGCAAAACCAATCAACGTCGCCGCGAAGCGTTTTCATATAAGACTCGTTGATAGCCTTTGCCGTATCGTGAAACTCCGCATACTTCTTTTTGTTCACCTTCTTTGATGCGTATTCCATAAGCGCTCGGTAGTGCGGCAGACAAATAAATGGAATTTTTGAGAATTTCTTCTCAAAGGCGGGGTCGCTCTCCCAAAGATATGCCGCAGTTGCAGTCATAGCACCGATGTTTTTGTTTATCCTGCCGCATACGTAGCAATCGCATTCAAGCCGTGACAGCTCACAAAGCGATGCCGCTCTCGGATTCAGGGAAACCGTCGGTCCTTTCAGCTTTTTTTCTACCTCCGCAAGGTGGCTCTGCATTATAAGCCCCATACCGAGCATTCGCTTTCTTATAAGCATTTTCGAATAGTGCCTTGCGCAAAAGCCCTGCTCATTGGTCTTTATTCTTATGTCAGGCTCCATCATCGAAGCTCCGAGGATTATTTCAAGCTCGTCCTCCTCCAGCTTCTTGTAAAGCAGACAAAAAGGACAGGCACATTCGCCCCCCTCGGTTACTCTGTCAAACGCCTCGTTTACCGGTATGGTATATATCTGCTCCACTTGCTCTCTCCTTACAAAAGTACTTGCACACAAAAGAAAAATGTGTTAAAATATATTTAAATAAAAATATTCATTATCATTATACAACATAAATAACCTATTTTCAAGAGGGGATTGTCAAAAATGTTCACAAAAATACACAAAACCGTAAACGGCAGAGATGCTCTTGTCGTATCCGGTCTTGGCAGCTATAAATTGGATGATACGCTCGAATGCGGACAGATATTCCGCTATGAGCTGACGGTCAAAAAGGACGGATACGTAGAATATCTGATTCCCGTCGGAGAGCTTCTTGTAAGCGTTGGACAAAGCAGGGCGGGCGAGCTGATATTTTACGGCCTCGATGAGGAAAATTTCGAAAAGAAAATAGTAGGCTTCTTCTCGCTTGATACCGATTATGAAAGCATCAGCCAAAGCATTGCAAAATCTACCGATTCAGAGTGGATGAGGGCGGCAGTCGAGTGCGCTAAAGGTATCGCAATTCTGCGCCAGGACGAATGGGAAACCCTGTTTTCGTTTATAGTTTCCCAAAACAACAACATACCGAGAATCAGGAAAATTCTTTTCTCAATCTGCCGTGCCTACGGTAGAAATCTTGCCGCAGAATACGAATGCTGTCCGCTCTTACGGCACGGCACACGTCCGTGTGATGCCTCTTGCGGTGAGTGCGGAATATGTTATTCCTTCCCCACACCCTCGGATATTCTTGCCGCACCCGAAAAAATGCTGCCCTCAAAGCCCGGCTTCAGATATAAATACCTACTTGCATCAGCCCTGGCGGTGTCGGATGGCGAGGTGAATCTGTCCGAAATATCCGAGCGTCAAAGCTATGAATACACCGTCCAGACACTCAAAAAAATCAAGGGTGTCGGTGACAAGGTTGCATCCTGCGTTGCGCTCTTCGGTTTTGGAAATTTGGAAGCATTCCCGATAGACGTATGGGTTAAAAAGGCTATAAATGACTACTTTAGTGGTCATCTTGACTATGAGGCGTTCGGAAAACACGCAGGAATTGCACAGCAATATATATTCCACTACATAAGGAATATAGAGGGCAAGGATGAGAAAAAATAACACCGTGCGAAAGGCTTTTTGAGCGCAAGCTTCGAATTTCGCCCAAGAAAAATTCCCGTGATGACAAACGCATACAGCAGCGACAGCCGCACTTTAACCGTCACACAGCATAATCGCTGCCGCTTTGTAGATTTAGTACAAACATCAAAAAAAGCATATTCGGATTTTTCTACAATTTACATTCAAATATTTTTATCTAACTACTTTACAAACAGCATTTTTTTTGATATAATACATAAGTGGTTTTGAATTTACCGGGCTGTTTTTTGCTTCGGTATGAATATAAAGGAGATTTTTCTTATGAGTCGTATGGTCGGTACTGTATCTCGAGGTGTTCGTGCACCAATCATCAGAAGCGGTGATAATCTGATAGACATCGTTACCGAATCGGTGCTTATGGCAGCTAACGACACCGAGGACGGCTTCAAGGTCCGTGACAAAGACATCGTTGCAATGACGGAAGCTATCGTTGCCAGAGCACAGGGTAACTACGCATCCGTTGATGATATAGCCGAGGACGTTCGCAAAAAGTTCGGCGGTGAGGAGGTTGCTGTTGTTTTCCCCATCCTCTCGCGTAACAGATTTGCTATTTGTCTTCGCGGTATAGCAAGAGGTACGAAGCGAGTTGTACTTGCTCTGTCTTACCCCTCTGACGAGGTTGGAAATCATCTTATAAGTCTTGACGCTATCGACGAAAAGGGTGTTAACCCCTATTCGGACGTATTGACTCTTGAAAAATACAGAGAGCTGTTCGGCTACGAGAAGCACAGATTTACCGGCATCGACTACGTTGCATATTACGAAAGCATCATTCGTGAGGAGGGTGCTGAACCCGTTATAATCTTTGCAAACGACGCAAGAGCAGTCCTCAGCTATACAAAGAACGTGCTTAACTGTGACATACACACAAGAGCAAGAACAAAGCGTATTCTCCGTGCGGCAGGTGCTGAATGCGTATTCGGTCTTGACGAAATTATGACAGAGCCCGGTAAAATGGGCGGCTTTAATGCAGATTACGGTCTGCTTGGCTCAAACAAGGCAACAGAGGACACAGTAAAGCTCTTCCCCAGAGACTGCCAGGCGCTCGTAGATGCTATTCAGGCAAGACTCGCAGAAAAAACCGGTAAAAACGTAGAGGTTATGGTATACGGTGACGGAGCATTCAAGGATCCTGTCGGAAAGATCTGGGAGCTTGCAGATCCGGTTGTTTCGCCCGCTTACACCAAAGGACTTGAGGGTACACCCAACGAGCTTAAGCTCAAGTATCTTGCGGATAACGATTTCGCATCTCTTGAGGGTGATGCGCTCAAGGCAGCTATAAAATCCGAAATTTCCAAAAAGGATGCAAACCTTGTCGGAAATATGGCTTCGGAGGGTACTACTCCGAGAAGACTTACCGACCTTATCGGTTCGCTTTGCGACCTTACATCAGGTTCTGGCGATAAGGGTACACCGATTATCTATATTCAGGGATATTTCGATAACTACACCAACGATTGACCTTAATCGTAAAATGAATAATAATTACGGACAAAGAGAGTGCAAATTTAATCTCTTTGTCCGTATTTTTATACGTCGGATTTGGACATTGCACTTCACTTTTGTCCAAAAAGCGAGTTGACTTTTAATCCTTGAATGATATAATTTATATAGTAGTTTTATTTAAAGAGGTGCGAAAGATTAAAACCGAAGTCCTTTGTTTGTCTTGCAAAGCGGTGAAGCTTCTCATAATACTTTATCCGTCTCTTTTTCCGACGGCTTGACGCTTACATTATATTATACAGGGAACAAAAGCTGCCGAAAACAGCAATCAAACAGGACATCGGGAAACATAGCGAAAACAAAGCAATAATGCAATCTTAAGTTGTCAAAATCAGGAGTTTTTTTATATGAATTTTAGAAAAATGGCAAAAGAGCTGGTCTCGAAAATGACCGTTTCGGAAAAGCTTTCTCAAATGAAATACAATGCCCCCGCTATTGAAAGACTGGGCATTCCCGCATACAACTGGTGGAGCGAGTGTCTGCACGGCGCTGCAAGAAACGGCACGGCAACCGTATTCCCGCAGGTTATCGGCATGGCGGCAAGCTTCAACAAGGCGGCGCTTAAAAAGGTGGGTGCGGCTATTTCCGACGAGGTGCGTGCAAAGTATAACGAAAACAAAAAGCAGGGGGTACACCGACATTTATCAAGGTCTTACAATGTGCAGCCCCAACATAAATATATTCCGTGACCCCAGATGGGGCAGAGGCCACGAAACCTTTGGCGAGGACCCGACTCTTACGGGTATGCTTGCGACAGAATTCGTAAAGGGACTTCAAGGAAACGGCAAATACAGAAAGGCTGACGCTACGCTTAAGCATTATGCCGTTCATTCAGGCCCGGAAGCAGAGCGCCGAGGACTCAACGTTGACATAGATAGAGAAACTATGGATGACACCTATCTTGCGGCATTCAAATACTGTGTCGAAAATGCAAAGCCCTCGGCTGTAATGGGCGCTTATAACGCAGTAAACCGAGAGCCGTGTACAGCAAGTAAAACTCTGCTTATTGATATTCTTCGTGATGAGTATAAATTCGACGGCTTCGTTATGTCTGACGCCGCGGGAGTTGAGTACATAAATCAGTATCACGCACTTACACGTGACGTGACCGAAAGTGCCGCTATGGCTGTCAATATGGGCTGTGAGCTTTGCATTGGCGATGCTTACGAAAACCTTGAGGATGCATACGAGCGCGGACTTATTACAGACGAGCGCATAGACGAGGCTGTAACAAAGCTCTTCGAAGCACGCTTCAGGCTCGGAATGTTTGCAGACGACTGCGAATACGATAATATTCCTTATGACGTTATCGACTGTAAAAAGCACAAAAAGCTCAACCAAAAGCTTGCAGAGGAATCCATAGTTCTTCTTAAAAACAATGGCATTTTACCGCTCGACAAGAGCAAAAAAATAGCGGTTATCGGACCGAATGCCGACAACCGTGCCGTGCTTATCGGAAACTATAACGGCACACCGTCAAGCTACACAACACTTCTTGCAGGTATACAGAAGCAGGCAGAGGTTATGTATGCCAGAGGCTGTAACCATATGCTTGAGCCTAACAGATACGAGGAGCGTACTGTAATTGAGGCGGTTACTGTGGCAAAAATGTGTGACGTTGTAATTATGTGTATGGGTATCACACCCGAATACGAGGGCGAGGAGGTTGACCAGTACAGCCTGGCACAGCTCAGCGGAGACAAGGCGACTATCTCCCTGCCAAAGGTTCAAAAAGAGCTTTACGAGGCTGTCAAGGCCGTGGGCAAGCCTATCGTTTTCGTAAACGTTTCGGGAAGCTGTATGGCGCTTGGCGACCAAAAGAAAAACTGCAGTGCAGTTATTCAGTGCTTCTACCCCGGAGCTACGGGTGGCGATGCACTTGCGAATATTTTATTCGGAAAGCTATCCCCGAGCGGAAGACTCCCCGTTACCTTCTACGAGAGCGACTCCGACCTGCCGCCGTTCAGAGATTACAGTATGGAAAACAGAACCTATAAGTATTTCAGCGGCACTCCCGTATTTGAGTTCGGTCACGGACTTACCTACTCTGATATCAAAGAAAACTGGATAGACGAAAACACGGTAGAGCTTGTAAACAATGGCCCGTATAACACCGCATACTCTGTTCTGAAATTTGAAGCTCCCACGCCCGACAAAAATAAAAAGCTCAACCCCAAAAAGCTGCTTTGCGACTTTGCAAAGGTAAATCTCAAAATCGGTGAGAAAAAGACGGTTAAGTTCAAGTAACCCCAAAAACATTTTCAAGCAAATAAACCCGTGCATTTTGGTATGCACGGGTTTGTTTATTTGCATTCAATGACTTTTTTATCCCAAAAGGTTCAGCTTATGCCCAGCTCATACTAGTGGGTTTCGGCTCGGTTATTATAATGTCCTTTAAGAAAGCGACAGCCTTTTTGAGTCCTTCGTCGATAGACATATAGCTGTCCTCGTGCTCGATAGAGAGAACTCTGTCATATCCGGCAAGCTGAAGCTCGGATACGAAGTCACGCCAATAGCCCTCGCCGTTTCCGTAGCCTACGGTGCGGAACACCCAGGAACGCTCGGATTCTCTTGCGTAATGCTTGGTATCAAGCACACCGTTTGCGGCGGTATTGTATTTATCAATTCTCGTATCCTTTGCGTGAACGTGGTAGATAGCGCCACGAAGCACACGAACCGCCATAACCGGGTCAATACCCTGCCATATCAAGTGAGAGGGATCAAGGTTTGCACCGATAGCGTCACCGACAGCAAGGCGGAGCTTAAGTAAGCTTTCAGGGTTATATACGCAGAAGCCGGGGTGCATTTCAAAGGCTATTCTCGGCACGTTATGCGCTTTTACGAATTCGGACATATTCTTCCAATAAGGAATAACCTTTTGCTCCCACTGCCAGTTAAGTATCTCGGTAAAATCATCAGGCCAAGGACAGGTTACCCAGTTGGGCATCTTTGCTCCCTCGTGGTCGCCGGGACAGCCCGAAAACGTTATAACCGTATCAACACCGAGACGCTCTGCAAGAAGCACGGCATTTCTGAAATCCGTATCAAACTCTGCGGCAATAGCCTTGTTCGGATGCAGAGGGTTGCCGTGAGTGGCAAGGGCGCAGATTTTTACACCGTATTTTTGAAAGGTTTTCACAAACTCGTTATATTTTTTCTCATCTGCAAGCAAAGCGGCAGGGTCACAGTGTGCCTTTCCGGGGTAGCCGCCCGCACCTATCTCGACAGTATAAACTCCAAGATCTGTAAGAATTTTCAAGGTTTCATCAAGTGATTTTGCTCCGTAGAGGTTAGCAAGTACGCTTAATTCCATATTACATCTCCTTTTCGGCAGTTGCCTTTTATTTAAATTATAGCTTCAAGTTAAAATAAGTGCTACATTTATTTTTACCGATAGTTGTACAATATTGACATTCGTAGCTGCAGCTTATATTTAAAGCGGCATTTTCGAGCTTTGATTTTTTCGAAAATGCCGCTTTGTTTTTTGTTTAAATTATCACTGATTTTAAAGGAAGCTTTCAAGCTTTTGCTGACAAAAGCCTCGGTTTTTGCAAACAAAAGTTATCTTTTTACCTCTTCCATAATGAATGCTTCGAGAGTATCGCCCTCTCTTATGTCGTTGAATTTCTCAATACCGACACCGCATTCATATCCCTCTGCCACCTCACGAACGTCGTCCTTAAAGCGGCGGAGAGAGGAAATCTTGTCCTCGAAGATAACAACACCGTCACGCACAATTCTTATCTGCGACTGACGTGTAATCTTTCCGTTCTGAACGTAACATCCTGCAATGATACCGACGTTGGGAACACGGATGGTCTGACGAACCTCTGCGTGACCAAGCAGCACCTCGTGATAGGTAGGCGAAAGCATACCCTTCATAGCCGCCTCAACCTCGTCTATTATTTCATAGATTATGCGGTGAGTACGTATATCAACCTTGTTTCTGTCTGCCGAATCAAGCGCATTTCTGTCAGGACGGACGTTAAAGCCTACGATAATTGCGTTTGAAGCAGCTGCAAGCATTACGTCGGATTCTGTAATTCCGCCAACGGCAGAGTGAATAACGCTTACCTTTACCTCATCACCCGACAGCTTCATAAGCGAAGCCTTTACAGCCTCGGCAGAGCCTGCAACGTCGGCCTTAACGACGATATTAAGTGTCTTGACACCGTCGGATATCTGGCTGAACAGCTCGTCAAGATTAACTCTTGCGTTAGCGGCAAGTATTTCCTGACGCTGCTTTTCACGGCGCTGCTCGGCAAGGTCTCTTGCCATTCTCTCGTTTTCAACAGCATTAAGCTCGTCGCCCGCCTGCGGAACGTCGTCAAGACCTACAATCTCAACAGGAACCGAAGGTCCTGCAATCTTTGTATTCTTGCCCTTGTCGTCTATCATAGCACGTACACGGCCAACAGCATTTCCTACGATAACGTAGTCTCCCTGATGAAGCGTACCGTTCTGAACAAGAACGGTTGCAACAGGTCCACGTCCCTTGTCAAGCTTGGACTCGATTACGATACCCTTTGCACGTCTTGCGGGGTTCGCCTTAAGCTCCTTAACCTCGGCAACAAGCAAAACGCTCTCGAGAAGGTCGTCAATACCCATACCCGTGTGAGCAGATACGGGAACGCAGATAACGTCACCGCCCCATGCCTCGGGAACAAGCTCGTGCTGTGTGAGCTGGTTAAGCACGTTGTCGGGATTAGCCTGCGGCTTATCCATTTTATTTATAGCAACTATAATATCTATTCCTGCCGCCTTTGCGTGATTTATAGCCTCAATAGTCTGCGGCATAACACCGTCGTCGGCTGCTACTACGAGAATTGCAATATCGGTAGACTTTGCTCCGCGCATACGCATTGCGGTAAACGCCTCGTGACCGGGAGTGTCAAGGAAGGTAATATCCTTGCCCTGCGCCACAACTCTGTAAGCGCCGATAGCCTGAGTAATACCGCCCGCTTCTCCACGGGTAACGTTTGTGTGTCTTATAGCATCAAGAATTGAAGTTTTACCGTGGTCAACGTGACCCATAACGCATACTACGGGTGCGCGCTCGACGAGGTCTTCATCGCTGTCCTCCGCCTCGGTAAACAGACGCTCTTCTATTGTAACGACAATCTCACGTGTCACCTTTGCTCCAAACTCATCGGCAATAAGCTCTGCGGTGTCGTAATCAACGACGTCGTTAAGTCCCTTCATCTCGCCCATAAGCATAAGCTTCTTGATAACCTCACCCGAAGCCTTTTTAAGTCTTGTGGCAAGCTCGGATACTGTTATCTCATCGGGAACGGTAATTTCAAGCGGTTTGTTTCTTGCACGCTCTGCTTCCATACGCTTGATTTTTTCCTGCGCAAGGCGCTCCTTATCCTTGGCGCTCTTTGCATTTTGACCCTTGTTATCCTGCTTCTTAAGCTTCTGCTTGGAGCTCTTATTATCAGTACCGTTCATTATAGCGTAGTACTGATCGTTATAGTGGTCGTCATATTTTGACAGGTTTACGTCAGAGGTTCTCATATCGACAACTCTGGTCTTTGCCTGCTTTGCATCGGTATAATCCACACCGATATTTACACCGCCCTGAACGTTTTTAACGTCAAGCACGGGTGTAATCTTACGGAATTGCTGCTTCTGCGCCTTTTCCTTTTCACGCTTCTGCTGGGGCTGTGCCGCCTGCTGTGCCGCCTGCGCCTGCTTTGCTCGCTCCTCGGCAAGTCTCTGACGCTCGAGCGCTACCTGCTGTGCAGGACGAGCCGTAGCTTCAACCGGCTTGGTCGGCTGCTGCGCTGTCTTAGGGGGCTGCTGTGCTGAAGCAGGACGCTGCATCGGCTTGCCCTCCGCACGTCTGTTCATACCCTCAATGCGCTTGGCAAAGGGATTATCCTGCGGCTTTGCATTATATTTTGAATAAGGCTCACGCTGCTGATAACCGTCACGCTGTACTCTTGCGCCGAACTGTCTATCCTGCGGATTCGGGCGGCGCTCGGGTCTATCACCGCTGCGCTGCTGCGGCGCAGGCTGAACCCTTTTCGTCTCCGGCGCTTTAGGCTCTGCCTTGGTCACAGGTTTAGGCTCAACCTTAACTTCTGCCTTAACTTCTGCTTTAACCTCTGCTTTAGGCTCTGCCTTAACTTCAGCTTTAGGCTCTGCTTTAACCTCTGCTTTAGCTTCGGGCTTGGGCTCTGCCTTTGGCTTTGTCTCGCGCACCGAATTTATAGTTACAGCTCCGCTGCAATAGGCTTCAAGATTCTTTATTTGATTTTTTATGGTTATATTCTGTAAGAAAAGCTCAAAATCGTCCTTTTCAACAGTAGCTCCGCTCTTTTTCTCGATGCCGAAGCTTTTGAATACGTCTATAACGTCCTTAGGCTTAAGGTTGAAGTCTTTGGATATTTGAGTTAATGTAATTTTTTCCTTTCCCGCTGCCATACATATCACCGTTTCCGAGTACGGAAACTTCCTTTCTTATTGTTAACATAGGGCGCCGTGCGCCTTCCTTATCTCTTCCGCTATACCGCTCTGCGTAACCGCAACGGCTGCCGGGGTATAGGTTTTTCCAAGAAGATGACCGAGCTTTTCGGTATCCAGGTCTATTTCTATCGACTCTGTATTATAGAACTCACATTTGGTGCGAAGCTTCTTTTTCGTACCGTCCGATGCCGACGAGGATACAACCACAAGCATCGTTTGATGCTTTGACATAGCACGGCAAATCATATCAGTACCTATTATAAGCTCGCCTGCACGCATCGCAAGTCCAAGCATACCGAGAATGCGCTCCATTCCAACCGAACTCAATTCGAAAGCCCCTCCTCAAGTCTGTCGTAGACCTCATCGGGGATATTGCATTGCAGAGAGCTTTCAAGCCTCCTTGCCCGCCTTGCTCTCTTGAGGCAATCCTTTTTCTTGCATATATATGCGCCTCTGCCGGATTTCTTGCCACTCTCGTCAAGAATTATCTCACCCTCCGGAGTGCGTAAAACCCTTGTCAGCTCGATTTTGGGATAATGCTCGCCGCAACCGGTGCATCTTCTCACCGGGATTTTTTTCGGTGCGGCTCCGCCACTTTTTGCCATATTATGCCTTTATGTCTATCTTACAGCCGGTAAGACGGGCAACAAGCTTTGCGTTCTGTCCTTCCTTACCGATAGCAAGAGAGAGCTGGTCAGGGGAAACTATTACACGGCAGGAGCGCTCGCCATCCATTGTAACAGAAAGCGCCTTTGCAGGAGAAAGAGCCTCAGCAATATACTGTGCAATGTCCTCATTATACTTAATTATATCTATCTTTTCACCGCCAAGCTCATCAAGTATTGCGGAAATTCTCATTCCGTTCTTACCGATACACGAGCCTATTGCGTCAACGTTCTCATCTCTTGATTCAACAGCTATCTTTGTTCTTGAGCCTGCCTCACGAGCAATGCCGCGAACAAGAATTGTTCCGTCCTGAATTTCGGGAATTTCAAGCTCGAAAAGACGCTTTACAAAGTTGGGATGAACTCTGGAAAGAGTAACGATAGGTCCTCTTACCTCGCCACGCTTTACCTCGCTGATGAATACCTTTATTCTGTCACCAACCTCGTGAATCTCACCGGGAATCTGCTCGGAGTGAAGAAGCGTTGCATATCCTGTGCCTGTATCGAGGATAAGATTTCCGGTAGTTGTATCTACCTTATCTACGATAGCTGTGATTATTTCTTCCTTCTTTTCTTCATATTCTCTTGTCTGTCTGTCACGCTCTGCTGTGCGGATAGCCTGAACTATCATCTGCTTACCTGCCTGTGCGGAAAGACGACGGAAGGTTTTTGTTTTAAGCTCGGTCTCAACGACGCCGCCAAGCTTGTTACGGCGGCTGAGTGCCTTTGCATCCGAAAGCGAAATCTGATAGTGCGGGTCTACAACCTCACCGTCAGCAACGACGTCACGGCGCTGGAAAACCTTCATATCCTGCTTAACGGGGTCAAGCTGAACTCTGATAACCGTGGTAGCGCCAAGCTCCCTTCTGCATGCGTTTGCCAGAGCAAGCTCAATCTGCGATATCATATACTCCTTTGAAATTCCATTCTCTTTTTCAAGAAGGTCAAGTGCGTTGAAAAATTCTGCGTTCATTTTTGATACTTACCGTGCAACGTTACCTTGGTCTCGGCTTGTTGCTATCCTTTCGTTTTTCGTTTATATTTCTAATAATTGTTTACTTATTTTCAAAAAATACGGTATTGAGCTTTGAAATTTCCTGCTTTTCAAGCACGAACCTTTGCTCGCCGTCATCAAGAGTCAAGACACCGTCCTCATAGCTGACGATGTTTCCCACAATGCTTTTTCTGCCATCCTTTGCAGCAAACAGCTTCGCCTCGGCACGTACTCCGATTGACGCAAGAATATGCTCGTCTGTACGAAGCTCACGTTCAATTCCGGGTGATGAAACGTCAAGGTAATAAAATCCCTCGATAGGATCACACTCATCAAGTATAGGGTCGATAGCGCGGTGTACACGCTCGCAATCCTCAATATCTATACCGCGAGGAGAATCAATCGTAATTTCAAGGTGATAGTCCGCGCCAACCTTTGAATAGGTGATATCCCAAATCGAATATCCAAGCTCCGAAACGGTAGGCGCAATAGCCTCCTGCACGGTCTCTCTTATTGTTTTCTTCATTATAAAGCTCCTTTCGGAATAAATGTTCTCAAGACGTAAATGAAGAGTGACCCGCAAGCCACTCTTCACCTTTCACTATTAACTTCCTAACTATTATAACATAATTTTTGAAAAAATCAATAGTTTTTCAAATTTTTCCGCATTTTTTAAAGCTTATTTTTCTTTTTCCAATCATTTGGAGCTTTTCCGATGCGGTATTTACGCTTACCGAGCGATTTTTTACCGCTGAGTCTTGCGAAATCCTGCATTCTTTCCTCCAGCAATTCAACGATGCGGATTCTTTGAATTTCTGCTTTTTCAATAGCGGCAGCACGCTGCTCGGCAGACATTGCTCCGATAGGATTACGTCCCTGTCTGTAATCAGCCATTTATAGCACCTCCAAATACAGAACTCAAAACCGTCAGTACGGATTCGGGAATGGTAGCTTTAGCAAAGCTTTTTATATAACTCATTATATCCGCACGGAAATACCAAGCCGCAATTCCTGCTGCTACAACGATAAGAAGAATTACTATCCAGAACAGCTGAAGCTTTCTTTCCTCACGCTCACGGTAAGCCTTTTTCTTCGCCTTTTTCGAAAGAGCCTTTACAACACGCTCAAGGTGCGCACGCTCGCTCTTTTTCTTTTTGATGCTCGATATAGCCGCATTCTTTGCACGTCCCTTGAGCTTTTCACGCTCGATGCGGTATATAAGCTCGTTTATCTCGGCATTAAGCTGCGTTATACGGTTCATCGGGTCATAGATTTTCTTCTTTTCGTCAAGAGGTATATGCAAAGCGTCTATTTCGTTAGCAAGCTTTCTTTGCTTGTTGTACGCAGACTTTGCGCCCTTTCTCGCTGTTTTAAGACGTTCAAAGGTGTTATTCTTGGTGTCGTCCGCAGTTTTTGAGCTATTGTAAAGCGCAATAAGCTCACGGTTTACAGCATCACGCTCACGAAGCAGAGTTTCAATCTCTATTTGAAGCTCTGTAAGCGCCTCTTTATTGGCGTGCTTCGGAAGCTTCATCTTATTGATATCGCTCTTTACTACTGCATAATAACGCTCGTTGTCACGCTTTTCAGCCTTCATCGCCTTCGGAATATGAGCCTCTACCATTGCACGCTCCTTGCAAAGAGCGTCGTACTTTTTCTTGTACTTACGGTTCTTTTCACCGAAATGAAGCTTCTTTATCTGCATTTCCGAATACGCTGTCGCAAGCTTTGTCTCATAACGGCGCAATATCATTGTCTCGTCATAATCGGATTGCTCACGGCAGAATTTGTTTATTGCGGCACGGTCGTGCTTTATATGACGGTCTGCATCCGCAAAATCCGCTTTACCTGCACGGGGCTTTGCCTCATACTGATCACGGGATGCCGCAAAAGCGAGGGCTTCCTTGTTTGCATTGTATTTTTCAAACTCAGCGAGAGTGTGCAAATCCTTAAGCTCCGCCGCCTCAAGTGTTGCGGCCTCGGCCAACGCCTTCAATTCAAGGCTGTGGGCTTCATACGCTTCAGCCTGACTTAAGTGGTACGGCTTTTGGGCACGCTTTGCTCTTTTGGCTTGCTTACGCTCCTCTTTTGCAAGCTTATCCGCATCCTTTGACTCCTTCAAAAGACGTTTAGCCTCAAGCTCACATTCCGCACTTCTGCGCTTTGCTTCCGAACGAAGCTGACGCTTGGTGCGTCCTGCAAGAGGTTTTTGACTTGCAGAATATGTGCCGCTGAGCGTCGGGTCTTTGGCAACCTGAAGCATTTCACGCTTTTCAAGATGTCTGTCATACTCGTCGTACGTTGGCTCGGGTCTGTACGCATTTGCACTCAAAAGCTCTTTTTTCGCAAGATGTCTTTCGTACTCGTCATAGGATGATTCCGACCTTTTGGCACCCATTGCAGAAAGCTCTTTTTCCATAAGGCTTCTGTCATAAGCCGAAGTAGCGAAAGAGTCATCCTTTGTCTTTTGCGAGTTTGTCAAAAGCTCTTTTGTAGCAAGGTATTTTTCATACGAGCTTACGTTTTTGAGAGATTTAGCGGTCTTTTTGGCTATTTTAGCCTGACGGCTCTGCGCCTTACTGAGCGCCGAAAGCTCTTGCGCTTCAGCCTTTGCCTCGGCTCTTGTGCGGCGCGGTCCGCTCTTCGAGCGAGCCTTTGCCACCTCGGCATTAGCCTGGTTGGATTTTGACTCTGCTTCAAGAGAGTATGCAGCGTTAAGAAGCTCTGTGCGCTCCTGTGCAACCAACAGCATTTTCTCCTGCTTCGAAAGTCCGTCAAGCGACATCAGGCCGCTCTTTTCTTTTGCAGCTTTTTTACCGAAGTCAGCGTCTTTTGCAAAGTCCATCATCTCACGGTTTGCAAGATGTCTTTCATACTCGCTGTATGAGGGCTCGGGTGTGCGCTCGGGCTCAACCGAGGGCTGTGCCTTTACGGGTGCTTTGCTATCCTCGAGATAAGCCTTTGCCATCTCACGCTTTTCAAGATGTCTGTCATAAGCCTGATGTGACGGCTCTGCCCCCTTGGCATTCTGCTTCGAGAACTCTCTTACAGCAACACCTCTGTCATAAGCCGACGAGTCGTAAGACTTAACTTCTTTTCCGGGCTGTGCAAGAAGCTCCTTTGCGGCAAGATATCTTTCGTATGACTCTATGCTGTTAAGCTCTTTTGCGGTTTTTTCCGCATTCTTGGCAGCGATATCATACTCTTCGCTTCTGCGTGAAAGCTTGTTAGCCTCGGACTTGTGCTTAACACGCTCCGCGCGGCTTCCACGCTTTGCAAGCTTTCTTTCCTCGTTTGCCATCTTGGCATTGAGCTTTGCCTGCTCCTCGTTTTCACGAGCCTGTGCAAGCAGCTCAAGCTTCTCTTCTCTGATTCTTTCCTTCTGTTTCTTCGGGGAAAGAGCTCTGAACTTTTCAAGCTCTGTCTTTGCGAGCGTCTGCTCGGCAGCATTCTTTTGACGCTCGGAAAGCTCTGCTTCTTTGGAGTAAGCCTTAGCCATCTCAAGCTTTTCAAGATATCTGTCGTACGCCTCATAAGACGGCTCTGCACTGCGAGCTCTTACAGGCTGCACGTTTGTGAGCAGACTTATCTCGTGAGCCAAAGCCTTACGTGTTTTTTCTTCCTCGTGAATTGCAGCAAGCTCTGCTTTAGCAAGATGCTTTTCGTAATCATTTACGGTTTTAAGAGATCTTGCAGCCTTTCTTGCTTCCTTTGCCTGGTGCTTCTGCTCTGCTCTGCGCTTCGCAAACAGCTTGGATTCGTTGAACGAATCCTCAATGCCTATGTACAAATCACGTCTTGAGAGCGCCTTAGTCTGTCTTACGCTCGTCTTGTTTGCCTTTGACTCTGCATCAAGAGAGTCGGCAACGTCACGAAGAAGCTTACGCTCCTCGGCAATTTTCGCCTTTTTCTCTCGCTCGGGGAGCGCATTAAACTCATCGAGTGCAGTTATCTGCGAGATGCTTTGCTCTGCCATGGCCGCATCGTTAAGAGTCCTTTGCATCTCAAGCGGCGAGAGTCCGTTATTATAGCTCTTTGAGGTCGGCTTTTCTTCAGACGCAGGAATGGAAGCTACCTTGTTTTCAAGATACTTCTCGTAAGCGTATATACTGTTAATTTCCTTGGCAGTCTTTGCGCGCTGCTTTGCAGTCTGTCCAAGCTCTACGCTGCGCAGCGAAAGCTTATCAGCCTTTTCCTTGTGCGCGGCACGCTCTGCGCGCATTCCGCGTTTTGCAAGCTTCTTTTCCTCTTTAGCCCTTACAGCGGCAAGATTTGCTTCAGCCTCGCTCTCGCGCGCCTGCTCAAGAAGAGCAGCCTTTTCTTGCTTAATCTTTGCTTTCTTTTCTTTTGTGGAAAGCTTTCTGAAGTCCTCAAGCTCTGCTCTTGCAAGCACCTTGTCGGATGAAGCCGCCTCCATACGTTTGACGGCAACCATGCTTTCATAGGCTTCCTTATCGGTCAAGCCGTAGGTCTTGATCGCAGAATCCGCATTGGCTCCGACAGGCTTCTTGTATGCCGCAGCTTTAGCCGCCGCACCCGAAGCAAGGTATTTTTCATAATCGGCTACGCTCCTTAGCGATTTTGCCGCTATTCTTGCTTCTTTAGCCTGAAGCTTCTGCTCTGCCGCAAGCTTCGAAAGCGCTTTAAGCTCGGCTCTCGTTTCACTTCTTTCACGGTATCTGTCGTTTCTCGCAGAAGACTTCGCCGCCTTGGCGTTTTCTTTGCTTATCTTCGCTTCGGCATCGTACGCTTCAGCCTCATTGAGAAGCAAATTGCGCTCCTCTATAAGACGAGCCTTCTTCTCACGCTCCGAAAGTCCGTCAAGAGTGCTTAAATCTCTGCGTCTTGCGTTGCGCTGCTTTGCGGAAGCCAACGCTTTTTCTTCTTTTAGTGCGAGGTATTTCTCATAGGCGGTTATATCGCCTATTTCCTTTGCGGTCTGTACTATCGACTCGGCAATTTTGCTGTTTTCATCACTTTCCTTCGAAAGGACATCTGCTCTTGCCTCGTGTGCTACACGCTCCTCGTCTGTTCCGAGCCTCGAAAGCCTTGCTTCTATCGCAGCTTCCTCTTTTGCAATTCTTGCCTGCTTCTCGATTTCACGAGCATCCTCAAGCAGAGCAAGTCTTTCTTCTTTGATTCTTTCCTTCTTTGCCTGTGCGGAAAGACGTCTGAATTTACCAAGCTCTGTATTTTCAATTGCAGAAACGATTTCAGCGTCGCGCCTTGCGCTCTTTGCTACTTCGCTTTCCTGAATGAATTTCTCGACCTGCGCACGCATTGCCAGGTAATTCTTGTAATCCTCCTGGCTCTTCAGAAGTGCCGCAGTCTGCCTTGCGGTCTTTGCGCTTTCATTAGCGTTATCCGCACTCTTTTCAAGTCTTTCAGCATTTGCCTCATGCTCGGCACGCTCTGCACGGCTTCCTCGCTTGGCAAGCTTCTTTTCTTCCTTTGCCTTTTCTGCTGCGAGCTTTGCCTTTTCCGCATTCTCACGTGCTTCTTTCAGAAGCGCAAGCTTTTCTTCTTCGATTTTCGCACGTTTTTCGCTGAGCGAAAGCTTGCTGAATTCCTCAAGCTCTGCCTTTGCAAGCGCCCTATCGGTAGAATTAGCCGCATAACGCTTTGCGGAAAGCATGCTCTCGTAAGCTTCCTTATCGGTCATGCCGTAAGGCTTAATCTGACCGTCCTCATCGGTATCCTTTGCGAGTTTGGCAGTCAGGTGTTTTTCATAAGCACTGCGGCTGTCAAGCTCTTTTACGGTCTTTATACCAAGCTCCGCTGCCTTCTGGAATTCTTCGCTTCTGCGTACAAGTCTGTCCGCTTCAGCTCTGTGGAAATCACGCTCCTCGGGCGCTACCTGCTGTGAAAGTCTGTATTCTCTTCTCGCAGCGTCCTCTGCCATTCTGGCATTTTCGTCATTGGCACGTGCTTCCTCAAGAAGACGAATTCTTGCCTCGTTGATTCTTTCCAGCTGCTCATCTTCTGTGAGCTTTCTGAATTTTTCAAGCTCTGTCTCGTGTGCTTTTTCCGAAATTGCTTCTTCGGTGTCGGTTTGTGAGGTTGATGCTTCTGCAGGCGCAGCTGCTGCCGCATCCGCAACGTCTACCGCCTCGTCAGTCGAAGATATTTCTGCGGTCTCGCCCGACACGCTCTTAACAGAGTCTTCCTCGTCGAAGCTTTCAGTAATCGCATCACGTCTTGTCAAATAATCAACGTAGTCGCCCTCTTCTTTGAGCAACCTTGCTTCACGCTTTGCTATTCTTGCTTTTTCCTCGGCATCCTCGGCTATCTTGCGAAGTCTTTCAGCCTCCGCTGCATGCTCTGCACGCTCGGCACGTGTACCGCGTCTTGCGAGCTTTCTTTCTTCTCTTTCACGCTCAAGCGCAAGCCTTGCCCGTTCTTCGTTTGCACGTACTCCCTCAAGCAGCGCAAGCTTCTCGCTCTTGATTTTTTCTCTCTTTTCTCTGCGAGAGAGATTTTTGAACTCATCAAGCTCGGATTCGCCGTAATATGCTGCGGGGGTAATTGATTTTACTTTTGCGTCGAAGGCTTCCTCATTCTTCTTGAACAAGGATTCCTCTATCTGCGCACGCATTTGCAGGTATTCCTGATAGTCGTTCTTGTTTTTGAAGGATTTAGCTGCCGCTTTTGCCGCTTTTGCTTTTTCACGAGCGTCTTCTGCAATCTTATCAAGTCTTTCAGCCTCTGCTCTATGTGCGGTGCGCTCGGTGCGTGTTCCGCTCTTTGAAAGCTTTCTTTCTTCCTTTGCCTGCTCGGAAATAAGCTCCGCCTTTTCCTTATTATTTTGAGCCTCTTCGAGAAGTGCGCGCTTCTTCTGCTCTACTACGTCCCGCTTTTCTTTAGCGGAAAGACTCATAAACTCCTCAAGCTCTGCTCTTGCAAGCGCCTTGTCGGTAGAGCCTATCTGCCGTTTTGCGGCTTCCATAGTCTCGTAGGCTTCATCATTTGACATACCGTAAGGTCTGATTTGACCGTCACCCGATGCAACCCCTGAAAGATAGCTTTCGTAAGCCTCGGTGGATGAAATTTCATCAGCAAGCGCTGCGCTCCTCTGTGCGGCAAGGCTATACTCTGCGCTCTTGTTAAGCAGTCTTTCTGCCTCTGCCTTGTGCGCATCACGCTCTGCGGGAGTTCCGCTCTTTGAAAGCTCTCTTTCCTTCTGGGCCTGCTCCTCGGCAAGGCTTGCCTTTTCCTCGTTTACACGAGCTTCCTCAAGAAGGAGCTTTTTATCCTCGTCAATCTGTTGCTCCTGCTCTTGCGCAGAAAGCTGTCTGAAGCTTTCAACTGCTGCCTGTGCCGCATCGCTTGAAGCTTCACTACTCAAAGCCTCATCAGCGGAATCTCTTGAATAAGCCGACTCTTCCGCAGCTTCACCGCTCGGAGCTGCTTCTTCATCGTCAATCTTCGAATGAACGATTTCCTCGGTATCAGCCTGCGAGATAAGAGCATCGCTCTTTTCGGTCTGCTCTGCGATTTCTTGCTCATCAAGCGTTTCGGGTGCTTTTTCTCTTGCGCTCTTTGCTACCTCTTCTTCACGGCGGCGGATTTCCGCGCGCTCTGCACGTCCCTTGAGGTAACGCTCATAATCCTTTTCGTTTTTGAGCGCTATTGCCGTTTCCTTGGCATTTTTTGCATCCTCGCTCGCCTGCTTTGCTTTCGCTTCAAGCTTATCAGCCTCTGCTCTGTGCTCTGCACGCTCTTCACGTGTTCCGCGCTTTGCAAGCTTTCTTTCTTCCTTTGCCTGCTGTGCGACAAGCTTTGCTTTGTCTTCGTCATCACGCGCCGCCTCGAAGAGCTTTTTCTTCTCTTCTTTAAGCTTTTCGCGCTTTTGTTTTTTGTCGAGCTTTCTAAAGCGCTCGTATTCGAGCATTTCCTCGGTAGGCTCTTTTTGTACTGCGCTGAGAGCTGCCCGATATTCTTCCTCACGTGCTCGGGAAAGCTCTGCAGCCTTTTCACGCTCAATCAGATAATTTTCGTAATCCTTGAGCGTTCTCAAGTCTTTTTCTGTCTGTGCCTTCTGCCTTGCGAGCGCTTCCTCGGTTGCACTGCGATTAGCGTACTCGGCAGCCTCTGCCAGGTGAGCTTCACGCTCTTCCTTACTGCCCTTCTTTGCAAGCTTTTCAGCCTCGGCAGATTTTGCGGCATTTTTCTTCGCTGATTCGGCAAGAGCGAGATACTCCTCGTGAAGAGCGGCCTTCTCCGCCTTCAAACGCTCTCTTGCTTCCTTCTTTGAAAGTCCCTCTATGGAGGTTGCCTTCTTCTTTTCTATGACACCGCGCTTTTCAAGCTCACGTCTTTGTCTTTCGGGAATAAGCGAATACGCAGCGCCGCAGGTCGTGCCTGCTCCGAGACTATCCGAAAGCAGAGTTCCGTCGGGCGCTTCCTTGCGGTAGGTCAATACGGGAATAGGCTTATATTTCTCGCCCCTCATTATGTAACCCGGAATGTTTTTGTCCGCACGTGTGAGCGAGTTGCCCGTAATGCGTTCATATTCATCGGCGAGATTATTATATTGATTTATGTGAGAGGTAAGCTGCTTTTTGTAGGAGCGTGTTTTCTTTTTATCACCCGTCTTTACAGCAAGCTTCATATCCTTTGAAAGACTGTCTACAAGCTCACGCTGTGTTCCCAGACGCTCAACGATAACAGCTATTCTATCCTCGGTATTATCCGGATTAAGCGTTGCAAGAACGCTGTCACGCTCACGAAGCTTTTCCTCTTTTTGTTTCTGCTTTTTGAAGAAGGCGGGAATTTCCTTTTCCGTCATAATAACGGTTGCGTCTTTTCCTGTGCCGTCTTCCTTGTTCGGCTCGACCTCTTCGGTAAGCTGATGCTTTCCGTCAACGACGGTATCTATCTTTATAGGCGCACCTTCGGCATCGGAGGACAAAACGTTATCAACCGGCTGTCCGTCTTCTGTCGAGAGCACCTCATGGCGCGACTTGACAACAGGCAGCAGCTGATACTCCTCGCCACGAAGAATACGGTCTGCCATATCGGTCTTTGCACGTGTGAGGTCGTGACCTGTCAGAGCCTTGTACTCGTCAACTATTGAATTGTACTGCTCCGCAGAATCGTTAAGCTCGTTTTTGTGCTTTTCGCAAACAGCGCTCGGCGCACCCGCTCCCTTACAAGCAAGGAGCTTATCTGTCATTTTTTCAACAACACCGCGCTTTACGCCAAGTCGAGCTACGGCATTTTCTATGCGCTCGGCATCATTTGCCGGCTCCTGCGCCTCAAGCTCCTTATACTGCTTATCAAGCTCATCAAGATCCTTTTGAGTCGATTCAAGATATGAAGATAAGCCGGCAAGATCAACGTCTGCTCTTTTTATCTGCTCATTACGGTATTCGGAAAGCTGACGCTGAAGCTCCGCATCCTCCTCGGCAACAGCCTCATCAAGCTCGTCGGTACGTGCAAGGCTCTCGAGATCCTGATCTTCTCTTTCAAGCTCACGAAGAACCCTTTCTTCATCAGCCTTGCGAGCTTCGAGCGCCTTGTCGTAAGCCGAGGTATCAGGCTCTGCGACAGCATCCAACGCCTCACGGTCAAGCAGGTATTTCTCGTAATCCTTGAGTGTCTTCAAAGACTTTTCGGTCTGTGCCTTTTCCTTGGAAAGCGCTTCGTCTGCCGCACTGCGTTTAGCATACTCAATCGCTTCCTCTTTGTTCTTTTGGCGTTCTTCTTTGCTGCCATGCTTGGCAAGCTTTGCAGCCTCCTTGGATTTTGCGGCATTTTTCTTTGCAGACTCGGCAAGCTCGAGCGACTGCTCACGAAGAGCCGCCTTCTCGGCATTCATTCTTCTGCGTATCTCACGCTTGGAAAGTCCGTCAAGCGCACTCGGCTTTTTCTTTGCGCCCGAGACGTCGGCATACTCGCCCTGGGGCAGACGGTCTTCACCCTGCTCCTTTGCGTAGCCTTCATCAGGTGTGCGCTCGCTCACTCTATCTTCAGCATCAGCGCTGCGCTGACGTCTGTTATCTACAACAGTATCTACCTTAAGCGGTGCATTCTCTATATCCGCAGGTGCGGCATCCTCAACAGGCTTGCCGTCCTCCTTTGAAACCACCTCGTTACGAGACTTTATGACGGGCAACTGCTGATAAGGCTCTCCACGCAAAACACGCTCTGCCATATCAGACTCGGCACGGGTAAGCTCGTGACCTGTAAGAGCTTTGTACCCGTCAACGTCCGCATTATAGCGTGCGACAGCCGAGCCAAGCTCGTCTCTGTGCTTTTCGCACACAGACGTGGGTGCGCCTGCGGCTCTGCAAGCGAGAAGCTTATCCGTCATTCGCTCAACCGCACGACGCCTTACACCAAGACGGTCTACTGCGTTTTCTATACGCTCCGCCTCGGTTTTAGGCGCTGCGTTTTCAAGTTTTTTGTATTCTTTATCAAGCTTGGAAAGATCCTTTTCCGCAGATGCGATATACGCAGGAAGGTCCTTCGGCTCTACTTCTATACGTTTAGGCTCGCTTAAGCGCTCGGCAAGCTTTTTCTGAAGCTGTGCATCATCACGCGCCTTGTCGATAGCACCCGGCACTACTACGTGACCCGCAGGCTTGCTCTTTTCGGGCTCGGCAGCCTCGAGTCCTTGACCCTTTGTATCCATAGGCGCTGTCTTAACGGCAGGCTCTTTTGCCTTTTCGTCAGAGGCACGTGCGGCTTCGGGCTTTGCCTCGGCGGCTTTCTTTTCAGCCGCAAGTCTTGCTTCGGCAGCAGCTTTCTTTTCAGCTTCAAGCCTTGCTTCGGCAGCAGCTCTCTTTTCGGCTTCAAGCCTTGCATCTGCAAGTGCCTTTTCCTTTTCAAGGACTGCTGCGGCAACAGCACGCTCCTTTTCGAGGTTGGCATTGGCAACAGCCGCCTCTGCTCTTGCGGCATTGCTGTCAAATCCGCTCTGCGCAAGTCCGTTTGCGATTGCGGAAGTAACGTCCGCCGCGCCGGCAGCTATTCTCTGCGCTGCACCGGCAAGGGTATCCATATCACGCTTCTTTGCATCAAATTCATCTATGATGCGCTCAAGGTCGGCCTTGCGGTCAAGATATGTCTTCGCAGCCTCGTCACGGCGGCGTTCAAGATCCTTAACCTCACGGTTGTAACGCTCCTCCTCTTGCTGAAGAAGCTTGAATTCCTCGCTGCGCTCTGCAGCCGCTCTTGCGGTTGCATCCATGCGAAGGAACATATGCTTCTTTCTGAGGCGCTCCATTTCATCAGCATAAGCATTGTAATGGTCGTCTATCATCTTGGTGATAGCGGCTTTTTCTCTCATAAGAGAATCGAATGCCGCTTCGGGATAAACTCTTGCGCTTATATTAATAAGATTTTCGTTTTCCTTTATCTGCTCATCAATGCGAATCGTCATACCGTCATCGGGATTTCTCGGCATCTGTCCGGGGGTGGGAGCAGATGCAAGCTCTCCCATATTGAGATCCATATCAACACCGTCAAGTGTATTCTTCTCATTTTGGGGCTCTTCCGGCTCTTCGGGTTCGCCAATGTTGAGATCCATATCAATGCCGTCAAGTGTATTTTTCTTCTTCTGCGGCTCGCTGTCCACCTTGATGACCATATCCGAATCATCCGAGAAATCAGGGGAAGAATTCTCGGTTTCAGACGTCTCGGGCGCAGTTTCCGTTTCGGGCGCAGCTTCTGCTTCAGGCTCTGCCTCTGCTTCGGTAGGTGTAGCCTCGGATACGGACGCATCAGATTTGCGCTCGTCCTCTACGTTATTGTCATTGTCGGTTTTTTCAGGCTCTGCCGCATCTTCGGCAGCTTCCTGATTATCCTCTGCCGCCTGCTGTGCTTGACCGTCAGCGAGAGCTTCCTCATCCTGCGGCTTTGGCATCTGCTCCGACTGCTGTTCGGGCGCAGCCTCTGCTACGGGCAGCTCGTTTTCCACAGCGGACGCAGATTCGGGCATCTCGGTGGAAGCTTCTTCCGCCGCTGCTTCTGCAGCTTCAGCTTCCTTGGCCTCTGCCGCCGCTTTTGCCGCCTTTCGCTTTTCCGCCTGCAGCTTCTTTCTGTATTTTCTTGCGTAAACAAGGTACGCAAGCTGCGCCGCATCCGCAGCCGCACCCTGCTCCTTGTTTTCCGAAGCCCCACCGACATTAACGGCTTCGTTTTCGTTGATGTTAGTCAAATCTGACATCGATTTTTATCCCCCTAAATCGGACCCCTGATTTTCTTTGTAATTGCTCAAAAGGAAATTCAGAATATCCCGTCGTAAAATTATTCCTATGAAGCAGCCCCGATCGTCAACAACCGGAACAAAATTATGCTCCTTGACGTTTTCTATAAGCTCATTCATCGTTGCATTATGATGCACGGGCTTATATCCGGACTGCAGTATCAATGAAACCTCATCCCTCTCCGCAGATCGGGAATTGAAATTTCCGCTGTCTAAAAAGTATTCAAAAAGGTCGTCGTTTCGCAGAGTTCCGACGTATTTTCCCGACTTATCAAGCACGGGTATCGCCGCATATCTGTGAAAGCGCATTTTCTCAAGCGCCTGCCTTACCGTATTATCAACTTCCACGTACGAAACCAAGCTCTTCGGTATCATAAATCGAAGTATGTTCATACGGACTCCTCCGAGCTCTCATCCAAGCCGACAAGCGCCGTACCAATCGCAGTAGCAAATTGAGCAAGCTTCGGTATTACAAAATTCACACCGTAGCCAAGGTGATTGAATTCCTCGAATTTCTTTCGGCAATAACCGATTATCGTGAGGTTTCCCGTAAGCACGATATCACGCACCCCACGTGAGCGAGCGGCAAATATTGACGTCATCGCTATCGTTTCGTAAACCATATTGAGAATTCCGAGAGCTATATCGCCCTTGGTGGCTATATCCGAAACGTTTCCGAAATTCGAAGCCGTAAGCTCGGCATTGAGTCCCGTGCTTTTCGAATCGGCAGTTATATCCTTTATGCGCAGGTCCACGTTTGCAAGCGAGCCTGTATCCGCATATTCCTCTATATGCTCAACACTTTCAGCCGAAAGCATAAGCTTTGAAAGTCCCATAAGCGTTCCGCCGCCTACGCCCGTACCGCCGAGATAGGTCATACGTCCGCCTGATTTTGCATGGACTATGGCAGTTCCCGTGCCCATGCTGACGACTATCGCATCATCCAGTCCCGAAAGATAGAGGCCGCCCCTGCCAATAGCTTGGAATTCCTCCACCTTACGGCATTCAAGGCCGTAAAGATTTCGCTTTATATGAGATGAACCCACACCGGTCATCATAACTCTGTCCACGTCGGATATCTGTATTCTGTTTTCGTCCGTAAACTTTCCGAAAGCGCCGTAGGTTGACGTCATCGGGTCGTTTGCACGAACAAATTGAGGCTCGATAAGCGACGTGGCGTTATCGGTCTGTCTTATGCCGACGATTTTAGTTGTCGAGCCGCCGACGTCTATTCCTATAACCATACTCACGACTTATCCCTCCCTATGTTTTTACTTTTCATTATGCTCTCAAACGAAAGACCGTATTTGTTGGCAATATCACGGGCATACGACTTACCGTCGGGCTTCGCTCTGTAAATTTTGAACGAGCGCTCCCCCTCCTCGATACCCGCAACAAGCGTGTCTGTCATAACACCGCCCATTTCCCTCGAGCGAGCGTTGATATCGGGAATGTTTGCCGCAAGCTCGTGCAGGTGAGTGGAAAATATTCCGCGACAGCCAAGCACCGCAAATCCCGTAAGTATCTCGGAAGCTATATACGATGCCTCGTAAGCACCGGTTGACGAAAGCGACTCGTCGAGCAGTATCATACTGTCGCCCGATGCATCTGCGAATATTTCTCCAAGACGCGCACATTCCTCACCGAGTCGTCCCTTATCAATCGTGTCGTCAGCGCCCTCGGGGAAATGCGTAAAGATTCCGTCAACCGCAGATATTCTTGCGGATTCTGCCGCAACCGGAAGTCCGAGCTGATACATAGCCTGCGCCGCTCCGACAGCCACTGTTATAACCGATTTTCCGCCTCGGTTAGGGCCTGTTATAACGTATATCCTCGCATCGTCGTCGAACTCAACGTCATTAAGCACCATAGCATCATCAACCGCAAGCGCCACACGGGGATTGTAAATTCCCTTTGCCGAAAATGCTTTTTCCCCGATAGGTGCTGTAATCGGCACGGTTATTTTCTCGCCTTTAACGTCGGTAAGACGGTGTAAAAGCTCCACAGCACGGCTTACAAACTCAATTTCCGGCGCAAGCTTAAGAAGAAAGTCGGTATTGTCAAGGACGTAATCACCCACTATCGAGCGCCAACCTCGCACCGAGCTTTTAAACACGTCCTCAATAGCCGAGTTGAATGCGCCGATAAGCGCCTCCTGCCTGTTTTCACTCTGCCCCTTACCAAACGGTGTAAGATCCGCAATGCAGGTATATGCATCGTTCTTAAAGGACATACGGAGTATTTTGTCAAGCATCTTTCCCGACTTGAACTGCTCGGAATTTATCGAGATAACACCGGCACTTTCAGGACGAAGCTCTCTGTCAAGATTTACACCCACGGTAATACTGCGCACCTCTCTGACACGTGAGGAAAGCGCCGCCAACCGCTTTACAAGCTCTCGGTAATACTCCGAGTCCGAAAGCTCGGAAATGTAGTCGGAGAGCTGACGGAATGCAGGACTCGCAAGTCTGTCAGCAATTTTCGCAAATCCGTCGTGCAAGGCATCTATGCAGGAAACGTAAAGCTCAATCTCGGTTATGCTGTAAAGATAAGAGTCACCCGCCGAAGAGCTGTCCGCCTCAAGGCGCTGAAGCTCAAGTATATCGTCAAGTATCGGCTGAACTCTGCCGAGCATTTCCTTAAGCTCGGGTATATTCATCATATCCGAAATCACCGCTTGACGGTATGCAATAACGTCGGGGTCGGCGGTAAAGAAATCCGAAAGCTCGCTGTTTTTCAGATCGAATATTTCATTAAGCCCCAGCTCGTCACAAACCTGCTCGGATATATTCGGCAGATTGCGTCTGTCCGAATGGAACATCTGTGATGACTCGTCGGGATATAAAAGGCTGATAAATTTCTCTTGCATTTCAAAGCTCCGGGGCCGCTGTTTTGCCGCCTCTTTCTAAATAAATAAAATTAGTAGAAATATTATAACACATATATTTTGGTTTGACAAGGGGTATATGGAAAAAGTGCTGGAAATTTACAAACTTTTTTCAAAATCAGCTTTAACAAAACGCAAACATTTGTTTACCAAAACACATTTAGCAAACTTTTGTTTACCAAATACGCAAGTGGATTTCCACCCAAATTCAGAGCTTTTCTTTGTGTTTTTACCATTTTTTGTAATATTTTTCCTTGCGAAACTGTATATTTGTATACTTTTAGATAAGGAGTTAGTCGGTATGAAGGTATTAATTATCAACGGAAGTCCGCACAAAAACGGATGCGGCAGAGGTGTTATATCAATCATTTCAAGCGAACTTGAAAGGCAAGGCATAAGCACGGAAATTTACAGCGTCGGTGATTTTTCGGGCGGTGGGTGCTCTGCCTGCGGTGGGTGTAAAAGCGGCGGCGGATGCACTCTTGGCGACCTTGAAAGACTTTCCGAGGGCTTCCGCACAGCAGACGGACTTATAGTTACCTCGCCCGTATATTACGGCTCGCCAAACGGTGCTGTCATAGCCCTGCTCGACAGGCTTTTTCAAAGCTCGAATTTTGACAAGAGAATGAAGGTCGGTGCAGCCTTTGTAACCGCAAGGCGCGGCGGATGCACGGCTTCATTTGACGTGATTAACAAATATTTTGCGATATCCGAAATGCCGATAGCCACGTCAAGCTACTGGAATTTAATGCATACGAAGGGCGACAAAGAGGGTGAGGACACAGCCCTCACCCTCGCTAAAAATATGTCGTTTTTAATAAAGTGTATCGCTATCGGAAAAGAAATGCTCGAATGATTCCGAAGCGCTTTCGGCTACATTAATTATATATAACCCGCATCCATCTTCATATTATCTGCCGCCTCGCCGGATATGCCGTAATAAGCATCGTAAATCGCCTCCGAAAAATCCGTCCTTGCGCCGCCAAAGCCGCAGTTTGAAAGCAGTATGATATCAAAATCGTCATCAGGCAGATGTACGTGCAGAGTTCTGAAGCCGAGGTGTCCGCCGTTGTGCGTAATTCTCTTTTTTCCGTGCCACACAGTCACACGGCAGCCAAATCCCATATCGTTTATGGGCGTTGGCGTAAGCAACAGCTCCCAGCTCTTATCAGATAGCAGAAGCCTATTCTTCACAGCGAGATTAAGCGTATACGCATCGTCAACAGTGCCTACCATATCGCCCGCACCGAGCATCCAATCCAAGCCTCGGTGTATCGGGCGAAGACTGCCGTCAGCCTCCCCGTATCCGACAGCACCTCCCTCTGTAAATTCGCTGTAGCTGTCAATATATGCGGTTTTTGCGCCAAGCGGCTCAAAGACACGCTTTTTCATAAAGTCGGCATATTTCATACCGGATACGTTTTCTATGATAAGAGCAAGTATCGTATAGTTAATGTTTGCATAAAAATCACCCGTGCCGGGCTCGAAAAGCATAGGCTGTTCGGATATAAGCACAATATGCTCACGAATTTTCTCGGGAGTGCCCGGAGCGTACATTTTCGCAAATTCCTTGTTTTGCTCAAAATCCGGAAGACCGCTCACGTGCTGAAGAAGATGTCTTACGGTTACACGCTTATCAAAGCCACAGGTCTCGGGAACGTAAACAGACGGATGAGCATCAAGGGATACAAGTCCGGCATCCACCAAAGTCATAATCCCGATTGCCGTAAACGGCTTGGTCATAGAATAAAATGAAAACAGCATATCCGAGCTTACGGGAAGCTTCCTTTCGATATCCGCATACCCGATTCCTCGCTCGTAAATAATTTTACCGCCCACGCTGACACGCAAAGCCCCCGAAAAATTATGACTCTTGCAGTAATCGCGGACAAAGGCATCCATTTTTTCAGCAAACATAAAAGATTCTCCTTTTCATACCGTCGAGTGAATTGTAACACAAAAAGCCACCGTTGCCAATGCCGTTTCGCCTACTGACGATTTATTGAAAACAAGGCTCTTGAAAAACTTATACGGATATGATAAAATAGAAAACAGAAAAAACTGCGGAGCTTTCCGCACTGTAAGAGAAAAGGAATGGTTATGAACGCAAAGGAAGCTATACTTGCAAGACGAAGCATCAGAAAATTCAAAGCCGACAAGATAGATAAGGAGCTTATAAACGAGCTGCTTGAGGCGGGGTTTGCAGCGCCCAGCGCCTGTAATAAGCGTCCTATTGATTTTTTTGTTGTGACAAACGAGGACAAGCTTGCAAAGCTTCAGGGGGCGGGCAGATTTACGGATATTTCAGCTCCGCTTGTAATAATCGTAGCGGGTGATATGAGCCGCACTCTGCCGAGGAGCTTTTCCGACTATTGGATTCACGATGCGGGTGCGGCAACAGAAAACATACTGATACGTGCAACCTCGCTCGGCCTCGGCTCGCTGTGGTGCGGTGTATATCTTCAAAAGTCGCTTATGGATAGCATAAAAGAGATACTTTCTCTGCCCGAAAATACAGTTCCCTTTTCAATGATAAAAATCGGATACGCAAACGAAAGCGTTCCGCCCCACAGCGGAATTGACAAGGAGCACGTCAGCTATTTCGAATAAAACGCTCACACAGCTCTGCTCGCGCCACGGATTTGTATTTCAAAAATTCGACAATATGCAAATATAAGTTGACAAAATATAGGATTTCGAAGTGTGCGGACACCGAATTTTAATCTCACAGCCGACACGCACTGTGAGCTCTTTCTCGGCTTCTTCCGACGTGAGCTTATAGATAAAGGCGCTCCTTTGACGGTGGCTGTGGCGGAGTGCTTCGGATAAAATTTCGAAAAAGCAAACAGAAAGGCATTATATGAACGCTAAAGAGTTGATGAGGAAAATTGATATACCCACAGAGTTTTCCCAAAGGGTTCTTGCATTTCTTGATAGCATTGATATAACCGAATACGAACAAGCGATAAAGCTCATACTTTCAGCCGACACCTCCGCTGACGGGTACAAGCTGCTTTGTGAGCAGCTCCCGGGGGACGGTGACGGAGTTAAAATTTTCGCTATTGAAATCACCGCCGCCGCAATAGCTTACGACGCTTACAAGGCACTTGGTATCTGCGACGGTATTTATTTCGACACGATGCGCACCTTTCGACGTCAGCTTTACGAAAGCTACACCGAGGAGCGTGGCTTTGTGTTTGACCGAGCCTTATGCGACTTGCCCCACCTGTCCTTGTCGCTTTTCAGAATAGGTGAGCTTGAATACGCACCCGACAGCAAATACGGTGAGGATATGATAGCAGTACACATCCCCACGGATGCGGTATTAACAGACGAAAATCTGGACGCATCTTTCGCTTCGGCAAGAGAATTTTTCAAAAAATATTATCCCAAGTACGGAAAAGCGAGAATAACCTGTGGCACGTGGTTGCTTTCACCGAGGCTTCGAGAAATACTGCCCGAAGGCTCAAAAATACTGAAATTCGGGGACAGATTTCACATCGAGCGTGAGCTTGAGGGGGAGAGCTGCATCGGTTGGGTATTCGGTATAATCGGAAAAAGTATAAAGGATATCGACCTGTCCTCGCTCCCAGAAAAAACCTCCTTGCAACGTGCTGTAAAGGCAAAGCTTTTGCTTGGGGAATCTATCGGCGGGGCATTCGGAATATATAAAGAGGATGAGAGCGTCGGTAAAATTCCGCTCGGAAAATACCGCCACTACAAGGGTAACCTTTATGAGGTTATAGCCGTTGGCAGACATTCGGAGAGCCTTGAAAATATGGTAGTTTACCGTGCGCTTTACGGTGATGGCGGTGTGTGGGTGCGCCCCGCTTATATGTGGTCTCAAATGGTTACACTCCCCGACGGTATGGTGAGAAGATTCGAATACGTTGAGGAATAATCGAAAAGTATCATTTCACACTTACAAAACATAAATTTTCAGGAATTTAATTCGGTTAAGATTAGAAAAAACAGAGGAATTTGATGCAAAATGAAAAACATTATTTACATTTTCTTGATTTCAATGCTTCCGCTGATAGAATTGCGAGGCGCAGTTCCTGTTGGAGCGGCGCTCGGAGTTGAATTCTATTACAACTACGCAGCCGCCGTTATAGGAAACCTTTTACCCGTTCCGTTTATACTTCTTTTCATCCCCAAAATACTTGAATTTCTCAACCGCTTCAAGCCGTTTCAGCCGATAGTCGCCTGGCTGTGGAAAAAGGCAAACAAGCATTCGGGCAAGGTTGTAGGCACAAGCGGCGATACAGATGCAAAGGATGCGCAGAATTCCGAAGTCCGGGCTGAAGAGGTTGCCGCCGTCAGCAAAAGCAGCTTCATCGGAATATTTATCGGTCTTATGATGTTTGTTCTTATACCTCTGCCGGGTACGGGTGCGTGGACCGGAGCGTTGGTAGCCGCACTTTTCAAGCTCCCCTTCTGGCGCTCGCTTCTGGCAATCACCCTCGGTGTTATAGGCTGCGGCATAATTATGACGCTTGCCTCATACGGTGTTGTCGGCTTTCTTTCCTTCCTGCTTTAACCAACCTGAATTGTCACAATTCTACAAAAATACGGGTGCAAACATCGACATAATTTTGCACCCATTTTTATTTTAAAGTTCTTGACACGAGGGCGCGTGTATGTTATAATATTCAAGATAATATTATAGTTGACTTTGAAAATACGCCCCTCGGGGCTCGAAGTATACCGAAGGAGATTTTATGAAAACACTTTTCACAAACGCTGCGATATATGAAAATTCCAAGCTTACAAAAGCTGATTTTTCCTTTGACGGCACTACTCTTTCCCGTGTTGCTTCTGACGTTTGTATTTCTTCCTTTGATAACGTTATAGACGGAGTATTTATTTTTCCCGGTTTCTGTGATGTGCACGTGCATTTCAGAGAGCCGGGTTTTTCTTATAAAGAAACGGTAAGCTGTGGCTCTATGGCTGCGGCGCACGGCGGATATACTGCGGTTTGCACTATGCCAAACCTGAATCCCGTGCCCGACTCACCGGAAAATCTGAAGCTTCAGCTTGATATAATAAATTCAGATGCAAAAATCGCTGTGCTCCCCTTTGGCGCAATTACAAAAAGAGAGCTTGGAGAGGAGCTTGCCGACCTTGAGGGTATGAGCGACTGTGTTGTCGGCTTTTCGGACGACGGACGCGGAGTGCAAAGCGAGGATATGATGCTTGAGGCAATGAAGCGGGCAAAGTCGCTCGGCAAGATTATAGCGGCGCACTGCGAGGACAACGCTCTGCTTTTCGGCGGTTATATTCACGACGGTGAGTATGCGAGAGCGCACGGACACCGAGGAATCTGCTCGGAATCCGAGTGGGGGCCGATTAAACGGGATATTGAGCTTCTCAAAAAAAGCGGAGCTTCATACCACGTCTGCCACGTTTCGACAAAGGAAAGCGTCGAGCTTATCAGAAAAGCAAAGCGTGAGGGTGTGGATATCACCTGCGAGACAGGGCCGCACTACCTGATTTACGATGACAGCAACCTACAAGAGGACGCACGCTTCAAGATGAATCCGCCCCTGCGCTCCCGTGAGGACAAAAAAGCGCTTATCGAGGGTGTGCTTGACGGCACGATTGATATGATAGCAACCGACCACGCACCGCACTCGGACGAGGAAAAGTCGAGGGGACTTGAAAAGTCGCCTATGGGTGTTGTAGGTCTTGAAACCGCATTTGCGGCTATGTATACAAAATTCGTAAGGACGGGAATACTCACACCACAAAAGCTTATAGAGCTGATGTGCGAGCGTCCGAGAGAAAGATTTTCTATAAATACCGACAGAGGCTTCACGGTATTTGACCCGAATGAAGAATTCACGGTAAATCCCAAAGAATTCCTTTCTATGGGACACGCAACCCCCTTTAGCGGAGAGCGGCTTTTCGGAAAATGTCTGCTTACCGTATACAACGGCAATGCCGTCTACGTTGATGAAAAAATAAAATAAGAGATAGATAGAGGAGAAAGATTATGCCAAAGAGAAAAGACATTAAAAGGGTTATGATAATCGGTTCAGGTCCGATAGTAATAGGTCAAGCCGCCGAGTTCGACTATGCCGGCACACAGGCCTGCCTTGCGCTTAAGGAGGAGGGCTACGAGGTAATACTTGTAAACTCCAACCCTGCGACAATAATGACCGATACAACCATTGCGGACAAGGTTTATATGGAGCCGCTCACACTCGAATATATCGCCAAGATAATAAGATACGAGCGTCCTGACGCAATCGTTCCCGGTATCGGCGGACAGACAGGTCTTAATATGGCTATGCTTCTTGAGAAAAAAGGAATACTCAAGGAAGCGGGAGTTGAGCTTCTCGGTACGTCGAGCGAGAGCATTGAGCGCGCCGAGGACAGAGAGCTGTTCAAGGAGCTTTGCGAATCAATAGGCGAGCCTGTAATCCCCTCCGATATTGCAAATACTCTCGAGGAAGCTGTTGACGCAGCGAAAAAAATAGGATATCCCGTAGTTTTGCGTCCCGCATTCACACTTGGCGGCACGGGCGGCGGCTTTGCATACAGCGAGGCGGAGCTTCGTGAGCTTGCAGTCGGTGCGCTTTCGGCTTCACCCGTTCACCAGGTGCTTGTTGAGAAGAGCGTTCGCGGCTATAAGGAAATAGAGTTCGAGGTTATGCGTGACGGCGCTGATAATGCAATCACTATCTGCGGAATGGAAAACATCGACCCTGTTGGCGTTCACACGGGTGACTCCATGGTTGTCGCTCCCATTCTGACGCTCAACGACCACGACCGCAAAATGCTCAACGACAGCGCTATCAAGCTTATTAAGGAGCTTAAAATCGAGGGCGGCTGCAACGTTCAGTTTGCGCTCAACCCCAACTCGTCGGAGTACTACCTCATCGAGGTAAACCCCAGAGTTTCGAGAAGCTCGGCACTTGCTTCCAAGGCGAGCGGATACCCCATTGCAAGAGTTACCGCAAAGATAGCCGTCGGTATGACGCTTGACGAAATCGAGGTTGCCGGAACACGCGCATCCTTTGAGCCCAGACTCGACTATATAGTAGCTAAATTCCCGAGATTCCCGTTTGACAAATTCACATCCGTACCGAACAAGCTCGGCACGCAGATGAAGGCAACAGGTGAATGTATGGGTATCGGCACCAACCTTGAGGAATGTATTCTCAAATCCGTGCGCTCGCTTGAAATCGGTGTTTGCCACCTCTATATGCCGAAGTTTGATGCAAAAACTACCGATGAAATACTTGAATACATTGACGAATTCCACGATGACAACGCATTTGCAATAACCGAGCTTATGCGCCGCGGAGTATCGGTTGAAAAAATTGCAGAAATCACTATGATTACACCCTATTTCCTTGACTCGTTCAAGAAGATAGTGGATATGGAAAAAACACTCTCGGACAACAAAAACAACATGGAGATTCTCAAGGCGGCAAAGCTTATGGGCTTCTCGGATAAGTATATTGCAAGACTTTGGGGTGTATCCGAGCTTGAGGTATACCAAACAAGAAAGAATGAGGGTATAACGCCGGCATTCAGAATGGTTGATACGGCACACGTTGGCGCATATACTCCTTACTTCTACTCCTCCTACACAGGTGAGTGCGAGTCCCGCCTGACAAACCGCAAAAAGGTAATCGTTCTCGGTGCAGGACCTATCAGAATCGGACAGGGCGTTGAGTTCGACTATTCGACTGTACACGCAGTTAATACAATCCGCAACAGCGGCTACGAGGCTATCATTATAAATAACAACCCCGAAACGGTTTCTACCGACTACACCACCTCGGACAAGCTTTACTTCGAGCCGCTTACGGTTGAGGACGTTATGAGCGTTATCGACTTTGAGAAGCCTGACGGAGTTATCGCATCTCTTGGCGGTCAGACCGCAATCAACCTTGCAGAGCCGCTTGCAAAAAGAGGCGTTAAGATAATCGGAACAGACTGTGACGCTATCGAGCGTGCGGAAAACCGTGACGCTTTTGAAAAGATACTCGCAGAGCTTTCAATTCCCCAGCCCCAGGGCAGAGCGGTTACAAAAATTGAGGACGGCGTTAAGGTAGCAAAGGAAATAGGCTATCCCGTGCTTGTCCGTCCCTCATTCGTTCTCGGCGGACGTGCAATGCAGCTTGTAGGAAACGAGCAGCAGCTTCGCCACTACCTCAAAACAGCGGTTGAAATTGACGAGGACAAGCCTGTTCTTGTTGACCACTATATCCAGGGTAAAGAGGTTGAGGTTGATGCCATCTGTGACGGACAGGACGTATTCGTTGCAGGTATTATGGAGCTTGTTGAGCGCACAGGTGTTCACTCGGGCGACAGTATCAGCGTTTATCCCACCTACTCGGTTTCGGATGCGGTAAAGGGCAAGATTCTTACCTACTCGAAAAAGCTCGGTATCGGTCTTGGAATCGTGGGTCTGTTTAACATTCAGTTTATCGTTGACGAAAAGGATGACGTTTATATTATTGAGGTTAACCCCCGCTCCTCAAGAACGGTTCCCTTCCTTTCAAAATCCACAGGCTTCTCACTTGCGGATATAGCTACCGAGGTAATTCTCGGAAAATCGCTCAAGGAGCTTGGAATATTCTCGCTCTATCCCGAGGAGAAAAAGAGATGGTACTGCAAAGCGCCCGTATTCTCATTCAAGAAGATAAACGGAATTGATGCATATCTCTCACCCGAAATGAAATCCACAGGTGAGGCTATCGGATATGACGATGACCTCAACCGTGCATTCTACAAGGCGCTGCAGGCAGCAGGCACAAACGTGCAGAATTACGGCACAGTGCTTGTAACAATCGCAGACGAGGACAAGGAAGAGGCGCTTCCTCTTATCAGACGCTTCTACAACCTCGGCTTCAATATTGAAGCAACAAGCGGAACAGCGAAATTCCTCAAGGAGCACGGCATAAAGACAAGAGTTAAGAAAAAGCTCAGCGAGGACGAGAACGACATACCGAACTCTATCAAGCAAGGACATATCGCTTACGTTATAAACACAAGCAGCGTCGGCTCTATGGCACAGCAGAAGGACGGATACGAAATCCGCAAGCTTGCCGTTGAAACAGGAACGACTATGTTCACCTCTCTTGATACTGTACGTGTTCTTCTCGACGTGCTTGAGGATATCACTATCACAATATCTACTATCGACAGCTGACAGAGGAGTTAGATGTGAAGGATACAGTATTTGAACTTACAAAATGCGAAAAAATAGCCAAAAACACGTATCTTTGGAAGCTTTCGGGTGACACCTCGGACATCAGCGCACCCGGTCAGTTTGTAAACGTCAAGCTTTCCGGCTTCTACTTAAGACGCCCGATATCGGTCTGCGATGCAGAAAACGGTACGCTTACGCTCATATTCAAGGCTGTCGGTGCGGGTACAGAGCTTATGTCGGGAATGCTCCCCGGCGAAAAGCTTTCCGTGCTTACGGGCCTTGGCAACGGATATAACACCGAATGCTCGGGAGAGCGCCCCCTGCTTATCGGCGGCGGCGCAGGTGTACCCCCGATGTATATGCTTGCAAAGAAGCTTCTCAAAGAGGGCAAGCGTCCTACCGTAATACTCGGCTTCAACACCCGTGACGAGGTGTTCTTTGAAAAGGAATTTTCCGAGCTTGGCTGTGAGGTAAAGGTTACAACGGCAGACGGCTCGTACGGAATACGCGGCTTTGTAACAGATGCGATGGCAGATGTCAACTACACCTACTTCTACACCTGCGGTCCTATGCCTATGCTCCGTGCTATAAACAGCGCAAGTACATCTGACGGACAGTTCAGCTTCGAGGAGCGTATGGGATGCGGATTTGGAGCTTGTATGGGCTGTTCTTGTAAAACAAAGTTTGCAAATAAGCGCATTTGCCGTGACGGTCCTGTGCTTACAAAGGAGGAAATTATATGGTAGATATTTCAACAGAGCTTTGCGGTATAAAGCTTACAAACCCTGTAATTCCCGCCAGCGGAACATTCGGCTTCGGCTATGAATTTGCAGAGCTTTACGACATAAATATGCTCGGCACACTCTCCTTCAAGGGTACTACGAAGGATGCTCGCTTCGGCAATGCGACCCCGAGAATAGCTGAATGCCCGTCGGGTATGCTCAACGCAGTAGGACTTCAGAATCCGGGTGTACAAAGAGTTATCGACACCGAGCTTCCAAAGCTTCGCCGGGTGTTCGGAAAGCCGGTTATGGCAAACGTCAGCGGATTTTCCGAGGAGGAATACGTTTACACGGTTTCCGCACTCGACAGCGAAAATGATATCGGTTGGTTTGAGGTTAATATCTCCTGCCCCAACGTTCACGGCGGCGGTATGAGCTTCGGCACAAGCCCCGGAATGGCAGGAAAAATAACCAAGGCTGTAAGAGCGGTTACCAAGAAGCCGCTTATAATCAAGCTTTCACCAAACGTTACCGACATTGCTTCGATAGCTAAAGCTTGTGAGGCAGAGGGTGCTGACGGCATCAGCCTTATCAATACGCTTCTCGGTATGAGAATAGACCTGAAGAGCAAAAAGCCGCTTCTTGCGAACAAAACGGGCGGTTATTCCGGCCCCGCAATCAAGCCTGTTGCCATCAGAATGGTTTACCAGGTTTACGATGCGGTAAAAATCCCGATTGTCGGAATGGGCGGAATCGCTACGGCAGAGGACGTAATCGAATTTATGCTTGCAGGCGCTGCGGCTGTCGAGGTTGGTGCTGAAAACCTCGTTAATCCGTACGCTTGCCGTGACATAATAGAGGCTCTTCCCCGTGCTATGGAAAAATACGGTATTAAATCACTTAAAGAAATAATCGGAGGTGCTCACTGATGGGACGTGACGTAATTATCGCCTGCGACTTTGCAAGCGCTGAAAAAACATTTGAATTTCTTGATAAATTCCAGGGTAAAAAGCCTTTCGTTAAAATAGGAATGGAGCTTTACTATGCCGAGGGCCCCTCGATAGTACGTGAAATTAAAAAAAGAGGTCATAAGATATTCCTCGACCTTAAGCTTCACGACATTCCCAACACTGTAAAAAAATCAATGGCTGTCCTTTCGGGACTTGACGTTGATATGACAAACCTTCACGCTGCGGGAACCGTCGCTATGATGGAAGCCGCAATAGAGGGCCTTACAAAGCCCGACGGCACCCGCCCCCTGCTCATTGCCGTAACACAGCTTACCTCGACAAGCGAGGAAAGAATGAAAGAAGACCTTCTTATAAACGAGCCTCTTGAAAAGGTTGTTATGCACTACGCATCCTGCGCAAAGCGTGCCGGACTTGACGGAATCGTATGCTCACCACTTGAGGCAGGCAAGGTGCACGACACCTGCGGTAAAGACTTTATAACCGTAACGCCCGGTGTAAGATTTGCAGATGGCGAGCTTGGCGACCAGGTCAGAGTTATGACACCCGCCGAGGCAAAGAAAATCGGCTCGGACTACATAGTTGTAGGCAGACCTATCACAGCAGCCCAAGACCCCGTTGCAGCTTATGAAAGATGCATTCGTGAGTTCGTAGACTAAAAGGAGAGTTAAAAGTGGAAAGCTACAAAAGAGAATTTATAAAGTTTCTTGAAGATGCCGGAGTTCTTAAATTCGGAGATTTCACCGCAAAAAGCGGAAGAAAGATTCCCTATTTCATCAATGCCGGTGACATAAAAACAGGCGAGCAGATATCGAAGCTCGGTGAATTTTACGCAAAAGCCTACCTTGAAAAGATAGGCAACAAAAAAGCCGTACTCTACGGCCCGGCATACAAAGGAATTTCGATTGCCGTTTCATCTGCCGTTGCTCTTTCAAAATCCGGACTTGACCTTCCCTTCTTCTTTAACAGAAAGGAAGCAAAGGACCACGGTGAGGGCGGTGTTTTTGTAGGCTACGTGCCAAAAGAGGGTGAGAACATCGTTATCGTTGAGGATGTAATTACAGCAGGAACTGCAATACGCGAGAGTATGGAAATTCTTTCCTCCTTGAATGGAGCAAAGGTTATCGCTACGTTCGTTATGGTTGACAGAAAAGAAAAGGGCAAGACCGAAAAATCCGCAATGGCTGAAGTTGGCGAGGAATTCGGATTCCCGGTTTACTCGGTAGTTGACGTTTACGATATCATCGAATACCTCGAGGAAGACGAGAAAAACCGTGAAAACGTTGAGCGCATAAAGAAATATCTCGAAATAAACGGCGCTCGGGCATAGCCTTGTAAAGTTCGTACTTTACTGCGACTCGTCACAACAAAATCCATCAAAAATTTATTCGCCGTAAGATGCGAAGCAGTTTTGAAACAATAGATTTTTTCATAGACGAGCCGAATTTTTTGAAGAATATGCACATATTTAAGAAAAATTCGGTGATGTATCTGGGAAAATCTATCTTTCAAAGCCTTATGAGTTCGATTCCCTTACGGTTAAGGAGCTATTATGAGAAATCTCATTGATATACTTGATTTTTCGGTATCCGAGCTTGACTCGCTCGTTGAGCTTGCAAACAAAATCATAGATAACCCCGAAAAATATGCTGAAAGCTGTCGGGGAAAAATTCTCGGAACGCTGTTCTTTGAGCCGTCAACGAGAACAAGACTCAGCTTTACGAGCGCTATGATGTCGCTCGGCGGCAACGTGCTTGGATTTTCGAATGCTGGCAGCTCATCTGTTTCAAAGGGCGAAACGGTTTCTGACACAATAAGAATGGTAAGCGCATACAGCGATATTATCGCTATGCGCCACCCGAAAGAGGGCGCACCGATAGTTGCGGCAAAAGCATCCAAGGTTCCGATAATAAACGCAGGTGACGGTGGACATTTCCACCCCACGCAGACGCTCACCGACCTTCTTACAATCAAGCGCAAAAAGGGCAGATTTGACGGTCTGACCGTAGGTGTTTGCGGCGACCTCAAATACGGAAGAACTGTGCATTCGCTTATCTCGGCAATGGTCAGATACGAAAACGTCCGTTTCGTTCTGATATCCCCCGATGAGCTGAAGCTTCCCGACTACGTAAAGGACGAATATCTCCGCTCTGGAAATTACGTTGAAACAGAGAGTCTTGATGACGCAATCCCCTCACTTGATATTCTTTATATGACAAGAATACAGGCAGAGCGCTTCCAGAGCCGTGACGACTATGAAAGACTTAAGGATTCCTACATCCTGACACGAGATAAGCTTTCAGGTGCGAAGCCCGACCTTTCTATAATGCATCCCTTGCCCCGTGTCAACGAGATAAGCGTTGACGTAGACGAGGACGAGCGTGCTCACTACTTTGAGCAGGCGGAAAACGGCAGATATATAAGAATGGCGCTGATACTCTTCCTGCTCGGTGAAAAAGGCAATGCCGACAATCGCCCGGACGGTGAAGAAAACCCCGAGCTTGTCTGCAACAATCCGCACTGCATAACCCACACAGAGCGTGGAATAGTTCGCAAATTTGTTGGCGAAAAATGCCTCTACTGCGACCAGACGGCAAGCAAGGCTTAATACGTTTTTACAGAAACCATAAAACAAAAAGGGGCTGCGTCATTTAGGCGTAACCGAATAGAAAACGGCAGAAGCATTGTCAAAAAACAGTGCCTCTGCCGTATTTTTATCTAACATTAAGAAATTAAGGTTGAAAACCTGCGGTTTTCCCGGTTTTATTATAGTTTTCTATTCTACCGCCGTTTGCCCCCTCTCGCAGTATGCTTATACAGCTTCGGAGTGCAAACAACGCTTTCCGCTCTAAATCCCGCACGCCCTTGTGGCTGTTTCATTAAGAATCAAAAAACAACTGCTTAAATATTCAAGCTGTCGGGTGGATTTTCTCACTTTTTGACAACTTTTATTTGCTTTTCTTATCTCTTTTCTCTTTTCTTATCTCGTTTGCCGAGGTGATATACAGGTTTATAACAGACTCAACACTCTCACGCAGAGCCGAGCGCATTTTGGGCGGCATTGTGCGTGATTTGCGGTAAAGATGCAAAAGATGCAGCTCCTCCTCGGAAAGCTCCGAGGTATCCTTGCGAAGCGGGATATCAAGAAGCTCACCGACGTTTACCCTGAAGCTTTCGGAAAGAGTCGGGAGCATATTCATATATGACGACGAGCGTCCGCGCCGCCAGTTGCTGACGGTTTTATCGGGCAGATTCATTGCTCGCTCAAACGCAGCATCGCTTTCAAATTCGGAATCTATCAAGGAAAGAATTCTCGCCCTTATTCGTTCTGAATTTTCATTTTTCATTTTTTGCCCCTCCTCTTTTTATATTTGAGCGCTCCGATATAAAACGGCTCACCCGAATCAGAGCTTTTTTTATTTTCCGCACTCTTTTCCCCGGCATTTACACGTGCGGCTGAACTTTTTTTCATTGACGTGGCCGCAGAGGCTTTTGCGGCAGACTTGGTTTTCGGCTTCGGGGCGCTTTTTTTCTTTGCGGCGCTAAAGCCGAATTTGCCGAGCATTTTACCGAGCGCATAGTATTCACCGTGCGCATAGGCTAAAAGCTCCGCCTTATCAAGATGAATTTTCCCCGCCTCGTCAATGAGAGAATCATCACAGGAAACGCTCAAAATATCAGCGATAAAAACGTCGTGCGTACCCATACTCAAAACCTCGCAAACACGGCATTCAAGCGACAGCGGCGCTTCGGCAATGGTCGGCGGCGCTACCTTTTCGCTTTTCACCTTTGTAAGCGAAAGCCGCTCGAATTTATCCAGCTTTGCCCCGGTATATATACCCGAAAAATCGGTTGCAAAGAGAAGCTTTTCGTTTGTGAGATTTATTACGAATTCACCGCTCGCCTTTATCATTCCGTAGGAATGGCGGCTCGGGCGCACCGAGACGTACGCCTTTGGCGGATGCGTTGCAAGTATTCCCGTCCAGGCAACGGTTATAATATTCGAATTTTCCATATCCCCGACGGTTACCATAACCGCAGGAAGCGGCGCTGTAAGCGCACCGGGGGAAAGATTTTTTCTACCCATTATTTTTCTGCTCCATTCGGGTATTTCAACATTCCGAGCCAGAGCTTTGTGAGAATAACGTCGGGTACAAGCTTAAAGAGTAGATGCTGAAGCTTCGTGTACCAATTCGTAACGTACATTGTAGGTGCGCGCTTTAGCGATTTCACACAGCCCCTTACAACATCCTCGCACTTAAGCATAGGCGACATCTTTTTTGGCACGGTTACGTCAGACCTGCCGGTTGCCTTATCGAGAAACTCGGTTTCAACCCAACCGGGGCAGAAGCAGGTGGCACGAAGTCCGTATTTTTTTATTTCGGGATTAAGACCCTTTGTATAATGAAGAACAAAAGCCTTGCTCGATGCGTAAATATTAAAGCTCGGCAGGGGCGTAAAGCAGGAGCCGCTTCCAAGCTCAACAATTCTGCCGCCACGCTCCATATAAGGAATTACCATATGCGTGATAAGCACAAGCGCCTTTACGTTGAGGTCAATCATCTTTGTGACATCCCTCTCGGGGAGCTGGTCAAACGAGCCGAAATTTCCAAATCCCGCTGAATTTATGAGATATTTTACCGAGGGGCGCTCGGCTTCAAGCTCACGCTTGAGCTTTTCTATTCCCTCGGGAAGCGTCAGGTCAGCGGGGATTATTTTCGCATTTACCGAAAGCTCATCCGCAATAGCACGCATTTTATCCTCTCGCCTTGCTATAAGCCAAAAATCATTTACTCCGTACTGGAGCTTAAGCTGCTTTACAAATTCAGCGCCCATTCCGCTTGATGCGCCCGTGATAATAGCTATTGACATAAATTTTACCTCGCAAAGTTTTTGTTTTATTGTAGCACAAATTACGAAATTTGTAAATAGTCTCGTAATTATTCAAAGAGTGAGCGCAAGGCAGCCTCTGCCTCGGCATAAGTTGTGGCGGTGTTTATTTTTGCTCTTACTGCCGCCGCACCCCGAAATCCCGACAAATAGAGCGCAATCTGCTTTCTCGCTTCTCTGACGGCAATCTCCTCACCGTTAAACGTGACCGCAAGCTTCAGCTGCATAAGTGCTGTATCAACACGCTCTATGAGCGTTGGAGGTGTATATACACCGCCCGAAAATGCCGCCCGTATCTCTGAAAAAAGGAACGGATTGCCGACAGCGCCTCGACCTATGGCAATTGCCGCAGCACCCGTGCTTTTAAGAACACGCAAAGCTTTTTCGGCATTTGTTATATCTCCGTTGGCAATAACCGGGATTTTGACAGCACCGACAACCTCGGCAATTTTTTCATAGCTTGCCTCTCCCGAATACATCTGCGTGCGAGTTCTGCCGTGTATGCAAACAGCCGCAGCGCCGCCGGATTCGGCAGCGATAGCGCATTCGCTGACGTTTATGCTTCGCTCGTCAATACCGAGGCGGAGCTTGACCGTAACAGGCAGCTTCGTTGCCCCCGACGTAGCTTCGACTATGCGGTAAATCAAATCGGGTGAGCGCATAAGCGCACTGCCATCTCCGCTCGAAAATATCTTATGCACGGGGCATCCCATATTTATATCAATAGCGACGGGTTTACAAAATCCACGCTCGCCGCCCTCTAGCATAGCCGCCGCCTCTGCCATAACATCAGGCTCACTGCCGAAAATCTGCAGAGCAACCTTTCCCTCGTCGGCTGAAATTTCGGCAAGCTTATGCGTCTTTTTATCACCAAAAACCACAGCCTTTGCGCTTATCATCTCGCTTACCGAGTATTCAGCGCCGAATTTGTGCGCCACAATACGCATAGCTCTGTCGGTATATCCCGCCATTGGCGCTAGGCACAGTCCGTATTCAAGCTCTGTATTTCCTATCCTCATAAGGCTTCTCGTTTCTTCACGTTTTAATTCAATGATACTACAAAACCGCACTTTTTGCAAGTGATATGTGAAAATAGCCCCTTTCCTTGACATTTTATTCGGCTTATAGTATAATTTTCTTATAAAAGACTCTTAATATTTTAGCTCACGCTGCAAGGAGAAAATTATGAAAAAACGAATTTTTACTCTGTTAGCTGTCACAGCTATGATTTTTGCAATACTTTGCTCTTGCACTCCCGAGGTTAGCAATCCCCCCTGCGCAACCTGCAAGGATGATGATAAAAATCATATCTGCGACGTTTGTCAAAAGGCTTTAGGCGCTTGTGCTGACTCGGATAACGACCACAAGTGTGATACCTGCGAAAAGCCAATCACGAGTTGTTCGGACACCGACAACGACCATACGTGCAACACTTGTAAAAAGCCGCTTTCCTCTTGTGCTGATACGAACAGCGACAACAAGTGTGACGTTTGCAATTTGGCTATGGGCAGCTCCGGCGGCGGTGACCAAGGTGGCGGTGACCAAGGTGGCGGTGACCTGGGCGGCTCACACAACTGCGCTGACGGAAATGGTGACCATATATGCGACAGCTGTGACGAAGTCGCAACAGAATGTGAAGACAATGAGGATAACGGCTTCTGCGATATTTGCGGCGGAGTAATGCCCGACTATAACGGTGACGGAAGCACGCTTGACCCGAATGCCGATATCGATTTTATAGGTATTTCCGAAACCGCAGATGAAGAGGATATCACCCCCTGCGTTTACGTTTCGCTTTCCGAGCGCGCTAAAACCGTATACTTCATCTTCACGCAAATTCCCGAAGGGGAAATTAACATTTTTGAGGACGGTATTTACGGCTACAACGGCAGCTTCACCGTAAAGGACGGATTTGTTAAGGGCGGCAGGTACGTCGTTCCTGTTTACTACGAAGCGCCAAGCAACGAGCTTTGCCGTGCGTTTTCGCCTAACGTTTCATACGGATATATGCATTCGAGCGGCTCTGTGTGGACGAGAACCGAGGGCTTCAATATGCGCCGCGTGCCAAACGGTGATAAGCCGAATCTTCTCGGTGTGAACACCACCGGCAGCACAACCGAGTTCCAAAATACCATAAGCGTCAGCACCGACGATATACCGACCTTCCTTTACTTTATACTTGACGGTCATATCTGCCCCGACGGATTTTACGGTGACGTGATTTCGGGCGTGGGCGTAAAAATCTATCAAAGAGACGGATATTATATCGTGCGCTATCCGCTTACCCGGGCAATAGTCGGCACTACCGCCTTGGATTTTTACGGATACTACGGAAAGGCGCAACACAGTACTTACAGAAACGTCGCAACCGTAATAATCACAGCGGGCGAGATTGGCGACGAGGGCGGAGCGAACCACGTTTGTATGGACGATGAAAACGACGGCGACCACCGATGTGAATACTGCGGCTCGTCACGCACGACCAACTGTACCGACGTGAATAACGACCACGTCTGCGACGAGTGCGGTGAAACTAAAACAAAGTGCTTTGATGCTACCGCCGACGGTCTTTGCGATATCTGCGGTAAGGCAGCTTATTCGAGTGACGGAGAGGACGACGGCTCTGATATTATACCCGAAGCCTATCTCATATGTCACGGTGCGGCGCTGTGCGATAACGGAGAATTTAAAAACACGATATTCTTCCTCGACGGCAGTAAAGCTTATAAATTCTATCTTGCATTTTCCGGCATCCCCTCCTCGATAAATCTTACCGACGAGCAGTACGGCGGCACCTTCAGCTACGGTGAGGGATTCGTTAAAGAGGGCAAATATATTATCCCTGTCACCTACACGTCAGACGAGGAGCTGATATGCAAGCGATTAAGCTTTGATATCAGGTTTAACGGAAACACAACCTCAAGCCTGTACGTTAACGTAACCAAGAATCTTGAAACACCCAATTTCCTCGGCGCTTCGAATGACGGCAATATCGAAAATACAGTCGACAGCTTCACGTTTACCGAAATAGAGTCCGAAACGATAACAAAGGATATCTACCTTCATTTCGACGGTCCTATCTTCGCAAATTACTTTGATTTTGACTATACTTTCGCATCGGTTAAGGAAACCACCTACGATGACGGTATTTTCACCGTGCGCATTTCGGTTTATTACGCTTACCCGGGAGCCGGCATGGCAACGCTGAACACCTTCTACGGTCCGAGCATCGACCTGTATTACTATTATAAGGATTTGTTCCTCATTACCGTAACCGAAAAGGAATCAGGCCCGTGCGAGAAGTGCTATGACGGTGATGGCGACGGATACTGCGACGTATGCAAAAATCCCGTTGATGCGGGCGGCATAAATCCCCCGATATGCAAGCAGTGCTACGACGGTGACGGTGACGGCTTATGCGATGCTTGTAAAAATCCCGTCGATGCGGGCGGCATAAATCCCCCGATATGCAAGGAGTGCTACGATGGCGACGGTGACGGATACTGCGACGTATGCAAAAATCCTACCGATAACAGCGGCACTGTTAATCCTCCCAGCTGTGAAAAATGCATCGACAACGACGGTGACGGCAGGTGCGACTCTTGCCACAGCATGATGAACGGCTCGTCCTGCGAAAGCTGCGTGGACGAAAACTACGACGGCTATTGCGAAAACTGTCATCTTATGCTTCCCAATTACAACGAAATTTTCAATCCCTACTTTATCGGAGCTGCAACGGCTATCGGCGACAGCTTCTTTGAGAGCCATACGATTGTGCTCACCTACGGCGTTGACTTCACACTCTATCTTAAGTTCAATACCGAGGTAAGGATAGAGAACTTCAGCTTCCTCGGCAATCAGTACGAGTTCAAGCTTGAATCGCAGGACTTTAGCGGATTCATATATTCGGCAGAGATTTCGGCTCCCGACAGGCTGTTCGGTAACCAAGAGATAACCTTCAACTACTCCAACGGATACGCAAACGGACTTTCCGCTTTGATGTTCGCTGAATGTATGCCTGACATCTTCCCCGATTTTCTCGGTATGGTGGTAAACGGCGCCATTTCTTCGGACACACCGATACTCCCTGCCGGCGAAAGCTATACGCTTCAGTTTGCGCTCACCGCAGAGATCGGCGACATAATTATCACGGTCGATGGCAGCTCTGAAATTGAGGTTTTGGAAATCGACTGCGATTACTTAGATGAGTACGAATACTACCTCTACACCGTAAGCTTTGCAGACTCTATGTATTTCGCATCCGACTGCACTAACTATCTCACAATGCACTTCACCTACTGCGGTGCGTCTACTCAGGATTACAATTCGATAATAGCGCCGTTGGGCTTATACTTCGTTAAGCAGGAATACCGTATAGCCGACGTCATTGAGATAAACGGTGTGACGGTAACGAATAACGGCTATGCCGATAAGGCTGCAAACGGCGAATACGTAATTTCGGTATTTTTGAATATGCCTACAACAAAGGCGCTCCTCGAAACAGAGGGTATGAGCTTCGAATGCGATACGCTCGAAATGGAAGTTACCGAGCACGGCTTTAAGGTAAGCTTCACGGTCAGCGGCATCAGCGAGTATACCACGAGTCTTATATGCTACCTTACCGCTTACAGCGGTGAATATTGCGCACCGATAGGCCACGTCTATATCACGCTTATGGACACCCCTCCCGGTGACGGCGGCGAGGGTGACGGTACAAATCCACCCATTTGTGAGTCCTGCTACGACGGTGACGGCGACAGCCTGTGCGATTCGTGCAAGAATCCCGTGCAAAGCGGTGACTCACCCGAAATTCTCTCTGTTTACAACGATGAAACGGGCGAGCTTGTAAAAAACAATATAATGCACGTATCTGCCAACGGCAAAGCCGACTTTAAGATTACGTATTCAACAGCGGTAAGCACCAGCTATATACTGTACAACGGCAACTATTATCTCGGATACGCACACGAGTCGGAGATAAACACCTATCTTTACGACGTTTGTCTGCCGATTCAAATGAGATATGATTTCATCGACACCACAACAACCTTATCGGTTGATTTATACGCCGTGCTCGATGACGGTGAGACCCACCTCGCAACCTACGAGTGTGTACAGGAGCTTGGAGCATTCTACGGAATATACAAGAACACAACCGAGGTTGACAGAACCCAAAGCCGCCCCACCTCCGTAACAGCCACAGCGGGGCGCGACACCACGGTATACGTTGCGACGAACGTCGATTTTTCACCCGAGCAGATTTCTATTGTCGGCTCGTCGGTATCACCTATTTACGGCTGGAATATCATTTACAAAGAAAGCTTCGGTATTTACTTCTTTGAGATAACCGTTCCCGGCGAAATGCTGACGCTTGAATCCGAGATGACATACAAGCTTTGGTTCTTAGTAGACGATTCAATCAGTACAACCTTTGTAATAAACGTTAAATAAAAATTCAAACCAAACTAAATATTTAATAAAAAATATCAGTTCATATTTTCAGGACGAGGCACCAAAGCGCCTCGTCCTTTTTAATTCTCTCATAAGGCGGCGCTATGCGGCAGCCACCTTTAATCCCCTCATTCAGCGGCGCTGTCCGAAGCCGCTTTTTATCTCCGACCGTAGCGGCGCTGTCCGAAGCACACGTATATATACCGTATTTCGGATATGCCTTATCCTGCTGCGTCCTCTGCTATCCATTTTTTAATCGTCTTATAAGAATTATATATCTTGAATCCCGAATCCACAACCATAAGCTCAAGGCGGCGGACGTATGCTGACAGCTTATCCTCGTCAACGAGGCCGAGCAATGCTTGATATTGCTGCGCTGTCATATTGACAACTCCCTCCTCGCCTATAGTGTGAAAAACGTATTTAGGCTTTACTGTCGGCGCAGGGATAAGCTCTCGCACGTCTATACCCCTCTCCAAAAGTATCTCGTATGGCGGCAGCTCCTCCTCGGCGTCATTGCAGGGCATATCTTCAAAGCCCTGGGCGTAGCTTTGCTGCTTTGCGGTAGCTCGGAATCCCTCTCGCCTACCGACGGTGCATTTTTCTATGTATCCCTTTTCGGTAAGATATGAAAGCACCCGTCTGACGCTGCTTAACGATATTCCGCTCATATCGGATAAATAATCCTGCGTTCCGTAATAGAGTCCGTCCCCACCGTTGGTAAAGGAATAAATTATAGCGTAAATAAGCAGCCTTGTGCCTTTAAGCTCAAGCTCCTCTACCATAAAGCTGTGAATCATAAAGTTGCCGAGCATTTTCTGTGTTTTTTTCATATTTCTTTCTCCCCCAAAATTTATTTGCAACCTCATTATAACTCATCAGAAAACAAAAGTAAGTATAGCTTAATTCCAAAATAACTTTTAAAATCAATATGCAATTTGTGCATTTTGACGAAAAACGGGCAATATACCCCTATATTCCGGCCCAACAAAGCCGTGAGGTATTTATTGCCTTGTTTCTTTTAACCTTTATTTTTGCGCTCTGCGCTATGCGCTTGAGAGTTAGTAAGTAAGTAATTAGTAACTATTGTATTATCTCTTTATTATCTATCGCCCATTTTGAGCGGTTGCTTGATTAAAATTACCTGTTTTTTCGCTTAAAAGAGCGTTCAAATATTTTTCACGCA
>JAZOWX010000032.1:0-14591 GCA_045659405.1 Eubacteriales bacterium | reverse complement strand
AGTACAACAACCTTCCCGAGCTCAAGAATGCTCAGGAGTAATTCTCCGAATCCTTTATGATTCAAACACGAATGGTTAGAAACCCCAATCATTCGTAAGACAAATAAAAAAGCATCGACTCGCAAGAGCCGGTGCTTTTTTGTTTGTAAAAGAAATCCCACCGCAACTGCGGTGGGATAAATCTGTCATCGAACAAGCTGCGTCGTCCTGAAAAGTACAAAAGTTTTCGACCTCGGCGGCAGGGAAGGCTGGGGGCGAGGGAAGCGTCAGTCTTCGGCTTCGGGAGGGGCGAGGACGGTTGCTTTATGTATATGATGTAGTGAGAAGAGTAGGAAGATTTCTTTAACGTGTAGAGGGTATTAGAGAGCTGGTAATATAGCAAGTTGTCTTAATTTTTGCAACGCACTTTTACAACACGGTTTATAAACCAATAAACCGATAGGGATATAACATATAGTAATATCATAAGTAAAATATTACCCACACAGTACCCGAATCTTCTGTAAATGAAACCGAAATACTCACTATTAATGGTGAACAGGGAAATGTCCGTTTTTAAGAAAATACTTATGACGCACGAAAACAACAGATACATACTCACCGTAATCGTAACGGGAAAATGGTCTGAAAATCTGAAATCGTACATTTTAGTTACAAGCATATATACTGCACCGGCAAACATGCAAAAATGATAAAATCTGGAGTGAAAATTATTGATAAAGCTTGGCATTGTCGGATTGTCAATATACGGATTTATAAATACGTATAATACCCCCATAATAACGCAAGGCACAATAGAGATAGCTTTACAGACTCTTGACGGTAGTGAATTTTCTTCCGTGCAACAAATTATCGGATAAAAATACATAACGAAAGAACAGAATATGAGCGGATACGTTCCGGGCTGGAAGTTGCCGTTATACGAAATACGCCAGAAAATTTTGACAATTTCTAGTGTTATTAGCAAAAAAGCCAGGTGCTTTATAGGCTTCAATTTATCCTTATAAGAGGAGTTTTTGTATTTTAATCCGAAATATAAAATGAAAAATATGCTGAATATAACTCCCACTGTATTCGGGATAAAATAATAATAGAAATTACTCATTTACAGCTTTTTCTTTCTTGCAAGCAGCAATACAATATAAGTTAGCACAACTGATAGAATGATTGCACCCATGCATAAGAACCAAGTTAGATTGAATTCCATATTCGGAATCCAGAATACGTTCCTCGTAATGTTGGAGAGTATATATACCAGAACGAAGGCTAAACTCTCTAAGAGTGAAAAGAGGGTGTTTTTTTCAAGTTTTTCCTCTGCCAAAAGTATACCAATAGTTAAGACTATTCCTGCTTCTGCGAAATACATTGCCTTCGAAACGGCGTAGGTATCCAACTCGTTTGTATAAACGTGAGGATAAAAAAGAGCTATAATTATGGGAGCAAGTGAGGTCAGCGGCAAAATTGATCTGCATATCTCGCCTATCTTTGATTTGTTAAATGCCGCAAATAATGCAAGGACCACAGAGAAAGATACGAATGTAAAGGTAACCTTGTCGGATGGCATATACGCTCTTTCGTAAAACTGTGCTGTATAAAAGAATCTGAAAAGCTCAAGTCCAAGTAAAATATACGATAAAATGCTTAAGGATTTTGCTAAACCGTTTTTGTAATATTTCATTCCGTTAATTATAATTATCGGAGCAAATATGACTATTAAAAGTAAACCTAATATATCAAACATAAAATCACCTATTAACCTTTTTGCGTCTATCAATTAAAGCGATTAATTCGAACAATCCGAGCGATACCAAATAATAGAGTATTAATACTATCAATATTCCGGCTCCATAGCCGAAATTGTTGAAGATTATTCCGAGATATGAGCTATTGGGTCCGAACAAGGAAATGTCTTCTCCGATAAATAAGCTTAGTGCCGCAGCAAAGGTCGTATAAACTGCTAAAAACAGAAACATTGTATAGAAGCTCTTACGCTCGAAGGTGTATATTTTCGAGCTTATCATATACACTGCAATTGCCATCATCGCTCCGTGGAAGAAATAGCTGTGTCCTTGAATTAAGCTCATTTTATACATCCATTGGACAGCGGCGAATAAAACAAATGCGATAATTCCTACGAAGACCGTTGTTATTTTGCCGATTTTTGAAAGCTTGGTTTTATATATAAACAGAGGTATTGTATAGAAAACTGTTGAGCAGAACACCAAAGGATATCTCAGCGGTCTGAATTCTCCGTTTTGCATTATCAAATAAAATATTTTGAATATCTCGGTAATTACCAATAAGGCGTACAACCATTTTATCGGCTTCATCTTTTCTTCTTCCGAGCTGTTTTTATATTTTAGCGTGAAAAATACCACGTATAAGGATATACCGATAACGGTAATTATAAGCGGTAAAATATAGTCGTAAAATAGCATAAGTGCCTCCTTTGTCACATTTTAGGGTTTGTTTAAGGATATTCTAACACTTCCCGATATATTTTTCAAGTAGGATACTGAATATTTTAATGGATTTTGATATTTCAGGAAAGAAAAAAGCACACTGCGAAATTTCGCAGTGTGCTTTAATGCTTTTCAGTTGTTTTTCGTTGCTAAAGACAATATATATTAGGTCGAAAGCTTTTGTCGTTTTCGTTTAAAATGATATTGTCTTATAACAATCTTTTAATCAGTTAGATACGTAGGGAAGAAGTGCCATCTGGCGAGCTCTCTTGATAGCTGTGGTAAGCTGTCTCTGGTGAAGAGCGCATGTGCCGGAAACACGTCTGGGAAGTATCTTTGCACGCTCGGAGATGAACTTTCTGAGCTTTGCAACGTCTTTGTAATCAATATCGTTTACCTTATCCTGGCAGAAGATGCAAACTTTCTTTCTTCTGTGCATGGTGCGGTAAGCGGGGCGCTGTGCGTCATTTCTTTCCATTTTGGATAGACCATTTACCTTTCCGACTCACTTTTTCTATATTTCACCCACCGCAGTGAGCCTTGCTGTGGGCGGAGAAACTCATTTTCTTATAATTAGAAGGGAAGAGTTTCGTCGTTGGGAATTTCTTCAAAGTTTGCGCCGCCGGCGCTGTTAAATGAAGGAGTGCCGTATGCTTCGGGAGTGTATGCTGCGCCGCCGGGAACACCTGCCGCACCTGTCTGCGATGCGGGAGTGGTAAACGTAACCTCGTCTGCCACAACGTCGGTAGCATATCTCTTCTGTCCTTGGTTGTCTGTCCAGGTTCTTGTCTGAAGCTGTCCGCATACAAGAATGGGATTGCCCTTCTTAAAGTAACGGCTTACAAATTCGGCAGTCTGTCTCCAAGTAACGATGTTGATAAAATCCACGCTCTGCTGACCCTGTTCAGCTCTTGAAAAACGGCGGTTAACAGCAATAGAGAAGCTGCATACCGATGTACCGTTTGACGTCTGCTTAAGCTCGGGGTCTTGTGTAAGGTTTCCTATAAGAATAACCTTGTTAAATCCAATTCCTGCCATATTTCCTCCGTAAATTACGCTTCTGCTGCTTCTTCAGCAACCTCTGCGGTTTCAGAAACCTCAGCCTTGGGAGCTGCGGCCTTTGCAGCCTTTTCCGACTTGGTTGTTGTCATGTAGCGGATAACACCTTCGGTGATACCAAGCACACGCTCAAACTCAAGGGGGAAGCTAGGCTCGCTCTTGAAGCTAACGAGAACGTAATATCCCTCAGTAATGTAGTTGATAGGATATGCGAGTCTGCGTTTGCCCCATTCGTTAACCTCAACGTCTGTGCCGTTGTCATTAACGAGCGTTACGAATTTCTCTTTAAGAGCAGCATAGTCCTCTTCGGAAAGATTACCGCTGATAGTAAAGAGTGTCTCGTAAGAACAAATCTTCTTTTCCATCTGATTTTACCTCCTTATGGTCTTTATGGCTACTTTCGTAGCAAGGGGTCGAATGTTCTCATTCGAACTGCCGAAATATTATAACACACATTTGTGCGTTTGTCAATCCTAAATTTCCAATTTTTATGAAAATTATTTATTTTTCTTTATAATAATTTAATTTATTACCGTGAGCGGCTTGCTTTCGAAAATTTCATGTGCATTTCTTACAATATCAAAAGGGTTAATATCACGTGAGCGCATGCGCCTCGGAGTGTTTGTGAGCGTTACCTCGTAAAGCCACGGACCGGCAAATCCAACCTCTCCGAGCGCTGATGCAATAGCATAAAAGTCCGCAGAGCCTTCACCCGGCAGCCAATGCTTTTCGTCGATTTTGTCGTAATCCGATACGTGCGTGCTGGCAATCTTTGCGCCGACCTTTTTAATGAATTTAATCGGGTCTTCCGCAAGTAGGTGGTTTGTATCAAAAACCACTCGAAGGTCGGGGTGCGCCGAAATCAGCTCAAGCACCTCGTCGGAATTTTTACCAAGCACCGTGCGTGGCAGATTTTCGACAAATATTCTGCCGCCTGCCGCTTTTGCGACCTCTGAAAGCTTATAAAGGCTTTCCTTTGCCGTTTCCATACGCATATCGCGGTCAGCATCATCAATAGGTTCACCGCTGGAGTGTATAACGTAGTTGACAATACCGGCATCACCTGCACGGCGAATGTATTCGGATTCAAGCTTTACCGAATAGGGCGCAAGCTTCGGTATGGAAATATCAATCTCCTCAAATGGCAAAAAGGGAAGATGATATGACCAAGCCTCAACACCGACTCGTCTCATTTCGGCTCAAATTCCCGCAACGTCAAGTCCTGCGTTGTCCTCTGCGGCGGGGGAAAGCTCAATGCAGTCAACTCCCGCTTTTGCGCACTGCTCAAAGTAATGTGCGTTCATATTCGGTTTGTTTATCGAAAGTCCTATTTTAAACATATTACAATCTCCATTCGGAATACTTACGTAGCTATTCTACCACAACGCTTCGGTTTTTGCAATAAAAATGAAAAATTACTTGCTATTTTTTCGGAAAAGTTATATAATAGGTATGAAATAATAGTGGCGGAGGTGCAAAATGCGTGCTGTAAAAGAAAATGCTTATGCAAAAATCAATCTTTTTCTTGACGTTTCGGCAAAACGTCCTGACGGATATCACGATATAAACACGGTTATGCACTCGCTTTCTCTTTGCGATACTTTAACGGTAAGCGTAGCACCGGCAAAAAACACCTCGGTTTCTTTAACGGTTATGGGCAAAGACCGACTTGTTACAGATAACAAAAATCTTGCTGTTATGGCGGCAAGGCTTTATCTTGAACGTACTGCAAAGACGGCAGAGGTTAAAATCAAGCTTGTAAAAAACATACCAATCGCTGCAGGACTTGCGGGCGGCTCATCTGATGCTGCGGCAACGCTTCGTGCGATGAATAAGCTTTTCGGGCATTATCTTTCAAGTCGTGCTCTTTCATCCTTGGCGCTTGAGATTGGCTCTGACGTGCCGTATTGCCTCGACGGTGGCACAGCGCTTTGTCAGGGGCGCGGTGAAATTATAACACCTACGTATAATCCGCACCTTTATACAGCTGTTGCGGTTGCCGATGAATATGTATCAACCCCTATGGCTTATGCGGCGCTGGACAGGCTTTATTCGGACTTTGACGGCAGCATCCCAACACGCGGAGAAGAGCTTTTAGGCGTTATGCTATCCTCGCTGAAAAACAAAAAAACCGACCTTACAGCCGTTTACAATATCTTTGAAGAAGTGGTTTTTGACAGCTGTCCAAAGAGTAAAATGATAAAGTCCGAAATGTATTCTCTTGGAGCTGTAGCTGCAGCTATGAGTGGCAGCGGACCGAGCGTTTTTGGAATATTCGACAGTAAATATCGGGCAGAAAATGCAACACAAGCGCTCCGTGCGAAAGGCTTCAGGGCTTGGTATGCTGAATCTGTTTGATTTTGGAGTGAATGAATGATATACGATTTGATTTCTGACGTTTACGATGCGGTAAACCGTGATATAGATTATTCGGTGTGGGCGGATTTTGTGGAAGTGACGCTCCGTGATAATATGAAATTTGCGCCCACGCTCGGACTTGACCTTGGCTGTGGAACGGGAAGAATGACTTTAGAGCTTGCCGCTCGCGGCTATGATATGACTGGTGTTGATTATTCGGCAGATATGCTTTGTCGAGCATCCGAAAACGAGATGCGAGCAAATCTCCCCGGGAAAATTTTATGGCTATGCCAGGATATGACCGAATTTGAGCTTTACGGCACGGTTGATTTTTGCGTTTGTTGTCTTGATACTATGAATCACCTGACGACACCGAGCGATTTCAGGCTATGCCTTGATTTAGTGCATAACTATCTTTCGCCTGACGGTATTTTTATATTTGACGTAAATTGCCGTGGAAAATTCGAGAACGTGTATGCTGATAATTCTTACGTATTTGAATCTGGCGAGGATATGCTTGTGTGGCAGAACAGATACGAAAAACGCACGTCTCTTTGCGATTTTTACATAACGGCTTTCAAAAAATGCGGCGATAATTACGAGCGATATGACGAGATTCAGACAGAGCGTATGTATACGCTTCGCTCTATAAAAAATATGCTCCGTGATACGGGATTTGAAGCTCTCGGTATTTACAGCGATTTTTCAGGCACACCTGCAAATGACGGCTGTGATAGGGCATATATTGTTGCTCGTTGCAAAAAGGCATAAAACTTGGAAAGGAATTTGAAAAATGAAATCAGAAATGTTAAGAGGAATGACACAGGACGGCTCTGCAAGAATTTACGTCCTCAATTCCAAAAATATAATTAACGAAATGATAAAAGGGCATAAAACCACCCCCACAGCTACCGCAGCGCTCGGCAGAGTTGTAAGTGCGGCATCTATGATTGGAACAATGCTCCCCGAAAACGGTGACACCGTGACTATCGCATTTTCGGGTGACGGTGAGGCAGGCAAGCTTATTGCCGTAGCCGATTATTTCGGAAACGTTAAGGGATATATCGAAAATCCGCTTGCAAATCCGCCGAAAAAGCCAAACGGAAAGCTTGACGTGGGCGCTGCTGTCGGCAGAGGAACGCTTTCCTTTGTTCGTTTTCTCGGTGAGGGTGAGCAGCAGTCGGGTACAATAGAAATAACAAGCGGTGAGATAGCCGAGGATATAGCAGTATACTTTGCAAAAAGTGAGCAGGTGCCGACGCTCCTTTCGCTCGGAGTGCTTGTTGATAAGGACTATACCTGCCTTGCGGCGGGCGGCGTGCTTGTTCAGCTTATGCCTTATCCCGATGACAATACCGTTTCGCTTCTGGAGCGGAATGCAAATGACCTTTCCAACATCTCACGCTATTTCGAAAAGGGTCTTACCAATAAAGAAATAGCCGATATAGCGCTCCGGGATATACCTTACGACGTATTTGATACGCTTGAGGTTGAATACAAGTGCGACTGCTCTAAAAAAAGAATGAAACAAAAAATTCTCTCGCTCGGCAAAACCGAGGTGGCAAAGCTTCTTGACGAGCAGGAGGCAGAGGGAAAGCCGCGTGAGCTTACCGCAGTATGCCGCTTCTGCAACACCGAATACACTTTTACCGAAAGAGAGCTTTTGGGTTAATAATAACTGTTTACATTAACAGCCTGTGTGCATATATTGTACATAGGCTGATTTTTTTTGGAGGTTATTTATGAAAGAGCAACCCATAAGCTTTCTTTCGGAAAATGCGTACAGGCTACATAAGGAGTATCTGAATACCTTAATGCTTCGTTATTCGATACTTGTAAAAAGCGAGGCGCAACTTTTTGAGCTTGGTATATCGGATATAAAAAAGCACCGCAGAATAAAGGCGGACGTAAAAGAGGAAGCGATTGAGCTGCTTTCGGAAATAGGGGCTCACGAGCTGTATTTTTCATCTTTTTGCGCCCCCGGAACACGCTCTGATCCGATAAGGACTGCGTACGGCTCGGAAAGCTCGTTTTTGTATAGCACACTGCGCGGTGCGATAGGCTTTGGCGAGGGCTACTGCTTTGTGGTAAAGAGCGCAAACGGCATATTTGCTTTAAATACGAAATCCCCAAAAGAGATATATCTTAACGACAGAATTACCCCAAAGCTCTGTATTGATTTATACGAGCACGCTTATTTTGCCGATTACGGCTTCGCAAGGAAAGAATATCTCACAGCGGCGCTCTCGCATATCAATCTTTCGGTGCTTTCGTAAAAATATAAAAATATATTGAAATCGTCAAAAATGTGTGATAGAATATTGGTAAATAAAAAACAAATATATTTAATGCACAAAAAGGAGATTGAAATGAATATTCTTAAGGGAAATGCAGTAGTCGGACAGTCAGGCGGACCGACAGCAGCAATTAACGCAACGCTTGCGGGAGTTATACTCGGAGCTAAAACCTTACACAGCGAGGGTGTTATCGACACTCTTTACGGTATGAAAAACGGAATCGAGGGATTTCTTGAGGAAAGACTTGTAGACCTTCTCGATAGATTTAAGGACGACAGCGACGTTGAGCTTCTCAAAAACACCCCTGCCGCAGCGCTCGGCTCTTGCAGAAAGAAGCTGAAGTCTTATGAGCAGGATGGTGATACGTACGCAAAGCTTCTTACAATTTTCAAGAAATACAACATCAGATATTTCTTCTACATTGGCGGTAACGACTCTATGGATACCGTTTTGAAGCTTTCCGAATACGCAAGTGCGCACGACTATGAGATGCGTGTTGTAGGTGTTCCGAAAACCATAGATAACGACCTTGCGGCAACCGACCACACCCCCGGCTTTGGCTCGGCTGCGAAATTCGTTGCTGCAACGGTAAAAGAAATACTTGCCGATATAGACGTATATACTATGAAGGCTGTAACTATCGTTGAGATTATGGGTAGAGATGCAGGTTGGCTTACCGCATCTGCTGCTCTTGCAGGAGTTGGTGCTGACCGTGCGCCCTCGCTTATATACCTTCCCGAAAAGGTATTTTACAAGGAAAAATTCCTCTCTGACGTCAAAAAGGCACTCGAGGAAAAGAATGCGGTGCTTGTAGCTGCATCAGAGGGCATTAGATTTGAGGACGGCTCGTACGTCGGTGAGGATAGTTCAGGAAAACTTGATGCTTTCGGTCACAAGCAGCTCTCGGGTGTCGGCAAGGTGCTTGAGGGAATAGTAAAGCAGGAAATCGGCTGCAAGGTTCGTTCTATCGAGCTTAACCTTCCTCAAAGATGCGCAGCGCATCTTGCATCGAAAACCGATATTGATGAATCGGTTGAAATCGGTGCTGCTGCTGTTCGTGCAGCAGCTGACGGAAACAGCGGTGTTATGATGATATTCGTACGTGCTGACGGTGAATATTCTGTAACGATAGAAAAGGCTGATATCTCAAAGATTGCCAACGCTGTGCGCTCCGTTCCTGACGAATACATAAACGACGAGTGCAACGGAATTACCGAAAGCGGTATAGATTATCTTCTTCCGCTTGTTTTGGGCGAGGTGACTCCCGTTTATGAAAACGGTATGCCGAAACACATAATAATTTAAAAAACGAATATTAAAGCGTAGCAGAAAAAACAGATCAAGGAGGTGTACAATTTGATTTGCGTTAAAAATGCAACAAAACGTTTTGGAAAATTTGCCGCTGTTAACGGTATAAGCTGCAATATTCAGGACGGGCGGATTTACGGTCTTGTCGGTGTAAACGGCGCAGGAAAATCCACACTTCTTCGGACTATGACGGGAATATATAAATGTGATGAGGGCGAGGTAACGCTTGACGGCAGCCCCGTCTATGACAACCCTTATGTGAAGCGTAAAATTGCTTTTGTGCCGGACGAGCTGTATCTGCCGCCGACAGCGACGCTTCGAGGGATGGCGGACAGATATTCGTCACTTTACCCGAAATTCAATTACACAAGGTTTACGAAGCTCATTTCTGATTTTGAATTGAAGCTTAAAAAGCCATTCAATCAGTTTTCAAAGGGAATGAAGCGTCAGGCGGCTACCGCTTTAGCGCTTGCCCTTGAGCCGAAGTACATATTCTTTGACGAAACCTTTGACGGCCTTGATCCGTTTAAAAGAAATTACGTAAAGAAAATAATTGCAGAGGACGTAAAAGAGCGGGGAGCTACTGCGGTTATAACCTCGCATTCTCTTCGTGAGCTTGAGGATTCCTGCGATCAGCTGGCACTCTTGAATCGAGGCGGACTTGTATTTGAGAGTGATACGGCACAGCTAAAAACCTCACGCTTTAAGGTGCAGATAGCATTTTCCGAGGGCTTTGGCGAGGAAAAGTTCAAGGGCCTCGACGTCATCAGCTTCAAAAAGCAGGGCGCTGTTGCAAATCTCATTGTCGGAGGAGACCGTGAGCTGACACTTGAAAAGCTTCGTGCTATGTCACCGGCACTTCTCGAGGTTCTTCCTATGACGCTTGAAGAGGTGTTTACCTACGAGCTTGAGGTGCGTGGCCTTGTTTCGCTTGGAGGTGACGTATTATGAGAGAGAGGCTTTCCTTTGGTATTTATAAGGACACCGTAAAGCGTATTTTTCCGTTGTCACTGATATTTTTTGCGATTATAAGCCTGATATCGGCAGTAACGGTTTTCTTTATGACCTGGGCATTTGAGCAGCTGCTTGGCGGCGGCTCTGCATTTGTCGGCAATGCGTTCTATGTGTTCGACTTTTATGAAATGAGTCCGCTCATAATAAATTTCGTAACCTTTGGTGTGCCGATACTCGTGCTTATTTCGAATTCTTATATGACACGTCGTGCGGATTCTGATTTTTACGACTCGCTTCCGCATACCAGAGCGGCAATATCGCTTTCCTCGATGCTTGCTGTATTAACCGTGTCGTTTACAATTATACTTCTGTCCTTTGGTGTGGCGATTCTGTGTGGATATCTCTTTGCGGACAGCTTTATGATTCCGTGGGGCGGAAGCATTTTGAAGCTTTTGGCGACGCTTGTCGCAACGTGGATTTCGGTGTCTGTTTTCTCGGTATCAACGGCTATCACGGGTACAAGCTTCAGCGCTCTTGCCGTCGGTTTTCTTATTGCGGCAGGTCCTAGGGCTTTGATGACTGTTATAAACAGCGCAATCTGCGAAACCTCTCCTGTGCTTCTTGCCGACTCTATAATACCGCTGTTTGACAACAATTATAATATTTACACGGCGCTTTCGGTCTCAAACCTTTCTGTTGTGACTTCACCGGCGGCGTATATTTACTCGGTAATACTTGCCGCACTTTATACGTTTATTGCGGTTGTTGCGGCTAAAAAAAGAAAGAGCGAATCGGCAACACATGCCGCTCCCTCGCCTCTTTTACAGCATATATACAGAATAAGCATAGCGACACTTGTCTGCTCGCTGTCTTTGATAATCATATTCGGTTACGGATTTGATGCAACCGCTGTTATAGTAATTGTTCTTTCGGTTATCATCTATTTCTTATACGAGCTTATTACTACGAAGCGTGCAAAAAATCTTCTCGGTGCACTTGCTGTGTTCCCGATTTTTCTTCTCGTCAACCTGCTTATTGCGGGTGTTGTGGCGCTTGGCTCGTTCGTAGAAGCAAATTACACCCCAGATTCGGATGACGTTGATAGCGTAAGTATAGTTCTTTACGGTGATGATACGTACGTCAAATTTGATGAATACATAACGCTTATGTCGGGCGACGTGGAGCTTACCGATAAGGATACCGTTTCTCTTGTAACCAAAGCGCTCGCTGAAAACGTGGAAAAATATCGTGACGGTACGTATGCAGGTACGTATCTTTCGAATCGCTCGGATTACGTAAACGCTGTTTTCAAAATAAAAGACGGACTTCGTTCGGAATACAGAAGCGTTTATATCTCATCGGCTGATTACACAAAAATAATCAACAAGCTTGCAGAAGCAGAGGAGTACAGGAATCTTTGGTGTTCGCTTCCCGAAAATCCCGATATTGTCAGCGCAGAGTACGGCATGGTGGTATTTGATGAGCAAAGAGCAAGAGCTATCTATAATAGCGCAAGAGCGGAAATACTTGCGCTCGGATATGATGCTTGGAGCAATCTTTACTACTCGTCAGATTATGAGGATGCAAGTCTTACTGTAAGCTTTGACGTGAGCATTGACGGCGAGGACGTGACGGTATACTTAAGCCTTCCCCGTGAGCTTGCAGAAACCTATGCCCAAGCCGAGGAAAAGCTTGTTGCAGTTATGGCACAGAAGAAAAGCGATACCCTCGAGCTTCTTCAAGAATTCCTCACGGATGACACAGAAGCAATGTATCTTATGGTTGACGTGGTAGTCGATAACGACATTTTTAGCGCATACGGATACCGTGCTGACTTCAATGACGCAGGTGATGCCCGTGAATTTACAGATTTTATCGGCTCGCTGATTACCGAGGAGTATGCATCGTATGCGGATAGCACATACTTAGACATTACTTTGGTAAGCTACGGTTCAGAGCTGAAAGAAGCGTCTATAGTTTGCAAAATAGCGACGAGCACAGAGATAAACCAGCAGATAAAGGCTATGTTTGTAAAGTACGGATATACGTATGAGTAAGGATGAAAAAATGAGAAAAATTTTCAAAATCATAACTTTTACACTTGCGCTCAATGCGCTGCTTCTTGCGCTGACCGCCTGCGGTGAGTGTGAGCACGAAAGCGCAAGGACGGTAAGGGAAAATGAAATACAGCCGACCTGCATAGCTGACGGCTCGTATGATGAGGTAAAATATTGTGAGGAGTGCGATGCCACACTTTCGATAACTCAAAAGACGGTTTCGGCAAAAGGGCATACCGAAGAAGCTCATAGCGCAAAAGCGCCGAGCTGTACCGATGCGGGTTGGAATGCTTACGTAACCTGCGAGGATTGTGAGTATACGACCTATGATGAGATTTCTCCCTCACACAGCATAATAGAGCATCAGGCGAAAGCACCCTCTTGCACAGAGGTAGGGTGGAATGCATACCAAACCTGCGCAAACTGCAATTATACCACGTATGCGGAAATAGGTAAAACAAACCATAGAGAAATCCCCCACGACGCAAAAGCTCCCACCTGTACCGAAATCGGTTGGGAAGCGTACGTAACCTGTGAGGATTGTGACTACTCCACCTATTCGGAAATTTCAAAATCTCAACACGATTTAGTGACTCATAACGCAAAAGATAACTCTTGCACGGAAATCGGTTGGGATGAATATCGATTGTGTAAAGACTGCACCTATACTACGTTTGGGGCAATACCGGCAATCGGTCACGACTATGACGGATACACCTGCCTTAACTGTCAAACCAGCTTAACTCCGAGTGAGGGGTTGAAATATGCGCTTTCAAGCGATGAAACGCATTACATAATTAGCGGCATAGGTGTCTGTCAGGATGAAAACATAGTAATTCCGCTTGAGTATGCCGGCTTACCCGTTTCTGTTATAGATTGGGGCGCTTTCTCAAACTGTAATAATATTAAAAGTGTTACCATACTCGAAAATATCACGACGATAAGGTCTTATGCATTTTCCTATTGCAAAAACCTTGAAAGTATCAGTATTGCAGAAAGCGTTACTTTGATAGAGGATGATGCTTTCGCAGACTGCACAGGGCTGAAAGCGGTCCATATCAGCGACCTCGCTGCCTGGTGCAATATATCCTTCGGTGACAGCTATGCAAATCCTGTTTTTTTTGCAGGTCATCTCTATGTCGGCGGTAATCTCTTAAGAACGCTTATTATTCCGAGGAGTGTTACGAGCATTGGCGCTTATGCCTTTACAGGCTGTTCGGATTTGCTCAGCGTAACTGTTCACGAGGATGTTACGGATATCGGATGGGAGGCATTCAATTTTTGCAATAGCCTCATAGAGGTTATAAATAAATCGGAGCTTGATATGGTTAGGTGGACTGACGGTAACGGCTCAATTGCTTCCAATGCATCGCTTTTACATAGCGGAGACAGTAAAATAGTCAACATTGACGGATATCTTTTTGTAACCGACCAGGATAATAAAAATTTACTTATCGGGTACATAGGAAATGAAACAGACCTTGTATTGCCGAAAAGCTATAACGGTGAAAAATACCAAATACCCGAATACGGATTCTGTAACAATCAAAGTATTACAAGTATAATACTTCCGGATTGTATTGAATACATTATGTATGCTTCGTTTGCAGGATGCGAAAATCTTGTGCGTGTGGTTATTTCGGAAGGTGTTAAGGAAATTGTTAATCAAGCCTTTGCCGGTTGCATCAATCTTGTTGAGATAACCATTCCAAAGAGCGTTGTTGGTATATGGGAATATGCGTTTGACGAATGCAACTCCTTGACCGACGTTTATTATCCCGCGGGTGAGGGAAGATGGAACTCAATTGCGATAAGTGGCGGTAATTCCGATTTGACCGAAGCCACAATTCATTACAATTGTATTACCTTGGAATAATTTGGCAATTTCTTATTTTGGTAAAATCAAATAAAATTTCAGAGGTGCTGTTTGTCCGCACCTCTGTTTTTGATTTCTTTATTTTTTCTTTATTTTTTTGTCGCATACTCTTGATTTTTGGCTTGTTTTATGTTAAAATAATTTCAAATAAAACAATAACGCTTATCAAGAGTGGCGGAGGGACAGGCCCGACGAAGCCCGGCAACCTAAAATTTTAAGG
>JAZOWX010000031.1:0-13853 GCA_045659405.1 Eubacteriales bacterium | reverse complement strand
CTCTTTTGTTGTCGAGCCGTTAGGCTCGGATTAAGACCGACAGGTTTGAGCCGGAGGCTACATAATCAAGCAAAGCCGAGTCGATGAGCTCGCTTTCCAGCGGCGCGCACAGGAATATTGCCCTTTGGGCAAAATCCTAGATGGCAGAGGCAACCCTTGCGGTTGCCTCTTTTGTTGTCGAGCCGTTAGGCTCGGATTAAGACCGACAGGTTTGAGCCGGAGGCTACATAATCAAGCAAAGCCGAGTCGATGAGCTCGCTCATCAGAGAGGCGTGCGCAGATTGCTCCGTGAGCGCATCGCAAAGCGATGCAGGTACGCAGTGCCGCCAACAACGGTGGCGGGCTCACAAGGAGTATAACCGGTCGGTCCTAGGTTCGCATTCCAAGCAAAGCCGTCGGAAAGCTCGCTTTCCAGCGGCGCGCGCAGGAATATTGTCCTTTGGGCAAAATCCAAGATATATGTTCAACTTTCGAAAGGCTTGCTCAAAAAGTCAAAATCGAACCTCGAAAGACATCTGGTTTTCGTTTTGTTTTTTCTATGAAATGTCCCCGACGGCTCGTCGGGGACATTTTTGTATGTTTAGTTTGAGTTTTTATTCTTCCTCGTAGTAATATGAATAATCGATACCCTTCATAAACATTTCTCTATCATCAACCTTATCTGTCAGAGCACTTTGTATTAAGGAGAAAATATCGTTTGCGCTAAAGGGACTCTTTTTCATCGCCTCGAGATAGTTAGTTTTATCTATCTCGCTCCAATCTACACATTTACCTAAATTCTTTTTCAAAATCAAATCAAACCAAATTCTCGCAGCGCGTCCGTTACCTTCCATAAAAGGATGTGCTATATTCATTTCTACATATTTTTGAACGATCTCGCTGAGAGTGCTTTCAGGCATTTTCTCAATTAATTTTAAATTTTCTTCCAAATACAATGCGTTAGCAAAATTGAAACCGCCCTTGCTGATATTATGAGTTCTGATTTGACCGGCAAAATCGTAAAGACTGCCAAAAATAAAGGAGTGAATCTGTTGAAGCCCCTTAACTGTTCCAACTTCAATGCTTTCAATCAATCCGCCCTCGAATAACGAGTAAGCCTTTTGCTTGCTTTTCTCGTCAATTGTCGTACCCATGGTTTTCATCCAATGAACAAATATGGCTGTTTTCTTACTCGGGATAACTGCAATAAGTGTATTTACACCGTCATTGTCAATAACGTCGGTCAAATACATTTTTCCATCTTTCGCCATTAATTTCAGTTGTTTGCAAATTGCAATCAACTCAGGATTTCTTCGTTTTACCGTTGCCCAGTAAACTCTAGGATTTTTTGTGTTTGTTAATGCTTCTGCAATATCCACCGCGCAAAACCACCACTTGGAGGTCTCATCATCCCACACTGCACGCACGGGAATATTATCAAAAAAACGAATTGAAGTTTTAATCATTTTTGCCTCCTTCCGGTAGTTGTTTTATCCAAGTGAAATCTCTAAATTTATTATATCACATTTTCACATTTTTTGCAAGTTATATGTATAAAAATGGCATAAGCTATAATTATAAATAGATCAACATCTCTTGAAATATTTTTTATATTGTGATATACTAACCGTGCGACATAGTTTAATATTATTTTCGTCCGAAATCTATGCTTGGTAAAAACGTAGGCTTTGCTTGTCATATTTTCGGACGTGAACTGTGTCAGGCAGAAGCGAAACTGCGTTTTTCGGTGCGTGGTTTCGACTGCGCACCTTTTTAGTTGGGAGGAAATTAAAATGAAAAAATGGATACTTTTATTTCTTGTTCTGTTTTTTGGTTTCATATTTTCTATCGAGCTTCAACGTGAATCCGTTCCGAACATCTTTATCATTGAAGCCATAGTATTTTTAATTGCATATCTGTTGCAAATTGTATTACGTATCATTGTTATTTTTAAAATCAAGAAAAAAGCAGAAAAAGTTTACGGATGCGATTTTAAAAATAACAGCATTTTCAAGTTGATATTTTCTGTATTTCCAAAACATATATCTTTACATAATTGCGATAACACGTTGAATTTAATAATAATCTTCGTGCGAAGGAAACACACAAAATATCATTTTGATTCAAAAAAACGTGTTGAGGTTTACGTAGGTAATAGAGAAACCTATCGCACCGGCAAAGTTAGATATTCTATTGGAAAGAATATAACGTGGAAGCTTACTAGCAAAATTAAGATATCATTAAATGATAACGCAAAGGCTGTCTTTGTTTTAACAAAAATACCTATGGATGTTACTTGTTCTGATAAAACAGCCAAGGAATATCTCTCCAACGGTGATTTTTTCTTTGAAGAGTGTGTGGTATATTCCCAAAAGCATTTTATGGACAAAAATTATAATCACCCCGGAGAAATCAAATGAAAAGATTTAAACCGCTTGTTGACAAGATGTATTGGATGATATCAATACCCACCTTGATTTTGATTGCGGCTGTGACGGTTATTTCCGTCCCTGCTCCCATAACACTCTTTGTAACAATCCCCGCCGACTTGTTCGTAATATATTTTTTGATATCTCCGCTTTTTGGGTACGTTGAGCTTTTGGAAAATGGCGTTTTTATAAAGTACGGCTTGATAATGAAAGGCGAAATTCCATACAGCAAGATAAGAGGGGTTGTTAAGGTACGCAAGTTTTATTCGGATTCTATTATGTCACTTAAAAATTCAATGGAGCACGTTAATATAAAATACAACTCCTTTGATACGGTAAGCGTTAGCGTTGTAGGGAATGATGATTTTATAGAGCAGCTGAATTCTATGCTTTCCAAAAAGTAAAGCTTATAAAAATCAGGGCTATCTCAAGTCGAATTTGAGATAGCCCATTTTTTATTTAATTACGGTGTCGCTCGGATTATCTGGTTCGGATAACCTTGTGAGTATTCTCTCCTGCGTTCAAAATCGCAGTTGAGATCGCTGTTTGGAACAGCAGGTATGTAGTTTTTTGACTTTATAGTGTGAGTCTGCAGTGGATTATTCTGCACGAACAAAGTCATAGCTGTAGGAAGTTCTTTCCTTTACTTTCTTGCTGTTCAGATACTCAACGAGCTTTTTCGGCTCTTTTACTGCGCTGAAGAGCATCGTGGATTCAAGACCACCCGGACAGTAAACAAGAACGTTTCCGTAACCGCAGAGAATCTCCTTTAAATGGATGTAAAGGTAGGGAATTATAACGATACGCATACAAACGGGTATTCTGACTATTCTGGCATCATACACACCGTAAAGAGTGCGCATCTCAAACTTTTCTTCTCTGTCAACACCGAAGAACGTGAATTTAAACCAGTCTGAAAACTTTAATAGAGTGCCTTTTCTTTTTCCGCTTCTGAAAAGAACCAGGTCATCGTAAAATTCAAATATAGACAAAGAAGCTCTGATGCATTTTACAAGTTGAACAATGAGGCAGATGAGCAAATATGCAAGAGGCAGAGCAAAGGACGTAATCATCTGTGCCATATCCGGTGTCAGTATTACGGTTTGTGCGCCAACGACAGAGCTTACCAGATTGTTGACCGTATCGGCTATGGTAGTGTTAAGCTGCATATTGTTACCAAAAACAAAATAAAGCGCTGCAAACACTATAAGCGGCAGAATCGTAAGATGAAAACGCAAAGCGCTGCACCAGCTTACCTGCGCAATATATTCGGGGTTGCGCCGTACTCGTTTTTTTCCCAGAAAATCGGTTGGGGGCGTGGTATTTATTCTCATAATCTCACTCCATTTCACAGATTATCTTTTTCGGTTTGTGCTTTTTTGCATAGAACTGACGAATGTTATCGCATTTTGCGCTATACTCGCCAAACGGCTGTCAGAGAAGAATGGTATAATATTACAGTTAAGTTTATTATACTATTTTTGCATAAAATTGTCAATAGAAATGATATATTTTAGTAATTCAAATCTAATATATTTTTAATATTTTAACCTTGCGTAATTACAAGCTTGCGGTGCTTTGCGGCTGATATCCGTGGGTGCATACAAAGAGGTGGCTGCACGAAATCGAGTCTCGTGCAACCACCTTAAAGCTTTTGAATTTTGAGTTTTGGTTTGTATTCTTGATTGATGAACCTAGCGCAGGGATTAGCTCATGATGTCATAGACGTCGGAAATCTCGGCTCTTTTCATCATTTTCCCAACCGTGTCGCGCGGTAATCTTTTGTTTTTTGCGGAATCCGCCTGCGCCGCTTCAAGCTGCGCCAGCTTTCTGAAATGCTTTTTATTCATTGCCGCCGCTATGATACACAGCAGGAACTGCGGCAGGCAAAGCACTATAAGACCGCATAAGAGATACAAATACGCAAGTATACCGAGCAAGGCATTGGCAAACCTTATGCGTCTTGCAAGTACTCCAAGGACAAGCGTGATTGCTGCAAGTATCAGAAATATGACACGAATAACGCTTAATATGCTGTTGACAAGACTCCAGATTGCATAATTCTTCGACTCCAGAAGATTCAGAAAATCCTGAACAGCGTCGGACTTTAACAAAAACAGAAGCACGAAATACGTAGCAAGCGTTATAGCGGCTGCAATCGCCGCAAGCACAAACGAGGCTTTAGACCGTTTAACCATAAAAGTATCTCTCGCAATTTTTTTGTATAGGGTATACCGGGAAATACGAAAGAGCTGTGCCGTCAGCGGAGAAGTTCAGCCTCACAACCAAGCTTGGTGAGCTTTTTGTATGCTTTCTTTGCTTCTTTCTTGGGAACGTTAAGCTTAACGTAAACCGGCATATTTTCAACGTATTGATTAGCCTGCTTCTTGGAGAAGCCTGTTGACTTTCTTATCATCTTTATAACCTTTTTGTTCTCGGCATCGCCCGATTTGAGAACAACGCTGTATGCAGGGTTAAAGATGTTCTTTATGCTTTTTGTTTTCTTGATTACAATCTTCTTGGAAGCTTTTGCGGGCTTTTTAGCCTCGTCTGCAATGCTTTCAATCTCGTCTGCTGCGCCGTCCTCGGAGTCCGAAAGCTCACCGTCTGCAAGCTCACCGTCAGAAAGCTCGCCTAGCTCATCGCCCTCTGCAAGCTCGTCAGCTTCAACTGCGGCAGCTGCTGCTTCGTCCTGAGAATAGGAATTCTCGGCATTCTGCTCTGCGTAAGCGGCACTGCTCTTGACGTAAGCTGCCTTCTTGAAGTATTTCTTGTTACGGGATACAGCAGAAAGGCAAAGTATAAACTGCGGAAGGCAGAGTACGATAATGCCGTAGAAGAAATAGAACCAAGCAAGAAGATTAAGCACAACGTTTGCAACCTTGAAATATCTTGCAAGTATTGCAAGAGCAAACGTAGCTATTGCAAGAACAAGGAAGGTGGTGCAAATGTTGTTTATAGAGCCCTCAAGCATTGCCTTGATTGCGGGGGGCAAATCATTCAGAGTGTTCTGCACGTTTGCGGAATCACGCGCGGTCGAAAGAAGATAGTATGTCGCAAATGTCACGAGCGATGCGAGTATCGCATATATGACTGAACCTATAGAACGTTTAACCATGATAGTAATCTCCTATAAAAGCTTTTATATAACAGCATTATAACACTATATTTCCAAATTGTCAAGTAATGTGGAATTTTTTACAAATTTATTCTTAACTTTTTCGCTTGTATGAGCGTAATATCCCTGCCAAATGGCAATTTTTGGCATATTTCGGCTATATTCCGTGTGCATCTTCGGCTGATTGCGGCATCACAATCAGTCTTTTTGACGTATTCGCAAAAGCTGGGAAATCGGGGGAACGCTCGCCTGTCGCTTCTTTGCGTCGGGGGTTGCTTCGGTGTGCAACAGGGGTTAATCCCGATAGCCGCTTTGACTTGATTATTTGACTTCGGAAAGACAAAAATAAAGTGCTGTATAAAACGGTGAAATCCTCTTTGGAAACCGAAAAATACAGCACTTTTTAAATTAAAAGCAAATAATTATTTACAAAATAAGTCCTGAAAGCCACATAATCATAGGCATTGTTGCAACCGATACAAGCGTAGAAACTGCTACGATACGGCTGACGTAAAGCGCGTCACAGTCGTATTTTTCGGCAAACATAGTTGCCGAGGTTGCCGCCGGTGCCGATGCCATAATAAGCACACAGTTTGAAACCGTTTCGTTAATGCCGACACCGAGGAGCATCATCAGCTTTATGAAAAGAAGCGTGACAAGCGGCAGGCAAATATGACGAAGCAGCAGGAATTTATACATTTCAACATCCTTGAATATGCCTCGGAAATCCATATCTGCCATACGCAGACCGAGCACCACCATAGAGAGCGGCGCAACGAGATTTTTGAGCATTTCAAAGCTGTCAAGGACAATTTCCGGCATATATTTTCCGACTCCCAAAGCGAGAACGGCTATTCCAAGAAAGGATGCGATATTTACGGGATGGAAAATAACCTTTACCCAGGAAATGGGATTTTTCTTTTTGTGCTCACCGTATTCTGTGAGCACGTCGCCGTCGGTAATACCGTCCCCGTCCTCGTCTCTGTCAGCCGTACAAAGGTACACGCCCAAGGACCATAAAAACATATTGAAGGTTATGTTGTATATAGAGGCATATATCGTTGCTTCAGGGCCGATAACCGCACTGATGAGCGGGATTCCCATAAATGCCGCATTTGAAAATATCGTGGCAAATCGAAGCATTCTGCGTCTGCCGTCGGGCGCTTTTTTAAAAAGCAGGAGCGCATGAATGGCAAAAATCATGTGCGCAAGTATCGAAAGCAGTAAAACCATAAGCGCATTGAGCCATATTCCGCTACCCGAGAAGCCGAGGTATGCGAAAATTATGAGAGCCGGCTGCGCTATGTAAAGCACGAGATTTGAAAGTCCTTTGCCGAATGCTCCGTCGCAAAGACGGCATTTTTTCATAATGATACCGGGTATCATCATTATAAAAAGTATCGCTACGTTGAAAATAAGCTTTCCTATATCCATAAAAAACTCCGTAATTCAGATGTTTGTACATTTTATCACATATTTTTCCATAAGTCAACAATTTTGTCCTTAATTGTAATTGCAATTTTTGCAGCTGCGTCATAAGATGTAAAAGGTTAAGTGCGCAATTTTTAGAGTTTTGCTTTTCCCGATAAATTTCTGTTGCGCATAAGCCTTTCGTAAAGTGACAATTTAAAAGGTTCATAAAATGGAATTTGAAGTTTTTATCGGAATATTGATACCGTTTTTGGGTACTACGCTCGGAGCGGGAACGGTATTCCTCTTAAAGAAAATGGGGGCGGGGCTTTCTGCGGCGCTCGGTGGATTTGCCGCGGGGGTTATGATAGCCGCCTCTGTATGGAGTCTTTTGATTCCGTCTATTGAGTGGTGTTCAGCACTCGGGGCTTTAGCACCTGTGCCTGCGGTGGTGGGCTTTTCGCTTGGTATTGCGTTTTTTCTTCTGCTTGACAGAATAATACCGCATTTGCATTACGGCGGCAGAAAGGAAGGCCCGAACACACCGCTCGGAAAAAACACTATGATGACGCTTGCCGTGGCAATGCATAATTTGCCCGAGGGGGTTGCCGTCGGGATAGTTTACGCCTGGCTCTTATCCGGTAATTCAGCGGTGTCATCGGCATCGGCACTTGCGTTAGCTGTCGGTGTTGGGATACAGAATTTCCCTGAGGGGGCTATAATATCATTGCCGCTTGCCGCATCGGGTGAGCGCAGAATATACGCCTTTTTAAAGGGGGCGGCATCTGCTGCGGTGGAAACGGCAGGCGCAGTTCTTGCACTAGCGCTGACAAGCGTTTTTCTGCCGATTTTGCCATATCTTCTCGGCTTTGCCGCAGGAGCTATGATATACGTAGTCGTAGAGGAGCTTATCCCGGAGTCAACAGCTCTTGGTCATAGCAACCTCGGAACGGTCTTTTTCTCGGTTGGATTTCTTGTAATGATGATACTCGACGTGATGCTTGGGTAAGGCTTCGATGCAAAGAAATCAGGTCGGAAATATAAAATCCCCCTCGGCGAAAATCGAATCCGAGGGGATTTTTATATTGTTTTTTTCAAACAAATGTTTGCATAATTACTCTGTTCTCAAAGCTACAACGGGGTCTTTCTTTGCTGCGCTTGATGCGGGGATAAGACCGGATATCAAGGTCAGAGCTATGCTGAGTATAACGAGAAGCACAGCCTGACTTGCGGGAAGCGCCGCAATGTTCGGATAACCGATAAGCGGTTTGAGAATAAGATTCACGACGAATGATATCGCATAGGTCACACCCACTCCAAACAGTCCTGACAGAGATCCGATAATAAACGTCTCTGCGTTGAAGAGGTGGCTGACGTCCTTTTTACGTCCGCCAAGCGAGCGGATAACTCCGATTTCCTTGATTCGCTCAACTACCGATACGTAGGTGATTATACCTATCATAACCGTAGAAACTACAAGCGATATCGAGGTGAATGCTATGAGCGCATAGGATACGATGTCGATCATAGTGTTTATCATACTGATAACGAGCTCAAGCGTATCGGTGTAGGTGACGGTTTCACGCTCGGTGACGGTAACCGTATTGCCGTCGCGGTCTGTGTAAACCAAATCTCCCTCTTTGTTCCACTTATCAAGATAATCCGTAACGAAATTCTTCTCATCAAAGCTGAGCGGATAGATGGAAACAGAGCTTGCGACGTCGTTTCCGCCAATAAGACGGGAGAATCTGTTTATCATATCCTCTTTGTCAAGCTTGCTTATAGCTTCCTGAAGCTTTACAGGATCATCTCCTGCCATATAGAATGCCATCATCTCTGTGAGTGAAAGCTCAGGGCCTATCATAGCCTGTGCTACCTTGGGGGTAAGGTCTCCGTCGCCATTATCGTATGAGTAGGTGTAGGAGTAGTAGAGATTGTAGGCAGTCATTGCCATCGCAGCTCCTGCAGCAGAGCTGAGATACTGCTCAAAGTTCGAGTTTTCGTTAACCTCAAGCACGTGGTTTGTCAAAGCCTCGGTATAATAGATACCCGAAGAAAGAGAGCCGTAAGAAACCGTATCCTTCGGAGATAAGATACCAACTATCTTCAAATCAAGCTTGCCCTCGTTTGAGAAGCCGCTCGATTCGGAATTGTATTTATAGCTTGGGGGCATTCCTTCAAACATAGCAGGTGCTTCGGTGAATACCGTGTTGTTAGGATACCAAGTAAAGGTTTTGCCGATAAGCTCCTCATAGGTAAAGGCGTTCTTGTAGAGCGATTCGTTATATTCATCGGTTTCGCTCAGGGATTTGTTGACAATTTCAAGCACCTCTTCCTGGGTGAAATATCCGAGTCTTGCAAGAAGAATATCCGAAAGCTCATCGTCAGAGTCAAGAACGAGCATTATCTCGTCTGCCTCGGTTGCAATCTTGTCTCCGGCAATCAGATTATACTGCGAAAGAATATAATCTACGTTGTTCGGCATCTGCTTTATAGAGGGGGCGAGTGACGTAATGCTATCCGCCTGATCCTTTATTTCGGTTTCGGAAAGCACGGATTTAGCTACGTTGAGCAGTCTGTGAAGCGAAATGTTTTGGGGTGTCGAGTTCTTGCCGTACTTGAAATCTGTGAAAATGTTGATTGTCATATCAATGCCGTAGCCGAACAGGATCGCCTTGAAGTGATCTTCGGGCATTGCCTTGATATAGTCAATATATTCCTTGGTTATCTTGTTTTCAAGCAGTATGTCATCGGCATCGCGTCTCATCTCAACGAGATATTCAATAAGAGAGGAAACGTATACCTTACCCGGATCCTTATCGCCCGAGGAGAGATTGTCTGCCATATTCTGCATCATTCCCGTGACCGCATTGAGGTCGTAGGCGGTTTTCGTAACGGTTATAGGGTTACCAGAGAGCATATCATCCTGCATAGAAGATATATATCCCTTGATACCTGCTGAAAATGCAAGTACCATTGCGATACCGATAATACCGATAGAGCCGGCGAAGCCGACCATAGCCGTTCTTCCTTTTTTTGAAAGAAGATTTCTTGCCGAAAGCTTGAATGAGGTGAAGAAGGACATCTTTGCACGCTCGCGTGCATTTTTTCTGTACGGCTTCTTGTTTCCGCAAAGGTAGAGCGGAGTTTTTTCAGCCCTTTCCTGACGCTTTTCCTCGAGAATATCCTCTTCGGTCATCGGGTTGCTGTCGCTTACGACAACACCGTCCTTGAGGTTTATTATTCTTGTGGAGTAAAGCTCCGCAAGCTCGGGGTTATGCGTTACCATAATTACCAGGCGCTCTTTGGATATTTCCTTTACAAGCTCCATAATCTGCACCGAGGTAACGCTGTCAAGCGCTCCTGTCGGCTCGTCTGCGAGGAGTATTTCGGGGTCGTTTACGAGCGCACGCGCGATAGCAACTCTCTGGCACTGACCGCCCGAGAGCTGGTTGGGTCTTTTGTTATACTGTCCTGCAAGACCAACCTTGTCAAGCGCAGCCTTCGCTCTTGCTACACGCTCCGCACGTCCGACACCTGCAATCGTGAGCGCAAGCTCAACGTTTCTGAGCACCGTCTGGTGAGGAATGAGGTTGTAGCTCTGGAATATGAAGCCGACACGGTGGTTTCTGTATACGTCCCAATCTCTGTCCTTGTAGTTTTTCGTGCTTCGTCCGTTGATAATCAGGTCGCCGGACGTATAGTGGTCAAGACCGCCGATGATGTTGAGAAGCGTCGTTTTTCCACAGCCTGACGGGCCGAGAATAGAGACAAATTCGTTTTTTCTGAACGAAATGTCAACTTCCTTCAGGGCGTGTACCGTTTCCGAGGAGGTTACGTAGTCTTTTGTGATTTTTTTGAGGGCAAGCATTGCCTATGATTCTCCTATATTTTAATTAGGTTTGTGTATTTTATTATAGTATATATATATGAACAAATCAAATATATGAACAAATGTTTACAATTACGCCAAATAAAATACAAATTATTGGCAAAAACACAACATTTAGTAAAAATTACGACAAAAAATTCTCTATGCTGTGGTTTTGGACTTATCCTCGCAGAAATAAATAGAAAAAAAGTGCGTCTTTTTGTGACATTTACACAAAGCGCAAAAAAACTGCCCCGATTTATCCCGAAAAGTAAAAAAGCAAGTGGTAAAAGTACCAAAAAAAAATAATTATTTTAGTGCAAAATACGAACAAATGAACAAAATTTTGTGGATTAAAAAATACTATATATAGTTTTTGGCTATTGACAAAAGCACAATATATGGTATAATAATCTCACAGAATATTGGTTTAGGCTTTCCGCTGTTGGGAAGCCTAAATTATGCCAAAGGCGAAATGCTTAATAAAAGAAAGGAAAAGAGAAAGGACATTAGAAATGAAGCTTATCAAGAGAAACGGTTCAGAGGTTGTTTTTGAGCCGATTAAAATCACAAATGCCGTAATAAAAGCTAACAATGCGGTAGATACTCAAGACAGAATTTCAAACGAGCAGATAAAGGAAATAACCCTTCGTGTAGAAGCGAAGTGTAAGACGCTTAACAGAGCCGCACAGGTGGAAGAGGTGCAGGATATGGTTGAGCGTGAGCTTATGGCGGTTGGCGCTTTCACACTTGCAAAGACCTACATCACTTACAGATACAAAAGAGCCCTCATCAGACGCTCGAACACAACCGACGACAAAATTATGTCGCTTATCGAGTGCAACAACGAGGAAGTAAAGCAGGAAAACTCCAACAAGAATCCTGCTGTCAACAGCGTACAGCGTGACTATATGGCGGGCGAGATTTCCAAGGATATCACAAGACGTCTGCTTCTTCCTCCGGATATTGTTCAGGCGCACGAGGACGGAATTATACATTTCCATGATGCTGACTACTTTGCACAGCATATGCATAACTGTGACCTCGTAAACCTTGAGGATATGCTCCAAAACGGAACTGTTATCAGCGGTACTATGATTGAGAAGCCTCACAGCTTTTCTACCGCTTGTAATATCGCTACCCAGATTATTGCGCAGGTTGCTTCCAACCAGTATGGCGGACAGTCGATAAGTCTTACTCACCTTGCTCCGTTCGTTCAGATAAGCCGTGAGAAAATCCGTGCCGCTGTTACCGAGGAATTCCGTGAGGTTGGCGTTACAGATTCGGCAGCTATTGATAAGGTTGTTGAAAAGCGCCTTCGCGATGAGATTCGCCGCGGTGTTCAGTGTATTCAGTATCAGGTTGTAACTCTTCTTACTACAAACGGACAGGCTCCGTTTATTACCGTCTTTATGTACCTCGGAGAGGCAAAGAACGACAGGGAGCGTGCTGATTTGGCGCTCATTATCGAGGAAACGCTTCTTCAAAGATATAAGGGCGTTAAGAATGAGTCGGGTGTTTGGATTACTCCTGCATTCCCTAAGCTTATATACGTGCTTGAGGAGCAGAATATTCATCCTGATTCTCCCTATTACTATCTTACAAAGCTTGCCGCTAAATGTACGGCAAAGAGAATGGTTCCCGACTATATTTCAGAGAAAATAATGCTCCAGAACAAGGTTGATAAAAACGGTGAGGGTCACTGCTACACCTGTATGGGCTGCCGCAGCTTCCTTACTCCTTACGTTGACGAGGACGGAAAGCCCAAGTATTACGGCAGATTCAATCAGGGTGTTGTTACGGTAAACCTTGTTGATATCGGTCTTTCTGCTGAAGGCGATATGGAAAAGTTCTGGCAGATATTCGATGAGCGTATGGAGCTTTGCCACAGAGCGCTTCAGTGCCGCCACGAGCGTCTTTCGGGTACTCTTTCGGATGCCGCTCCCATTCTTTGGCAGTATGGCGCTCTTACAAGACTTAATAAGGGCGAAACCATTGATAAGTATCTGCACGGCGGATATTCCACGCTTTCTCTCGGATATGCAGGACTTTGGGAGTGCGTTTACGCTCTGAGCGGTAAGAAGCTTACCGAAAAAGAGGGCGAGGAGCTCGGTCTTGAAATAATGAAAAAGCTCAATGAGTATACCAAGATGTGGAAGGAAGCCGAGAATATCGACTACTCGCTCTACGGAACTCCTCTTGAGAGCACTACCTACAAGTTTGCTAAATGTCTGCAGAACAGATTTGGTATCGTAAAGGGTGTTACGGATAAGAATTATATCACCAACTCTTATCACATACACGTAACCGAGCCGATTGATGCCTTTGAAAAGCTTGCGCTTGAGGCTAAATTCCAGGCACTCTCACCGGGAGGCGCTATTTCCTACGTTGAGGTTCCTGATATGCAGAACAACCTCGATGCAGTTCTCGGTGTTATGGAATTCATCTATGATAACATTATGTATGCCGAGCTTAACACAAAGAGCGACTTCTGCCAGGTTTGCGGTTATGACGGAGAAATCGAGATAGTTGATGACGGTGACGGAAAGCTTGTTTGGGAATGCCCCAACTGCAAGAACCGTGACCAGGCAAAGATGAACGTTGCCCGCCGTACCTGCGGTTACATCGGAACACAGTATTGGAACCAGGGAAGAACCGAAGAGATAAAGGACCGTGTTCTTCATCTGTAATTTTTGAGTAGACCTTTTCAAATAAAAACACCCCTTTCCCCAAAGACGTATGTACGTCGAGCTTTGGGGGAGGGGTGTTTTTTAGCAATTTCTCGTCCTACGTCGAGCTTTTGGGGGAGGGGGGTTCGGCAATTTCTCGTCCTATGTATAATCAATTCATACTGCTCTGCCGCAAGCACCGCGTCAGCCCCTTTTTTTGTTTGACGGAGCAAATATGCGTGAAAAATATTTGAACGCTCTTTTAAGCGAAAAAACAGGTAATTTTAATCAAGCAACCGCTCAAAATGGGCGATAGATAATAAAGAGATAATACAATAGTTACTAATTACTTACTTACTAACTCTCAAGCGCATAGC
>JAZOWX010000030.1:0-3234 GCA_045659405.1 Eubacteriales bacterium | reverse complement strand
AACTTGATCGTTGTCAATATTTTTAAGAAATTTTGCAGCCTTTTGAAATCAAGCCCGAAGCTCACCGGGTGGGGGTATTATATCAAAAACCTATTTTGCGAATAGGCTTTCCTGGTTGTTTGCGGAATGGTTGCAAAAGGTTGAGATTTATGCTATAATATAAACATACCTTGTGTCGTATATAGGGGGAATTGCCCTCGCCTGACATCACATTCAGCAATTTGAACTTCTTCAGTCCCGCTCGTATTTTTATGGCGGATTCGGAACGAAAACTCGCCATGTGTTTCCTCAAGATGCGCTACGGATGGTAAATAATATAATTTAGGAGAGATTTTATGGTTGATATGATGACTACAAACCAACAGTTGTTTTGTGAGCTGTTGGATCGCAGTATTTTGGAACTGTCGGATATAGACGTTACCTTTCGCGATAGTGGTATCGAGGCGGCGGAAAAGCAGTTGGCGGATTACATACGCTCCACTCTGAAAACAGAAAATTTCTTTAAAATACCTTATCAGCCCAGAGAAAATGCCTGGGCACTGCCGGAGGATGACGACTTTGCCGCTGCAGAGAAAATAATAAACGGCGAGCTTCGCTCGATAGCATTTCCCCATAAATTTACCGATACCTCCCACGTAGATTGGGAATTTAATCCCACTCCAAATGAAGCCCCGGAGTGGACGTGGCAGCTTTCCCGTCATCACGAATGGCGCTGCCTCGGACATTGCTACCGTCTCTCGGGCGACGAGAAATATGCAAAGGCATTTACAGAGCTTTTTATGAGTTGGTGTGAGCAGGCAAAATGCCCGTCTGATATGTCAAAAAACACAAAATGTTGGAGAACTATCGAAGCGGGTATCCGTTTGGCACTGAATTGGAACTATGCGTTCTACTCATTTTACAAATCACCGTATATGACAGATCGTGTAATATGTACCTATGTGCGCTCGATCTGTGATCACGGATACCGTCTTAGCCGCTTTCATAGCGTGGCAGGAAACTGGCTGATTATGGAGATGGCGGGGCTTGCACATATAGGCATGCTTTATCCTTTCCTGACCAATGCACGCGAGTGGGGTGATTACGCCTTTTCGATGCTCCAATCGGAGCTTGACCGTCAAGTATATCGCGACGGCTTCCAATTTGAGTTGTCTACGAATTACCACGACGTGGTCATTATGAATTACCACAGAGTATTCGCCGCGGCGCGAGAGATGGGATATCCCGTCAGCCGAGAGTTCATCGACAAGCTCTTGCCACTGTTCGAACTTGACATCAATATAACTTGTCCTGATGGCAAATACCCCGACCTTAACGACGGACATCGCGCTTCGCTTGAAACTTGGTGTCGTTTGGGCAGCATATATTTTCCGAAACATGAGGCAATAAATTATTTTGCGACCAATGGCAAGGATGGACGAGCTCCCGAGTATACGAGTGTTGCTCTGCCATATTCCGGATTGGCTTTTATGCGTACCGGATGGGGCAAAGACGATCTTTGGTGCTTTATGGATGCCGGAGATTTTGGTCGCGGACATCAGCACGAGGACAAATTGAATATCCTTATGTATGCGTATGGCAAAAATCTTCTTCCCGACTCAGGCTGTTACTCATACGATAGCTCCGCTATGCGACGGTTTGTCTTGGACTCTCGTTCGCACAACTGTGCTATGGTTGACGATATGTCGCAGAATCGCAAGGGAAGATATCATCCCGATAACGAGCCGTTGGATCAATACGCAGGTATGCTATGGAGCTTTTCAGCCGACGTCGACAGCGTTGAAGGCGTTTACGATCAAGGATACGGTGAGCAGTACCTTCACGTTATACACAAGCGAAAGCTGATCCTTTTCAAAAAAGGCGTTGCCGGCAGTGCTCCGTTTGCGATGGTTATTGACAGATTTACAAGTGAAGATGGCGAAGAGCATCTTTTTCAGCCCTCCTATCAGCTTGGCACAGAGCCATACACAGATGACGGCGTGCGTTTTACAGCTGATCACGGCGACCAAGTCAGCTTTAGTATTGTTGCCTCGGAGCGTCATGGTATTATTATCGGACAGGAGAAGCCATTATTTATGGGGTGGCGAAAGAGCTATGAGCTTCCCAATGCATTAAACTTTCCCGTTCCCGCACCCTGCGTAAGGTTTGCTTTAAAAGGAAAAGAAGCGCGTCTTGTTACGCTTTTATGCCCTTACAATGGTACAGGCAAAACGCCAAGATTGGTCGAAGCCTTGAGCAGTATTTCCGATACCAAAGCTTTTATTGAATTTTCCGATGGCAGTACTGCGATCATTGACGAATTGGATCATCCGTGTTACGCGGACACGGCAGACAAATTGGTTGAGATATAATCACAAAATTTCACCGACAGAAGCAGCACAAAGAAAGGTGATAGAGCATCATTCACGTATCTTTTGTTGAGACTATGGGACAAATGATTTTTCCACAAGCTGTCTTGTTTTCGGGTGGTACCGTAGGGTGACAAGAATAATCCAATAAGCCTTTAACATATGAAGAGCGACCGAAAGGTCGCTCTTCTTTTGCTGCCATGTCCGGATATAATAATGTACAAGACTTATTAATTCTTTCCCCGGCATGGTTCGGCAATAAATCTTGGTTTTAGCCTTATTATGTGATATAATATATTTTAAATAGGTATATGGTTAGATATAACAAGTTTTTTGAGAGGAGTATATGATATGATTAATATTTCCTTAAATGATCGCGATATATTGCGCGAGCTTGCTGCCAGAAAAGCTCAGCTTGCAAATTGTCCGCGCAACGACGATATCCTTGCAATGTGGGATAAACAAGCCAAAGGTTTACGCGACACACCGACGGTAAGACTTTTGTTCTCGAACTTCCCGGGCGAGGTTATCGATCCCCGTATGCGTTGCGAGGGCAAGGAAGTCCGAAAGCTGGAACGTCAGCTTTTATCCTCTCTGGTCGGCAGAGAGCTTTTTGATGACGATACTCCGGTTTCGGACAGATTTGATGTAAATGTATTTGTAAAAGGCTCGCCCTTCGGCGCACAGCCCGTTATTACCCGAGCAAAGGACTCAATAGGATTTCATATTGAACCGCTGACAGACGATATAGAAGCGGATTTCGATATCTTCCGAAACGGCGGTTTTACGGTCGATATGGAGGGCACAAAGGAATGGTGCGCTTTTGCGGACAGTATTTTCGGGGATATTCTCCCGTCCCGCATTATGCAGGCATCCCTCAGGGGCG
>JAZOWX010000029.1:0-4807 GCA_045659405.1 Eubacteriales bacterium | reverse complement strand
TCGTTCTTTTCGAGCTTGTAGCGGGCAAGATAATTTTTCACTATTGCCTCACCGTGAAGATTTTTATAACCGAGATATCCCATAATCAGGTATTTTTCCGCTGCGGTAAGCTTAAGAGATGAAACGTACTTTTGTACCTTTGCTTTCTTGCTTCCCGATATTGCGTTTCCGGCTTTGTCTTTATCGGCTTTGAGGTTTGATGCGTGAGCTATAACGAGCGCAAGCTCCTCAACGTCAAGAACTCTTGCAAAGAGAGTTGTTTTCGTTTCTTCGGTATCAAGCGTTTCATTTCGTGCTATCTCATAATAGACGTTATACAGACGCTTTACGGCATCCGCCTGCGTTTCCTCGTCAGCTTTTGTAAATGCCGGGAGCTTGACAAGCTCGGCAAGCGCCGGGTGAGCTTCAGCGTAAATTGATTTGAATTTGCTCTGCTCTTTTGCGCTCAGCTCATATTCGACACCGTTATAGCTCATCGTATCACCGACAGCACGTGGCAGAACGTCATAGCCCTTGACAGTCAGGCGATTCAGCGTTTCACGAGATTTTTCATCTTCTATCGCTCCGATGCGCTCCCCTGTAACGATACCAAGTATTGTAGATACAAGGTCGTCATCACCTTTTTCTATTGCTTTGGAAAGGTCCTTGTTATAGGACTGCTTATAGAAAAGGTCATCAACCGTATAGGCCGCGTTGCCGTTGAGGAGTCCGAGCACACCCCTTGTCGAGTTGTAGATATTACGCACAGGAACGCCTACTATCTGACCGGAAGAATACAGCACTTTGCGAACAGCCGTAGCTATATCTCTCTTATCCACAGGCTTTCCCGAAATGAGTTGAGCAGAAAGGTTAAAAGCTTCTTCTATTCCTGCCAAGGTTTCGTTGAATGTCGAGAATAAATATCCCTCAACCTCATATCCGTCAACAAAGTAAGTATACGTATCGCGGAATGCAGGCAAACCTCCGACTATATTGCCTATAGAGTTTGCGGCAAAGAAACCAAGATATGTTTCGTCATCCTCGAGTTCCCTGCCATAAAATTCGTTAAACAGTATAGCAATAGCGCCCATAAATGCCGCCGATGAGAACATCGCAAAGAACGCTTTTCTCGTCTTTTTTCCTGCCCGCTTCAACCGTTCTTGAAGTTCAGCGATGCGTTTCGGGTCTTTTTCGGCTTTTATCTTGCGCTTTATCGTACAATATTCTCCGAGGCCGTCAATAGCCTGTCCTACAACGTTCATACCGTCAGCAGAGAACATTGTAAACATTCGGGATATTTCACCGCCACGCATAGCGGCAGAGCGCTCGGTAGCGTATGAATTTTGCTGTGTTGAAATTATAACCGTTTCGAGAAGCTCTCCTGCTGCCTTTTTGTTTGCTTCTGTACCTACTTTAGCACCGCTGTTCTTCTCTACCTGCAACTGACAAGCACCGAACAGGCGTTTAACAACGAATCGGTCCACAGCAGAAATAGGCTTCATAAGAAGTTCACCAAAGTCGTTCAAAGAGTTTACAACCTTGTTGTTTTTAGCCAAAAGCGAACTCTTGTTCGCATTTGACTGCGCAAGCACCGCATCGTGATTAGCATTTCGTATTTTTGCAATAGCGGAATAGGTATCAACGTCTGATGACTTTACCGTAATCCCTCTCATTACACAATCAAAATCGAGAACGCTTGTTGCCGCAAAGAGCGAGGATGTCTGCGACAGCCACGTTTTAGGATTTGCACCGAGCTGATACGTAGCATAGCCGCCCATAATAGAGGATAGTATAGGACTTTTCTGCCGTCCTATCCCCTGCACGTCAGAAAGCAACTGCTTCATATAATCTTCGCCGCCAATCCACGCTTTTTGGCCTGTACTATGTACCGACACCGGGTCGTTTGCGTTATCGTTGAGGTTAAGATTGTAAAGCGTGTCATAATTTCTTACTACGTTTGCAAGTGCCGCATACTGCGCAACTCCCTTAACGTGTCTACGGAGCATATCGGTAAGCGGCATAATGCAAAGCACACCTTTAGCGCCCTTGACCGTATCCTTGTTAAAGGATTTGTTGCTCGCCCTGCCCATAAGGTCCTCAAAATCCGAGTCTATGCTCTTTGCGACAAACGCACGTCTTATCGGGTAATAATAACCGTCAACCGTGTTTGAATAGCCTTTAGTTTCGATATCCGTCTTATATTTCAGCTCCTTACAGCGAGTATTAAAGATATTTTCGGCAAGCTCTATAAAAGCCTTATCGGTATCGCTGAACTGCTCGTAAAGCGCCTTTTGCATCTCTGAAATGCCGTTTATAAGCCCCTCGATAGAGCCGGTATTATTACAGCCAGAGAACTTTGCGACCTTATCACCGTTCAGCTCAAATTGGAATCCCGAAGCACCGAGGCCCGCCCGCGCTTGTTCACGCTTTGACGTCATATAAAGCGACATTGCGATATTTACCGGGATATCCTTGCCGTCATATTTCACAGTCCTGTCTTTCAGACTCTTGAAATACTTTTTATTTTTCTTGTAAAACGGCTCGATATCTCTTTGCATTTCGTATTCATAATCCGCTGCCTGAATACTGCCACGGCGGAACTCCCCGAGCATATCGGTATAAAATCCCTTTTCATAGCCGTCCATAATTTTAGCTATGGTCTGTGGGCGGAAGAAATGCTGCGCATACCCGCCCTTTCCGAGCTTTGTCAACCAACCGACACGTACGCTCTCGTTTTTTTCCATAATATCAACGTAATTACGTGCGATAGGAAGAGCTTCCTCGTATTTACCGTTCCTGTATACCTTTTTAAAATTCGTGATATATTTGCGGAAATATGCCACGACATCGGTAAGGTCACGAAAATCCTCGGTAGTAAGCGGACGAGCCGGGTCCTTGTATGCGGTTTGAATATAGTCGAATATAGCGGACTCGTCACCCTCTATAACGATACCCTTTGCTCGCAGTTGTTTGGCAACCTCTTTAAGTGTTATCGGATTTTTATTTTCTTCCGCAGCTCGCCATATACTGTTTTTCGGTATCTTTCTGCCGTTTTTATCAAGAACGTTAGAAAGGTCGAGGTTCTTTTTGTACTGCTCTAAAATCTCCTGTATTTTGATAACGTTTCCCTTTTCATCGATAAGGTTGTTATCGGCAATTCTCGAAAGAGCATCAAATACAGCAGAATCAAAGCCACTTTCACCTATCAGCGGATTGCTCTTGTTGTACCACTGTACAAGGTGGGATGCAGCCGTTCTGATGCCTGCTACGCTGATATTGCCGCCTCGGGTTATCTTTTTAAGCTCGGCAATAGCAGTATCAAACAAATCGGTCCTGTACGTGTTGGCATTAACAAAGCGTCCGATAGACATATTCTTAAGTTCGTCCACTTGGAAGATAAGCTTGTTTATTTGCTTCATACGCTCAACCTCTCCGCTTGCTTCACGCATCCGTCTGTTATACTCACGCATAACCTTAGAGAGTGCAGACTCACGTCCGAGAGCCTTGCGAGCCTCAAGAATACTGTTGACAATATCTCGCTTTAGCTTCTTGCGCTCCTCGGGGGTGATATACTTATCGAGATATGCTGTGCTCTCCCTTTTCAGACCGTCTTTGGCGCTTTGATAAGCATCATATATACCAAAGAAAATTTCAGCCTCATTAACCGCCTCTATCGGGAAGCCGGGGAGCCCCGAGAGCGTTGCATTGATATCTTCGATAACCGAATCAACGGTTACTCTGCGGTTGCCCGCTTTTGCCGCCCACTGCATATAAATGCCGCCCGCCTTATCATCAAAACGGTGCCTTATCTCATCCTTTATTCCGTCAAGGTTGAAAAGGTTGCGGAACGCTCCGAGATAGCTAACCACAATTTGATAATCCTCACGCATAACGGATTTTTCTTGTTCGTTGACGTAATCCTTTACAACCGAGTGCATTATGATATAATCGGCTAAATCGGATGCAGCCTTTGTTTTATCGGCATCTGTTGCAGCACGATTGAGAGTATCATACAGAATATTTTCGGCTTGCTTTCGGGTTTTATTTTCGAGCTGTGAAAAGATGTTTTCATCTGCCGGCAGAGCCGAGGACAAAATATTGTTTATGATAATCTCTGCATCGGTCTTTTCGTAAACACGGAGCTTTTCAAACTCTGCCTTGCGGCGCTCAACATCCGCAATGCTCGGATTCTTTTTTCGTGCATTTGCCGGGTTAACGTCAGATACTTCACGAGAAAATTGAATTTTTTCGTCAGCAGGTGAAAATGTACCGATGTTATTTGTAGCAGATTTTATTTGTTTAGCGTTATCGACAGCAGCCAATACGGCATCACCGCTTTTTCCTGTACTATCTGTTACTATAATTCCGTCATACTTTTCGTTCTCAAAGAAATAACGCTCCAATATCCTTTCTGCGTTTGCATCATAACAAGAAATCGCATCATAATAGCCCTTGCTATCGATAACAAGCGGATTCCCCATTTTCAAATAGCACTCAAGAATATTTTCTTTACCACCTTTTTTTGCAACCGTATCACGTGCGTAATCCTGTGCGCTGTTTGGATAGTTTTTCTTTTTGTTAGTGAAGAAGAACATTCCCTCGGATGTTTCGCCAAAATTACTGCCGCTTTTTGATAAATCAAAACTTTCGAAATCGGTATTCGTACCGTGATAGAACACTTTTGGCGTTCCGTCTTCATTCAAAAGGATTTTATTTACAGTTTTTGGCTTAAATTCTGCATCATATCTCTTGACAAATTCGAACAAATCGGATATACTAATTTTAGTAGTAGGTGTATCCTCAGTTAAGCCTCCGTCTTTGGAGAGAA